>NZ_JAEOAH010000050.1 GCF_016612995.1 Viridibacillus soli
CTCGGATCTGGTTTGCTCGGATCTGGTTTGCTCGGATCTGGTTTATTTATTGTAGAAACCACTTCAACAGATACGGAAGTAAGGTCTGTACCCTTTGCAGAAAGTTGAATCGTATAATATCCACTTTCGTATTTCTTAGGATTTATGGTTTTAGAAATTTCACCATTTGCGCCGATTTCAGAATCTTTCCATTGGTAAGATTCAACGATTGTATTATCTTTTTTCACTTGCAGCATCGGAGAAGTTCCCTTCCCTGCTTTCTCGTCCTTTAATACCGTTCCTGAAACATTTATCACATTTCCAGAAGTATATTGTTCGGCATCAGTACTGACAGTAATCTTTACAATACTAGCTGCTGAAGCCGGAAGTATTGCATTTAAAAATAAGAAAGTAGCTATTAAGCTAGTAATTAGGCTTTTTTTCAAAACATTCACTCCCATATTGGTAGATAAGAGGGTGGGAGGCAACTATTGCCCCCCTCTCTTTCTTTTGAATTAATTGACCGTAAATGATCCGATGTTGCTCGATTCTGCTAGTGGAATAGGGATGTCATCGTTATCCCATACAAACACTTCCACAGTGTACTTTCCTTTTTCAAATGTTTCTAGTGGCACATCTACTACAAAACGATTTTTTGCTTTGCTATTAACTGTCGTAGAATCCACTTCTTTAAAGTAAACAACTGCTCCCTCTTCATCTTTTACTTGGAAGGCAACTGTAGGTTTTAAACTGCTGTTTCCTTGGTTTTTTAGGCTTGCTTTTATGCTGACACTACTATCTGATGTAAAGGCAGACGTTTTTTCACCTTTTGAATCGGTTGTTAAAACAGATTCAAGGCTTGCAGGATAATTTGAAACGGTAAATTCAGTCTCAATCCTCTCACTATCAGTACTACCAGCAGCACCAATTGATAATTTATAACTACCGCTTTCAGCCAGAATATCAGGTGTAAATGTACCTTCATACGTTTCTCCTTCAAAAGGTTCAAGATCCGTTACTTTCCCTTCTGAATCGATAACTTTTGCTTCCCAAACGATTGATTCCGAAGCCTCTGCAATAATGTGCGCAGGATTTTCAACTGTTACATTGCCACCACCATTTGAAAGCTCTAATGATTTTACATACGGTGCTTTTACATTATCACCTTTGTAAATAGCAATCGTTTTCTTAGTCACATGACCACCAAGGTCTTTAACCTCGAAGACAAATTCATTTTTACCATCTTTTAATTCTAATGGAATTTGTATATCTTTAGTGAAAGATCTCATTTCATATGGTTGGTCGAATGATTTGGTAAATTCTTCACTGCCATTGACTAACAAACGTAAGTCATCAAAGTTATCTGCTATTGATACTGTGACAATAGGGTCTTTACCGTCAGTAGCCTTTTTAGGATCCTTATTTTCATCCGTTTCTTTTGTGTCTTTACTTTCTGGAACTTCAATTGGCTCTTTACTATCGGGAGTATCGATAGGATCTTTACTATCAGTAGTATCAACTGGCCCTTTATCATCAGCAGCCTTTTTAGGATCTTTATTTTCAGTAGCATCAATTACGTCTTTACTTTCTGGGGCATCAATTACGTCTTTATTTTCTGTAGCATCGATAGGGTCTTTACTTTCTGGTACTTTAATTGGTCCTTCACCACTAGTAGAAACAAAGTTATTATCTGGAAGATTGCTTACAGATAGTGTAGGTGCCTGCGTATCTATAATTACTTGTCGTCTAAATTCAATTTTATTTCCAACTTTATCTGCACCTTCGATATAAATATCATGGACACCATCTTCTGTGAATGTAATATGTGTTGCAAACTCATATTGTTTTGTTACTTCGTTATACTTTAATTTTATATCTTGTGATGTAGGGTTTAATTTATCGCCCTTGATTTTCAAGTAATCTACTTGAGATGCATCTGTTACATAGCCAGAGAAAGGTACTTCACGAGTATCATAAACACCTTGTGCTTCTGGTGTGTCAGATATGATAAATGGAATTGTGTTATCTCCAGGACCTGATATATCTTGTCCACTATGATTATTCGCATAGTCATATGCTACAACTTTGATTTTCCCTTCACCCTCAATTTTCCCTACGTTTAATTTAAATTCACTGCTTGTACCAGGATTTACTGAACCTGAGAGTTTACCATTTACATAAACTTCAATATATTGTAATCCACTACCTTTATCAGTAGCATTGAAAGAAAGAGTACCCGTTTTTTTGCTGAAAGATAGTTTTGAAACAACCGGTGCTGTGTTATCAACAATGACAGGAATTTTAGTTACTTGTTGTTCTTTACCGCCAAAATCGACCTGTGTTTTTACTTGATAATAATATGTTCCATCAGCAGCCACTTTGTTACTCAGTTTTCCATCCCATTCTGTATAGTTTGGTTTATAAGAATAGATAGAGCCAGCTGATTTACCATTGTGATAATTTTTGCGCTGTTCTTTATCAGTTCGAAGCTTTCGTAATATTTTACCAGTTTCATCAGTAATAGCGTATTCAACCGTTTTACTATTCCGCAAGAAAGACAGAACTGGAGCTACCGCTTCATTTTTGCCATCTCCATTTGGAGAAATAGCAATTAAACTTTTACTATATTTTTTAGTAAATGGATTGTATCCAAGATAATAACCTTCTCCATCTAACATTCCTGATTTTTTATAATAAGAACCAGTGTCAAAGATCATTTGATCTAATACTGGTGGCTTATTCCAATCGCCTTTAAAGCCTAGGTAAGGAACAGATAAGTCCGGGAATACTATGTCCTGTGATTTATTTGTAAGCGTGATAAATCCTTCAACGAAGTAACCGTTCTTTTGAATGTTTTCTAATGCTGTATTAGCCTTACTAAGATCTACTTCAACAGTAATATCTTTAGATTTCCCAGCAAATAATGTAACCTGCGGCGTATCAATCGTTACTACTGCGTCTTTAATAACTTGTTCCTTTAAAGCATTGCTTGCTGTTTCTTCTGAACCTGAAGTCGCATCAGTTAAAACAGAGGCGTCTACATTATAAGTAACTTTTTCATCGCTAAAGTTTGTAGCCGTAACAGTCATGCTGAACTTGTCCTTGCCAATTTCCTTCAGTTCAATTTTACCTTCTTTTGTATCCTTCGCTTCAACATATACCGGAGTTGTGACAGCTGCATTCAATTGCATTATTCCAGCACCTTGTAGACGTGGTGAGTAAGCAATACCACTAGTCGCTGGATCAGTAACAATTTTAGCTGTATTCATAAGAATTGTTTTCGCGCGTTTTACTTTATCTGCACCTTTTAAACTTGGGAACAATTCTTGAACCTTTTCCAGGACTAGTGCTGCACCACCTGCTACATGAGGAGCAGCCATCGATGTACCACTCATGACACCATGCTGGTCATTATTGAGTGTCGAGTAAATTTGTCCTCCTGGGGCTGTAATCTCAGGTTTCATCTCAAGGCCCGGTGCGACGCCCCAAGAACTAAAGTTCGACATTTTTCCAGCAGAGCCATTGATGACTGTAGTCATTTTCCCACTAAACTCCACCTTACCGACTCCACCTGCTGCTTTAAGTTTTGTTTCCAAATTAGTACCATCTGCTACACTTAAAGTAACGAATGGAATAGTTGGATTATTTAATGCCATACTGACATAATCACCATGTGCTGCGGTTCCTCTAATAATGACACCTGCTGCACCTGCTTTTTCAGCTTGTAGTTGAATTTCTCCATAATTAGGATTTGCAGCTGATCTGACTGCGAATACCACTTTCCCTTTTACATTTTTACCAGTATATTGAGCTTGACCGCCATCACCAACGTAGATAACATCTTTTCCAACACCTTTGCCAAATACTTCAAGAGGCAATGGGGAAGATTGCTTTTTATAAGCAATTGGAAGAGTTTCAGAACCAATTTTCAGTGACATCTGATCCAAAGTAAGCTTGTCATTCTCAAGAGATGCAACCGATATTGAACTAGGTGCAAGACTAGGAGCTCCAACAAGTCCAATATCAGGATTTGTTGCTAAGGGATTTTCTGTATAATTAGCTCCAAACTGACTTGAATTACCGGCAGAAATGGACATTAATACACCATTCTCTACTGCTCTTTCAACGGCTTTTTGTTCTAGACTATTTGAATCAGCAAAGCCTGCTGTTGAGCCTAAACTCATATTCAAGACATCTGCACCAAGAATAATTCCATCATCAATAGCTTTGATATAAATATCTCCAAATGTTGATGGCATCGCTGGGTCATTACCGAACACTTTAAGTGCCAATAACTGAGCCATTGGTGCTATCCCTTTAATACCATTTCCATTTTCATCGCCGTTTGCTCCTACAGTACCTCCTACATGCATACCATGCATTGAGGCATCAGGACCAAGATCTAGAATTTCACTGTTTTTATCGGCATAGTTATAGCCGTAAGGGACCTTAACATTATAAAATTGCCCAGGAAGTTTACCTGCTTGAACTAGGCCATTCACTTTTGTTTTAGTTAATTTATGTTTGTTATCATCCTGTAATTGCATATCTTTATGTTCATAGTCAATTCCTGTATCAATAATACCTACAACCATGCCTTTCCCATCATAACCAGCATTCCAAGTTTGAATTGCTTCAACCATATCTTTACTCGAGAGCATGGTAGGTTTTTCAGTTGGTCTTTTATATTCATTTACGATGCTCACCGCTTCAACATTCGGTAGCTTTTCAAGCTCCTCGATCTGACTAAATTCAATTTCTCCACTGACTCCATTAACAACAGTAGTGAAGGTATTTTCCACTTCAAATTCAATTTTTTCTTCTTTTACATCCGAGATGAATTCAGAATGCTCTTCCTTCACAACTTTTTGCAATTCTGTTTTCTTCTCTGTCTCTAAATCTTTATATCTTATACCCCTTTTAGTAGAGTAGTTGATAGCTGGGTCTCCTTCTAACTCAACGATTACCCTTACAATATCACTATCCTTATAATCATAAGAGACATCTTCAATTTTTTTGTCGGGTTTTTGGATTTTAACTAACTTGTCGATTTCACTCGTTTCAGCTTTTGTAATATTAGTGCCAAAAGCAACATTAGAAACCGTTAATAGAGAAACCAAACCAATTACTACACTCTTTCTAAATCTTCGAATTTTCTTCATTCGCTTCTCCCCTTTTTCAAATAGTGAAATAATAAAACTACTCTCCTCTCTTATAAATTTAAACCCCAATAATTTTACATTTTATTAGGTATCCAAAATGTACCATTACAAATTTAGCTAGTAAATAGCGAAAATTGTCGAATTCTGAATATTCTAAATTATAATTATATTGTCCTATATAACACATTATCACTTGCTTTATATTTAAAACTATTTTTGTGAAACAAGTAAATATATGTAATATTTAAAAAACAAAATACCTATTAGCATACTCGGATATTATGAAACTATTAGAGGATTTTCTTTATGTTTCACTTTTTTTCTACATTTACAATAGTCTTGAAGTAAGTGCTAGAAATATAAACACTTCATAACTATTTGATCAATTTATACGTTTCTTACTTTCCAATGGTATTTTAATTTGGATTATTTTTACAACTTGGATCAATTTTGTGATTGTTGCCGAACTCTTTTCGTTTGTTGCGGAAAGTGGCTTGTTTGTTACTTATCTGAATATTCATGTCTTAAAGAGCAAGAAAAAGCCCCTGATTCGTAGGAATCAGGGGCTGAATTGTACCAATTGTTTAAACTAACGTGACTGGTACCGATTGAACCAACTAATAAAACCCTTACACGTCTTATCTCAATCATTTTGATTACTTTTGAGATTCTTTGACTATGTAATTTCTTTTTTCATTACTAATATTATAAAAATAATTATATATAATAGAAGTAAAAAGCCCAGAAAAACTGCTATCCCCATCTCAAGTCCTCTCTCAAAAATATCTGCAATGTCTTTAAAACGAAAAATAAGTTTATATGAAATTATTAAAACAAAGCAGAATACAGCATAAATACCTGCATCCTTTGCAATTTTCAACATCATTGATCCCCCTTCGACATACTTCGTTTATTCGTTCTCAATGACTATTAACTACCAGTCCAAAATCCCAGGTTACCACACTGTTAAGCCCCAACAGATTATGACATTTAAGGAGTTATTCTTCTGATCCCCTGTAAAAAGATATCAATGAGTGCAGGTACACCATCTGCAATTGATAGAGAGATACCATGATTCTTTGTAGTAGCATACATCAAGCCATATATCACACATTTGATAAAAGTACTAAAAAACTCACCCTGTTAGCTCATAAAAAAAAAATCAACATTCGTCTTCTTAAACACAGCCTAAATGCAAATAGAAAATACCTTATTAAAATTACAATAATAACCTTATTTTAAAGTATATACCGCATGAATCAGATTTGCATTATGAAGCTCTTATACTATGAACATTGTCCCCCTTCCTATTCTTCCAAAATGATATCCAGTTTATTTGCCCTTCATTTCATCCAATTCTTTTTGTAACTGTCGCCGTTCTTCGTCCATTTTGAGTAATAAAAAAATGGACGAAGAGGTCATTTTTTCTTATCTTTATAAATTCCTTAGAAGTTCTTGTTACGATGGTTGAGCATTATAAGACAACTATTCAATGTTTTAGAAGGAGGAGAACGATCAATGAATGCAACCAAATTATTTACAAGCGTTATGGCAGTGGGGCTGGCAATTTCTCTATTACTGTCGCCGTTAAATGTCTCTGCGACCTCGCAGAAGAACACAGAACTGAAGAAGAACATTCGAGAAATTAAATCTCTAACGTCGGAGGATTACAAGGATTTAGCGTTTCTAAAACCTATACTGAAGGATAAAACCGTCGTTAGCCTCGGTGAGAACTTCCATCGCGTCGCAGAATACAGCAGTATCAAAACAAGGCTGATCAAATATCTGCATGAAGAGCTTGGTTTTGATGTTATTGCTTTTGAGTCGGGGCTTGGCGATTCCTTCGCCGCTTATGAAAATGCCAGTTCTTTGACTTCTAAAGAAATGATGGAGCGCTCTATTTTTCCGATATGGCATTCCAAAGAGACACTTGGTTTGTTCGATTATATTAAGAAGCAGCGTGAGTCGGACAAGCCCTTGTACCTTGCGGGCTATGATATGCAGTTTACGTCGGGGTATTTAACGCAATTTATCGGGAATTGGATTTCCAAGGTAGATAAAGATCAGGGGCAGAATTATATCCAATTTGAAATGCAAGGGATAGCCGATTTATATACGGCCTTCAACAAATATGGCATGGAAAACGATAATAATCCCGAGGCTAAGAAAGAAATTAAGAAAGTAAAAGATGAATACGTACCGAAATACAAGGCATTGATCCAGTTCATAAAAAATAACAAAGAACAGCTCGCGGCGGCATATCCAAAAAATCCTCATATGGTTGATATCGCTGTGAAAACGCTGGAAGATCGCATCAAGTTTATCGAAATGATGATGTACAGTACTAAGGAAGGTTATGAATTCAGAGATCGTATTATGGCTGACAACGTGGAGTGGTTAATAAAAGTGATATACCCAGGTAAAAAAGTGATTTTATGGGCGCATAACGACCATCTTGCGAAGAATACTTCCAAAATCGCTACGAAAGAACAGGAAAATGGATAAACAGTTTCACGAGCATGGGAGAACTGCTTCACAAAAAGCTAAAAAATAAGGCATATGTGTTGGGTCTGTATATGAATAGCGGAAAAGCAAGTACGATCTTTACTCAGAAGCTCTTTAATATCAAGCCTATGCCAAAGGGAAGCTTAGAACATCTGATCATGCAGAGCGGCTATAAGGTTGCATTCGCCGATCTATCCAAGCACAAATCGTCGAATAAAAATAACGCTTGGATGTTCAAGCCAATTTATGCTGCCGAGGACGGAATGACATCCGAGATTATTAGACCGATGTCAATGAGGTTTGTTCCTAAAGAACAGTATGACGGCATTATCGTCTTTGATAAAGTGAAGGAGCCGACTACGAAGTTCTAACGATATAGAACTTAATTGTTTGAGTCCCAAAGCCGCGTTGGAACCTCCTCTTTCAAGTAACACGATGAGGGACCAATAGAAAGAAAATCTATTTTTTACGGCAATCGATTCGCTTTGTGGGAAAACCTGTTCAGCTGAGTTCGGACCGTACATCGGCTTAGCTATATAAAGTAAGGACTACACCCGCAAGTTTAATCGCTCCCCTTGAAGTGGACACGTACAGCAATCAACTGTATATGTCACTCCAGGGGGATTTTTAGCATGCCATCAGGGAAAATGAATTTTATAGACGGCAAGACTAGAAAGTAGACAGGCGAGAGGAGAGAAAAAATATTGATTGCCGGCGATGAGAAGGAAATCGTAGAGTTTATGCGAGATGCGCTGCGGGATGAAGGTTTCGAAGTTCGTGTTGCTTATGACGGCAAGGAAGTATTCAATAAACTTGGAGAAAAACCCAATCTGATTATTCTTGATCTTATGATGCCTTATCTGGATGGGCTCGAAGTGTGTCAAATCATACGGAATAAGGTAACATGCCCTATTTTGTCCTTAACCGCACGTTCCGAAGAAGCGGATTGTATTGGAGGAATCGCTATCGGCGGAGATGACTATATCGGCATGCCTTTCAGCATACAAGAGTTGAAATCCAGAATTCAAGCGCATCTCTGCCGCGAGCAAAGGAACCATCAATCTAAGCTGCTGCCTCTAGTAATGATTACGCCGGATTGATGTATCGATTAGGAGAATCTGAAATAATATCAAAAGAACAGAAAGAATTGTTAGATAATCTAATTGGTTAAGTGCCGTTTCAATTCTTCTAGATTAAATTTATAATTGTCTAAATAATAGGACGAAATTGATTTTTAAATTGACTATATTCTCCCTCTGGAAAGTCTCCGTCTTTTTTCAATGCAACTTAGACTTCTCGATCAAGATTATTCAATTTTTTTGCCATTTTATCACGAATTTGCTTTTGCTGTTCAGGACTCAATTCTATCTCAGTACTTTCAGAGGTTGTATTATTACAACCAAAAAGCATTACAAGTAATTTTACACAGACTAAACATCACTAGTTTTGAATATACAAAGAAGGAAACAATTCAATAAAGGTGACTCCATCCATTTGGTTTTTATTCACAATTATACGTGTGCGACAACGACAGTTTGCGTTTTATGAAACAGCTTTTCCTTCGATTTTTCGAAGCCAGATGTAGGCTGGTTTCAATAAAGAAGCCCTTAAATATCTTCTGATTTGCAGGATTTTTCGTTTACTATTGGTTTCAATTTGAGCTAAAACATTCAAGCAAAATACAATGAGGGCAATGAACACTTGGTTGTAAATCGCGTTCTTGCTTTGACCATAGAACTTTTTAATGTTGAGATGCTGCTTGATCCATTTGAAAAACAGCTCAATTGCACAGCGTGATTTGTACATGTCTGAGATTTCATCAGGCTCTAATCATCAACTACGCTTTACGAACGCCGCAGCCGAAGGAAAAAACAATAAAATCAAAGCGTTGCAACGTCGACATTACTTTACACGTAATCCGTAGTGCTACAGACAGCGCATTTTAATCGAGTGCAATAAAGAAATGATTCAGTATTAAATCGGGTCAAGAACGTGTTTTGGTGAAGATCCAAAATTAATTATCAATATCTATAATTATTTTACTCTGTATATTTCCCAAAAGTCTTAAACATAAAAATGCTAACTAATCATACCATTTGAAATTCTTTATGACGCTGTTGCTCGCAGCGCCATGAGTCTTTGCACATATCCTCAATCGTTCTTTTGGCTTTCCAGTAAAGTAATCGCAGCGTTTTCCAAATGGCGGTGTTGGCCTATAACTTTCATAATTGGTTTCAGAGAATATGTTTACCCAAAAAAGTGCGCAATCAAACGATGGAAACAATCCGCGGTCAACTCATCAAAATTGCAGGAAAAGTGACGCGTTCTGCTCGTTACATTACCTTCAAATTATGTAGTAGTTGTTTATACAAAGAGGTCTTTTGGCAAACATTACAGAATATCCAACAACTGCGAGTCCAAATACAATAAAAGCAGAAGACTAAATTCCTATTTTAAAATTTCGGATAGATACAAGAGAGTAGTCTGCCCATTTTTCGACTAGATACTTAATCATTTTAAATTTTCTCTTCATCTGTCGGAATCAATGTGAAGATTGAAAAGCAAAACCACGAAATGAGCTCGGATTTCAAAATCCTTTTCATTTCGTGGTTTATTTTTGGATAAGAATCTTCTCTATGAATAGTTTGGGATACCGTTAGCTTTTTCAAAAGCAGCTACTAATTCTAACACAGAAGTACCTTTGCCAGTACCTAAATTAAATTCATGACAACCCTTATTTTTAATTAAATATGAAATAGCTTGTGCATGCCCTTCCGCCAAATCACAAACATGAATATAATCACGGACGCCTGTCCCATCAACCGTATTATAATCATTGCCAAACACATTTAGTTGTGTGCTTTGATCTGTAGCAACCTGCGTAATATTGGGCATTAATTTGTTTGGAATTCCATTTGGAACTTCTCTAATTAATCCTGAAGGGTGTGCTCCAATTGGATTGAAATAGCGCAAAATTATTATAGACCATGAAGGATCCTCAGACGCCAGATCTCTCAACATGTCTTCAATCAGCAGCTTAGAACGTACATAAGGGTTAATCGCGCTTAGTGATGAATCCTC
Organism: Viridibacillus soli; assembly: GCF_016612995.1. GTDB lineage: Bacteria > Bacillota > Bacilli > Bacillales_A > Planococcaceae > Viridibacillus > Viridibacillus soli. Next base: position 10,728 of record NZ_JAEOAH010000050.1, read on the forward strand.
CGTAGCAGACATCTCCGCATCATTGTGGTAGACTTTTGCAGTAGATCCATATATGAAACGCTTTACATTAACTTTCTTCATAGCCCTTAATATATTGATTGCGCCTTTAAGATTAGCTTCATAGGATTGCTGAGTAGACTGTACATCAACAAGATAAATCACTGCATCAACATCGTGCTCGTAAAAGATATTTTTGAGACATGCTTCATTCATAACATCCCCTTCAATAAAGAAAACTTTTCGTGAAGTAATCTTTTGAATACTATCAATAACATCCATTTGTGAATTAGATAGATTATCTAAAATAATACATTCCTCACCACGATTCAATAACTCTACAATCGTATGGCTACCGATATATCCGGTCCCTCCGATTACAAGAATGGTCATTGTCAATTCCTCCTCTGCTTAACACACCAATTTAAGATACAAGATGTATATTGATAGCTAACCTTACACCTTCATATTTAAAAATAACCTCTGCAGTCCAGAAGTTGAAGTTGATATTAGAACGGCATATATAATCTCATATTATTTAACATATACAGTTATCACTATAATCAATATCTAAATTTATAAAAATAATTTTCGCAACAGGTAATTTCTCAAATAAGGCTTAGTTTCGTTTCTATTCAAAGCTTTTCAAAAGATTAAACACAATATTTTCTGAAGCATGTCCATCACCGTCGGGTTCAAAACCTTCAGCATTTCATGATATTTTACATCACCTGTTAACAACTCGTGTGCCGCATTAAAGATGAAGCTTCCTCTTGTACACCTCCAGAATCCATTAAAATATTAACGAGATGCAAAGTTATGAAAATCAATCACACCAAGAGGCTCAATCAAATGAATATGGGAATCATCATTCATAATCTCGCCAGAGATTATTTCACGAGATGCTGGATTAAAATGAATTGGATAAACCACCTGAATATCATCATATTCTTCAACTAAGCTTTAAATAGCTTTGAAAATATGATACATTGGTTCACCTAAATTTTCTCGAAAATGGTCAGTTAACAACACAACGCGGTCATCATCAACTTTCTTCAATAACTCATTTTCATATGTATCTGAAACGGTTGTTTTCAATTCAGCTAAACTACTACAAACGTAGTTGTCGTGTCTCCATGTACTAACAAGATATTAGTTTTTGCTTTCTTAATCACACCATCTAGAACTTTTAGACTATTACCTGTAGACATCCGTCATATTTTGTCTAGTTTTCATCATATTCAAATCATCATAGGGTCCAACTTTGAACAATTCTAACATCTGACCAAGCATTTCAAGGTCTCTGCAGTATTTGTTCTGGTACTTCACCAATTCCAACACAAGAGGTTCCATTTTAATGGCTGAGTCTTGTACCAAAAATCGCCATTATCTTACCTTATTTATAAGTTCCTCCAATCATAGCATATGAAAATACCCTTATTAATGTAAATCAATAAGGGTTTTTACTTTATTTTAAGTTTTGAAGAATTGTATCAATAACATACTTTTGTTTTCCTTCTGTCATTTTAGAATCAGATGGTAAACAAATACCACGAGCAAATAAAAGCTCGCTTATTACTTCTCCTTCAGCATGTGGATAGAACTTACATCCTTCAAATACCGGCTGCAAATGCATCGGTTTCCAAACTGGGCGGGAATCGATTTTTGCTGCATTTAATGCATCAATTAGCTCATAAGGTGTAACTTCAAATTTATTAGGGTCTAATTGAATAGCTGTTAACCAACGATTTGAGAATGTGTTCTCTAATTCTGGCATCATAGAAAGACCATCAATAGGGCTCAATTCTTTTTCATAGCGTTCGAAAATAGCGCGTTTTTGACCAACACGCTCATCTAATACTTCAAGTTGCCCACGGCCAATACCTGCACAAATATTACTCATACGATAATTGTAACCGACAACACTATGTTGATAATGCTTCGCTGTATCAAGTGCTTGCGTAGCTAAGAAACGAGCATGCTTAATTCCTTCTTCATCATTGGAAACGAGCATGCCACCGCCAGAAGTCGTAATAATTTTATTACCGTTAAATGAGAAGATACCATAATGACCGAATGTTCCACTTTTTTGCCCTTTATAATAAGAACCTAATGATTCCGCAGCATCCTCTACAATGGGAACGCCATAATGATTACAGATGGCTAAAAGCTCATCCATTTTAGCAGATTGACCATAAAGGTTAACTATCACAACGGCTTTAGGAAGTTTTCCTTCTTTTTCGGCATCCTTAAAAGCTCGTTGTAACGCTTGGGGTGACATATTCCAAGTTTCCCACTCAGAATCAATAAATATAGGGGTAGCACCACGGTATAAAATTGGATTCGCACTAGCAATGAATGTTAATGTTGAACAAAATACGATATCATCCTTGTCTACACCCACCAAGTTCAAAGCTATATCTATAGCCGCAGTACCAGCACTCATTGCCGTAGCACCTTTGACACCAACATACTCCGCCAATTCCTTCTCAAAGCCATCCACATTCGCACCCAGTGGAGCAATCCAGTTTGTTGCAAAAGCTTCATCAATATATTTTTGCTCTCTTCCACTCATATGTGGTGAGGATAGTAAGATACGATCCATTTTATAGCCCTTCTCTCTTAATAACTTTTGCTGGGATACCCACTGCTGTAACATTTGAATTGATTTCGGAAATAATAACCGAGCCCGCGCCTATTATCGACCAATCACCTACTTTTTGCATAGGTATAACGGTTGCCGTAGCACCTAAATGTGAACCTTTGCCAAAGCAAACTCCACCTGTTAACGTACTATTTGGTGAAATATGTGCAAAGTCCCCTACTATACAATCATGTTCTATCACTGAATTTGTATTAATAATACAGTGCCTGCCAATAATCGCATCGACATTCACAACAGCGCCTGGCATAATAACTGTTCCAGAAGCAAGAGTTGCTAATGGACTTACAATCGCATGTTGATGAATAATCGTAGCAAATGTATCTGCTGATAAGTTTAGGCGTTCAACAATCTTTTGACGTATGCGATTACTACCAATTCCTACAATAACCTTACATTGTGTTTGTTGTAGCAAAGTATGCAGGTGTTCAATTGGACCTTTTATAAGCCCCTCATCCTCAAACACTACATTGTACTTATCGTCCAGTTTAGCAATAATTTCATGCTCCGGATTAGAGTGAATGCAATCAGCTATAACCTTTGCATGACCACTATCCCCTATAATAACTATCAACATTATGTATCACTACCTTTAGCATTTGAAGTACCCATAAATTTTTGCATTGTTGCCTGTCCCTGTTGATTGATACCTTCAGACACAAACACCTTTTTTACTGTCAATAATAAAATTTTAAAATCTAACCATATTGTATGATGATCTATATACCACAAATCATGCTCAAACCTCAGCTCCCAAGAAATTGCGTTACGCCCATTTACCTGAGCCCATCCAGTAATGCCTGGTCGAACTTCATGTCGGCGTGCTTGTCTTTCACTATATAGCGGCAAATATTCAACGAGTAAAGGACGAGGACCTACAAAGCTCATGTCGCCCTTTAGCACATTCCAAAGCTGAGGCAATTCATCTAAACTAAACATACGTAACAATTGGCCGAACTTCGTTAAACGAACTGAATCTGGAAGCAACTCACCATGTTTATCGCGCTCATTTGTCATCGTGCGGAATTTGTAAACACAAAAGACCTTTCCATTAAGACCTGGTCTTGCTTGTTTAAATAATGCAGGTGAACTTAATTTGAGACGTACAAGTAACCATACGGCTATCATGATTGGGCTCAAAATCAAAATCATCGTTAAACTTACTAAAAAATCTAATATTCTTTTCATTTTACAAGATATCCTTTTGCCTTATTTGCCCACGTCCAAGAATCACGACACATATCTTCCAATGTCCGTTCGGCTGACCATCCTAACAATGCTTTCGCCTTTTCTACATCAGCAATGCTGGTCATTATATCTCCTTTACGTCTAGGTCCTATTGTGTAAGGTACATCAATATAATTTATTCTTTCAAACTCTTTAATTAACTCTAACACTGAATAGCCACTTCCTGTACCCAGGTTGAACGCTTCACAACCATTATGATTTTGAATATACTTTAAAGCCTGGATATGTCCCTCTGCTAGATCCATCACATGGATAAAGTCACGGATACAAGTGCCATCCTTTGTATTATAATCGCCACCAAATATTTGTAACGTCTCAATTTCTCCAGAAGCAACCTTCAACACATATGGCAATAAATTATTCGGTATGCCATATGGACTTTCACCTAAAAGACCGCTATAATGTGCGCCGATTGGGTTAAAATAGCGCATTAAAGCTATTGACCACTTATCATCCGTAGCAAAAATATCTCTTAAAATCTCTTCTAACATCAGTTTGGTTCTACCATATGGGTTCGGGGCTGACAATGATAATTCTTCAGTAAGCGGTGGTGTATGACTGTCACCATATACTGTAGCAGAGGAACTGAAGACGAGTTTTTTCACATTTGCCTCTTCCATTACTTCTAGTAAATTTAGAGTACTAATTAGATTATTTTCATAATACATAAGTGGTTTCTTTACAGACTCTCCGACTGATTTAAAACCAGCAAAGTGAATAACTGAGGTAATATCGTACTTGTAAAAAACTTGTTGTAATACCTCTTTGTCCAATAAATCAATTTGTTCGAATGGTATTTTTGTGTGAACGACGTCCTCTATTCTTTCCAAAGTAATAGCCAATGACTTCGAAAGGTTATCGACAATGACACAATCCATTCCTTGCGTTACTAGCTCTACAACCGTATGACTACCAATATAGCCAGTCCCCCCCGTTATCAATACCGTCATGCCTTCCACCTACTTTTCCAATAGTTTTTCGTAAATTGCTATGTACTCAGGTAGTACATTTTCCAACAAAAATGGTTTTACTTTTTTCTTCGTATCCTGCCCCATCTGTTTACATAAAGAAGTAGATTTTAGTAAACTTGTGAACGCCTTCACAAGTTGTTTATGATTATGAGAATCTATCACGAAACCGTTCTCACCATTATGTATCAAATCTCTCAGTCCTCTTGTATTCGTGACGACACATGGAAGTCCTTCCGCCATTGCTTCCATAATGCTTTTTGGCAAACCTTCTCGGAATGAGAGAAGTGTAACAATATCAGAGACTGACAATAACCTAGGGACATCTCGACGGAATCCTAAAAATTGCACATCCTTTAACTGCTCATTTTTCACATGGTCCTTAAGGTCCTGCTCCAATTCACCGGTTCCAATAATTAATAACACTGCATTGGGACAAGCCTTTTTAATTTCCTTCCAATTTTGAAAAAGGAACATATGATTTTTGTTATGATTCAGCTCGGCTACGTAAGTTATAACAATCGCATCCGCTGATAATCCTAATTCCTCTTTGAAGGTAGATTTCTGTTCTTTTGTTTCACATTTCCTAGCAATCTCAACACCTACACCATGGACGCAAGAGATTCGATCAGATGGCAAGCCTAACTTCTGCGCATTTTGGTAATCTTCATCATTAATTGTAATTAAATGACTCGTCCACCGAGCTGCCAGCTTTTCGGCTGTATAGTAAATAAGCCAGTTTTGCTTCGGAGCTCCTTCGAAGAAGTGAAAACCATGCGCTGTATATACGATATTACCTTTACCTACCTTACGATATGCTACACGTGTTAACAAGGCGGCAATAGGTGTATGTACATGAACTAAATCAAATGAATTTTCTTTAAATAATTTTTTTAGTTGGATAAAAGCCTCTATATTTTGTGTCCTTAAAGGACTACGAGAAAACGAAATATCAATGCATTTCACTCTATCTTTTTCTAGTATTGTACGACCTTCTTCACCTGATCCAGCAGCCCATACTTCATAACCCTTTGATTGGAAATAAGATATGTAAGGTCTATGGAAAGCAACTAAATGACGATAGACAGTTGCCACAAAAATTACTCTCATTAATTATACATCCTCCCTCTATAAATATTGATATATCAACGGTTTGACCCGTTTTTAGGGTGTCAAAGATATTTTTCTACCCATTTATAAACATTGTTTTCAGTAATTCAAATACTTGTAATTTTAAGGATACGCTTCGCTGAAACCAATGTTATTTATTGGCTTTTTAATGCAATATGTAAGGCACCTTGGATCTCTGCGTAACTTATGATGACGTACCCTCCCATGTCTCTTAGCGTCAGTCGCACTTACCTTCGTTCGGTCTATTCATAAGGCAGAGGCTAGCGAAGCTCCTTTAGGGACTCGTGGTCGAATGGAAAAAATAATGCGAGCTTCTTCAGTGGCATCCTATTGGTGGTTTGGAGATGCGTTTCTGGCCTTTATGTTGGCCAGAAGAGTTTTTCACGTAATGTCAATCCCGCTAGTTAAATTAATTAGCGCGGATGATCATATTGTGAAAAGCTACCAATTTAAGAGAAGAGATCTACAATTGTGACATCTCCTAGACCAGGAACAGAGTACAAGATTTCATACTCGGAGCTCGTTTGAATCAGATCTGTTAATTGTGTAGAGAGTTTTTCGATTTCTAGTGTTAATTAGTGATAATGACGAAGGAGTGTGGCGATTTCAAAGCGGGCCATCTGTATCCCTTCTGTCATCCCAATTGATGTAGAAGCGACTTCTACTAACTGTTTATCCTTCGGTAGCTGTGGTGATTTCATATCATCTACCGACGGTAAAGAAATAGTAGCTCCTCAGGTGATTTGCCGATAATATCTTGTGAAAATGGATTACGCTCAAGTACTGCGAGAGCCATTTTGCCGAATTCCGGAAAGACTTGTGTAAACTCCAACCATTGAATCAGGAGGTTTTTAACAGTACCCAGTTCCTCTGTTAGTTGCGTTCGAAGTGCAGAGCCAGTGCGTAACTCGGCTTCCACACCTTCTAAAATACTTGGATAAATTAAATCGGCCATCTTTGACGAGTGCATCTTTGCGGTCGTTTTTCGTTGGTAGATTATCATTTAGCTCTTTAGAACGTTTCACATGCATTGGATTTCTCATGGCGAGCGGAATCCCGTGATTACTAAAGAAATACGCGAGGTTAAGCCAATAATGACCAGTCAGTTCAATACCCACGATGACTTCTGTCTTTTTCAAATCACACATGACTTGGCAAATACATTGATAAAGCTTGTCAAAGTCTTCTTGTGATTGTGTGACTGGGCATGATTTTTGAAGTTCACGCCCGCGATCATTGACAAAGCACGCATAGTGTGTAAGCTTAGCGATTCCATTCCGACGACAAGTGTTTTTTCAGTGACTTGATTAATTTTTTCATTCGTTTTAGAATACATAATGGAGTCCTCCTTGGTTACTAAGTTAGGGGTCAATTCGTGTTGACACCCCGTATCATACCAAGAGGGCTCTTTTTATTTCAAGACCTCGAAAATCCTTCTAACAGAAATGCTCCTTTGTACTCTTTATTATTTTAAATTCTCTTTATACAATTGAATATACTTTGCAACAGTGTGCTCTATTGTAAATTTTTTGATTTTTTTAGAGTAATCTTTATTATAAATACCTCGTGAAATTATTCGCTGTATTTTCTGAGCTAATACTTTTTCATTCCCAGCCTCAAATACTTCTCCACCTACTTCTTGAACAACTTCTCTTAATCCGGGAATATCAGAAGCAAGGACAGGTAATCCAGAAGCCATCGCCTCTACAGTAACAAGCCCAAACCCTTCATATTTAGAAGAGAGGACGAAAACATCTACTGACTTCATAATATTAGGGACATCTGATCGACTACCTAAAAAGTGAATATTTTGTTCACTGTATTTCTTTGCATAAGCTTTTACTGAAGCAAAGTATTCGCCTTCTCCAACAAAAAGTATATGATAATGACTTGGTAGTAATTCACTTGCCCTGATTAACGTTTCTGGATCTTTTTGTTCGCGCATTGCAGCAACCATTAGAATAATCTTATCATTATCCTGAATATCACTTATTATTAAATTCCTATCTATAGGGGTAGCCTCTTCATATTGTTTAAAATCGATACCATTTTCTATAACAATAATCTTACTATAGGTTTCTGGTAGATATCGAGATAAGTTATCCTTAGTTGCGGTTGATATTGCAATAATTTGGTCATATTGCTTGTACATCCATCGATCCAATAAAAATAATACCTTCATGTCACGCCTTTTATTACTTGTGCTATGCTCAGTTGTAATAAGAGGTATTTTACGAAAACATAATTTTGATGCTATAGAAGTGAATAACTGCGGAGCAAATAGATGAGTGTGTATGATATTATATTCTTTATTTTTTATGATACTTTTTATAAATACTATATTTTTGAAACTATAAATCTTTTCACTTGAACTATAATGAATTTTCACATTTAGCTTTGCTAATTTATCGCCAAAAAAATTATTTTTTTTAGTTAATACAACCACTTCACAATTTATTTCTCGCTGTTGCATTTCTCTTATTATGTCTACTAACATTTTTTCGGCTCCACCGCTAGATAATGTTGAGATAATATGAAGAATTCTCATATTTAAACACTTTCCTTCTCATTATTTTTTCTATATAAATTAAATAATTTTATTAAGACCTTGTTTGGAATAAAAAACAATGTTATCAATGCAATATACTTTTTAGATATTCGAAGTATCTCTCCTAAATAATAAAGGGCTTTTTTCTTTTGAGTAGATAATAATAGATATGTAATTGCTCCAACATACTTTTTCACTAAAAACTTTTCATTATTTGACGCTAAAATTTCTTTACTAAACTTCGTAATTATATCAATTTGATACTCTGCAAATAAATTAGCATGTTCTACTTGTCTATTTGTATTTGTTAATCGTTCAGGTGAATCCCCCATCACTTGGACAATGCTATTATTAATAATCGGAAATCCAAAATCGATAGCAATTTGATACCATAATAATGACTCTGAGCCTATTTTAGTTGTCGGAAATAAATAATACCCATCAAAAAGATCTTTACGTATCAAATGAATTACATCTCCTATGATAAAATCACTTATCATTTCTGAAAAAGAGTATACATGATAATATTTTTTATACTTTACAATAGTATTTGAACTTAAAAAGTTAAATACAGGGTATTTTAAATCCTTGTTATTTAATAAAAAATTATTAATAGCGATAAATGATTCGTTTACAAAAATATCGTCATCGTCCATTATCACCACGTATTTATTAATGGCTTCTTTAATACCTCTATTACGTGCAGCTCCAGGGCCTTCATTTCTATTTTGATAAAAATATTTAACATTTGAGTACTCCATCATTATTTCATCTTGATAGGAAGGTTTAGAATGATCATCTACAACAATAATTTCGTAATTACTGTAATTCTGGTTTAATATAGAAGCTAGGCATCTCTTTAGCATTTTTGGTCTATTGTATGTCGTTATCACAATGCTTAATGAATTCTCCATAATACCTCCTAATTTTCTTCCTACAGGTTACAACTAAACAATAGGTTTTCTATAAAAGTGATAATACGCTGCTAACGGAATTATTAATATTATCCATTCAGATAATTCAGTGCTATAAGGGTGAAAAAATCCATTTAATCCAACATAGCATAACATTAAAATGGAGCTACAAATAATAACACAATCCATAGTACTGCCTTCTATTTGAATCCTTTTCATTATATTCGGAATAGAAAATAGCCATATAAAATAGATAGAGACTATACCTAATAAACCCAGAATCCCGTAATCTCCCCATATTTGCAAATACGTATTATGTACAACCATGCTACTATTATCTGCATAAACCCCAACAGTAGTAAATGAACCAGTCCCTATGAAAGGATTAGCCGATATTTTTTCAAGTGCAGATAAAAGCATCATATACCTAGCTGGATCTATCATATCTAAACCATTAGCTAAAGAGCCGGCATTTATTAACTTTAAAGCACTGCTTCCTATTCGTGAATTCACCATAAATGGTAACATTATCATTAAAGTAATTACAAATACAAAACAACCTACAAAAGGAATTACTACAGATTTTATCTTATTTTTTTTATTTACAAGAAAATAGAAAATAGGAATACAGAATGTGGTTATAAATATCAGCAACATTCCTGTTCTAGATCCATCCATATAAACTATAAAAATACTAAGAATTAGAAGTATAGAAGAACGGATTTTATTACTAATTTTCAAATAAAGCATAGCAGTTATATTCAAGTAAAATCCACAAGCACCTATTTTAACTAATGATCCTGGAAATGCTAATAATGTTCCCCAACGACCATCACTAGTTAAAATTTGAGCTAATGGATAAATCCCTAAAGATCCTACTATTAATAATAGTGAATTGACAATTACTGCTAAATTAAAGATATTGAAAATGTCTTTCCAATTCAATGTATTATAATGTACAAAATAATACAGTGTTATAAATATAGTAATAAATTTTATTATTTGAACTATTGTTTCATAGCTTGGTATATTTATTAGACTCAGAAAACAGCCTAGTAAGAATACAGTAAAGATTATTCCTAGAAAAGGGCTAAAAATTAACCCTTTTTTAAAAAAATCCTTTAACATGAATGGTGCTATTAAAATAATCCATGCTACCCAATGTATATAAGGAAACAAAGTCACCTTTAAATCAGCAAATAATGCTAAAAGAATAAATAATAATATAAATGCTTTTCTCATCTAAACTCCTCTCTAAATTACATTAGAATCAAAACCCCTATTATCAATACAACAAAAACATTTAGTAACAGGCTTAAAATGAATTTACTTCTCTTAATTTCCTTTATAGCTAGTATATCCATAACAAAACTATATATTAATTGACTGACTACCCACGATATACCAATTGCAGTAAGTCCATAAGTTTCTATCGTCATATGAAATGTAATATATATTAGTACTAGTGCAAGAAGGCTTGTAACAATAACCTGTCTTAGTTTAGAATCTGCTTGTAAAAATTCATAACTTAAATTTGTATGTGCATTTAAGCATGCTCCGTATAGCAATAAAAAAAATAAATCCATATTTTTAATGAGCAGTACGTTAGGTAAGTTCGGTAATATATAGAAAACTGATAAGAAAAAGAAGTTATATAGTATCCAACTCAGGTTATTAATAACCATTAATTTAGGTAGTAATAAGTCTTTTCCTTGTTCCTTTGTCAATAATGAGGAAAATCTTGGGAATATCACTAGACCTAAACTATTCGAAAAAAACCAAATTTTTGTTGCTAAATCAAATGTTGACTTATATATACCTAGCTCTTCAATAGAAAAATTTTTATTAACCAAATATGTTCCTATTGAAATTATTGTTATCTGTGTTAATTGTGCTGCTGATAAAAAAATGGACTGGCTAATTATCTTTTTAAACTCACCTTTTTTATATAAAGGTTTCCATGACTTACCTGGTAACTTTTCTAAATACTTTCTAGCATAATATATGTCGACTATTCTTCTTAAAAGCATTACTAAAATAACAAATATTACTGATTTAATAAATATTACAGCTAGTATTAGGCTTAAATTCTTAGACAATCCAGAAAAAAGGTTGAACTTGGATATTTTATAGAAATTCTCTTTTCCTGTAGTATAAGTTACTTGAATAGTAGTCGGGATTGATAATAAATAATCTATAGCAGCTAGTATAACCATAACCCCTACTAGATTATGATTATCCGTAGGAAAAATAAAATTCGGCACTACATATACAAGTATCGGAGTAATTCCCATTAAAATGAACGTTATTCTAATGTAAATACTAACAGCCGTACGCACATTCTTTTCCTGTTCTTGTTCAATATTTGTTTGCGCTATAGTCCGCGTGAAATATTTTGCAACACCCATCTCAATAAAATAAATATACGAAGATAAAATTATGAAAATAGAATATATTCCATATCCCTCAGCACCTAATGATTTTAGTGCTATTGGTATAAAGGCAATTCCCGCAAATCCGTTGATTAAATTAACACTATAAACATATAGTAAATTCTTCTTTATACTACTCATTTCATTATTATCCTTCTGAATTTTTACAGTCTCCATTATTTAAATGCACATGTCGCGGATTGAAGACTAAATTTCTTATATTCCCTATTCAACTCTATATTAGTTAACTAATACCTTCTTCTTATTCGCGACATCTATTAGAATCTTACTAATCTCAGCTTCTGATAATGAAGGGACTTTGCCCAAAATGTTGTACAGTTCTTTTTTTGAGATAGGTGTTGCTTTCCCCATATAAATTTTTGGATATACTTTATCCTTTTGGACTTCGTTTTCACTTAATAATTCCTCATACAACTTCTCACCTGGTCTCATACCTGTATATTCGATTTTTATCTCATTTTCTGTATAGCCAGATAACTTTATAAGATTTCGGGCAAGGTCTACTATTTTCACCGGTTCCCCCATATCCAATACAAATACTTCCCCCTCATTGGCAAGCGTTCCAGCTTGAATAACTAATCTCGATGCTTCTGGAATCGTCATAAAGTACCGTGTCATCCGTTCATCTGTTACAGTAACTGGACCAACTTTAGCAATTTGCTTTTTGAATAACGGAATAACTGAGCCACGTGAGCCAAGTACATTACCAAAGCGTACTGCTGCGAATTTCGTGTTGCTTTCTTTCGCTAAATTTTGTACAATCATTTCTGCAAAACGCTTTGTTGCCCCCATGACATTCGGAGGATTAACCGCTTTATCTGTAGAAATCATGACAAAGTATTCTACTCCAAAGGCATGTGCAGCCTCTGCAATATTCTTTGTTCCGTAAATATTATTTTTCACGGCCTCCATTGGATTTGCTTCCATTAAAGGTACATGTTTATGTGCTGCTGCATGATAAATAACATCTGGCTGATACTGAGAAACAACATCGAAAATACGCTCACGATCTTGAACATCAGCAATCGTGGGTATTATTTCGATTTTTCCTTTATAGCTATTCATAAGCTCCATATGAATGTTATAAATAGAATTTTCACCATGGCCTAATAAAACAAGTTTCTTTGGATTAAAATTACACACTTGTCGACAAATTTCAGAGCCAATAGATCCACCAGCACCTGTAATTAAAATTGTTTTATCTGACAGTTTACTAGCAATCGCGGCCATATCTAACTTCACAGGTTCACGACCAAGTAAGTCTTCAATATTAACATCGCGCATATCTGCAACAGATACTTTTCCTGTCATGATATCTTCAATTTTCGGCATAATTTTTACGTTTACTTTCGTTTGACTACAGCGTTCGTAAATATCACGTATTCCTTGCTTGTTTAATGAAGGAATTGCAATAATAATTTGCTCGATGTCATATTTATGCACAAGCTTTTCTATGTCTGTACTTTTACCTAATATCGTCACTCCATTTACTTTTAAGTTCTGCTTATAAAAATCATCATCAACGAAACCTATTGGACATAACTCAGGATTCGTCGCATGGGTCATACTTCGTGCTAACATTGTTCCAGCCTGCCCCGCTCCAACAATTAAAACTTTCTGTAAGTTCATAGGCTGCTGAAAGGATTCTTTGTCATGCATGAGACGCAGCAAAAAACGCGATCCTCCAATCATGATAATATGGAGCATCCACGTCACAGCCATCACACGGAAATAAATATCTTTATTGATGACATACTGTATCAAACTCGCCGTTCCAACTGAAATCGTTACTGCATAACAGATGATTAGCAATTCTCGTACAGATGCTACACTCCACATACGATCATATAAATGAAAAAAGTAAGCTGCTATATGATGACTAATCAGCAAAGTAATTGCACTTAATACTATCATTGTGTTGGAATAAACATTCAAGGTAGGATGCAATAAGAAATAACTCATAAATATAGCAGAAAGGACAATTACAGAGTCTACAATAAAAAATGTGATATAGCGTAGTTGATAGCTCATATGTGTAACCCTCTTTCTACAAATTATTCTGCTGTACTTGAATTTCTCCAATATTCTCTAACGAAGATAAAACCGATACTTATCATTAAACCTAAAATTGCAGCAATTGCGATATTTAAGATTTTATTTGGTGAGTTCGGACTTTCTGGAAAAGAGGGCTCTACGATTACTCGGACATAAGGATCTATCCTGAAACTATATAAACTCGATTTAACTGACTGATAATTAGCTAATATATTTTGATATTCTGTTGTTTTGGCCTCAATTTGTTTTTGGAGTTGCATTAACTGATTATGTAATTTTCCATCTACTTTAGATAACACTTCAATTTGTTTATCTGTTATATCCACTACTACTTGGTTCCCTATCAGTGTTTGTAACACTAGTATTTCAGGTAGTTTATTATTAATGATTAGTCGGTTATATTGAGCAATCAATAATTCAATTGATTCTGAAATATCCTTTGTTTGAGATGAGTACGTTTTTTCTAACTCTTCAAGTGATACCTTTACGGAATTTCCCATAGCAACCTTAGTACCTTCAATTAATAATTCCAATTGATCATGTGCCTTTTGAGGAGATTTAGCCTGATATGTTAAATCAATAAGATTCGTATTCACTTGATTGGTAGCTGAAATATTAGAAATAATAAAGGAATCTTTTAACTTTTCCTTTTCAAAAATTTTTTCCCCTAACGTAGTACTAGTAATACGCTGCGTGAAAATTGATGGTGTAAATTCAACTGAGACATACTTTTGCTCAGGACTACCATCCCCATTATTCCCCATATCCACATCACTTACTATTTGTATAGTTGCTTTAGATTCATACTTCTCTGGTAGAACAAACCAACTTACTATACTAGCAAGAATTATCATCGCAATTGTTATACTTGCAATCAGCCATTTCCCTTTTATGATTGTCTCGATTAACTGTCGTAATTCAATTGTTTCTTCCATTGGTGCTCTCCTTTTTTGAATCTATATTTAATGCAAATGCCACCATAATACCGGAAATAGCCCACAATGTAGCTGATGTCCCTGGTAAAGAGTCATTAAATAATGCTTGTATGAAATATGCAATAACCCCTACCGCCAAAATTGTATGGGATGAACTATATTCTTTGTATACTTGCTTTAGTGATAAGAAAATTATTATACCTACTAAGCAGATAAATCCAATAAAGCCTACAATGCCTGTACCATATAAAATACCTACATATAAGCTGTGTGGTTTATCTACAATTGTTGTTTCAGAAATCATATTAGCTCTAGCATCTAAGCTATAATGTGGGAAGTAATACATTATCGTATCAAGACCATATCCAAAGACAGGCCTTTCCATTACCATATCAATTGCCTTACTCCAGATATATGCCCGACCAGAAGCTGCAGCTGTCCCAGACTGTGGTAAAATCGGTAATTCAAACTTAGAGTTAGCTGCATAAACCTTCGCTTCAAATGGGGCTAGATTTATAGCAGTTACTTCTTCGATATATGGATTTTTCTTAACGATAAAGCCAAATGATTCTGTCCAAACTCTTTCGTTATGACTCGATAAAATATGAAACAAAGGAACACTCAGCACTAAAAATACAGATAATGCAATAATTGCTTGCTTCGTGTGATTTCCTTTGATGGTTAGCCAGATTAGAATTGGTGAAATAACCACTACCGTTAAGAAACCACTTGTTGAAAGAGACATGAACATAATCCCAATACATATGGAGGCAACAACAGCATTGATTACACTTCTCGCTTTATGTGAATCTATAATTGCCCAAGCTAAATACATAACAGTCATTATTGCGAACATACCACTCATATAGTTCATTTGATTCAATGTTCCTAGAATAGTGGCACCCTCATTAATACTAAATCCCTCCGGTAAAAATAGTATCATCATTCTCTTGAATGCCCCGTATTGTAGCGCATCATGGCCATAAAAGTACATCGTTATTAAAACTGTATTCAACAATACAAATGGATAGAGTGCTGCCATCATATATTCAATAGCTTTTTTAGGGTATTCAATATTTAATGCTACAAAAAATAAAATCAAATAACATATGTATGTTATAGCCCCATCAGATCGATTATATTGTCCCCAAAGCGCAATGGATGCGCTTGGTGAGAAGATAGTTGAAAGAATTATACCGACTACGAAAATACCTATACAGACATTAACTTTTGTTTTGCGAATAGAACCATCAAAAAATAAAATCTTAATTAGCATTAATACTACCGCTAAAGCTGAAATACACATGAGCAAAATCGCCTTATAATGCGTGTAAAAATCTGATTTCTTACCTGAAGTAAGCGCAATAATATCTGTTATTTTAGGACCTATGACTTCCGATTTTGCTCCACCTATAAGTAGTGGTATAACTGCAATAGCTGCTAATAATAAAATAAATAACCAACGATTTATGCTAGCTCTTGATTGTTGATTTTCCTTTTCATCAATTGTTATTTCCCTACTATACATTTAGTTCATCCCTTCTTAACTTGAGGCAATAATATCTTGCAATTTCTGAACATATTCCTTATAGGTAGGATATTCTACTGGAATTGGAAGAGTTGCACATTGATCTAACATTATTTTAGCTTCCTGAAATTTCTGTCCAAAGATAAGTATTTCTGCATATTGGAGCATAAACATCGGATCTTCTACCATATAAGGGTTGATATCTAATGTTGTTTGCATGTCCACTATCGCACTCCCTACTTTTCCTTGTTTGGAAGCAATTAAAGCCGAGTATTGGTGCACTTGAGCCGAACCATTTTGTTTCTGCTTTAATTTCTGTGAAATAGCAAACGCTTTCTCATAATCCTGACTATTATAAAAGTTAATCATATCCGTGTAATTCTGTTGCTGAACACTAAATTCTTTATCTTGTTTTCTCCCTATAAAACTACTCACCATTAAACCAATTAAAATAAAAGTAACGAATCCATATAAAGCATACTTCCTAGATTGTTCGGTTAATTTCATCTAACCACGCCCTTTAGTATTTAATACACAAGTACTATTATACTATAAAATTTTATAAATTAAGAGGATTATAGGAAAAAAAGTAACTACATCCCTTTACACATATTACCTATAATGTTATAAACTATTTCTTTTCCTCTTTACAAATTTCCATCGCTCAATCCCCCTCTATCATTACTTCTTAAAACCAATTCAATAAGTCAAAAAGATTCATGCCTCCTACACTCAAAATATTGCAGAGCTCGATAGATTGTTTATTGTGCTTACAGCGTCCAGTTTAAAATACCTAAAGAAATAAATCGTATAGATATTGCTACTATTCAAAAAGGTTGCCCCGACGTTAATGGTTGAAAATCATATCTTCAATCACAAAAGAGTCTCTTGATTAATGAATGCAATGAATTTACAATCTAAAATTCACGAAGTGAAATCTAATCCTACAGAAACAGTAAGAGCTGTGGGCTATATCCAAACTTTCCCGAATATCCTTTTGCCTAATAAAAAATAGGCTACGGATATCACAGAGTTTATGTATACAACCTATAATTTTAAATTTCAGCAATGATGGATTTATATCACGGAGAAATTATTTCTTTTGAAATAAGCAATAGTCCCAATCAAGAATTAATGCAGGGGTTAGAAAACTTAAGAATGTTATGATTCATACAGATTAAGGAAATATTCATCATATTTTTCGATACATTCAATTATCAGAGTTTATATATTGTTATTGAAACCTTTTCTCAAACTTAAAAAGTATTCCCTTGCATTTTTCAAGTGTGATCATTGAAGTAAGTGTTACGATATTTACCACGATTTACTACAATAAAAAACGTAGACAGAAAAGGCTCGGTTACTTATCACCATTTGCCTTTCTGACTACGTATTTTAAATAAACTTAATGCACACTTAGTTTAGTGCCTATTTTTGTGGGGCTTAACCACAAGCACCAAATGATTAATTATTTTACTCCATCAACAACGGCTTGAATCTCAATTATTGTTAATGCTCCTTTTACTGCTCTTTCTGCTGCTACTGCTGCTTTTACAGATGTAAAATTGTAGACAGTTACATTTTTAACTCCCGCTTTAGCATAATCAGTATAAACTTCGGTTCCGGCATTGATTGCAGCTAATGAAATAGTAGCCACAACTTTATCAACTTCACCTTGAATTTGTGTACTTGTTAGAGAACCAAAACCTGGAGCAGTTGTAACCGCTGTATTTACAGCTGTTAAGTTTGTTGCCGTTACATCTTTGATTCCCGCATCTTTATAATTTGCAACTGTTGCATCAGGCGTACTTACTGATTGAGCATTAATTGCTGCTAAACCTTCATCAACAACGACTTTACTAACAATTTTTTGAATATCTGCTTTTGTTAGCTTACCGAAATCTTTAGCAGTAGTAACCGCTGTATTTACAGCTGTTAAGTTTGCTGCTACTACATCTGTGATTCCTGCATCTTTATAATTTGCAACTGTTGCATCAGGAGAACTTACTGATTGAGTATTAATTGCTGCTAGTGCTACTTTTGCTGTTGCTTCATTTTGTTGTTTATCACTTTCTTCATTGGCTACAACTGAAGCTACTGCTGCTTTTAATAAAATATATTGTGTTTTTGTATTAGTATTTAGTTCTGCCACTACTTTGTTGCTTAATGCTTCGTAAGCATCCACAAATGCTTTAGATTTTACATATCGAACATCAGTTGTATCTTTTAATGCACTTACAACTGATGGAGTATATGCAATTGCTGTTGCATGTGTATTTACAAATGCTGTTGCAGCTGCTTTTGCATCAACTGAATTTTCTTTTGCTTTTTCACTTGCAATTGTTTTACCAATAAATGACGCTGATTTGTCACTAGAATGATAAATTGTTGTAGCTACATTTGTTTTACCTGCATCACTTAGAGTTTCATAAGTATCGAAACCTTTAAGAGCTGCTTTCACTTCAGTAATATTTGATGCTTTTTTAACTGCTTCGACAATGCTTTCAGATACAACAATTGTATCTAGATCTGAAGCTTTTACAAATTCTACTGAAGCATCTTTGTTAGGCAATGATTTTTGTGAAGTTGAAGCATTTACAGTAACTGTACCTTGAAGTGAAGAAACTACCTTGATAGATGCTACACCGTTAGTAGATTTCACTGTGAATGAACCTGGTTTACCAGCAGAAACAGATTTACCATCTACAGTAATATCTCCAAAGTGTGCTTGTACTTGGAATGTAACTTCATATACGCCGTTATCAGCATAGTACGGGAATCCATTTTGATCTACAGATTGATAAGTAAATGTAGCAGGAGTACCTATTTCAACTTTTTCTTTATTTGGTGCTAGTTTTGCATTCTCAACAACAGCATTTACGAAGTAAACTTGTTCACTTACAGCGAATTCATCCTCTTTATCGAATGAGCCAACTGTTTTACCATTATCAAGATATACCGTTGGAGTAGCGTATCCATCAAGTTCACCAGTTAATTTAAATGTTACTTGACCATCTTTTTCAACTGTTACTAGATGTCTGCCACCTTCAACAGCAACTGAACCATTAATATATACTTTTTTATCTTTGCTTAAGCTTCCTTCAGCAAATGTTACATAAGCTTTAGTACCATTTGGAGCTAGCTTACCATCTTTATCTGCAACTGTTACAGTGTATTCACGACCACCGTCACCTTTTGCTGTTTTAGAAGCTGCACGTGATTCTCCAATTGCTTTTACTGAAACACCTACAGTGCTGTGTTTTTCAAATGTGATAGATGCTGCTTCAGCTTGAAGTTCTGTAGAACTTAATTTGTTATCGCCTGACCATTGAGCTTCAACGCCTTCATAGTCTTTTTTGTATGAACCATCAGCGAATACAACTGGTGTTACAGTTGCGTTAGTACCTTTTAATGTGAAAGTACCTTCACCTTTAGAATCAAGTTTAACTTTAGCGAATCCAACACCGCCTGTAGTTACTTGATATGGATAAGCACTGTTAGATTTAACATCTAGAACTTCAACGTCACGGACTAATTTATCTGGATTCACACCAACATTTTCTTTGAAAGTTACGTTTACATAACCACCAGCATTTTCAAGTGATGAAATTTTGTAAACTTTTTTAGATCCGTTAGCTAATTTAGAACCTACAGTTACATCAGCAACTGTTAAACGAAGAGCATTACCCCAGTAAACTTTAGCAGCAGTAGCTTTTACTGATGCATTACCAGTTGGGTAAGCTTCAACAGTATCATCTGTACCAGCTGCATATTGAGTGTAAGAGTAAGAAGCTACACCGTTTGCATCAGTGAATACTTCAGCAGTAATTCTCTTACCGAAGTTACCAACAGAAGTATCAGCAGAGTTAGTAATGTTGAACGTAACAGCGATACCAGCTTTAGACTGTCCCGCTGGAACATCAACTTGAGTTTTAACAGTTACTTGTTTACCAATTACACCTTGTAATGAAGGTGTTTGGTTAGTGATCGCAGTTGCTTGTACATTAGAAACACCTTTAAATGTACGTGATTTAACGCCATCAAGAGCTACAGTGTAAGTTTTATCGCCTACTTGAGCAGAAGTCGTTAATACGATAACTTTATCGTCAGATTGTTTAACTGCAGCGTTAGTAATTTCTAAGCCTTCGATTACGAAACGTCCAGCTGAGATATCGCTAGCTTTTTGAGCTGAAGCGAATGTTACTTCAACAGTTGTGTTGTTAATAGCCTTAGCAGCGTCAACAACAGTTACAACTACTACACCGTCTTTGTATAGTTTTTCTACGCCTTTGTAAGTAAGGATCCCGTTAGCAAGTTTACCTTTAATGTAGTACTTGCCAGAGTTTTTACCAAGACCTGTTAATAATTTACCATCTTGGTACCATTTTTTAGCTGATCCAGTACCGTAGAAGCCATCGCCTTTTTTACCGTTTTTGTAGTAAACGTTTTTGTAAAGGCCAGTTCCTTTTTTACCTGATTTGTAGTAAGTACCTTTGTAAAGAGCAGTAGCTTTTTTACCAGTTTTGTAATAAGTGTTTTTGTAAACACCGCTGAATTTTTTACCGTCTTTATACAATACTGATTTATAAGTTTTGTAGCCTTTAACTACTTTACCAGTTTTTGCAGTTACTAATTTACCTTTTGATACTTTTACTGTTGCTGCTTTAGCAGATGCTGTATCAGTTGCACCCGTTACTGCGAATGATCCTGTTAATACTGCTGCACCGATTGCTAGTGATGCGACAGGTTTTACGAATTTTAAATTGAATTTACCCATTTAAAAAAATCCTCCCTTATTGGATATGATTAGCATTTTGCTGTTTTTGTTTTCTTCAGCTAATCATGCTTAGCCTAATTATCGTTCATTAGAGAGAGAATTTCCACCCTTATTTATGTAAATGATTTGTATAAACATATGACTTTAACACTATTATATTAAAAATATCAAAAAAATTACCAAATCAAAGGAAATTAAACATTTTTTTATAACTTTTATGTGATTAATACAATTATATTCACAAAGATAGTAATATATTACTATCTTAAGTGATATATATACGCGCAAGGAAGATTAATAGCTACTTTTTGTAACATAAGAAATATAAATGAACGGACACTGCTCCACTCACTTTCTTCCTTAACGATCTCATTGAACTTATCTAACTTGGGTTTCTTCCTATTATATAGCATTCTTTTCAGTCATTTTCTCTTCACTGTAAACGCCTTCATTAAATGATTATAGGATTATATGTATTCCATTTATGCGTAATGTCTTCATATCCATTACAAATATTACAGCCTGTGTGCACTATGTTACAGACTGTAATATTTTCATTGTTAGAGAAATGATACTATTTCTACTAATATCCATCCACTTTAATCGTATATGGTACTGATAACTTTGCTAAAGAGGCACCACTTGATACGTTTATATAGTACGTTCCCTTTTCTATTGTTACTTTTCCTGTATGTGTTAATGAATTGTTGGATGTTATCATTTTCAGATTATTGATCTTTTGATTTTTGCTATTGTGTAGGCTGATTGTAAATGGTGCTTTTAGTTGTTTTTTTACTGTGATTTGGATGTTTGTCTTCTTTGGCGCTGTAATTTTGTAATAATCCTTCATATCAAATAGCTTAATGTCGGCCTTATATGCTTGGCCTAGTTTGATTGGTGTTGCTGTTTTGATCGTATTATTGTTTTCTTTTTCATAGTTTGATGCTGCTTTGAAAGATACTTTGAACTTAACATTCTTCACAGCCCCTTCTGTGGAGGCTAATACATAGTACGTTCCCTTTTTTACGCCGACTGTATCTGTCATTGCTGGTTTGTAATACTCCGTATCCTTTGAACTGAACGCGTAGCTAATAAATGGTGAGTCCTGATTTGGTTTTATTTCTCCAGTATTTTTCACGCTGCTCAGTAGGAATAGTGAGAATTCCTTGTTTTTCGGGGATTCTAATTGAAGTGTGACTACACCGTCTTTCGGTATTTTCACTTTATACATCGCGTCCCCTTCCTTTTTGCTGTCGATTCGTAATGTTTTTGATAGCATTTTGTTTAACGGGATTGTTTCGAACTCCTCTGCAGCATGGCCTAATTCGCTATTAAAACCTAAGCATATTGTCACCATCACTATAAGTGTAAGTATGTACTTCATCATCTTCATTTCCTTCATCTCCTATCTAATGTCTTACTATTTTATTATACAATTAACCCACACATTAGCCAATATTACCCACAAAATAAAACCTTCGCTTTAGATTGCGAAGGCTTTTTGTTTTTTTAAATTAGTCTATGTTAAATTTCAATGTTGTTTTTCAGTAAATAAAAATAGAGTTAGTTCTACGTTAGTAGAATCTACTCTATTTCTCTTGTAGTATTCCGTTTGGATAAACATATTCGTATCCGTTTTCCACATAAGATTCTAATATCACTTCATCATTCTTGTTTTTATAGTAATAATAAGTTTTATCATCTTCTTTTAGCTTAACACTCACCATCCAGTTTCTTTCATTAGGTAGATTGGCGATAAAACCTAATGCGTTCAATATCATATCTTCTGGAATATTTTCTTCTGTTATTAAATAATTTAATACGGCACTCTCAACAGTGTTCATTTTGAATTTGAATACACCAAAAACACCTATTGCAATAATTGACAGAACTATTATAAAAATCCCTGCTTTTTTCACCTTCTATTCCCTCCCTTTGACGATTTAACTCCTTTTTTTCCATAATTCAGCCTTATATGTTACTTGTATTAAAATGCCCTTTCAATAACTATAAGATTTAATTTTGAGTTTTCTCGAATAATATCGACCACTTTCATTTAAATCGCCTCCGAATGGATATTCTTATACCTATAACGGAATATACGCCCGTGATTTTCAAATATCAACAGCCTTAATTGTAGTTTAGAAATAAAGTCGTATCGTTTATAAAAAAGATGTACCATTTAAAATAAAGTTATACCTTTTGTAAAAAAGTTGCACCGTTAATCCCCCCTTTTAACGGGGGCTTTAGTGCAACAAAGGGTTT
>NZ_JAEOAH010000051.1 GCF_016612995.1 Viridibacillus soli
TCGCTTTGAAATATCTTTGAGGACTTTTTCAGTGGCCTCCTTAATGACGCCCATTACTCGCTATATATTAATACTATATATCCCCGACTTCATTTACTTAAGAAAAATGACTAACACGACAGTACCCGATTCTTCAGAAGACAAATAGTAATACTAGAGGGCTATCTGCTAATGGATAGTTATTTTTTCTATATTCAATCTTCTTTTAAAACAAAGGAAGATTGGCTTCTCGTTCAGCTTGTTCGATTAGCCATCTTTCTCTTTCTGCTTTTGACTTGCGCCCACGTTTTTTAGGTTGAACTTCCGTTTTTTCTTTTTTAGCAGGTACCTGGTCTTGCACTTCAACGTGTGTGGCATCAATCGCTACCGTGTCATCTATAATAAATCATTCTGAAATGGCTTGATGAAGAAGTGTTTCTTGCACCTCTTCTAAAGCGTCCGATTCACTGATTAACGTAATCATTCTGGAATAGGCAGCTTCGGACGGTACAGTATCAGATACTAAAAATCCACAGTCAAGGCGGAAAATCATATCACTCTTTAAGCGTTTGACTAAATCTTTAATGAATGGAATGTGTTCTATAATCCTGACAACTAAAGAATAAATCATTGCTGCATAATTGAATGCAACGGGTCGGCCAAATCTCGACTTCTTCGTAATTACAGAGAAGATTGGTTGAATATCAATAGTTGAAAAAATAGCTACAAATCGTTGGGTAGGTTCTAAATTATATAATTCTTGCAGGTCAAATAGGCTTCCTTGTCGTATAATAGTTATAGGGAGTCTTCCTCCCGTCTGAGAGTTTGTTTGGTCACTTACTCATTTCGACATTTTGGGGAGGTACTCCTTTTTTCGTGTCTCAAAACCCTTGAGGCTCTAAGGGTTAAATTTATGAAATCAACTCACTTTAATACATTTTAAATATGAACAAGCCAGTTTATTTCAGTAGAATCCGACTTTTATTCATCTTACACAACTAGATTAGATACTCTCTCTGACTTGTGTTCGAAATTTTTCATCTTTTAAAAACTTTAATTGAAACTCATTAAGATTGCGTAAGAGCTTTTTTTGCTCTTGTGTAGTTAAATTATTTGCAAAAAATACAATTTCCGTCTTATTTTGTTCTTTATCTGTTGCATACATTGCTATTGTAAGAACAAATGCAGTAGAACCTCCTTTTTGTCCCGCATGAACGAGCCATTCACGATTTTTTTGATTTTTCATTATTTGCTCCATTACAGGGTCAAGATATTTATACACATTTTCTTTAAAATAGGTTTTACGATTCAGTTTATTCATCATCGATACATAATCTCTTGTAGTAGATCTAGGCAAACGATTAGACCAATTTTTTTGGAAATCCATATCTAAATTTTTTATTAATTGTTTTTTTTCTTGATCAGAGAGTGGTTGATTTATCCATCTATTATGAATATCAATCGCTCTTCTACGATATTCAGACATATCCATGTCTTTCATTAATTCTAGTATTTCTTGTTTCGATAAGTTCTTTTCATTCATCAATTGAGTAGGTATGTATAATGCACTTGTAGTTGGATACATAGGGTCATGATTTAAGATTCCTAAACTCTTTGGAACATGATTGATATTTTTAAGACCAAGTACCTCAATCAAGTACTCTGTATTTGCATTAGAGCTATAAGCTATCATTCCATTTGCTACTTCATATAATGGAACACTATCTATATCATCTCTTTTCCATTGCTTAATCCATTCTTCATGTGACCCACCATCTGTTTTCGGGATGTAGAATTTATCTATTTCTTTTAATCTTACTTTTTTGTTTGGATCAATTTTCGCTTCTGCTGCTTGTTGGGCATATTCAATTGCTATGATAATTTTAACAGTACTTGCTAGAGGAAGTAACTGGTTCCTGTTAATATCTATCCAATTTTGATCATTGTATCTTATAGATAATGAAACATTTCCACTTTCTAATTTTTCTTTGATAAAACGAGTAATGTATTTAGGATCTAACTTTTTCTTTTCCCTCCGAGATATCAAAGTCACAATTCCTCTTATTAAAACTAATGAAATTACTACACCTACAATAATCCATAATGCTATTTTCAATTTGGTAATTCCTCCCTTTCTTCGCGAATTGAGTAGCGAACAACTTGAAGACCTTGTAACTTATATTAAAGAACAATTGAGTTCAAAGGACAATGAAACAACTATTGAAAAAGATAGATGGACTATTTGAAAAGCTATAAAAGAGTCATAGAAACACTCATCACAATTTTTTCTTTTTTTAGGTAATCACAATAATCATTTTCAATAGTTATTTTTATTTATCCGGATGCGCATAACTTGCTATACTTTAATACTACTATATATATATCCTTCCTCAACTACTTAAGAAAAATAACAATAAAGTTGATTAAACCTAAGTGTTATTACATAATAGCGTCCTTTTCTTGAATAAGTACATAATCTGTTTTAGCTTAGTATCTATGACATATCGTACTAAAACTTCCTTTAATAGCAAGAGAAAACGCTTCTCCTAAAACATAGTCTATGGCCTTGGCATGTAGTTGCTATCTTAATATTCTCCAAAAATCCGGTCCATAGTCCCTATCCCAAAACTCAACTGGAAGTCGTGTCTTTGAAAAATGATCACCAACGTTAATCTTATATATTTTATTCTGTAAAGGAGAACCATAGGAAAACTCGAGTTGGCGATCAGTAAGATTAAACAACACTGAATGGACTGTTCCAAAGTTCTCTTTGTAATTATGAATGGACAACCCTTCTGGAAACTCTGTTGAAAGAAGTTCTTTAATTTCGCAAACAGATCTCTTACAATTGTCACTAAACTTATTCTCTAAAACATTATATCGTAGCTGAGATTGTTCTAGCTTGCCTGGTTCAAGTCTTTCAATTTCAGGAAATAACCCATGATTCGTTACGATTAAATAGTCTAGGTCTGCTTTTTTTACTACTTTAACTCCGTCAAATGTTCCAACTACAGCTGCCTCTCCGTTTGCATCTGCTAAAAGTAAATTCATATTCGTCCCCACCGGCATATTTTTCACAGCATAAACGGCTTCTTCAATATTTTTACATGTCTCCAATAAAGCTCTTACAATAATCATAAACTGCAACCCAGTTACAGCTGGTTCTCTCATACCTGGGTATTTACCTATTGGCATGCCACAAGAAGCAAAGGCTACACATAGACCTTTCTCGTTTAATCCTTCGCTCCGACCAAATGTAGAAACAGAAAAACCGGTATGCGTGTATCTTCCATCTACTTTAGTTGTACAAAGGCGCATATCCGAAATATCAGGAGAAAGGTCGTAGTTTCGTACTACGTATGTTTTTCCATCAATCATTTTTCGGGGCAAAATTGCGCCTATACTACATCCACCAGGTAATAACCAGGCATCGTTATAAAACTTTAGTTGGTTTGCCTCTAATCCAAATCCTTCTGCAAAACCCTCTAGTTCCCTATTTAATCCCGGACAATACTCTTCGATTTGGGATCTCATTTCAAGATATTCTTTATCTGAATCAGGTTGTTCCCTAAGAAAAAAATTCTTGGCGTGTGGATTCTCAAGGTATTCTAATGCTTGTTGTTTTCCAATCTCATACGAACTTCCTTTAAGAAAAGTAAATTCCCCAGTATGCGTTCTCATTCAAAGCTCCCCATTCTGCATTTTAATAGCAAGACATGTATACCTTGCTATAAACAGAATAAACTCTCCAGTAACTGGAGAGTTAATCTCATTATTCATTAGACATTTATGATGGGTTGCTACCTTATTTTCACAAACACTTTAGTCAAAAAATCATTTGGATGTATTTCATTGTTCGGTTTAATATTTATTGGATTGGCTACTTTAGATGGGACAAGTCCTTTTATGTACTGCTCCATATACATTCCTTCAACATGTAGCGATTGCTCTGCTAACCATGCCTTTAAACAATTGTAAGCATAGTGAAGTTCTGAATAAGGCCCTTTCACATTGACACATGCATACATTCCCCCAGGTAATGTCATAAGAAGCTCCTCATTTTCATCGACTTTTACGGGTAAAAGTAATTCAACGTCTGCTTTCTTTTGTTTCCAGTCTTTTTGATGAAAAATAGCTAGTAGCTCTCCATCCATTTCGAATTGATAGGCATATAACCGTTCAAACAACTTTTTTACGAGAGTGTCCATTTCAACAATGTTTATTGTTTTGCGAATAGACAAAACCTGTGTATCTTGTCGCTTCTCTATGTAACAACTTGATAAGGTAGGTTCCGGAACGAATGCTTCATCATTCTTTATGAATCTCTCTATTTGCTGGACATTGTTAATTTGCTTTGTGATTTGTTCTAGCTGATCCTTTAACTCATCCGTTTTTTTCTTTAATCTTACACCTAGGATTTTCATATCTTCACCTTTTAAAACTTGCCCAATTTCGTTTAACGAAAACTGGCAATCTTTAAGAACCAGGATGATTTTCAGCTCTTTCATCTTATCGTAGTCATAGTAACGGTAGCTTGTCTCAGGATCTACATAAGAAGGTTCAAGTAAACCAATATCACTATAGTAACGAATTGTTTTCACTGGTACATCACATAAATTTGAAAAGCTTCCGATAGTATACATAGCCACCCTCCTTTCCCAAACTACATTTACTTCTATATAAAATACCATTATAACTAAAAAATAGATCAATAAGGCACTTCAGCTTCTTTCTTGAAATTCCTACTAATCTTCAATGAAAGCCTCGGTTATGAATTATCTCTTGATATATACAGCATATTCTTGAGGATCTTTAAAGCCTAATTTGCTACTTAATTTGATTGACGCAATATTATCAGTATCACAATCCCAACGAGGTTGAATATTTTGAGAAAGACAGTAGTCAATGAATTTTTCAGCTACAATATTTGCTAACCCTTTTCCTCTGTATTTCAAATCAGTTATTATATCTACTTCTGCATAATTATTGGATTTAAAGATGGAAACGCCTTCGCTAATTATTCTCTCCTTATCTTTTACACAAAAGCCAAACCCATTTTGAAGAAAATTGTTCGTAGAATCCCAATATTCATCATAGTAATTTCTATCAAATTCCAAACAATGTTCAATATGATGTTGATTAACTTTTGTTATATAATATTCGCTACTGTTACTCATTTTTCTAGTTTTAAAAACATTTATATCAAAACAAAAAGCATATCGTTCTATTTTCTTTACCTTCTTGTCAAACTGGTTTTCAATTGTCTGATTCCAAGTAGTCGTAGCAGAAAATAATGTAAAGCGTTTCCCTTGATCTACTGATGTTTCAAAAATTCTAACTAAACTCTTTAGAAATGCTGCAACAGTTGGATCTCCTGCAACATAATATAATCCTGAATCTGTTTGAATGAGTAATGATTTAAAATCAGTGGAATCTGCATATACAGTTCCATTAATAATGTTATCTAATACGCTATAAACAAATGTTGGTGCTTCTTTAAGTTTCTTTTTTATTAATTTAAAATGTTCTTTAGATACTACAATCATTTCATCATTCCTCCATTCTTTCCTCTAATTGAATAATATCGTTAATTTTATTATACAGTAACTGGAAAATAGATGCTTTATCTTTTGGGTATCGGTTCGTTTTTATTGATTTTTATTAAACTATCTAATCTTAGTAGTTTGAACTTTGCTATTTATATATTCAGTCCTTGTTAGTTTCTGATGAAATCCTCTCTTTAGGGAAAGAAAGTCCTTATAGCTTTTTCATTTGAATTGTAGAGCTTAAATTACTGTAGAAATCGAAACTACTTTTCCATCCTGATCCCTCATGAATTGAACGATATCGCTACTAAAATATCTTAGGAAAAACAATTGTCACGACAGTGCCCAATGAATCAGATCCTACGATGATTTGTCCGTCCATTGCTTCTACAAGCTGCTTCGTAATGGCCATGCCTAGTCCTGTACCTGAAGCTTCCGAAGTCGTATTTGTTCCGCGATAATAACGATTAAATAAATTATCAAGTTCTTCTTTAGGAATACCTTGTCCTTCATCACGAATTCGCAATAGCACCTTACCACCTAATTCAGTTAGTTCCAAATGAATTAGCGTCCCTTCAGACGTATGTTCCACCGCATTTCCTACAAGATTATCAAGTATACGTTTTAATAAAATGGGGTCAGCTAAAATCTGTGTTTCACTACTCATTTGCTCCATTTTCACATTTTCAGAAGTTGTATTTTTTACATAATCATTTAGAAATGCATTCAAATTCACGTCTTCCTTATGAATGACAACCGCATTGTTTTTAAGTTGATACGTATATGTTAAATCTTTAATGAGAGCATCCATATATTCCGCTTTTTCCTGCATTGTACCTGCAAATTTACGTACGTCTTCTTGTGACCATTCATAATCCGTCGATGACAGCATTTTAGAGTAGCCATAAATGGAGCTTAATGGCGTCTTTAAATCGTGAGATAGACCAGTAATCCAGTCTTCTCGCCACTTTTCAGTCTGTTGTATTTTTCGTTCATTTTCAGCTAGGGTCGTAGAAAGTTGTGATAATGATTGATTCACTTCTTCAAAAATTTTATATTTTCTCTTTAGTCTATCGCTTCCCTTGCGTTTCAATTTGCGATCATTGACTTGTGTATAGTCCTGAATAGCTAATTTTTCAATCCTTTTTAGAAAATATAAAAGTGGGCGGCCAAAACGGTTACCTATAAAAGCAGAGAAAATAACAATGATGACTAATAATATGATATGGAAAATACCCGTCCCTATTAGAAAATATTTTATAGCATTGTAATAAAAAGGTTCTGATGGATTATAGAAAGCGTTTTTTGTGCGCACGACAAGCAATGAGCCATCACGTAATTTTTCAGATGCAACAAGCTCTCTGGTTTCTGCGAAATTTCTACTGCCCATTAAAATCTTTATGGGGTCCATCTCTTTTGTTTTCTCACCAAAAATAATCTGCTGTCTTTCCCCATCTGCAGTGTAACGCTCGACAATGGCTTCTGCTTCTTTTATTTGGAGCTTTGTTTTATTCGAAATATGTTGAATACCCTCTTTCGAAATAATCTCCAATATAGTTGCTGCTACATTTTGTTGTTCAAACACTAGATATTGATCTTTTTCAAACTGCCAAATATGAGCTTGCTCATCCTTAGTCATGTCGACCATTCTCTGCATGGAATATGATTTCGCGTCTTTACCTGAGCTCGCAAGTAATTGGCCATTCTCATCAAATAAATGAATGACACCACCACTTCTCTTTGCCGAATTTATTAATTTATCCGATAAAACATACTTGCCATCTTCCTGCTTAACATCATATTCTAAATCCATCTTGTCCATAATTAGTAAATTGGCATAGATTGAACTCTTTTCATTTTTATAAAAGGCGTATGCAAGCAATGACATCATTACAATAACCAAAAGTATATAGAAGACTGCAAAATAACTTATAAAACGCAAGGTCATCTTCCTAGATAGACGCATTACTTCACTCTCCTTGAACTAATTTATATCCGATACCTCTAACCGTTTGTAAATAAGAAGGGCGTCCTGGATCCACTTCAATCTTTTCTCGAAGCTTTCGAATATGTACCATAATTGTATTATCATCGATAAAGTAATCATCACCCCATACTTGCTTATAAATTTGCTCTTTAGATAACACTTGCCCTTGGTGCTCACAAAATAGTTTTAATAGATGAAAGAGCTTACCTGACAAAATGGTCTTCTGTCCATCTACTGTTAGCTCTGCAGCTGAAATGTTAAGTTGAAAACGGCCATAATCAAATGTACCTTTTGATGTCGTTTTATTCTTTGTAGCACTATAGCGCTTACTATGTACTTTCACACGAGCCGCTAATTCCAGAGGATTAAATGGTTTTGTAATATAATCATCTGCTCCTGTCATAAAGCCGCGCAGAATATCTGCATCTGCCACTTTCGCTGTTAAGAAGAAAATAGGCGCATTATTTTCAGGGCGAATCCGCTTTACCAGATCAAGCCCAGTGCCGTCTGGTAACATAATGTCTAAAATAAAAAAATCATATATATTTTTATCTATATGTAAGATAGCCTCTTTTACACTGCCACAAACATCTATATTAGAAAAGCCTTCTTTGTGTAGAATAATGTCCACCATATCTGCAATGGCTTGTTCATCATCTACGACTAATATTTTAGCATCCATTTTCATTTCACTCTCCAATTTAAGGTAATTTTAAGATTACTTTCAGTTCAACATAAGTTTCTCTCCATATACTAACAAATAGAGAGTATTTAAGGAGGAGTTTTTTTGGTACGACAGCGTGTTCAATTAATTGATAGCTTGAGAGGGTTTAGTTTATTTGGTATTTTGCTCGCCAATTTGCTTATTTTCCAATATGGCCTATTTGGTCAGAATCTTATTTCATTTTATAAACTTTCTGAATTTGATTTTGGTTCTTATAAATTTATCCAGATATTTGTGGAAGGTTCATTTATGCCTATCTTCACATTTTTGTTTGGCTATTCACTTATTAAATTAGTAGAATCGTTGAGAGCAAAAGGACGGAAATCGCGGTGGTCTTTAGTAAGACGTTTTTTGATGCTCATTACTTTAGGTCTTTTACACGGTACATTTATTTGGGAAGGTGACATACTTACTTTCTATGGTGGTATCGGCTTCTTTTTATTTATCTTCATCAACAGAAAGCCCAAAACACTCATTATTTGGGGTGCGGCCATACTGCTATCCATGACAGCAATAAGCTATGGAAAATATGAAGAAAACTCGAAGGAAAAAGCTATTACTGCTAGCTACGTTGAGAAAACTGCAGATAGTTACAAACACGGAACTTACTTAGAGATTAAAAATCAACGTAATAATGGAGAAGATCCATTAACAACGATGTTCGACGACGAACCCTTCGTCTTACTTGTGATCATGCTTTTTGCTCCAATTGCTTCAGCTCCATTATTTTTATTCGGCATGGCAGCAGCAAAGCTGAATTTATTTGCAAACCCTACTTCTGAGCGGAAATCATACTTTAAGTATATGGTGATTCTCATACCACTTGGGCTCATTTTCAAAGGGGTTGCTTACTTAGCAGAAGACAGTAACTTTGCTTCTATTGGTTTAACGGGCGGTGCACCAATGCTGTCATTAGGCTATATAGCTGCATTCGCATATCTTTTTACAAGCTATGCACATGCTTTGCCTTTCCGAGCATTTGAAAGCGTTGGTAAACTTTCTCTAACTAATTATATTATGCAATCCGTTATTTGCACTTCCATTTTCTACGGTTACGGCCTTGGTTGGTTTGGTGACTTCGGTACATTTAATAGTATTTTACTAGGTATCGCGCTATTCACACTTCAATGCTGGATCAGTACAGTTTATTTAAAAAAATACAATCGTGGCCCCTTAGAGCTTTTAGTGCGAATCGTAACGAATTTTTCTTGGAATGGACGTGTGAAGACCAGTTCAAAAGGGGGAATCTAATTGAAAAAAATCATTTCTATTGTTATCTATATTGCTCTTACACTATTTATGCTTTATTTGATAACTCAGCAACTTCCAATTTTATTTAAACCAACAACTGAGAAAAAAGAATATCTGTTTTTCTTTATTCGACTAATAGCTGTTCTATCATTTTCTACTAGAGCCCTCAGTGTCATGCGACCAAAAGTAGAGGTAAATTAAAATGGTGGAGGTAAGAAATGTTTAAAATCCATCGGTATATTGCTAAACTTATTTTTCTTGAAATAAAATCATTATTCTAGAAGTTTGACAGCTTCGTTATTTATACTTAAAGGCGACCTCTCTCAATAATAGAGAGGTCGCCTTTATTTTGAGGCTCTGTTTAATTACACTGTTGATAATTACCTATTTATACTATTTGTTCTAAAATAAATCACTAGCGTTGCATTAAAATAACTTTAAAACTACAAAGTCGTGAAGCAGTAAAGAACGCCGTAGAACCTTTATGGAGTGGCCTTAGTCTTTTTATCTGCGCTTAGTATGCACCTACTGTACTAAGAAGTAGAGATCATCCTGACAACTTTTGCAATCAGTTGTCAGGATGATCTTTTTATTTCATTTACAAAGGAGGGATTTTCAATGAATAACGTTTTAAAACTACAAACTTCCGAGTCATAATCCTTTAAACTTCATCCCTGTACTAGCCGACTTTAAGCTATTGTATGATTTTTTATGTGCATTCTATACGTTACGAAAAGCTAGGATATACCAAATAATATTAGTAATTGATGTTGCTGTGCAAAGGACAATTACTACTGGTGATGCGGAAGCACTTCCGAATATTGAACTCATAATAGAAAGACCAATCACAATTGTAAGAGATACAAATATTCCTGTTCCACAAAATATTGCCATAATATATTTCATTGCATGAATCCCTGATTTGTACAAAATTAAAGGGATGATATACAGGGCAAGAAATATAATGATATCTACCCATAGACGTACAGAGTTAATATTATTAGGTTTCCATTCGGACAACGGGGGTAAGATCGAACTAAAAATATACATGCTACAAAATAATATTGCAGATAACAATGTTATTATAACCAAGCTTTTTTTCATTTATGCTCACTCCTTGACTCCAATTACCAAATTTCAGCTTTTTGATAAACTCCTTGATTTATTTATTATTTGTAGTTGTTGTGATGATACTTGAATCTTTTAATGATATTACTTCAATCGATGCCGATTTATCAAAATTATTAGTAATTTCTTTCTCTTGTGATGTTGCTAAATCCCAAGAGATAAATTTAAGATGAAATCCTAATATTGCTGTTCCAACTGTTCCAATGATAAGAAAGATTAAAGTAACTATAACTATTTTTCCAAGTATTGCATGCTTCATCCTTATTCTCCTCTCACTCTCTTCACGATTTGGATATTCATTTGTAAATAGCGCAATATTAAAATATAGGACCATCGAGCGAAATAGGTTGTTCCAATAATTACTAAAACACCAATACTAATCGGTATCATAATATTAAAAATACCTGCTACCAAATCGCTGCCAGCATTTAAGAATACTTTAAACCAAATAAGAATTGGGAAAATAATCAGACAAGGTGCTGCTAAGTAAAGACTGAAAATGATTGAAAAAGGGATTATTATCAATGGTATTGTCACACACATATTGAAAAGCCCTAGTGCTGAATATTCAAAAATTGCTCTTGAGATATTACTTATTGATCGATTTTCTTTAGCATATGTGATATAAAAATCTGCTGATAAATCTTTCGCAATCGCTTTCGGTGATCCAAGTGATTCTACCGTTTCTTTCTCTGTTTCTCCATTGACTTCTGCTAATTTAAAATGTTCTTGATAATCCCTTAAAATTTCATAGCGTTCTTCTTTAGGGATCTTACGTAAAAACCCTTCAAGTTTCGTTAGGAATTCCTGTTTCGTCATTCTCTAATCCCTCCTTAATAATACGGTATACCCCTTCGGAAAATGATTTCCATTCTTCTAGTTGCTCTTCCATAAAAGCTTTCCCTTTATCTGTAAGATGATAATATTTTCGTGCCGGTCCCTCTTGTGACTCGATGATGTAGGTTGAGAAATATTCTACTTTTGTCAGACGTTGTAACAACGAATACACCGCACCTCCTGATATGACAAACTTATCAGAAATCTCATTTACAAGTTCATATCCGTAACGATCCTTATGTGCTGTTAACACTAAGACACACAATGTCAGTACGCCTTTTTTAAATTGAACATTCACAATTATTTCTCCTATATTTATATTTCAGGTACATTAACATTAAATGGTACTTATTACAAACATTTATATAATTTTTTATTATATCACGTCTGTTGATTAACCAGATATAGGTAATCCCCTTTCGACAGATTCCCTTATCCTAGATTGACTAACTGTTTTTTTACTTGATCAAAAAACCATTTTACTAACACAATCACACTCAATGAGATGAAAAGTTGCGTAAATACTGCATTTTTAGAGTTTCCAAATAGGATAGGCAGATTCAAATAGCCTTTGATCCAATGGAAAAAAGATTAGATAGCCCATCTCGCTTTATACATGTTGGCAATTCCCTCTGCACTTACGTTCATCACATTTGTAACGACACGAATACTATGCCCTTCATGATCGCAGAAAGTGACGACGCGATAACGGTGGATGGTACGTGATTGCTCCGTTTCGACCTGGCACGTCACATCGCCGAGCACATTCGAATCGAGCTGTTGGATTCATTTAAGTGAGCGTGGTTGATGTAGTTCGACATTGTCACGCAGGCGAATTACGAAGAACTGCTTCTGGTCTTTGAACTGGTCGAACCGGGCGTGCTTGCCATATGCGCGGTCTTGGACAAGGATAAATGCTTTATTCGCAAGGGATTCGCCTACTGGACCATCGTGGTGCAGTCCACCCGTTTCTTTCACTTCAAGTGGCATGCCGGTTTCTGATGTAAAGGACACATGCAGTTTAATGCCAGATCGTTCACCATGAAAAGGCGTACAGGGTAAGCTGTTCTTACCAACAGTGATTGTCGTGGAATCCACAAGGAGAAGAGCTTGTTTGACTACTTTTGTTCGGCGTTTTCCCCGATTACATTTACTAATTAGCAAATGAAAAAGGTCTTTGAAAATTTCATAGGGAACGTCAGCGGCCTTTTTACTAACGGTTGAATAATTGACCGGCGAAATTGCCCTCATTGTATTTTGTTTGAATGTTTTAGCTCAAATTGAAACCAAGAGTAAACGAAAAATCCTGCAAATCAGCCGATATTTAAGGGCTTCTTTATGGAAACCAGCCTACATCTGGCTTCGAAAAATCGAAGGCAAAGCCGTTCCATAAAAAGCAAACTGTCGTTGTCGCACATGTATAATTGTAAATAAAAACCAAATTGATGAAGCCACCTTTATTGAAGTGTTTCCTTTTTTGGCTCTCAACCGCAATAATAAAAAATTGAATTTTCTGTAAGTATTTATGCAACGCTAGTGAAAATAAATATAAGAATATACATTTGCGAGGAGTTCCGTATGAAGGTGGTTGAAATTAATAAATTAGCTGTTTTGGACAAAGAACGTCTATTATCACATTTTAATTATTTCTTAATGCCATTTCACGACACTCGTCCTGTTTTTCAAGAAGTAAGCGAAAAAAAAGCTAAGAATGGTCTTTGTTGCGTTTATTGTAATACTTCAAATGTTGTTCGTTTCAGTACATTTGAAGTAAAGAATGGGCGTCGCCAGAAAAATAAAGTAGTATTAGAAATTCCTTTCATCTTTTTAGCTGATTCACGAAGGCTAAATTGGTATTTTAGCTATTGAAGAGTTTAAGTATAAGGGGAAAAATAGTTGGGGAATGTTCTTTATGCCCGTCTCTTTATTAGTAATTGTGATGGCGTTATTTATTTTTTAATCGGAGGCGATTATTGATTATTCTCCACTCGAAAAATAAGCGTATTTGAGAATAAAATCTCAAATACGCTTATTAGATTTAGAAAAACCACAATCAAGTTAAACAGAGCCTAGTTTGAATAAGATGACATCCTGCTATTGAACTAACGCACTAGTTAGTTTAAGTGTCTTAAGTCACAAACTGATTTTGTTTAATTTAATAAGAAAGATGTGCTCAAAACTCATTTTCATTCATTACCCTAAGCTTCAAAAACCTTATTTTAAGAAAAGAATAAATAATTTAGCCTCAACCGTGTAACGCTTCCCACTCTTGCCAAGTCATAATATCCAATTCGGGTTTTGGTGGATCATCTAGTATGGATATAAATTCAATTGAATGACCATCTGGATCATCAAAATAGATAGATACAGCCGGCATAAAAGGAAATACTAATAACTTTTCAGAACTCTCTCCAAAAAAATTTGTTGTTGTAATACCTAAATCGGATAAATATTCTTTCGCTGAGGAAATATCTTCTAAATTAACTTTAAAAGCAAAATGTTGTCGTTGTACTAAAGAACTTGGATAGTTTTCTCGTGTGCCATTTATTCTATATGGTTTTGCACTACATGAATGGCTAACTCACAATTGCTTTTAAATATTCCGTTAAACCATTACTCGCTATGTAAATTGAACAATTATTCTCTTTTAAATAACTGAAAACTTTCTTTACATTAGGATAAGCACCTTTCCCACTTCATATGTTTTCAACTAATCTTTCCAGAAAATAAGCATCAGTTTGTTCTCTTACTTCATTGGAATGATTAGGTAACAAAGCTTCCCATACTTTTGGTAAAGGTACACCCATAATTTCACGGTATTTATCAATAGGGGTTACTTTATCCCATTTATTTAGTGACCGTAACTGGTTAAATGTATCATCAAGTGATAATTCTAAAATTTTATCTGTTTGAAATAGAGTTCCAACCATATCAAAAATCAGTGATTGTAACATTGCTTTCTCTTCCTTTTTACCATCGTCGAATAACTTCTAAAGTTTGACATAAATAGTACGGAAGCTAAACCAAAATATAAGAATAGGCGTGTTGATTAACCAATTTTAACTATTACTATTAAAGTGGTGGGTTGATATCGGCTACGGGATGCTCGATTTCCGCGGGCAAGCACCCTCCGCTACAATCAATTAGAAAATGTAGTAACATACGACGTTAGTATTGAACATAAAAAACCCATTTTAACGGTAAATAACAACCTAATATTCCCCTAATCACCACACCTGATTTATTTACTTACTATTCTGAAAAATCTCCTGAAAGATCCAGCATCTTAAAATCATAAGAGTAAATTGATTTTCCTTTTACTGAAGATAAAATTTTGTCCAATCCTTCCATTTTAATTTCATTTAACTTTTCACCACTTTTTAATGAATAGACTTCAATGTAATATTTATTTTTAGCATTTATGTTATATCTCAATACATACAAATTACCATTTTGAAAAAATGTCTCTTCATTATGCCTTACACCGTCTTTTGGTGCATTTTTAATAGTAAATTTAATAGCTATATCATTTGTTTTTGTATTTAATGTAAATACTTCTCCTAATCCATTAATGTAATATAATTCATTGTCATATAAATAGGTAGAATTTTTTATGTTAAATGGAATTATCGATACTAAGTTATTATTATTTTTATATTTAGATACAGTAATCTTTTCTTGTTTTAATGTTTCTTTATTTACGCGAAAAAGTATTACATTTTCACTCGTCTCGCTTACATACTCGCTAAGAATAAAATAATAATATTTATCATCACTTATGATAGAAGAAAGGCTAGCATATTCTGCATTTTTTTCATTTTCAAGTTGAATAACATTTTCCACCTTAACCTCATTTCCACCTATAATTACTCTTCTTAAATCATGTTGGTTTTTCTCTATATCCTTTGTCAATATTATGACTTCATCCTCATTTATTCCTGATGTTGATATATAATAAGGTATATTCCCCATTTTGAAGCCTTTCTTATTTCCAAATACTACATTTGAATCATAATTACCCGTAGATGTATTTACCCCTGTATTATAAATACTAAAATATAAATCTCGATTTTTTAAATATCCTGTTTTTTCTCCTGTATATTGGTTTTTCATATCAAATTCTTGATACATATCTCCAATTATTCTGATTTTATCTTTACTTTCTAGTAAAACTTCTTTATTATCTTCCGATATAGCAATACTACCTAATTCTAAACCTTTCATTTTATATGCACTAGTCTTACCTTCATCGTCAAGAAATATTGAATAACTTATACCTCTATTATCCATATCTTGATCTGCTGTAGTTGATAAATATAGAACTGCTTGTTTATTTTCCAAAAAGCTTTTCTGCTGAATCTCTTCGTCTTTGATAAACAAAGTTTTATTATTCTGATAAGAAAAATAGTATATACATACTCCTATTAATATTACCAATACCCCTATAACAAATTTATTTATTTTTTTCATTAAATCCTCCAATTAAAAAGAAAATGCAATAAGATATAATTCATAACTTATTGCATTTTCCTTTTATTTCTAAATATTTCTTACTAATTCTGTATCCTCAGCATCACGAACATCTCTAGGATATACCCCTAATCCGCCATCTTTATCTAAATCTAAATTAGCTTTTAACATATATGCAGACCAAATTAATTTCGAACAATTTTTAGCACCTGTATGACTCGTTGTTCTATTTGTAGCAAAATTAATTGAATAACTATCCTCCCCAACTCGACTATATGCCCAATCAGCAGCACTATCTCTATTATCTGTTGAAGTTGTTACTGATTTTACAAGAGCTCCACCTTGATCTACTTTTCTATTTTGCGTAGAAATAATGCGAACCCCAGTATCTGGTACAGATTCAACAATTTCATTGTTAGAATAGTATAAACCTACATGTCCATGATTTAAATAAGCAGTTTGAGAATCAGTATAAAAGAAGTTACCTTTTGTACTATTTCCTACAGAAACAGTACCACCACTCCCACCTCTTGTACTATTTCCTACAGAAACAGTACCACCACTCCCACCTTTTATTCTATTCTCTTTTAAAGCTTGTAAATCATTTTCCTTAAGCTCTTTATAAATTTGTTTAGCTATTTCTTCTTTTGTAATTCCCATATTTTCCGAGATTGAACTAATATCCGAAATTAATTCTTCAGAGCTGACACCTGGCTGCATTTGTAAAATTTCATTTAAATAAGGTACCCCATCAGTTGTTGCAAATGATATATTTGGTATAGATGAACCTACCAAACCTACTGCTAATAAACTAGATAATAAATATTTTTTCATATACATCCTCCTCGTTTATTTTTATATTGCTATTCACAATCACACTATTTTGTAAGCGATTGCACCTTTATCTTAACATACTTACATTTTAAAAAAAGCAAAAACATACCTTTTTTCATACATTCTCACTATATACCCATTAAATAGTAATTAGCACTCGGAGAAATATATCATTTTGAATAGTTCGATATTGTTCTGATATTTTAATAAAATGTGCAATGGGTATAAAGGCTTTTAAAAAACTAACAAATAAAACTAAAGACCTAGTTATATAAATCGTATTTTTAAAAATTATAGGGTACTCCCATAATGCAAATTTTATTGTATTCATAGAATTTTTGAAGAAAGATTGAGTGAGCGATCAACAACACCTGCAATTAGTGAATAAATCATCGCGCTTTAATTAAACTAAAACTAAAAAGGACTAGCCCGAAAGCTAGTCCCCATACTATATTACACTATTATAAAATTCATAGAAAAAGTAAACGCTAAAACCAATCAACACTAGCCCTGCCAAAACAGACGCCCACTTAATATATGTAGGATTTAATACTTTTCTCGTCCCTGAAATTAACGTCATCAAGCCGATATCGTGAATTAAAATTCCGACTAAAATACCTGCTCCTATAACAAGAAAGCTAATTGTATTTGTGGCATCAAAAGAGTTGACTAAGATTGGTCCGAAAATACTGATCCAAAACACTAAGTTACCAGGTGAGATGGCTACAAGCAGCCCATTAAAATAAGATGATTTTAATGATTTTGTCGGCTTTTCACCTTTCAATGAAATATCATTTCCACCATTTTTTACACTTTCATAACCAATATACAATAAGAAGATTGCACCAATTAACCATAAGCTTGTTTGAATCATTGGAATAGAGAGTACGGAAGCTAAACCAAAGTATAATAAGAGTATTAGGGCAATATCAATAGTCATACCACCAAGCCCAACAACCCAGCCATGCATA
This sequence comes from Viridibacillus soli, assembly GCF_016612995.1. Classification (GTDB taxonomy): domain Bacteria; phylum Bacillota; class Bacilli; order Bacillales_A; family Planococcaceae; genus Viridibacillus; species Viridibacillus soli. Next base: position 17,728 of record NZ_JAEOAH010000051.1, read on the forward strand.
AAACCATTCTTCAGCCCCTGCTTAGTCATCTCTACAGTAATCGTCCCAACCGGTAAAGCAATGGATAATCCAAGAATAATATTTGCGAAAAATAATGCTAGCAATTAAATACCACCTTCATTTTACATTTTAACCAAAAGGGAAATAACATTCAATATAATGTATAAAAATAAAATTAGATTATATGGTTTTTAATTCCTTCGACAATGTAGAGCGTCTGAATTCTTTTAGTTGGCTGAATTCCTTCAATTCATTGGTGCTTTTATCTCTAAATTCTCTTTCGTATTTAACATTCGCCTTTATTTTGAGAAATCAATTAACCTTTTCTGTTTCTTACTCAATTCAACTTTTTCAGGTAACTTATTAACGTCATTTTGTCATTAATCACCACTTCTTTACCTGCCTTTCTATAACCTAATTTTTCATATAAATAGCAATTCCCTTTTTCTTGTTTAATCGTATCCAGTTCCCATTCTACCGTTGCACTATACATCTGTTCAATTTGCTTAAAAACCTCTTGTGCAATTCCTTTACCTTGATAAATTAAACCTATGTAAATTGGACTAATTCTTGTTCGATTATCTGATAAAGGTACAACCCTAATTCCTCCAACAATTTCCTTATGAAAATGAATTACATAATAATCGGATCTAGTTTCAGCTATTCTTTCCGCTAACTTCTCGATCGTCTCCTTAGCAGGATTTGTTTGAGTATCATTGTATTTTTGTAATAGGGGCATAAATGCTTCCACTTGTATTTTATGTAATATTTCAACATCTTTATTCGTTGCCATCATTAGTTTTATACTTTTAGTCATTTTTCAATTCTCCTTGTTTATATAAATAAATTTCAAAATTCATCTCAATGAAGTAGCAAAATACGAAGTCACATCATTTATACCTAGCATCTTAATTATCCCGCATTTTCAATATAATACCACTTCTTTATAATAAATATGCTATTTCATAAGTCGATTCTCTGCTTAAATAGCTCCCCCTTTATCAAGACCCCCATCAGTGCTTACCACAAAGGACAATCCTAGTTACACTGGATATTTTCTAAACTCTTACGATGGATTAATGAAGAATTTTTTATTAAAAGATGTGAGATAGGGGTATAAACATAACATTTAAGTCCAGTTTCATTGTTTACTGGCAACTTTGGTGGTTTTACTGGCAACTTCGGGTTCTTTACTGGCAACTTTTCATAGATTACTGGCAACTTCTAGCACTTTACTGGCAACTTTCATCATATTCATCATAAAATACATACAGGGGTATACATTCTCTCTCATTTTCAAACAGCAAAAAAGACTGACAGATATTAGCCAGCCTCTTAATATGTTAAAACGTAACTGTCCAAATGATTTCCCTGATCATACTCGAAGTATAATATTGAAAAAAAGATATAAAATGCCTGCTTAAACAACGGCTAGCAGTCAATTCACGGCTAGAAATGGTCGACATCATTTGCTGCACTAGAAATTTAGATTACTTTTTCAAGTCTCATGTCATAAACATGAACCTCTACTGTTACGTTATCTGATGTTATTTTTTTTATTTCTTTAACTAATCTCCTCCTGATTTCTACTTCAATTTCTTTTCCTCGATTAATGCTAGTTGAGTCATTATTACGTAAACTTGTAAGGATATTTATGCTTACAAAATTGGGTTCTGTTTCTTTCAATACCCTTTGAACTTCTGCATATCCTTTATCTTTAAAACTACTCTTAATGTCTTCAATATTTAATTCATTATATTGCTCAGTTGTTTCAGGGGTGGTAGTAAATGACTTATTGACATGGATTGAATAACCTTTATATTTTGTTTTTCGTATCACACCTCTAGCAATTTTTTTAAGCTCCTTTTCATTTTCATCTATATACTGTTGTCTCCCCTCTATCATTACATCAAATCTCTTCTCTGGGTAATTTATAAGGACACCGTTTACAAATGAAATGTTTTTTTCTGCAAGTTTGGTCCATATGTCCCCAGGAGTCCTGTCAGAACCCATTTTTTCAAGCTTATCTCCGAGCCCTTTCGGAGTCCAAGATTCGTTTGTCGAAGCCTCTACTTGATCTTGAAATTGCTGAATAAACCATACACCTTTTCATAACTGATCCCTCCCTTGATTCGCAATAGTATGCCCATACCATAGTAAATATTTAATTTGTTGCAATTTACGGGGATTAAATATTATGAGAGCCTCTGAGAAAAGTGCTTCCTTTCCTCATTTTTTCATGTTATTATTTATTACAAACATTCCCATTATTAGCAAAACCCCTCTTGCTAATTTAATGGTTCAAGTATACATAACTAAACTAAAATGACTCAAAGGAGTGAAACCAATGTAGACAACTATTTTCTCTTAAACAATTAAATAAGAGGGGTTGTTTGCGTTGAAGAATAAATCATTTAATGCCTTATTGGTAGGAGAGTCTTTAGCAAATGCTGGCGATGTATTTTACATTGTGGCACTCATCACAACTGTATTTAGTGTTACAGATTCTTTGTTTTATGTTTCTTTAGTTCCCGTCATTAAATTGTCTGGCGGATTTCTAGGTGGCTTGGTCGCACCGCTTTTAATTGACCGATACAAATTAAAGGCAATTTTATTAAACTCTCAATTAGTGAAGACATGTATATTACTAGTGTTAACACTGTATGTATCACTATTCCTATCAATTGATACGATTGTGATTATTTATGTGCTTATTTTCTGTATTACTTTTTTGGATAGCTTTGCTCATCCAGCAAGTAGCGCAATCCTTCCAGAGCTTATTGAAGAAGCATACTTGTTAAAAGCGAATAGTCTAATGTCTTCTGTTTATCAGTTCATTAATATGGGTGGTTGGGCAGTTGGTGGGATCTTGGCTGTGCTTTTGCATTCGAATGGATTGTTAATCGTAACATTCATCCTGTTTGTTTTGTCCACATTTTTACTGACGTTTATTAAGGTCAATGGGGAGAAACAAGATGCGGGATCTGCTACAGAAGGAAGGAAAATGCATTCTATTTTTGAGGGATGGAAATTAATAGCGGAGGATAGTAAATTGCGCATTCTCCATATCGTTCTGTTTTTAGGTGCAATTGCAGGTCCTGTTTGGGTATCTTCTATCATTTACCCTTTTATAGAATTGAGGTTGCATAAAGGAAACGAATGGTGGGGGTATATTAATGCCACATTCTTTTTAGGATTATTTTTTGGTGGCTTGTTCGGGTATTCAAAATCTGATTTAATTAACCGAAACATCCATCTTGTTATTTTGGTTGGCAGCTTTATTGTTTTTCTAATGACTTTTCTATTTGGGATCAACAGTTATCCTTTGCTTGCCCTATTGGTGATTTGTATATATGGTTTATTCTATGAATTAAGTATGATTGCCATTAATACACTCATTCAAGGAAGGGTCAAAGAAAAGCTTCTAGCAAAGGTTTATGCTGCTCAAAGTTCTATGATGATGGCTACATTTGGTATCTCCACTCTTATAATGGGGGTATTGGGAGAACATTTTAATATTGTCGTTGTGTTTATGGTAGCTTCGTGCGTTTCGTTTTTGTCGTTTGTTATTCTTTTGACAACTAAGAAGAGTTTATCAGCATCTTCACAATAAATGACAATCCATAAATTAACTGACAATAAAAAGACGTCCAATCAGTTAGAAGTTAACTGATTGGACGTTCTACTTTCTAAAGAACTGTACGAGCCATTAAATTTCTCGGACAACAGTCAAAATACGTTATTTTGTAGCTTTTAATTCTACACCTAACAATCCATGATACCACTTATTAGCATCGTCCTTATTCAAGTGTACGTATTTGTCAGTCCCTTTTATAACTTCTATAGTATCTTTGTTTTGGCTAATCCACATCGAATAGGTATCTTGTTTTGTAGAAGCTTCAGCGTATACAGGTTCAATGATGAACTTATAATCCGGTTTGCGATCCATTTCAACTGTCGCTTTCTCCCATTTAGTATTTCCCAACAATTTTACGACGTTAGCGACTTTTATTGTATCAAATACTTTATTGATATCACCATAATTTCCTTGGCTATATAATTTTTGAACCGTTATTTTCTGTGCAACATTCTTAGGTTCTTCCTGATTGGAACAACCAGATGTTATGCAACTTGTCACAATGCACATTATAAAAAGAACTATACTTATCCGCTGTCTCCGCTCCAAGTGATTATTTACTATTATAATCTTCAGCCCCTTTCATCAACTTTCAACTTCATTTATTTTGTAATTTTTTGCAAATTTTTAAATTTATCCACTTTTACATCAATATCGACTCCATCAATTTTCTCAGCTCCAAAAAAAGATATTTCCCTTTCAAATCACATACATCTACTTGTATGTCTCTCGATATACTCTTATGCTTTAGCCGATATTCAAGTTGATGAAAATGAAAATAACAAACAATAAAATAGATTTTAGACTACGGAGTATTCCAAGCATAAAAAATATAATTTATGAAATTAAAGTAACAAAAAAGTCAATTATATCCATAAAAGATACAATCGACTTTTTTAATCAAACGCGCTAAAATACGTAAGTAACAAAAGATATTCTGCCTAACTAAAAGCACATTTTCATTTCTATTGTACTTCGTTATTTCTTAATCGTTTCCTTATATGATTTTCTCTCTGATTTAAACCTATTAATTTTCACCGTGAGATTTCGAATGGAATCCTCGGTCAACTCAACTTTTCCATCCTTCTGGATTTTTTTCCACTCTTTTAAATTTTTACGATATACGTGCTCGGATAATCGATAGATATCTATATCGTTTTTCAATGCTTCTTCATAGGTGTCTTTAATTTCTTTTTTTACTTCCTTTACTACTTTTTTTCGAATTTCATCATTCGTTACATTTCCTTCAAAGTCACTAACTTGGGCATTCATTGATACATCAATATCAAACGTCACTTCTTCTTTTCTAACAATTGGTTCTACTTTCACCTTTATTTTATCTACAACCACTGTGATGAATATTTCTTCGCTCGATTCTATCTTAACTGTAATTTCACCTCTTTTCGTTTCGTTCGACATCCACTGTAATCCTCGTACTTTTTTTGCTGGTATAAATCCTTTAAACTCGTTCGGAGAGAGTACACCAACTCCTGAATAAGAAGTAGCATCTTTTGGCCCTTCTTCCGACTTCCATTTATTACTGATGGAAACGAAAGGAATCGGCATTTCATGATTTGGCTCATTTAGTCCAATAATCAACATTCTTAAATTGACCGGTTTAATAAAGGACTCTTGTACATATGAATTCTTTGGGTCTCCTAACTGTGACAACATAATAGCCTTATTGATGATTGGTGTAATCAGCAATAAATCTTCTATAGGCTCCTTTGTACCATACACCCAGATTTGATATCTCGTCTCTCTATATCTGGTCAAAGTGTCGATAACCGGATTTACATTCGCGTTTTTTAGCGCTTCTTCAGAGAAAATAATATACGATAAAAAACCCCAAAAAGCCTTTTGATCCATTGTATGATATAATTCAAAAATTGCTTCATCCATTGTGTCACCGGTTGCATGTCCTACTTCAGCCTGCACTTCATTATTAGGGGCTTGTTCAGTATTTGCAGTAGTGGAAAAATCAATAATTTGAGCATATACTTCGTATTTACCATCCTTGTAATCCACGCCAAGCCCATGAATATATAGCATTCTTTCTGGTTCTTCTGCACCCCAACAACCGGAGAGGATAGTAATGAGCAACATAACTATAACCGCTATTCTCTTATTCATCCTTTTCCTCTTTGCTCCGCGTTTGATCTTGAGGATCTAACATATTCGGACGCTCATCATATTGATTTGGAGGAGATCGAAACAGGGATTTTTTGATTGTTGACCAATTCAAATCTGTTGCAATATTCATATAGGGTACACCAAATATTCGAACATTCGATAAATAAAAAATTGTAAAGTAAAGTGATATAAAAAAACCAAACAATCCCAAAAGCGCAGTGGCAACAATGAAACAAATGCGTAAAATACTTACTGCAGTAACGAGTGACTGATTGACTAGCGTAAATGTCGCAATGGTTGAAATCGCTATAATGACAATCATCGCAGGACTTGTTACACCAGATCGAATGGCGGCATCCCCTATAATTAATCCACCTACAACACTAATTGTTCCACCAATGGCAGAAGGAAGACGTAAGCCAGCTTCACGGAACAATTCAAACATGAGGAGCATAAGGAGCATTTCCAGTGGGGATGGAAGTGGAAGCCCTGTATTTAATTGTACAACTGTCGCTAACATTTGCAGAGGCAATTGATTTTGATGAAAAGTTGTTAAAGCGAGCCAAAATGCCGGCAAAAGCAAGCCAATAAATATACTAGAAACACGTAGTAGCCGCACCATTGAACTAAATACGATGGAATTTTCATTATCCTCACCCGTCTTTAAAAGGAAAAACAAATTCACAGGGGTGATGACACCATACGCTACCCCATCAACTAGAATAAGAAAACGCCCTCTAACAAGGGATTGAATAGCATAATCCGGTCTCCCAGTATAATCCTCCCTAGGAAACAATTTACCGCTTTTATGAATTTTTTCCATTAATTGATCACCGCTAAAAACGATATCTGTATCGACTTTGTTTATCTCTTTTTTGATTTCATTCAGAACTTCTTTATTCGCAATATCGTCAAAATAGAGGACGGCTACTGTCGTTTTTGAACGTTTCCCCAATTCAAATTTTTCCACGCACAATGAATTTGTAGGTAATCGTTTCCGCACTAAAGCGATATTAACTGTAATATCTTCAATAAAGTTATCCCTTGGACCTTTTACAAGCACTTCCAATCGTGTCTCTTCAGGTTTTCGATTTGGTTTTCTAGCAATATTGCTTGAAAAGAGGAGAAGTTCCTCCTCAAAATAAAGTAACACATGGCCGGTATACACGAGTAAAATAGCTTCTTCTAAATCATCCAATTTTTTTAAATTTGGAATATATAACTGTGTTACAATTGCTTCTTCCAAAGATTTCTCCGCTATGTTTTTGAAAATGAGTTGAACTCGCGGGACAATAACTTCATTCAATAACTGATGGTCAGTCATTGCTTCACATGTAATGAATTGCACTTTATGTTGATCGAATGTATACGTTTGAAAAAGAACATCTGCAGACTTCTGAAATAACTGCTTCAAAGCATTTACATCTATTTCCTTTTTAGCCGGTTGCAATGCTCTTCACTACTTTCTGTATAATTATTTTGTTTGAGCCCGATTAGTTGATTTTTTAGAAACGAAGGCTACGATTGCAAGAAAGAGGGATAGTATGAAAAAGAAGAGAAAGGTAACAGTCAATAAATAATTCCCCTTAACCTTAAGAAATATACTGTCGCTCAATAGAAATAGCGATAAAGAAATAAAGAAAAAAGCAGGAGCTATGGTTTTCCAAATAATTTTTTTTTTCCCATTCATATTCAATAGATCTACAACAACGAATAATATTAATCCTACCCTTATATAAACACCTGTTAGCCATTGATAAATGGAAAAAAAATCAAGGTGTTCAATAAAGCGCCCAATCGAAATAAGTCCCCACTCTTCATACGCGGGGTATGTTTGCTTTGCAGCTTCATCTGGCCCAAACTCAATAATTGATCCAATAAGTGGACCTAACGTAAGTCCCATTAAAATAAGAAGCATGATTGTGAAATGATACCACCGAATTCGTCCTTTGAATTGATGTTGAAGGAACAAAAACAGTATCAGTTCGACAAACCCCGAAGCTGGGTATACCATTCCTTTCAATACTGGTGAAAATCCGTGTTCGAAAAAAGGGCGCAATAGCTCAGGATTTTTCACTTGTATATTCGTAAATGCCACAAAAAAGCCAAAGATAACTACTCCTAATAGAACCAATACGTTTACCATTGCAATGGTTTGTAAGTCTGATGTGATAAGTACGATACAAAGAATTATGAAAATGATTAACATTACTAACATGGGTGTTTCAGGTAAAAAGGTTGTTGTTATCCAAAGCAAAGTTTCTCTCATTGTAAACGCAGCAAGGATGAGTAAGTAAATGGCTATACTATAGATCACAATGGCGGAACCTACTTTTCCAATTTTCAGTTTTAACCAATCTTTAATCGGTTCTTGATTTGATTTCTTATGAATATAAACTAAAAGAAACAGCCAGGGGAATATTGCTACTGTTGCAAATACAACAGATGCCCATCCATCCCTCCCTACATCTTCTAATAATGATGGAATAATGGTTACATGATTTTTTAGACCAATGACCGTCATCGACAGGAATATGACATGTAATATACTAATTGTACCGGCGCTTTTCATATTAAAACCCTCTAACATTTATTGGTATCTGTTAGTTTTACCAATAATACGAAAGTTTATAAGTCGTCTTTTGGAAAGTTGTTGCCATCTGGAGTATTTTGGGAATATAAAAATAGAAAAGGGACTAGTGTAAAAATCGCGATGCTAAAGATTTTACTATATAAATGTAGAAGTAGAGGAGATTACATACTGGAGTTAGTATTTATGTATGGACACATTCAAATTAAGTCCTTATTCTAAAAATCATTAGAGGACATGTCCCTTTAAGAAATAAAAAGCCACCACCTTGAACCCAATCGAACTGTATCTCTTTGTTACGCTAGTCAATCAAATTGCCAAATAATATGGCGTTTCTTAATGCAAAGCAATAAGTTCATTTAAAGTTATAGGCCTAAGTGCATTTTCCCCCTAACATTTCTAAAGTAGTTTCTACACCCACATATATTGCACCGTTAAGCTCTACAGAATAATTAAGCAATATTAAAAGGCAACCATAGTTGGCTGCCTTCAAAAAGTTGACTATCTTTATGATGTTAGGGGGATAATGAAGAAAAATACCATTCATTACATCGATTAACCAAATATAAAAAAGTAATCTTAATGATAATTACAGCTTAAGAATTCTGCATTTCTATTTACAGCCGTTCAAATTCATCCACTATTTCATCAATATCAGGTTCTATCCAAGAAAATCTATCTTTCTCCCAACGGTGAAATATATGCCTATAACAATTTAGACTTATTAATATCCCAAGTCTCAAAATGAAATAAGGTAATTTCCTTTTCATATCATACAAAGCTGCTTTTAAATCTTTCTATACATTTTTATGCTTTAGCTAATATTCAAGTTGATGAAGATAAAAATAGCTACAACGAGAATAATGATAATTGTTTCTATAAAGTTATGATCTTGGTCTTTTTTCATGCGGATTTGTTCTCGATAAAGCCTTTGAATTTGTTTTTTATTCGCAAACTTCATCATTAATCCCCCATTTAATCATTATGTTTTTATTTCATTACATCGATTAACGTTTGACCAAGCTATCTGTTCACTACTTATAATACCATTTTTTTCTTTATTAACTAATTTTAATCTACAAATTCAGAATAATCACTTTTTTATATTGTATGCACAGCTTTGATTTCAGCCAAAGTTATGGTACCTATTTTTAAAAAATTCTACCGTTTATTTCCTTAAAATTCGATAGTCAATTCTCAAAAATGGGATGCCAAAAATCTTCATCTTATGAAGTGCTGTTAGATTTCCTTTACTCGTTTCTGTGATCGTAAAATGCTCAGATAATGGTAGCTTGAATAGGAATTGTCCCACTGTTAAATAAATTCCGGCATCCTCTTCCCCTTCACTCGTTAATATAAGACACCCGTTTTTTTCATCAATCTGTAAGATACCTATCATTGATGAAAGAGGTAAAGGCAATGCAATATTCATATATGATCTGCCAGCTGTTTTGTGCTGCGAATAGATGGCAACAAAGACGGTTTGTTGCTGCACTTTACGAATCCAAGCACGCGGTTTAACTCGGCCATCCACAATCGTATCAATTCTTTTTATTTCCCCCGTCATTTCTGTTTCTTTGCTTGAAATCGGTAAGTTCAACTGCTGCATTTGTTTACTAACTAGTTTGTAAATCATCGCAAATGGTTTAAACCAAACTGCCCACTTAATAGACGCAAATAATTGGTAACGGTCCGTTTGCTCATAAAATTCTATAATTGTTTTTGGCAACGCTTCTGTATCAACAAAGACACTCAAATCGTCCACTAGTCCAGGATGTGAATCACCTATTCCCTCTAGCTTTCCACAAATCTGACTTATAGGAAAATCCCATGTACGCTGATTCGTTTTTGGTGGAGACATCGCCCATCCACCAACTCCGATTAACCCAAAAATGACGCAGTTAAAAAAACCGTGAAATGCAAGCATAAAGTCCATTCGAATAGTCCATTCCCCAAATGCATTCCCTGTCGCATAAAGGAATGAAAATAAAATCGTCACACCAAGAGCGATAAAAGAAAGACGGATACATACAGCTTGCAATCGCGTTGCAAAATGCGTTTGAAATGCCAGCACAATTAGGCTATATATAGCAAAAATATACACTAACACAGAAATCACTTCGAGTACTGGCCAAAATGTAATTCCGATTGCAACAAGCATAGGTCCTGCCAAAATCATCGGCACAATCCATCTATACAGCTTAGAATCATGTAATCTACCAAAAAAACCAAGAGAAATACACAATAAAAACGCCGAATAATGAAAATGAATACCCGTTAACCAAGTAATAAGTGGACTAAAACCTGTATCCAAACCAGCAATATATGCAAAGAACCAAAGTCCCCCGATAAATAAATACATCATGCCAATATCAATTGAAATTTCTTCCCAGTTTGTAAAGCCACGTCGCAAAAATCGCTCCGCCCCAAGTACTGCCACAAATAAAGTAAATGTGACGTAAATCAATACTAATACAATTGACCACGGGCCAGATGAAACAATATGTAATAAAAAAATAGAGATCATTCCTGAGAAAATAAAAAAGCAATGTATTTTTCTTATCATAATGACTTGCTGGAGCATCATCGGCACAAATAGTAACTGTGCAGCCGTTAACATTAAAAAGAAAGGCTGCTGTTTAGTGAACAGACCGCTCGCGACAAATAAGATAATTCCTACTATCGTTATTAAACTAACAAATGTGTTCTTTGAATTCACCTGCATAAGCCATCACCCTTCCGACAATTGGATTATGAATATACACATGAATCGTGAACAACTCTCGCACCGCATCATACCCTTCCTCCACAATGACACTACCTTCTAATAATCGTGGAATGGGTAATTCTATTTTCCCGAGAACTACACGCTGAAAACCAGAGCGAATAAGTAATCGCCCTTCATTTGTTACATCAAATTTTAAATCTGAATATAATAGGCTTGGTTCTCCTAAATAATCCTTTACAACTTTACGTTTGGCATCAATGGTCATAAATGCATTAAAACGCCTTGTACCCTTTTTAAAATAGAAAGTGCGTTCCCAGTATACTTCCGCCTCACCATTCGATAATAATTTACATGTATTTTGAATCGTAAAAGGTACGTCTTGTCCATTTTCAGGGAATAAAAACTTCCAGTGAGTTGCAAATGTCAGCAATGGATTTAACCATCTAGCGCCAGTTTCTATTTTTGTCATCGTTCCGGTTGCAAAGAATGGAACATCCACTGGCAATGCATAACGTTCTTGTAATTTAGGATGAAGCTTGTGGAAATCTTCCCCTAAAAGACTTTGATAAATTGTCATTTTAACCCGCTCCTCTTGTCCGTTTACAACTTGTTGCAGTTGGCAAATCCTTTGCCATGTAGAACCCTAAAATAGACAAGACCCATAGACTCATATTAAAGGTAATCGGGTTAAATGGATGTGTTGCGATTGAATGTTCGGTAAGTAAAGCACCAATTGTTAATGCAGGAAACAAAATAATTTGTAATGCAAATAAACGCCTTTTGTTACGATATAGTAGCCATACAATCGCAAATAAAATTTCAAGTACACCAATTACACTTACTGCTTTTAGAGCAACTGCTCCATCTAGAGAAGTTAAACTTGATAACATAGCCACTTCTTCAGGATGCTTAGCTACAATTTTCGGTATAAGTCCATGATACAGCCATACGAAAATAAACAGCGCAGTCATAATAGCGCTACCGAAGAAACGTAAATATTGTGTTCTTGGGACTTCTCCCTTTTCAACCCAACGCTTCAGAACATCAAAACTAAGAGCTGTTGCCCACCCCATAACGGGACGGAAAAATATATCTAACAGCCGGCCTAGAATTCCATAACGTACTTTATAGTCATATTGCGTTAGAAATGTCAGTCCACCTTTTGCGGGAACATATTGCCAATAGCCTCCTCCTTCACTAATTGGTGAGATTTTCTGATCTGTCCCAAAATGAAGAGAGGAAGTTTTAGTGCCATCATTCTTATTATGTATACCATTACTTTTACCCCAGCCTGCTACTTTTAAGCCAAGCCCGATTTTCGTTTCATATAGAAAAGATTGTGGTTCATCCTCCTGTTTTTTCGGTAAATATGTAATTGAAGAAAAGCGTAAATCCCATTGTTCATGGATCTCAGGCTTCTGCGTCATCTCCCAGACATCATCAATATTTGCTTGAATGGGTATTTCTACATATATCGGTTTATTCTTCATCAAATAACACCTCTACAATTGAAGTTAGTTTAGATATATGTTGGATCAGGTGTGTTGATTAACCAACTTTAATCATTACTATTAAAGTGGTAGGTTGATTTCCGCTATGGGATGCTCGCTTTCCAGGGGCAAGCACCCTTCGCTACAATCAACGAAAAAATGTAGTAACCGTTAATATTGAACATAAAAAACCATTTTAACGGTAAATAACAACCTAATATTTCATTTGATAACAAAATCAGCTTGCTCTAATTCACTTGGCTGTGCAAAGTCACATTGACAACCAATGGCAAACAATCGATTATCTTTAGCTCCTTTAATATCGGATACGTGATCACCGACAACGTAATCATTCGTATTTAGGACAATATCTTTTACTAATTTGGATTTACCGTCACTCATTATGCTTGAATGCTTATGTTCAGTTTTGTCCATCAATCTAATCGATATTTTCCAACAATGGCTTATAGATTCTACTTTAATAATTAGTTTGTAGCCCCTTGCAAACAGCTTAAACAAAATTGCCCAATGAAAAAAAGAAAAAAGTTGATATTCATCCGTCTGCAATTACTTTCATAAACTTGCGATAACTTCACATTTAGGAGAGTAGTCGGTTGAACTAAGAGAGAATTAATATGACAAGGGGCAAAATAAATTTCAAGTGAATCACGACGAGTATTCAAAGCTTGAACGAATGGCAAAGAGTTAAATATGAGTGCGTTTATTTAGTACTTAGGTCTTGTTGCCACAGCTGCTATAAACATAAACCAAAATTGTATACAAAACATAGCTAAAATAAATGTCCAGTCATAGTACGGAGCTATCATAAACACTAGCACCATGTAAATAAATGCAACAAAAAAACTTGCCCACAATATCCCTTTCTTGCTTATTGTCGCTTGAAGAATGATGAATCCAAAAGTAATAAACAAAGGTAAATATATATTCATAATAATCACCCTTTTTAGTAATTATAATACATTTCAGTAGATCGTATATTGTAATTACAAAAAAAGATGTTTTATTACTAGGAGACACTGTCACAGTAACTCCTTCTGGTGCTAGTACAGTAGAACCAACCGTAATAAATATAGCTAGATGCTTATGGGCAGGTCCATGCCTATTTTAAGATGAGGATAAGAGCCGTCACAATCTAAAAATAAAAAACATAGTATAACGAGACTTTGATTTTTAAAGTTAATTTAATAGAAAGGTGGTGAACAACATGACCATTCAAAATTTAATAAATAATGGAAGTTTTGAAACAGGAGCGTTGTCCCCTTGGGTTGGCATGAATGCAACGATTACTAGCCAATATTCACATTCAGGTTTTTTCTCGGCGAGGTTACAAGGCAGAAACGCGCTCTCTTTTATTTCTCAAACTGTTCCTGTTAATGCGGGAGAGGGATTTGAGTTTCTGGTTTCGTTAGCCAAAGTAGGATTTTCCCCGGCTGCTCCTGTACAGATACAAGTCATTTATTTAGATAGTATGTTCAATTCGCTTGGGAACGGTCTCTTTGTAAATATTCCGAGTGATCGTATTCCTACTGCAGATAATGATACTTGGCTTGAAATTTATCAAACCACGACTCCAGCTCCTCCAGGCTCCACGCAAGCCTTTATTTTAATTAATAATCTTCCACAAGTAGGAACGGCAGATGTGTTAGTTGACGATGTAGCTCTATTAGTTGCAGGGGGAAATGGCGCAACCGGAGCTACTGGTGCTACTGGCGCAACCGGAGCAACCGGAGCTACTGGCGCTACTGGTGCTACTGGTGCTACTGGTGCTACTGGTGCTACTGGTGCTACTGGTGCTACTGGTGACACCGGTGCTACTGGTGCTACCGGCGACACTGGTGCTACCGGCGACACTGGTGCTACGGGCGACACCGGTGCTACTGGTGCTACCGGCGACACTGGCGCTACTGGTGCTACCGGCGACACTGGTACTACTGGTGACACTGGTGCTACTGGTGACACTGGCGCTACGGGCGACACCGGAGCAACTGGCGCTACTGGTGACACGGGCGCAACCGGCGACACCGGAGCAACGGGCGCTACTGGTGACACTGGCGCAACCGGCGACACCGGAGCAACGGGCGCTACTGGAGCAACGGGTGAAACCGGAGCTACTGGTGCAACTGGTGACACTGGTGACACTGGTGCTACAGGTGCAACGGGCGACACCGGTGCTACTGGAGCAACGGGAGAAACCGGTGCTCCTGGAGCAACCGGAGACACTGGTGCTACTGGAGCTACTGGTACTACTGGTGCTACTGGCGCAACCGGCGACACCGGTGCTACTGGAGACACTGGTGCTACTGGTGCTACTGGAGCAACCGGCGACACCGGTGCTACTGGTGACACTGGTGCTACTGGTGCTACCGGCGACACCGGTGCTACTGGAGCAACCGGAGACACTGGTGCTACTGGTGCTACCGGCGACACCGGTGCTACTGGCGCAACCGGAGACACTGGTGCTACTGGCGCTACTGGTACTACTGGTGCTACTGGCGCAACCGGCGACACCGGTGCGACTGGCGACACTGGTGCTACAGGTGCTACTGGTGACACCGGTGCGACTGGCGACACTGGTGCTACAGGTGCTACTGGTGACACCGGTGCGACTGGCGACACTGGTGCTACAGGTGCTACTGGTGACACCGGTGCGACTGGCGACACTGGTGCTACAGGTGCTACTGGTGACACCGGTGCTACTGGCGCCACCGGCGACACCGGTGCTACTGGTGACACTGGTGCTACTGGCGACACTGGTGCTACTGGTGCTACCGGCGACACTGGCGCTACTGGTGCGACCGGCGCTACTGGTGCTACTGGTGCTACTGGTGACACGGGTGCTACTGGAGCAACCGGCGACACTGGTGCTACTGGTGACACCGGAGCTACTGGCGCAACCGGCGACACCGGTGCTACTGGTGACACTGGTGCTACTGGCGACACTGGTGCTACTGGTGCTACCGGCGACACTGGCGCTACTGGTGCTACCGGCGCTACTGGTGCTACTGGTGCTACTGGTGACACCGGTGCTACTGGCGCAACCGGCGACACTGGTGCTACTGGTGACACTGGAGCTACTGGTGACACTGGAGCTACTGGTGCTACCGGCGACACTGGCGCTACTGGTGCGACCGGCGCTACTGGTGCTACTGGTGCTACTGGTGACACCGGAGCTACTGGCGCAACCGGCGACACCGGTGTAACTGGAGCAACCGGCGACACTGGAGCTACTGGAGCAACTGGTGAAACCGGAGCTACTGGAGCTACTGGTGAAACCGGAGCTACTGGTGCAACCGGCGACACTGGTGCTACTGGTGACACTGGAGCTACTGGTGACACTGGAGCTACTGGTGCAACCGGCGACATCGGTGCAACTGGAGCTACTGGAGCAACCGGCGACACTGGTGCTACCGGAGCTACTGGCGACACTGGTGCAACGGGCGACACCGGTGTAACTGGAGCAACCGGCGACACTGGTGCTACTGGTGCAACGGGCGA
>NZ_JAEOAH010000052.1 GCF_016612995.1 Viridibacillus soli
AACTGGAGCTACTGGAGCAACCGGCGACACTGGTGCTACCGGAGCTACTGGCGACACTGGTGCAACGGGCGACACCGGTGTAACTGGAGCAACTGGCGACACTGGTGCTACTGGTGCAACGGGCGACACCGGTGCAACTGGAGCAACTGGTGAAACCGGTGCAACTGGAGACTCTGGTGCTACTGGTGACACTGGTGCTACAGGTGCAACTGGAGCGACTGGAGCTACTGGAGCTACTGGAGCAACCGGCGACACTGGTGACACTGGTGACACTGGTGCTACAGGTGCAACGGGCGACACCGGTGCAACTGGAGCAACTGGTGAAACCGGTGCAACTGGAGACACTGGTGCTACTGGTGACACTGGTGCTACAGGTGCACCCGGCGACATCGGTGCTACGGGAGCTACTGGAGCAACTGGTGAAACCGGTGCAACTGGAGCTACGGGAGCTACTGGAGCAACTGGTGAAACCGGTGCAACTGGAGCTACGGGAGCTACTGGAGCAACTGGTGAAACCGGTGCAACTGGAGCTACGGGAGCTACTGGAGCAACTGGTGAAACCGGTGCAACTGGAGCTACGGGAGCTACTGGAGCAACCGGCGACACCGGAGCAACTGGCGCTACTGGAGCAACTGGTGAAACCGGAGCTACTGGTGACACTGGTGACACTGGTGACACTGGTGCTACAGGTGCA
>NZ_JAEOAH010000053.1 GCF_016612995.1 Viridibacillus soli
GAGTTTCTGGACGCGGGTTCGACTCCCGCCGTCTCCATACAGCCAATTGTACTGAATTGGACTGAGTGTCATAAACGTTGTTAAATCAACGTTTGTGGCACTTTTTTAATGCCTTTGAGTTGTACCGAATTGGATTGAATCCTTATTAAAAACCTTATTAACCTTTGTTAATCCTTTGTTAGTCCTATCCTAGTTTTCATCTGATTCATTGTTTAGGAAGTCGGTAAATTTATCGATTGTACCTGCTTTCGTTTTTTGCGTAACGTGTGCATAAATTTCTAATGTTGTTTTTACGTCACTATGGCCTAAACGGTATTGTACTTCTTTAATTGAGGCGCCGGCTTCAAATAGTAAGGAACAGTGCGTGTGACGTAGACCATGCGTCGTAATGTGTTCTAACTGGTGTTGTTTAAGGAGGTCTGAAAGCCACAGAACTGTTTTATTGGGATCCTGTAGCGCGTTAAAGGTGTTAGAGAACACTAGCTGCTTCTTAGTTTTGGTATTGATTTTTTTTGCCGAAAAGAAAACATCTTGTTCAATTCGCCAAAGTTTTAATAGTTCCATCGTTTCTTGGTCGATTTTAATTGTACGCGATTTACCGTTTTTGGTAGTACCAAGATATAAACCATCTTCACCGCGCTTTACTGCCTTCGTAATACGAATTTCAAACGTTTCGAAATCAATATCACTCCACCTTAGCCCAAATACTTCTCCTTTACGCATACCTGAAAACGCAAGCAATCGAAAGACAGTTTGCTTTTTAATGTTTTCATCTTCCTGTAAATAGCTTAAGAACTGCACAAGCTGCTCACGGGAGTAAAAGTTTTCAAACTCTTCGTCGTCATCGTCAATTGAAATTTTGGATTTAATGACAGGCATTTCAACTAACTCAAAAGGGTTTTTATCAATGATGCCGTGTTTAATAGCATACTTAATAACGAGGGCGGCATAGTTTTTCACCATACTAAAACGCTTTAACTTTTTGGACCATTGATTGACATGCTTTTGACAAATAGCACCATCAATGTTCGCGATTCGATATGAACCAAAGGCCGGTAAAATATGATTTTGAAAAATCCGCTTTGTTTTTAACAGTGTGCTATCTTCCACGGTATTTTCATATTGCTCTAACCATAAATCGTATACCTCACCATAAGTGTCTTTAGCAACCGTACCATACGTCCCGTTTCTGACTTCTTGTTGCAATGTTAAATAAGCATCTTTAGCATCCTTTTTCGTTTTAAAGCCGCTGCGAGTAGTAGTCTTTTCTTTACCGGTTAATGGGTCAGTACCGATGTAAATGTGGAACTTATATCGAGTTTCATTATTTTGTAGTTTATATGTTTTGATTTTCACTGTAATATCCTCCTGTTTCGTGCTTACGGAGACAAAGAGGTTGTAGTATAAATTACTACAGTTTAAATTATATTGTATTTAAGAAGACAGAACAAATAAGAGATGAAAAAAAGCACCTAGAATCAAAGTTCTAAGTGCTTCTTTCTGCTATTCAAGGAATTAATAAATACCTTTTTCCGCTAGATATGCTAGTAAAAGATCTAAAGTGTTTGTCTTTATCTGTTCGGTAACATGAACGTAATAAGCGTTTGTCGTATTCTTATTTTCAGCGTGTCCCAAACGTTGTTGAATTCCGATTAAACTCGAGCCTGCTTCTGTTAATTGTGTGGCATGAGTGTGACGTAAGCCATGTATAGTAATGTATTTTAAACTAAGAACATCTAAAGCCTTTCGCAATAATTGATTTGGGTAATCCTGTTTGATGAAGTTATTTACTGTATTGCTGAATATCAACTGTTGATCATAGGGTTTAATTTCAATTCCGAGTTGGATCAA
The DNA here is from genome assembly GCF_016612995.1 of Viridibacillus soli. Lineage (GTDB taxonomy): Bacteria > Bacillota > Bacilli > Bacillales_A > Planococcaceae > Viridibacillus > Viridibacillus soli. The sequence continues at coordinate 1,852 of NZ_JAEOAH010000053.1, forward strand.
AAGCTGTTTTTGTTCAAGTTGCCATATCTTAAGTGCATTCAATGTTTCATCATCCAAAATAAGAATTCGATTGATTTTTCCTTTTGGAACCCCTACATTATTACCATAGTTGTATTTAGAAAACGAGTAGCCATCGTGAATTGCTAATGTTTTTTTAGCAAAATCAATATCAGACCAAGTTAAAGGGATTAGTTCGCCTTTTCGCATTCCGGTGAACATTAGAAGACGAAGCAAGGCGTAGGATTTTGAATCTAGATTCTTGCTGTAATCTAACAGAACCTTGAAGTCCTGAATGTCCAGATAATTATCGATTTTCCCTTGACCTTGCTCATTTGGAATCTTTGCAGTTTTAAAAGGATTGGAGTTGATATAATTATATCGCACTGCCGTTTCCATTACCTCTGATGCATAGTTAACAATGTGATGGAAGTACTTCAATTCCTTTGATAATTGGTAAGCGAATTCCTCGCAATGTCGAACTGTTATTTTTGCAACCTTCAAGTCACTAAAGAATGGAAGGATGTGGTTCTTGAAATAGCCCTCAGTTTTTGAGTACGTACTCATAACGATTCCAGATTCCTTGTATAGCACATCCCATTCTTTATGAACGTCTGCAAATGATTTACGATTATTTTCAGGAGACTGTCCGTTATTATGTTGATACTTTAGCTTATCCAATGCAACCTGTGCCTGTTTTGGTGTCTTAAATCGGCTGCGTGTTACAGTTACTTCCTTACCTGTTAATGGGTCAACTCCTATATAAGCAGTGAAACGGTAGAAGTCCTTCCCGTTTTTTAATTGATAAGGTTGAATTGCTGGGTGATATTTTGATTGATTTGTCATGTTGATTTCCTCCGGTTATGTGTTTTTTTTAGTTGTGTTTTTTATGCAAGTAGGGTGGTGATAAGAAGCCTGATAATAATCTGCAAGCACTTAACCACCTATTTTTAAAAGCTATTTTGACGCATAAACTCGTCCAGTGCTGTTTTAGATACTCGACGTAATCTACCGATTTCTACTATTTCTAATCCCATTGCACGAAATGAAATTAATGTTTTGTAAGAAACATTGATATATGCCGCGGCGGTTTTAAGGTCCCACCACTCAGAATTTGTATTTTCCCTTTTTAAATCTTGCATATGATCTTCTCCTTTAGATAAAAAGATAAGAAACCCCATCACTAATAAGGACAGAATTATTGTCTGTCTTTAAAGTAATGGGGTTTTCCCTTGTTAGTATTAATTTAATATGATTGTACGTTGTTATCTCGAAATGAAATTAATGTTTTGCGAGAAACACTTACATATGCAGTAGAAATTTTGAAATCACTTGTGATCCTCTACAGCTAAGTAGCTGCATTCGAATTTATTCCTATCTCTTTCTAGAAGACTAGATATCTAGCCAGGTTATTTTAAAGCTAAAAATATAATAACAGCTTTCTTTTCATATTCGAATAGCTACAATTAATTTTTAATTTTTTTATCTTGGTTTACAAAAGGCGATAAGATAATAAATTCTTTTCGTCCAGATTTACCACCAAGGTCATGCTGAATAAATCCGCGCTCTTCTAAAGTTTTTAATGCTAAGTTAAAGGGCGGTGCAGTAGTAAAAATCTTCTTTGTTTTTTGCCATAAATCTTGTTTAGAAATTTTACTAGTTTTCTTTTCTTGAGCTAGTAAAGCTAATTTACGTAGCAAATGTTGAGCTGAATCATTCGATTCTTTGTTAAACATGATTCCAAAGGCATTCGCGATTTGGGAATCAAAGTACTCCTTTAAACTGAGTGCTTCTTCTAACGTCTTCACATCAATCATTGTAGGAATATCAGATTTTACCTTTGCACTTTCGGCGTGTTTTGCAACATGAAGTAACCCTGCAATTCTTAATAGGTTTCCAATGATTTTGCCGCCCCAACTTTTTAATTCGTCGCCATATAGCTGTTCTGGCAAAAATAATGTCTCTACATCATATTCGAACTTCTTCAAGACATCATATGATTCTGAGGAAAGTTTAAGTGCGACAGAATCGTTTTCTTCAAAATTTAGTAATTTAGAAATTAAATCGTTATATGACTTTTTAATAACAGGGTCTACTGGTTCGGCATTATACACATCTCGTTTGCCTAATAAATCTTCCGGTATTGCGATTAGAAAGCGCGGGATTAAACCCCGATCAATAATTTTCTGAGGCATATCCTGAATAATGGTTGGCTGCGCAGAGATGCAAATCGTTACTAAAGGTTCTTCTATTCGTTCGGTATCTCTTGAAATTCGGTCAGTCCGCAGGGAGTCACCCGAATAACCTTTTAAATACACATCTAGTTTACTTGCTTCTAATTTAATTGACGATTTTAACCGTTCAAATAAATCACCTTCTGAAGAAGCAATTGCAATGCGTTCAGAGTTTTGGGTAATCCTTGAAACGATTACTTCTTCAGTAGAGTTGTCTAAGACAAGAGCTGGAGCGGGCTTTAATTTTAATTTTTCACTTGAGGCCCATAACTCCTCTAACTGGTCTAGTAGCTCACTATCACCTGATTTTGCATATTCATTTTCAATTTTATCTATACGTTTTTTAAGTAAAGATAGTTGTTTTACATTCTTTTTTTGTTCTTCTTGATGTAACTTAATAAGCTTTGATTCATACTCGAATATAGGTTCCATCATTAATCCAAAAACAGTTGACTTACGATTTGATGCTTGTAATAGTACGGCGGTGTAAGTGTTCAAAGGCTCTTTCCATCCTGTGATTGGTTCAACGTGAAACTTCTTTTGTAAAACTGTTGATAGTCCACCGATTAAACAAATTGAAGCAAGGTCTACAGGAGTCTGTGTAAAGCGACTTACTGATAAAACCATATTTTTAAAAAGGCTAGGAAAAACATTGACATCAAATGGCTTTAGGGCTAACTTTTCAAATGTTATTGGTGGTTGCCACTCATACCCATATTCATCGGTACTATTGATGTTCTCATATAGTTCCTCAAAAAGTTGAAGCTCCTTACCATGCTCATTAGCCGCGCTTGTTTTAGTATGCTTTACTTCACTTTCAATGTTTTGCTTTGGCATAGATTTTGAAAAATTGACCTCCACTTCTTGATTTTCTAGATTAAGTTCATTCACTTCTTGATTACTGTGCATATCCAAATTTCCTCCGTTATTTTTCTTTTCTTTCCTTTCCTTTCCTTTCCCTAAGTACCTAAACGTTAAGGAATACATAGATTACTTGCTTTCCGGTTAGGGTACTGTTGAATCCTAGAAGGACTAAAACAACTTGTCCTACTAAAAACTTGAATCATTCTACCATGGTGTTTTTTAGATTCGAATACCTATTAAAAATATATTTATTGAATTTTTTAATGTAACCCTGGTGTATTTCCTCAAATCTGCAAATCAGTATATCTTATGATTTTTTACGTTCTTATAGTTCCAAAGTATCATTTGAGGTTTTTATGTAATTGTAGAAAACAAAAAGGGCTATCCATTAGGACAACCCTCATTACGCTTTAATATGTGTTTTGGTTCGGTTTAATAATTCGAAAGGAAAGCCTTCATTACTAATTCACGCCTTTTATCCTGATTAGATTTTGCGTAGTTACTTTGGTTATATCTTTTTAGATAGGCTTGCTGTTTTTCGTTGGCTTGTTTTCTGTTTTCCTCCGCCTCTAACGTAGCTAGAAGGGCCTCTTCTTTCAGTTGTCGTTCTAAAGCTTCCTTGGCCAGTAAAAAGTGTTTGGCATATTTTGGATCTATGTCAATATCCTGGACACAAAAAAGTTAAGTCAATTTCGGAACGGCATCCATTCATGGAGCGTCCTGTATCCAGCGAAGCCAGTCAAGTGAAAGTGCGCACATGACAGCTTTCGCTAGATACAGGAAATTCAACCCATGGATGTCGTTCCAAAAAAATGTGTAGGTAGGGTGAATCGATAAGACGAATTTATCCCCTACTCAAGCTGCGTTTTTACGGCATAAGTCTTCTAATTGTTGCGGCGTTAAATAATCAATGGCCCCGTGAATCCTTTTTCGGTTATACCACGATTCAATGTAGTGAAAGAGGGCTAAGCGGGCTGTTTCAAAGTCGATATAAGTCGTGCGATACACTTCTTCCTTCTTCAATGTCGCGTGGAAGGATTCGATACAGGCATTATCGTATGGGCATCCTTTACGGCTAAAAGATTGCTCTATTTTTGCATCTTTCAATGCTTTTTCGAAGTCTTCGCTCGTATATTGACTGCCCAAATCGGTATGCAAAATTAGTCCCTCATCGAGCTGTTGTCCGTCAACTGCATTCGCCAAAGCTTGTAAAACCAGTTCCGTCGTCATGGATGTGGAAAATGAATAACCTATGATTTTTTTCGTGTGTAAATCAAGGACAGAAGCTAGGTAACACCAGCCGTCCCTCAATGTGTGGATGTCCGTAATATCTGCAACCCATTTTTCATTCATCGTTGTCGTTTCAAAATCTTGTTCCAATAAGTTTTCACGTTCCTCGACTTGTCCAGTAGAGGAAGTAGGTCGGTATTTTTTCACAATCGTTGATCGAATTTCTGCTTCTTTCATAATTCGCTGCACACGTTTTAAGCTAACCTGGAATCCTTCTTTCTTCGTTAAAAGATGATGGATTTTCGGCGCACCGTAACGCCCTTTACTCTCTGCATGGATGATTTTTATGCGCGCTAAAAGCACTTCGTTTTCGACTGCGTACGAAGATTTTTCTTTATGAAATGACTGGTAATACGTGCTTCTAGGTACTTTTAATACTTCGCACATGATGCGGATTGGGTGGTTTTTTCTTCTGTTCAATGTAGTCAATGATCTCTTGGTTAGTTACTTTCTTGCGAATATGGTCATAGCCTTTTTTAGGATTTCAATCTCCTGTTGAAGACGTAGATTTTCTTTTTGAATTTCTGCAATTTCTACTGGTGTCAAACCACCGCTTACTTCTATTGGAGATAGAGCTTTGATCCATTTATAAATTGTTACTTCAGACACACCATATTCGTTACTCAGATCACTCACAGACGTACCAGAACTGTAGAGTTCGACAATTGATTGTTTAAATTCTTGATTATAACGTTTTTGTTTCATATTCGGACACGACCTCTCTATTTATTAGGATAGAGACTTAACTAACTTGTGTCCACATGTCTATACTAGCACCAGTAGTTTGTAACTTTATTAATATTTAGTTTTAATGATGTATAATTGAATATAAGAACTTTCTTGATTATTTTACTATGATAGTGAGGTTATTTAAATGATTGAACTTGATTTTACCCGTATTCGGTCTTTTGATGGTAGTAAGGACGGGGGCTTTGAAGAGTTAGTTTGTCAAATAGCCCATTTAAATAAACCAGAGCAGGGGAAGAATTTCATTCGAAAAGATGGGGCTGGTGGAGATGGCGGTGTTGAATGTTATTGGATCCTGGAAGATGGCTCAGAGCATGCTTGGCAAGCAAAATATTTTACTGAAAGGCTCGAAAGTAGTCAATGGAGTCAAATAGATGATTCAGTTAGAACGGCGATTGATAAACATCCTAGAATAACTAAATATTATGTTAGTGTGCCAAAGGATTTAAATGACAGTCGAAAAAATAGTCGTGGTGGGAAGTTAGTTGTATCTTCCTTAGATAAATGGAATCAATATGTTCAAATCTGGACGCAATTAGCCAAAGATAAGGGAATGAGCGTAGAGTTTGAATATTGGGGTCGCCACGAACTAAGTATGATGTTGCAAAGGGACGAAAGTAACTATATTGGTAGAACATTGTACTGGTTTAATGAGCCAGTATTGAGTATGGAGATTTTTGGAGGGTTGGCTAATAAATCTAAAATCTCTTTAGGTGAGCGATTTACAGAGGAATATCATATTGATTTACCTATTCAGAAAAAAGTAGAGGGATTAGGTATATCTCATGGATGGAAAGAAGCAATTAATAATCAAAAAAAAATTGTGTTTGATTTGATACATAGGATAGACCAGTTAGACTGCTTTGAAAATAAAACTTTGAACAAAGGACAAAACTGGACTGTATTCAAAGAGAAGGCGACTAAATTTAAAGAATCCTATTTAGAAATTTTACTTACTAAGTACGATAATCTTAATTTTACAAATATCAGGGTTGAATTTGGAGATTTAAGAGGCTTAGCCGCTGATTTCAATAGTTTTACTTGGGATAATATTGATGATAATAACGAACCATGGAAAGAAATTAGATATCAATTTAGAGGAATTATCGAGGTACTAGATAATATTGAGACATTTATATTTAGTATTGCTGCGGAAGCGTATGAAACAAAAAGTGTAGTCATATTAGGAGAGGCCGGAATAGGGAAATCACATTTATTATGTGATATAGCACAAAAGCGTATAGCTGAGGGTTTACCTACTGTCTTTCTATTAGGTCAAAGGTATTCTGGTGGAAATCCTCTCAATTTTATAGCTGAAGAGCTTGATCTGAGGGACGTAAGTTTTAAACAATTATTAGGGGCTTTGGATGCGGCTGGAGAGGCAAAGAAAACAAGAACGTTAATCATTGTTGATGCTTTAAATGAAGGTAATTATCGCTTCCATTGGCAAGAGCAACTTATGTCATTTATAGCTGAATTAAAAAATTATCCTCATATCTCATTACTCATAAGTTGTAGATCAACTTACAAAGATTTTATATTACCTGTAGAAATTAAAGGGTACATAGTTGAGATTTTTCATGAGGGTTTTAAAGGATTTGAACATCGAGCAGCTATGAAATATTTGGCCAAACAAGGTATAGACAAGCCTTCTGTACCATTGTTATCTCCGGAATTTAGTAATCCATTATTCTTAAAAACATGTTGCAAAGCAATAAAATCAAAAGGTTTGTCCTCTTTCCCAAAAGGTCTTGAAGGTCAAAGCGCAATATTTAACTTTTATTTAGAGAGTATTGAGAATGTTATTAAACTTAGAAAAAAATATATGGGTAATAGAAAAGTTTCTAACAGAATTTTATCTAAGTTAATCGAGCTAATATACCCAGACAATTTGTTTGGTATTGAAACTAATTTAGCAGCAGACGTTATTAGAGAAGTGGATCCTAAGCCTAACTTTGATGATGATTTAATCGATATACTTATTTCAGAAGGTTTATTAGCACTAGATATGATAACTGACAATAACGGTAATACAATAGAAGTTGTTAGGTTTACGTATGAAAGATTTAGTGATTATTTTATAGCAGAAAACATTGTTAAGAATCTTGATGTAGAAAACCTTGAAGCAGAGTTTGGGGGTAATGGAAAATTAGAAAAAATAATAATGAATCCATATAAGTATTCAGGTATTATTGAAGCTCTAGGAATAGTTTTTCCAGAAAAGTTCAATATAGAATTTATTGATTTTGTTCCTGTAGAAAGTACCAATTATAATTCGATTTTTGATAAGTCGTTTACGGATGTCCTTTTATTACGTAGCAGAGATTCTATTAATGATAGGACGGTTACATTACTAAATAAAATTTCTAGTTACGGTTTTTTTAGTGAGTCGTTAGATAAAATATTAGCTTTATCTACTGAGCCTAATCATCCATTAAATGCAGAATTTTTACATGGAAATTTAAAAAGAAGAAATATGGTGGAAAGAGATTATTTTTGGTCAACACATATAGCTGTAAGTGATTATGAAGAAGATGAGGAACAACCTGAATCTGTAACTCGAACTTTAATTGATTGGGCATTGTCTGCCGATTTAAGTGATGTAGAAGACGAGCGAATAAGGTTATTGAGTTACACACTTTTATGGATGACAACGACTTCAAATAGAAAAGTGAGGGATCAAGCTACTAAATCGTTAGTTCGAATTTTAAGTTACCGTCCAAATGTCATTAAAGAATTACTAACGGAATTTAATGATATAGATGATTTATATTTAAAAGAAAGATTGTATGCAGCTACTTATGGTGTAGTCTGTAACATTAACAATCTCGATGAAGTGAGAGCAATTGCAGAGAAGGTTTATGAGTTGCAATTTGTCAATAATAAGCCGGAACCACATCTCCTTTTAAGGGATTATGCTCGCGGGATAATGGAATACGCCTTGTATAAAAACTTAATAGCTGAAGATATGAGCAGTAATTTTAGACCTCCTTATGTAAGTGAATGGCCAATTGAAAATCCTACAAAAACAGAAATAGCAGATTTAGATGAAGATGAATATTCTTCGATTAAGAGTTCACTTATGGGATTCCCGGGCGATTTTGGTAACTATACTATGTCCTGCGTTCATGATTGGTCAGCAACACCCCTAACAGAAAGTCGTCCTAAAAAATCATATGAATTACACTTAGAATTTGCTGAGAAAGTGCCAAGTGACCTAAGAGAAGAGTATATCAAAGAAATAAATAAAAGAATTGAGTCATACGCTCGACCAACAATGGTAACAATTATAGATGATATATTAGGAGATTTAGAGACTAACCTAGAAGAGCATGATGTTGAGGAATTATTTGAGGAAAACGAAGAAGAGCCTTGGGAGATTTCATTAGTTACTAAAAATATAGACAGTCCAAGTGATAATTGGGATTCTTTAAAGAAACGTATCAATACTGCTTTATCAGATGAGGACAAAGAATATTTTAGATGGCTAACAGGTTTAGGAGTTAATGATAGAGTAGCAATTTTTAGTAGGAAATGGGCGCAAAGATGGGTATGCAAGAAAGTATATGAATTTGGTTGGACCTCAAAAATGTTTGGCGATTTTGAAAGAAGACACAGTAATTCTTATGGTAGGGAAGGTTCAAAAGTTGAACGAATTGGTAAGAAGTATCAATGGATTGCATTCTATGAACTTTTGGCTAGAATGTCAGACAATTTATATTGGGCTAATAAATATGAAGATGAAATAGAATATGAAGGTCCATGGCAGCTATGGAAACGTGATATTGATCCTACTATATGGTTGAGAGCCACAAATGATTCAAATTGGGATGAGTTTGGAAAGGTATGGTGGTCACCATATACGCCTATTTTTAGTGATAATGAATCGGAGAATTGGGTGTTCGATGAAGATACACTTCCTGATTTCAAGGATTTATTGATAGTAACTGATAGTAAAGTTGAAAAGTGGTATAAATTGAGGGGCTTTAGAAAATGGACGAATAAAACGATTGATGGCAAATCGAAAGAAGAGTTGTGGTATAGAATTAATACATGCATCGTATCAAAAACTGATGTAGGTAATGTACTTGATACAATGAAGAACAAAGCTTTATTTGACCCTTCTACTTTTGCGCCACGAGGTTCCTCACACCAAGGTTTTTTACGGGAATATCCATGGCATCCTTACTATAAGGATTTCAATATTTGGCGTAATGATGAAGATTCTCGAACTTTAAAAATTCAACATTTAGTGCCAGTTAACGAATATGAATGGGAAACAGGTGAAAGGGATAAATCCATTGACCAATACATTTCTCTCTATTTACCTAATCAGCAATTAATTAAAGATTTAAATTTAAAGTGGTCACTAGGGAATTTTAGTACATGGGAGAATTCCAACAGTGAAATAAACTTTATGGATCCAAGTGAATTAGAAAAAGGTCCATCGGCAGCATTGATTAAGTCAGAGCAATTTGAGCAATGGTTAGAAGAAAATGACTTACAGGTGATTTGGTTTATTGGTGGAGAAAAGCAGATTTTCGATGATAATGGATATGTATATAAAAGGTTGGAATTTAATTATATATTGACGTTTGAGGAAAGAACCGCAAAGGAAGTAACATGGTTAGCTCCTTATACATTTAATCGCGAGAATTAAGTATAAAGGTGATATTTATAAGCAATAAGAAAAATAAGCTCGATTTCACTAAAATAGGAACCAAGTTGTTAGTGGCAGTTTACCAATGTAGGTTTCGGCAGTATATTATTTGCATACGAACGCTTTACATGGAGCGGCGAGCATGGTAGGCTTTTCGCCTGGCGAAAGAGTGGGGTTGCTGACCTTTCGCTCTTCGACAGACACTATGCTCGCAGAGGCTCCATGTCAAGCGTCAATGATCGGTGAATATTTATCAACATTACAAAGTAAATATACTGCCATTACATACATAGCTTGATTGCCAAATACAAACCAAGTCTATATAATTAAACCCACCAGCATCAATATGTTCCCACATACACTCCACACATGTGGAGTGCTGTTCACTGTTGGTCAGGAAAGACTAATAGTTGAGATGTATTGGCGTATACAGCAACGGAGCGGGAGAAATCCCGCTTCTTTTTTTTCCATAAGTTTAGTTGGGGCGGCTATTGATAGTCGTCCTTTGTTGTATCCTCCACCCAGTGCCTGATGAACAAATTATTGCTTCTGTCCTGATGTTAAGGCTTGTCATACCCGTCTGGAATTTTTGCGAATATCTTCTATACGCACAAAGAAAGCCCCAACCATATCGGCGGGGTAAAATAGGGAGCGTGATGGTTCTGTTATTAACATGAACATAGCTAATATACCTGGCTTACTATCGAAATAAAGCTTTAGAAAGTACCCTTTAAAACTGGCTTCCCATCTTCGAAGACAAAATCAATACCTTCAACCGGAAATCGAGAGTACTTTTTTACTTCATATTTAACTCTTTCGTTCCAATTATTAATAATATCGTCTGTATGAACGATATTGTCTAATATATCAGCTACAAATTTTTGCATAATAGAATCGTCATATCCTACATACTTAGTTAATGTTAATTCACAGTCAACAAAAATTTCTTGAACATTAATTTTTGATGCCAACAAACTTTTTAATGATTCAATAGCTAGGACTTCTCTGTAAAATGTAGGAGGATGTTTTTTGGTATCGAACTTATTAAAATCATCTGGCTTTCTTATTATAAAAAAAGCTATCACTATTCCTAATATAACTTTTTCAAAAATAAGTACTAGTAGCATCAATTCAAATCCTCTTTTGAATTCTTCACTATTATTACAGTTATCTATTGAATTTTTGATAACGCCATTATACTCATCATAAATTCTGCTTAAAGCAAAAGCATCGGCATCATATTCAAGAGATTTTTGATCTAATGTTGATATAGGTTCATTATTAGTTTTACGGTTTTCAAGCAATTTTATATGACCATGAACAACATGTCCTATTTCATGATATAAAATAAACTTAATAGGCAGCATTGCTACAATACCATCATCGAAATCATATGAATTGTGGTGTGCTTTTAAAAAGCCTTTAAAAAAATTATAATAGTGTATTATAAGACCTTCACTTAATTTTATCTCCGAATTAGAAGTACGAGCTACAATATGCATATCTTTCAAAAAAGTTAAACTTAAATCAAATTTTTCGTTCTTGTTATAATCATTAAGTGATTTTTTAGTATTCTTCATTATTATATTAAATTCTTCAATGATTAAACTCTTTATTCCTTCAATTTCCACGTCTCGATCTTTCAAACTGGAATACCAGGAATTTTCATCGTATAGATTATTGATGTCTATTTCAAAATTAGTATTCAAAAAAAATATTTCTTCATTAGTATCTTCATTTTTATCACTTGAAACGCCCATATAATAACGCCCCCATCATATTTTTATATCAAGCACTATTAATAAAAAGTAATGTTTTGGCAAACTCATATTTCTTATTATCCGTCTTCGATCGCGTTTATTCAATGCTTATCCTACTTAAAAACTCTTGTTGAAAGTAAATATTGCGTGACGGTTTATTTGAATACTAATCCATGCTTATTCATAATATGACCGATCTTACGCCGTTAAGCAGGCTCAAAATTAAGAATACAGTGGAATAACAAACACTTCAATTGTTTGTTAGAATTTAGGTAGAGTGGCAATACAAGGTGAGGGTTATGTTATGCCAAAAATGGTAATGTGCCAATGATATTATGGATGTTGAATTCGGGAGAGAAATTGACTGTGAAGTAAATATCGGAAAAGCTAGAGATAAATATAAGAACAGTTTCTCGGTATATTGATGAACTATGTGCCAGTGGCTTCCCCATCATATCAGGCACAGGGCTGTTGGTATTGAAAATTGTAGTTAATATATTCTTTCTTGCTATGATTGATAGGGTCAATTTAAGCGAATACTGCCCCATTGATAGATGTCTATTTTACGCAGCCCTTACATATTGACTGTGTGAACTAAGGTGACGGTTTATATGCGTAAATGGTAACATTTTGCTAACACAATACCATAAATAGCGGTAGATTCCCGTTAAAGATGTTATAGACTGTAATATCTAAAACGTTGATTTATCGCACTTTTTCTACCGCTTGTTAACGAATTTACAGACTCTTGCCTTAGTTGTTTCATAATGTGGATATAGTTAAATTAGGGCCTGAAACGTATTCAGCAGTTGCGCGGGTGATGAAAGGCGAAGTGTATTCCCATTATGGTGAATCAAGTTTTTTTTATCAAAATTCAAAAGTTGGAAATGCCGGGTAAATAACGGGTATTGAGGAGAAGTGAATGGATTGTAATCGCCGTTTTGTTATTGGTCGAAATTTAGTTGCTAGTATGATTGTCGTGACAGAAACCCTACACCATTTCAAGGCGCGGAGAGGGCTATTGCGAAAGTTTGGTTGGCGGCGGAGGATTATAAAATAGGACATGGCGTGGAAATGCCACAAGGGGCCGTCACACTGTTAATTGATTATCTTCGTTCGTTAAATAAGCTTTTACCAATGAAGATTAGTGTGGCAATCCATTATGGGCAAATCTAGGTATTTAATTTTGAAAAATAATAATAGAAGATTAGGATTTTACTAAAGGCGGCAACACTGCTATTTGGGTTCATTAATCCAGATAGCAGTATTGCTGTTTTTGTTTTGCATTTTGAAGGAGTTTATAAAAAGCTAGTTTCAAAAAAATTGAGAGTGACTTCGGATTGCCCAAGATCAATTGTTACCTCCATGGACGCCGCCACGAGTTAAATAGATATAGCCGAGTTGGCTTAAATAATATAGTACGTTATTTAAGTGTGCAACAGTGGAAAACTTGGATTTTGTTTATTATAGATTTTTTGTTTAGAAAGAGTATTGCTATTTGTATTTTGTGCTAATCCAATCATTTTATTTGAGTATTGCGGATAGAATGGCCCAGCTGCTCGGGCGCGGGGTTCCAGATCACCTTTTGCGGAGAAGATAACTGCTAATGAGATAGCATCTTGCATAACTTTCTTATCACCCAAAGGAATGCCGCTAAATGTACCAATTCAAGTAGATTCGTACTAACCGCGCTAAATTAAAAAAGCCTTATAGCAGAACGCGACTGATAATTGCTTTACAGGGGCCTCAGCGTGCATGAGTCCTTTAGGATAAGAAGTTAGCTACGAGCGCTAATTTGCCCTGGCAAGGCTCTCTTCCGTAGTTGTGGTAGGATCTATAAGTAACCTTTCAACAGTTCTCCAAGGTGAAATTTATAAAAGAAACACTGTATGCTACTGATGAGATGAAATTATAGTTTTGGATGTTTATTTAATGTGGCTTATTTTTATGAAGCTGACAATGGAGATATTCCGGATTGAAATACCCTCAAATCTTTAATATTTGAAACTAAAAAAAGGAAAGGTTGTGAGCCGAAGTTATTAAAATGGACCCTTGAAAACGAACATGAGTTGCAGGCAAACTATTGGGGTTATTTTGGTTTTTACAATATAACTTATAGGATTTTAACGCCAAAATTCAACCTGTAAAATGTAGACGTACCAAGGCTTCAAATGATGTTAGGGGTATGGAGTCGTTCATACACTTAAGTGGGTATATTTAAACGTACCCACTTAAGTATATGAACGGTGGTTAAACGGGTTAGAAAAAAATGAGATTTTTCAAAAGTATTATGTATATGGCTACTATACTTATGGAAAGGCAATTTGCAATATAGTTCCGTGCAAAAAAATGAAATAGGGCATAATTGGAATCCATATTTTAAAAACTTAATGTACCGTATAAGTTTATTGGAATGTTGAGGGGATCCGTCTTTACTTAAAAGAATTACACTGGAATCCGACTATACAGATGTTTCCTATTTGATACCTGGTGAGGGATAATTATGGCGTTTATATTAATGGCTTGGGCGGCAATCATTAGGGAAAGAACGGCAAATTGTATGAGTCTAATTGAAAGGTTTGCCCCACATGTAGTCACTACTAATAGTCACTATATGTAGTAACTACGAAGAAAGCTGATTACACCGGGAAAAAATGGTGATTGCTTGATTGAAATTGCTATGGAAATGAGGCAATTAGAGTATTAGTGCCTATTCATAGTGACTATATATAGTTACTATATGTAGTCACTACGGAGAAAGCCGATAACACTGGGGAAAAAACGGAGGTTGCTTGATTGAAATTGCTATGAAAAAGGAGAAACTAAAGTATTAGTGCCAGCTCATAGTCACTATATGTAGTAACTACGGAAAAAGCTGATAATCGAGATTTACTAAAGAGGTACTGCTTTGATTATTAATCGGAAGAAGTGAGTTCCGAAATGGGGTTTAAGATATCCCTCTTGAAATTTGTGATAAAATGGATAGAACGGGAAGATTCATGAACGAGTTATTTCTGAATGTGCGGTTAAAAGATGTCAGCTCTCTTTTATAAAGAAAGCTGTTTGGAGTCAAATAATAATTTAGAAATAAAAGAAAGGCGGCGGAGGAAATGATGGAATTAGTACTGTTTATGTTGCTGGTATTAATAGTATTGGTTGCTGTGTGTAAATTGTTGATTAAAGCGCTTGAAGCGATGGTTCCGATTATCTTTAAAAAACGTATTGTGGCAAATGAAGCGCTGCGTATGGAGAATATAAGGGAAATGCGGGAAATGGGGATTGAAATAGTCTCTGATGATGATAACCCTACAAACTGTTCAAGCATCCGATAAAATAAATAAAACCGTATGAAAGCAAGTAAAGAAAAAACTTGCATTCATACGGTTTTTTTAGTCCCTTTTACAATCTGATGATTTTTTTGCTTTTGTAATAGCTAGTGTCTTTTTTATGTGAAAAAACATGGGTTAAGTGTTATAAACTTTTTGTGGCCATATACTCCGCCTCTTTGAAAACTTAAGTACCCCTTATTATATAGAAAATTCAAAAGCTCAGTTAAATGAGCAGATTTTTTCGCAATTCCTTGTGATTTTTTGGAGATGCTATTTCGTGAAATCGTATTTATCCCTTCCTCCAGGGCTATATCTCGCATAATACTAAACAATTTACGGGCATTAGAACTTAAAAATTCCCCTCTTGAAAACCTTTGTAAGGCGGGCCATGAATCGACTGAAGTTTTTAGTTCTTGCTCACTGTCAAAGTAAATGAATTGCTGATGATTCAAGAGTATTGGATGACCTTTTACTTTCGATGATTTGTAATTCATAATTACCATCTCCTTGAGATTTTAAATATACTATCCGACTAAGAATGATTTTCGAATAGCAAAATAAAAATCTTTCAAAAGTTTTTTCTGGCAACCCCTAAGAATAGGGAGAGGCAGAAGTTAGAATGTTTAAATTATGCAAAGGAGAGGATTGTAATGCAGGAAAGTGTGCATTTAAATCAGGAAAAGTTACTAGATCAATCAGAGATGATGCAGGGACAGGGGAGTGTTCAAGAAGAGGTGGCTGAAGGGAATTCGAAAAAGAAGTTCGTGACTATAAAAGAAGTGATGGCATTACTAAATGCTAATGAAACGATTGAAAGTGTTAAACAAAAGTTGCAAATACGTACGGATATATTAGAAGCGAAATTAGCAAATTCAGCAGTTGGATTAAATAATGAAGGGCAATGGGAATATTTTGGTGGAAATCAAAATGAATCACTAGGACGGAATGTATATTCGAAAATTTTTGTGAGGCCGTACGACAAAGAATATATTGAATCGATTAAAGAACTGAAAAGTGATAGTCGTACAAGCCATGTAAATGAGACTTTAATTGATGTAGATTATGAATTGTATAGAAATAGTCTAAAGGTAAAGAATGCCACTGATAAAAAATCGGTATTGTTCGAAGAAGGGCTTTACGAAGAATTGAAATTGTTTAGCAAAAATAAATCGATTAAGATGAGTAGCTTGTTAAATACGCTAATCAAAAAAGGGTTAGAGTACTATCGGTTGTAGAATGTAGATCATCCGCCTTGCAGTTAATGTAAGGCGGATGTTTTTTTGATTTGGCAACCACTGAAGGGGCCACATGTAGAAGAATATAGTGTGCTAGGCTGACACATTGGTTATGGCTTGCGAAGCAAGGAAACGGCATATGAAGCGTGACACGCGGTCTTATATACACTAAACACTAATTAGGGATTAGTATAGATGTAATAGTGGCGATATTTTTGGTGTTTGGAAGGGTGCTAGAAATCCAGCTCTTGCAAAGGTTGCCGGCATTTTATTGGATACCCATAGAGTGTGTACCCCGTCTGTACCTCCTCGGTCATCCATATCTGTGTTTTACATCGGTTTTCAGCGTGCTATTAAAAGCCTTCCAGAATCCTGTTTCAATACGCTTAAATAAAAAAGACGATTCGCAATGGAATCGTCTCAGACTGCTAATTGAAAAATACAATCATATGGAAGGCAGCCTTTACTTTCGTCGAAAAATTCAGGTGCATCAATATTACTAATGAAATTTTCTTTAGAGATAAATATCATTTTAGATGTATCCATTGCAGATCTATCGTTTGACTGTCTTTGGTGTTTACGGGGGATGTCATGGAATAGCTCTGATTCATTTGGGTAAATCACTAAAATCTTTGTAAGGCGATTTCCGTATTGGCCACTATTAATGGCATCTGCTAAGGCTGCTAGTTGCTCAGCCTTTTTCACATTACCTTCTTCCATGAAGAAGGGGAGGATTAATTGAATTGACGAATGTATCGGATGTAAATATAAAAGTGTTTTTTCCGGTATATATCCGTCTCTTGGGAAAGTACCATTTTGAATTATCTTTTCTTTTGTTATGAAATTAAACTCCCAATCCTCAAAATGTAATTCTTTTTTCTGCATAAACACATCAATTAGTTGGGTAATTTCATGATGTTCATCATTTGCTGGTTCAGTAATTTTTCTGAGATAATTCCATAAAAATTCTTTAGCTCTGCTGAAACGAATAATATTAATTTCATAGTCCCATTCATTATAATTTGTAAACCGTGCTATTTCTTGCTTTACGTTAGCGATACGGGTAACTCTAGTAGGTTGTCGTAGTGTTAAAGCAACACCATCTCGGTTGTCCACCATTACAAATAAGACATGATAATTTGATGCAGCAATTTCTTTCTTTTCAATTTGTGGCTGCAAACGTGAAAGTTTCCCCTCAAAAGATGTATCGTATGCATTTTTGGATTTTCTAATTTGTTCATTTCCACAGTCAACCTCAACATGTAGATATTGCCCTTCTACTTTAAATAACCAATCTGCTACGACTTCCGTATGCTCATCCTTATCCCTATAAGGATTGATTGATGTTAATAAGGTACTTTTATAATCTGTGATAGGATTATCATATTTTATGAAATGACTAAGATAATCTTCTCCAAGATGCTTTGATTTGTAGATTAAAACTGGTTCCGTTAAAGTATTGAAAAACAAATTAGGCTGAATCCCGATAACATATAATCCTTTTACTAAATATATCTGTGCATTTGTACGAATTCGATGATTATATATTACATCGAGTGCGATTTGACGAATTGCTAGAGAGTGATCGATATTGCTCGACCCAGGTGTTTTTGTCCGAGAATTTTCATGAATATAGCCAAGTTTTTTTAGTACAGTTAAACCAGCACCAGCTAGTGAAATAATTACTACAGAATGCCCGTTTTGAAGCGGTTCAGTTTTCTTTTTTATTAATCCTGCCTCCAGCCATTTGCTAGTTTTTTTACGGAATGATGCTTGATTTATCGTTTGAACGAATGAATAAAATTCAAATAGTTGCGGTTGTGATAAAAAGGCATGCTCATTTAAAAACAATAATGTTTGAATTTCCGGATATCCTAATTCAACGCGATTTCCTTTGCTGTTGTAGATGAAGTGTACTTTGAATTCTTTTGTAGTCATACTGTTTTCCTCCATTTTATTAAAAGTTAATATTTTTGTAAGCAACTTAAGGCACACCATCTTCAGCCGGTTTAAATGGGCTTTGATAGTGTGCCTGAGAGATAATTATTTTCCTCAAATTATTATATCCGCTGAAAAGGTATATTCTTAGTATCTGTAAAAATGAAAAGATCGCTACTTAAATTTTAAGCAGCGATCTTTTTATTTTACATACGGTTGCAGTAAAACATATAGGCCCTTTTTTTGTTCATCGGACAACTGTTGAATAATATCAACTAGCTTTTCATCGATTGTTTTTACTTCTATAGGAGAAACATCTAATTTTAAGTCCATTTGTTGTTCGACCATAGCGAAAAAGTCCGTCAAAGAAAGTTCGAAAACATCGCAAACGTTCGAAAGCTGAGCGAAATTAATATCAGTTACGCCGCTTTCTAGTCTTGAAATCGAGGCTTGTGATAGTGCGACCTTATCGCCTAGCTCTTGCATACTTAAATTACTTTGTTTGCGTAAATGACGTAATGTACGTCCAATTGAAACTGGATTCATCGTCCTATCAACTCCAATAAATTTATTAATATAAGCGTACAATTATTCCGTTTTACAATCAATATTTTATGTTTTATACTATTAACGAGAATTATCAATAATTGTATGGAAGGCGATGGTTACTATTAATAATTTTAATACGGCGATGCAACAATTTTTGAATCAAAGGGTAGACAGTGTATTGTATGAAATCGGTTTACAGTTTGAGGTTTCTGACTTATCGCAGAGTATCGGTAAATTGCTAATTCAGTCCAATGCGGTACTAGAAGATGAAAAAGTTAAAGATGAAATTGTAGAAAAGATGCAAGATTTAGTATTTACATATCAACATGATTTTCTGAAGCAAGTGTATTTAACTGCATTCTTGGATGGCCTAAAGCTGAATCAACAATGATAGATGTCGGGCAAAATGTATAGTGATCTATTAACAATCAATAGATTTGTTTTGGCAGAATTGATTGATGCTAAACAGTCCGTAGTATGAAATTTGTTGTTCGAAAAATCTAGTACAGAAACGTTAAGCAGTTTGAATCATAGGCTGCTTAACGACTTTACGGAATGCTCAAATATAACTTGATATTAGCCACTTTGCGAGAAAGTAGTAAATAAATAGCATAGAAGATGGGAGGGGAATTATCGATGTCAATCTTCATCATAGATAAATTAAAGCAGCATTTTGAAAAAGATTTGCTTTATATTTATCTGCAGAAATGGGGATTAGAAGATGATCAACTTTTTCCAGCGTTTTTGTATCAACTAAGCCTTGAACGAGTATATTCAACAATGGAAGTAGCCGAAATGTTTGAAATGAAAGATAGCAACTTGCGCTATCAAATGAAAATGATGAGAGAAATAGACTATTTAGGTGAATTGAGAGCGGGCCGCAATTACAGATTTGATTATTTGAATATTTATCGTATGTATCTAGTTGTAACAATACT
Source organism: Viridibacillus soli (assembly GCF_016612995.1). Classification (GTDB taxonomy): domain Bacteria; phylum Bacillota; class Bacilli; order Bacillales_A; family Planococcaceae; genus Viridibacillus; species Viridibacillus soli. The sequence continues at coordinate 21,393 of NZ_JAEOAH010000053.1, forward strand.
TAATATACCTGGACGTAATACAGGTGACATTGAATTTATTTTAATGGGGAAATCGCTGGAAGTTTATGAAGAAGAAAAGGAAATAGCTAAAATTATTGCTATCCAAAAAGAGGTTGCCAATGCACATAATCAAACCATTAACGATTTAGACATCCAAATACTAGAGAAACAAACGCTGATTAATGAATTACAAATTAAAGTAATTGAAATGTATAAGGACTTCTTGATACTTGATCAGAAATTTAATTTGAATTTATTAGAAATAGAAATCACGGAAAAAGTAAGTGATGTTGTTAAACAATCAAATAAAAAATGGTTAATGCGGTCGAATGAACAGGAGATATCTAATTTAAATACAGAATCATCGCAACAACTTAGAATACTGAAAGATGAAGTCAGCTTATCGCAATCAAACATTAGTGAAATTGAAAAACGTATTTCTATTGAGTCGTTTGAATTCAGAAAATTACTAGAAGAAAAGAAGCGGATCCTGGTAATCGGTCACTAGTTAGAGATAAGGGCGACTTTTATAGACGTAGCATTATAATAACAGCAAAAAATTGGAGGATTAGTTATGAAGCAATATTATGTTGTTCTTAGACAAGAGGAAAAAGATCATTTAAAGGATACTATCGATGCACTATCATTGGATGAGGCATTTGCAGTTGCAAAAATCCGTTATCAAGAGGAAATGGGAACGGAAGAAAGCCTATTTGTTTATGCTGCAAATGAATACGTACCTTAAGTGCGAAATACATGATTTTCGTATTCGGAATGACCATGTTCAAAGTGAAAGAACAAGCAGTTATTGTTGCTTATGCGATGCTATTTAGATATACTAACATTATTAATAACGACCATAATTAAATAACAATAAAAAGGGAAAACCCCAAATAGATCCATGCATTTTGCGCATGGTCTATTTGGGGTTTTTTATTTGAGGAGAATATTAAATGGTAAACAAATATAATGCAAAAACGGCGAAATTAGATAGACAACTAATATTTAAGATTGGGAACGGTACACTTGGTGTATCAAGTTCAGCGATGGATTTTATGTTAATTACAGCTCAGTTCATAGCAAAAGACGGCCGGATATACTTTGAAAACGATGAAATTCGCAGGCAATTATGTATGCAGAATAAAACCTTTATTCGTGTAGTAAATGAACTTGTACAATTGGACCTTTTATCTATAAAAGAAGGCTTCTTTTATTCTCATTTTCATGTATTATCTAATGGCGAAAAAACAGATCCAAGTTATGTACGCAACATTAAAGGACTAACTTCTGCCGAGGTATTGTCTTTAAATAAATCAAAGAAACGCTTTTTCCTTTATGCAGCTTCATTTACTTCTATGGGTACAATTAAATCTGTATCGGTAGAGGCTCTTTATAGCAACAAATATTACAGCGGTGTGAATTACATCGAATCATATCAAGAACTATCTGAAATCCTTTTTGACTTGGTTAATAAGGGCTTATTAGTCGTGTATATCAATGGGAAGGCATTTGATAATACCTCAGCGGACTTTAAGGAGCAATTTCATAGCTACTGCGGGTTTGACACTGAAAAACGTAAGAAGAGAATGTCAAAAACAAGAGAGCATATCATTGGTTTGAAAATACATGACCGATTATTAGCTTCTGTTATTCCAAATGAATCCAGTAAAGCTGAATTCCATTACTTTGCGGAAAAGTACCATGTTTATCACCAAGTTATGCGTGCCGAAACAATACCTTTATTTATTGACGTCCAAAATAAGCTGTTTGATTTATTTGGAACAGTAGGTGTGGCATTGTATCGTGAATCCTTGATTTCTTACTTAGCAGCAGAACAAGAAAACGTGTTGTACCACGATTTATTTTCAAGTGAAACTGGAACTAAAGCAGTGAATACAATGGTTGATTTTTATTTGATTAAAAACATTGAACAAATCATTTCAAATGTATTAAATAAAGGGCAGGAGACACTTACTTCGGTGGAGGAATACTTCAATAATGAAGATAATTTAGCGGAATTGGTAAGCTATTTTATTGAAATTTCATCGGATGATCATAAAGTGATGCTAGAGGAGAAATTGGAGCAAATTGGTGTCGATTTATCATCATTAGTTCAATCAGTACCACAACAAAATATCGTTGAAAACCACTGGTTATTACTAAATGAACATATATCACATATTTACAGTCAATTCGACTTAACAGCTTCTAAACAAATTACACCGTCGTATCAGCAAACAGTAATACGCCAATGGGCGAGTGAAGGTATCCTGGCTAGAAAAGAAGTGCTACAACAAGCGGTGCAGCAGTTAAAAGAGAAGGTCGTATTTTTCCCAAGTCGAACTAAATTTACAATTGATTCAAACATTCAAAAAGACAATGAAAATCTTCCCGTAAAAAAAATGAGCCTAGGAGAGCGTTTTAGATTAGATTATATGCAGAAATTTAAAGAAATGAATATAACTGAAGAAGACCTTACTTTTGATTTTTAAATGAGTTTACTTATATAGCTACAGCTATATAAATTTATTAATCTATAAATCTCCGAATCAAAACCCAGTATTTTACTATCGCAAGTCGTAGATGCATAATTTTTTTGAAAAATATGCGCATGCGGCTTATTTGGCATGTCTATAGATAATCTATCGAATAACAAGTTTACGAGTATTATTACAATAACCCGTGGCAATTAGTTTCGGGTTATTTTTTTGTCTAGCATTTACATTTTTTGCTTATTATTTCCTGTTATAACAGACCTAATGATACTTATGAGATTCTATAATTCCCGTATTGTATTACGCAGCCAGCCTAGTGAAGTTGATGAAGAGTTATCGCATGCATTTGTCCATAAGAAATATTTAAGCAATCCAACCCCGGTTCCTTACATATCAAGGGTTCAAGGGCGGAATTACACAATGACAGAAAACCGCTAATAGAATTTGTTATTGGGTATGTTATTAAGTGTGTTATTTAATTTGATATTAGATTTGATATATACATTTTGATATTAGATTTGATATATACATGCCGAATGAGCTTTAAAATAAAAAATATTAAAATTAAATTAAAGAACCTGTGTAACCGAGATCACTTTGGAAGAATAAAGTCAACACAACCAATTATAAAAAAGTGATTTTCCTGTGAATGATTACAGCCAATGAAATGTACAATCCTGACATGTTTTTTTAACCATCGAATGAGAGATAGTTTTGTAATCCCCCTTTCATTAATTACTGACTTCATGACAGATGAGAATATAAGATACATAATGACTGGGGAAGGCTACTGATTCATAAAGTCACAACTTTACACCGAGTGATGGGGCATGGTAGTACGGAAGAGGCAAACCAGTATCATGCCGCCTTGTGACCATAACTATTTAAAACCGCTTTCCGCCTAGTTACCGTGCTTCCCAGTGTAATGGGACATCCATGGTACAATCTGTGGCAATCGCTCGTAGGAAAGGCGGCAGGGGTGGTATATGCGCGTGGCTGTAATCAATGATGCTTGTCTCACCATGTAAAGCTATGATATGTAAAGGGTATCAAAGTGTACATGGTTAACGGGCGTTTCTGTACGTGCTTATAAGCGCATTTATATTAAAGGGTTGTAGGTATGGGAGAAACGTTACGTGTAGCGGTGGGAGGCTGGCATGTGATGCAACGAAATGAAAAAGTCTGCTTGGAAATCTAAATAAGCAAATGCATTTTGGTACACATCCCATGGTAGTTTGGTGGAGAACTGTTACACTTTCGCTAATATTGGTGCCGATGTCATGATAGTTTGGCTGAAATTGTTACATATCATATGATGAGTTCGGCAGGGAAATGTACATAAAAGATAGACTAAATAAATTATGGGGCAAACCTTGAAATGGGAAATTTGCTTTCTATAGACAGCTCTCTGACATCCAATAGAAAAACCTGTGTATCAATTCATTTGCTTTTGGTTCGGGGCCTTACAGTCTTATTAAACACTACTAAGAGGTTGATACGGTTATTTTGTAAGCTAACTCAAGGTTGAAGTGGTTGAAATCTTATCAAATTATTTGAAAGCATCAGAAAAAATCAAACGATACACATTCACATTCTAATACTAAGAAACTGGGAATATGTTACACTGAAATAGGATACTGATTATTCAGTTATTAAATGAAAGAGTCATTCGATCGCGGAAAAAGTGGAAAGTACTTCCTTGAAAAATTAGAATCACCTAAATTATAAAAATGCCAATCATTTAAATTAATTTATGTAGGAGATGTAGAAAATGCGGATATCAGAAATAAAGGTTAAAAATTTCCGACTATTAAAAAACACATCAATACAATTAGAAGAAGATTTAAGCTTAATATTAGGGAAAAACAATTGTGGTAAAACTTCTTTATTGATTATATTAGATAAGTTTCTTAATGATAGTCCATTTTCTTTTGATGATTTTAATAGCAGTTTTAGAGATGAATTGAAATCGTATTTAGAATTAGAAGATTCTCCCAATGCATCGGATGAACCTTTTCCTTTTTTAGGGATTTCTCTAAAGTTATTTATTGAATATGACGAGAGTGATGATTTATCTAACATAGGAGACAAAGTCATTATGGATTTGGATCCGGAAAACAAAGTAATTGTACTAGGATTTGAATATAGACTTCTAGAAGGTGAATTTTTAAATCTGAAAAATGATTATAATGCAATGAATAATCAAAGAGAAGCTGAATCTAATCAACCAGAAGATATTTTATCATTTATTAAAAATAACTTCCGAAGCTATTTTACAATACTAAAGAAAAGTATTCTTTATGATAATGAAATTGAGACAGAAAATGATAGCGTTTATACAGATTTATTAAAAGAAAAGATAAATATAGGGAATATCGTTAACTTTAAATGGATTAATGCCCGAAGGAATGTTTCAAATAAAGATAAAGAAAGAAGCCTTTCCACTCAATCAGCTAAGATCTATAAAAGAATGGAAGATGAAGATATTAATAGAACTGTAATTGATAAGTTTAAAGAGGCTTTAACTGAAACTGATAAGAAGCTTGAAGGGATATATGGAGAGATATTTAATGAGATTATTGAAGATGTAAGAAAGTTCGGAGGGACAAATCAAGACCAATCTTCAATTAGAATTACTTCTACTCTCCAGCACAAAGAGTTATTAGAAGATAATACTACAGTAGTTTATGGATCAGGCGATTCAGGTGTCGAATTGCCCGAAAACTATAATGGATTAGGTTATATGAACTTGATTAGTATGATTTTCGAGATAAAGATTATTCTTCATGAGTTTCAAAAAAGTAAAGATTCAAATCCGGCTGATATAAACCTTTTATTTATCGAGGAACCAGAAGTTCATACACACCCTCAGATGCAAAGGATATTCATTAAAAACATAAAATCATTATTAGGTGAAGGTATATCAGTTAGAAATGGCGAGGGTCGAAAACTTCAAACGCTTATATCTACCCATTCCGCACATATAGTTGCGGAGAGTGATTTTGAAGATATAAAGTATTTCAGAAAAGAAGATAATGAAGTAAATTCGAAAAGCCTTAAAGATTTAGAGGCAATATACTGTGAACAGAAAAACAACTATAAGTTTTTGAAACAGTATTTAACATTACATAGATCTGATCTCTTTTTTGCTGATAAAGTCATATTTATTGAGGGAGATACAGAGAGAATTCTCCTTCCTGCAATGATGAAAAAAATAGATTTCGAAGACGAGTTAAATGGTAGAGCTACTTCACTTCCCCTATTGTCTCAAAATATTTCAATAATAGAAGTCGGAGCTTACTCGCACATATTCGAAGAATTCATTGATTTTGTAGGAATAAAATCACTTATCATTACTGATATAGATTCTTATAAGATCGTTTTCGATTTAGACAAAGACGATAACAAAAAACTTAATTCAGATGGAACAGAAAAAACAAAAGAAATGGCCTGCCGTGTTTCTGATGGAACTGAATCAAGCAATTATTCTTTAAAATACTTTCTAGGCGAAGATATAGGATTTGATTCCTTAACAAAATTACCTCTTATTGAAAGAACATTAATCAAAAACAGTGTTGAAAACGTATGGGAGATAAATGAAAAAGGACATGTTCTCTTGCAGTATCAGTCCGCAGAAAAAAATAAAGAAAATAACCTTTACCATGCACGTAGTTTCGAGGACAGTTTTTTTCATATTAATAAGGAGTTCATTAAGAAGCACACGTTTAATGAGGAAAAGGTATTTACAGGAAGTTTGAATTTTCCTAGTCTGACGCAAAAAAAGATGAAAGCATTCGCAAAAGATGAAATAGATTCATATGAAATGGCAGAGGGCGTTGGAAAAAAGCCTGCGTTTGCAATGGAGATATTATTAAATAGTAAAACAGAAGAAATCGATATATGCTACATAAAGACTAAACAAGAAAGAACATTATCCCATGAATATTCTAATTGGGAAATCCCGAAATATATTAAGGAGGGGTTGCAATGGTTGAAAGAAGATTAGGTTTGGAAGACGAAGTACAACAAATATTTAAACATAAAGATAATGGATCTGATTTCCTATTAAGTGGAGGTGCAGGAAGTGGTAAAACCTTCTCACTTGTCGAGATAATAAATCAAAGCTTATTAGAAAATCCTACTGATAGGATAGCTTGTATTACTTATACCAACGCTGCAGTTAATGAAATCGAAGGACGTATTCAACATGCGAATTTAATTGTAAGTACTATTCATAAGTTTTTATGGGATAATATAAAGTCGTTTCAAATAGAATTAAAAAAGGTTTTAACCGAATTAATCAATGAGAAAACCCATAAAGGATTAATACTTTCAGAGCATGTAGACTCCGATTTTTTTACCGGTAAGACTATTCAGTATAAAGAGTATGTGCTAATTAAAGAAGGTATAATTTCACATGATGAAATTTTAATCTTGGCAAATATAATGTTTGAAAAATATCCGAAACTTTGTAGAATAGTGCAAGATAAGTTTAAACTTATTCTCATAGACGAATATCAGGATAGTGTGACACGTTGCTAGTTGAAAAGACTAGCCATTAGTAGAAATTTTCGCTAAGAGAACTAAGAAATCAGATGAGTCGAATGATGAGGTAACGCTCTGAAAGGCTCGACCTAATCCTCCGAATAGCATTATCGCGTACAATCGTGATGGTGTTATAAGCTCGGTGAAGTCAGTTGAATACCACCCTAATTACAGGAAAGCGGAGTGGAGGCACTTTGTGTGGTAGATAGACTGGGGTTCTATAAAAAATACTCATGGTTAGAATGTAGGAAAGAAAACTTCTTACTGACGAAATTCCGAATGTACGGCTCTAGAGGTATAAGTATTCGAAAGGGTACACCAACTTATTGTTGGGTTAGTGAGGTGGAGTAAGATTTGTCTTTATGAAACACCTTATAGTGTTACAGGCGCTATCAAGCTAACAGGGTTAGAGGAATGACCTAAAGGTATTATATGTACAGATATGATTTTTTGGAACGTGGTAAGCTGGCTACTTGGAGAGATTGCACTCGATGAAGAGGTATAAGGGAAAACAATTTGTATAACCTTATTTTAAGTCAGTGAAAGTGATGGCACAGTACCGTTGAAGCCGTGATAATAAGCGGTGGAGGGATAGCCATTAGTCAATTTATGAATAAATAAAGTAATGTTTTATAATATCAGATTCTTGTGCGACTAAAAGTAAAACCAACACCATAAAAGAGTAAGTGTGGTGAAAGTGTTCACTGATACATCAAAAGAATGGCTGGAAATGAAATATTAGTTTAAAGATTCGTAAATGATGGAACGCCGTATGAGGGGAAACTCTCACGTACGGTGTGAATGGGGGGAAAAGCTGGAGATAATTTCAAAGGCTTACCTATCCATATCCGACAAAGTTGTAGTTGAGATTTTTTTAAATCACCTTAAACAAGGCGGAAGACAAAATATAGTAGGTTTCTTTGGCGATGCTATGCAATCTATCTATGATAGTGGGATTGGTGATCTTCAGGGTTATATTTCTGAAGGAAAGATAAAAGAAGTTCAAAAGAAACAAAATAGACGAAACCCAAAATTAATTATTGATTTGGCTAATAAGTTAAGGACTGACGGTATAGTTCAAGAACCATCAGACGATTTGAAAGCTCCTAACATGAAGAATGGAAGTATCAAACCAGGAAAGATAAGTTTTTATTATACAACTAATGAAGATAAACTTGATCTATTAAAAAAAGAGTTGAAATGGGATTTTACCAACCCAAAGGAAACAAAAGAATTAAACTTAACTCACAACCTAATTGCCCCGCAAGCGGGTTTTAATGAGCTAATGGAAATATACGATGGGGATAAGATTTTAGATTATAAAGATCGAATTGTTAAATACATTAAGAGCTTGGACGACAAGCCTGAATTTGATGGATATTCATTTGGGGATGTCATTGATACTTTATTAAAGGGTAAAACTGGTGTGCAACAAAAGCCTATATTACCGACCAATGGGATGACCGAATTCATTAATGAAAACCCAAGTCTATATGAGAAGGCAAAAAACATCTCATTTAATAGCTTTAGTAAAATATATTTGGATAAAGCTATGTTACTAGACGATAAAAAGGATGACATTGATGATCCTTCTAAACCCACTTCTAAAAGGGATGAAATTATAAATCATCTATTTAAGATTCAAGATAATATTAGTTTGTATAAACAAGGGGAATATAATGAGTTTTTAAGGAAAACAGAATTTAAAATACGATCTATCAATGATAAGCTAGAGATTAAAAGAATTATAGAAGAAATGCAAAATATGTCGAATAAAAAGATTGAAGAAGTCATTGAATTTGCTCATGAAAATAGAATATGCAGGAAAGATGATAATTTCTATTCATTTATAGAAAAAAAGAGTTATGTATATGAACGATTGAAGAAAGTGAAGTTTAAAGAGTTTCAAAACCTATTTGCTTATTTAAATGGAAAAACGCCTTTTTCAACACAACATAAAATAAAAGGCGAAGAATATAACAATGTATTAGTCTTATTAGACAATGGAAATTGGTCTAAATATAATTTCGAATATTTATTCGATGATAATATAGTTGATAGCTTATCAACCGCGAAAGCTTTATCTTATCAGAAGATTTTGAACCGTACAGAAAAGCTGTTCTATGTATGTTGTACAAGGGCAAAAGAAGATTTGGTAGTTTACTATCGCAATCCAACGCAACCTATCATAGACAAGGCGGAAAGTTGGTTTGGCCTTTCAAATGTACATACGATATAAAAAATTTATATACTGTGAAAAGTTCATGCCTATTTTCTTTAATACTTAGAAAAAAGAAAGAAAAGTATTGTGTTTGGGATGTTGAATTTTTAACTTCAGCAAAAGGGTTCGATTAATGGAATAAAGGATGGACTATAAACCGGTAATTCAGCAAAGCTGTAGGGGGAGAATAAGATTAAATTAGAAATTTCAAGCTGGATAGGGATCACTTCGATATTATTTTTATTCTGTGTTTTCACTTTAATCTGTCATTTATTGGAATATCGTATAAAGACGATCAATGTATTGCAAAACAATCGAAAACTGCAGCTATTGGATGTATAATATTTGCTCTATTAGTCTCAGCTTTGTACAGCTTGATATTTAAGTAAGTGTTCAATAATCGGGTGCGTTTTGGCAGGTTGGATCTATCCAGTAAATGGAGTAATCGGCTCTTTAATGGTTTTTATCTTACCAGTCTCTAAAGGCGTGGAAGAAGTAGAATCGTCCTTATAGGAAGCCGAAGGGAGGACAAGTCATGGAACTTTTAATAACGAAGTCTTCAATCATAAACAGTTACAATAGTGATGGAAAATTGCATCTATTTATGACCGAAAAAGAAAGGCCCTGTTCTGAGGCGACTCTAACTGTAATGAACGATAAAGATGGAGCGAAATGTTCGAGATTCACGATAAAGTTGGACTCGATAGAAGAACTTGATAGGTTAGGAGAGAAATCTGAAGTTGACATATTAGTGACAAAAAACCCTGAGTTTTCAAGTTACATTGCCATTGTACTTTATGATGAAGAAATAGATCAGTCGACACAAAGTTAATACTACCCATCGAGAAAATTAGGACTGTGGAAAAAGCCGGTAATGGAAGTATGCAAGACAGAGGTTCATTTTGAAAAGATATTAAAGACACTGGATTAAACTAAACATCAAAACAATTATATTGAGAATGAACTTGTTTCACTTGTTAATGTAGTAAAATACTTAGTAAAGGCATTCGAAGAAGTTGCTTCATCTACGGACGGTCCAAACCCTGGTTACGCATGAAACGATTTAATGAATGATAAAATCAGATAGACAAACCTGTAAAATTTTATCTATAATAAATAAAAGATATTGTTAGTGGGACTCTCATGAGTAGTATAAGAGATTGAGTCCTGGAATTCATAAATGAAGGATATTTAAATTTACAGAACTTGATTATTAAAGAAATCGATGTCTCCGTAAGCATTTTTAACAAACCTTATTAATTCCTTTGTAAGAGCTGTTTTTGACCCTCGAAAAAGCCGTTCAAACGTTGATGTAATAAGGTTTCTCTGTTTAGTGTACTGAACACCCGCCGTCTCCATATTTAAATTTAGCGGCAGAAATGCCGTTAAATAAACATTTAAACAAAGTTAGGGTGATTTGATAGGAGCTATACTCTTATGGAATTACCCTTTTTTGTTGTTAAGGGAAACTATATTAATCGGTTCTATAATATTTGTTGGGGTTTTCAAACAATTGAAG
>NZ_JAEOAH010000054.1 GCF_016612995.1 Viridibacillus soli
TTCAAAACAATAGCTTTTTATATGCAGTAAAATCAAGAGCTTAGAGTGATTTTTAATCAAACTTTATTCTAAACCAACATGTTTGGACTTTTTTAGTACCAGAGATTTTATTTTCATGGGAGTTGAATATCACTCTTTAATTTCAGTTACAGTCACCCCATCAGTTTTTACATCAAGTGTTAAAAAGTGTGTTAATCTACATTTCATTAACACGCCTTTATCTTCTCTTAGTTATTATTCCAACCATAAGTATTTAAATGAAAAACCCTTAAATATTCCAATTTCTATTTAGTTAAATGTGGTTAACTCTTCTGAAATAGAATTTAAAAAATCTTTCTCAAATTTAATATAGTAACTACCACCTATATTTTCCGCTTTCATTCCATCACTTAAAGATAACGGTTTTATAGAATTAATTTCCATTTTATTCTCTAACAAATGATCATTTGATGTATTGGATTCTATTTTAGTAGTAAGTTCTTTTAATTGTGTTTGTGGGATTTCGTTTTTTGTTTTATTAATAACAGCACTAATGAGGTTTAATAGGTTTTCTTCACCTAATATTCTTCCCTCAGTAGCAGCCATCATTAACGCCACAACCTCTTCTCCATTCAAACGATTCTTCCCCTTTTTGAATTCAAATGCCTCTCTAGATATAGCTCTTACTCGAATATCTTCTTGCAAGTCGTAATCTATTCCATTCACTGAATCAATCACCTTTGAAAGGGTTTCTATATCCATAACAGCATAATAATCAATTGTTAAACCAAATAGCTTAGAAACTGTTGTTTTTACATTTTCAGCTCCTCCCGAACCGTAAGCAAATGTCAATTTATCATATGAAGTAGTCCCATTATTCTTATCCAATATCGGAGCATAAGTATCACGAGGGATAGACAGAACCTTAACTATCTTTTTATCTTTACTATAAGTAATTAAAAGGTTAATAGGTATTCTATTATTCTCATCTTTCACCGTAAATAGAGTGGTGAAAATCTCGTCTTCTTGTAATACTGTTCCGCTTACATCACTTCTGTTATATTCTTTATTAACGTTTCCAGGGAAAATCGATGGAATAAACAAAAATATACACAAGCTTACCATTAATAGAGAAACTGTAAGTGGAGCGAATTTTTTTGAAGAAGAAACAAGAGACTTCATTTGTGTACTATTCTTCTCCAGTTTATGAATTTGTTCAAATACTTCATTACGGTCTTCTTTCGTAAATCTTAGTTCTTGTTCAGACATATTATAAAATTTATCTCTTAATCGTTTATCTTCCATTAAGTTCTGCCTCCTTTATCATCGACTCTAATCTTTGTTTTGCTCTTCTTAATCTAGTTTTCACTGTATTAACTGGAATATCCAAAACTTCGGCAATTTCCTCTGTCTTTAATGAATCATAGTAGTATAGATAAACCACTTCCCGATACACTTTTGGAAGAGAAGAGATAGTATCTCTTATTTCTTCATTATTGTATTTATCGATAACTGTTTTTTCTGTTGATGGTAATATTGACTTTGCTGTTTCATTTATAAAACTTTTTACCTGTACCATTTTATAATTCCAACTTTTTAAATAATCTTTACATTCGTTAATTGTTATACGATAGAGCCAAGTTTTTATTTGTGCGTCAAATCGAAACGAATCAAGGTTCTTGTAGCATTTGATAAACGTATTTTGAACCATATCCTTAGCAATCTCTGTATCTTTCACATAAGAAAATGCCAATCGTACCAGCTCATTACCATATTCAATCATCATTTTTTCTAATATGAGATCTTTTTTTTCTCTGTCCAATCTACTACCCTCCCTTTCAACCTACTTCAAATTCTGCTATTAGACGATTATCAAATCATAATAGGTTCAATTTTAAAAAAATATTTATTTTAACAAAAATTCTCATATAATCGGTGTTTAAAATTTAATTGATTTTTATAAATATTCCATAAAAAAGCATCCATACAATTATAACTGAAATACAAAACCTGTTCTGTCTCTTAGATTACCAAGTAATCATAGATACAGGCTTATTGTTTATAATTATTCATACATATGAATAGAGAAGCACATTTTGAGCGAAAGTGTACATGCTTAGAAAAGCAAAAATCTACATCTCGATGCGGACATATATATAGGAAACCTTTAGTGAATATGTATAATAAAAACATTACGGTATATGCATATTCGTTTCCAACTTTATTTTTATTTATTCAATATCTCATAACTCCTGAATACGCAATTTATAAGGAGTTGTATTTCCAACTTTTTTGCACTATACAACAGGTTTACTTGTTTACGAATAGCAGGCATACGAAAAGGAGCAAGTTGGGAAAATAGTATTTTTCATAAGAATACAGATATTGTACCGAATCCAATTAATGAAGAAGTAGATTAGAAAAATCTCTATATTAGTGAAGTTAAAGAGTAAACCCTTCCTTTGTTTAAGCAGGAAGGGTTTTAAATGGAGATTAGTTTATTTAGAGACTTCTATCATCTTATCTACGAATATCTTAAAATCTTCTTTATTTGGGTAATGTGCAGATTTTTCAAGTGGGATAAATTCCTTTTCCCCATGAACTTTCAATTCATTAAAGAATTCCTCTGTTAAATCATAATTGGTTAATTTGTCGTGCATGCCTTGGAACAAATAAACAGGAACTTTTACTATTTTCACTTCTTCTTGCAAGTCAACTTCATGTTGTATCTCTTTTTGTAATACTTTTGATTTAAACAAACTAAACTTTGCGCCACTATAAACGACTTTGTAGATATCTTCCAAAGTATAATCGGGACTGAATAACATAGGTTTTAGGTAACTAAGGATATTGACTTTGGAAGTCGTTTCATCGCTATAATTATCTCCACCATATTTGCTGATATACTTGCTATATTTCTCTTCATTTTCTATTGAATAAGGGGGATTGCCAAATGAAGCAATATCTTCTTTCATCTCTTTATCTTCAGCTATCTCGATTAACCATTTCGTTGATAATTTTTGGGTTTTAGCGTTGCTAACAAATTGAGAAATACCAAAATACGTATCGATTTTTTCTGGATAGCGATCAACATATTTCATTCCAATAATAGAACCCCAGGACATGCATGCTAAATAGATCTTGTCTTGATTGAACCGTTCCCTCAAATAATCCACAATTTCATTTGTATCTTCTACAAATTGATTGATATTCATACTATCTAAAGGAATATCACTTTGATAACTCTTGCCGGCACCCCGCTGATCATAATAAACAGCTATAAAATTGTCAGTTATTTTCGGATAAACACCTCTTGAACATACCCCAAATGGGAGCGGCTGACCTGGACCGCCATGAAGAAATAAAATAATTGGTTCTTGTTTATCTTTTCCTTCAATGAAAATATATTGTTTTGTCCCGTTTATATTTAATTCTACCAAGTCACTTACACCGCTATTATCTATTAATTCGTTACTTTTTTTAAGAACTTTCCTTTGTATAATATGGCGAACCAACAAAATTGAAACTAAAGCAAAAATAATTATGCCAATACCAATGAATGAAAAATGCATCCATCTGTTCAATTCAACACCCTCGATTTCTTTTAAACTTCAGAAGTTTATTTTAAATTTGTATATTATTTATACTTATTCAATATTAAACCCAAAATGTAGTTACGGATATATATTTTCCATGCCATTGCTGAAAATTTATATTCCGAAAACTTCTTAGGAGCACTATGAGAGCTAAAATAACTTTACTAAGGGGGCATTTTTATGGAAGAATAGGTCACTTTTATTGAATAAGGTTCACAGGAATGATCAAACTTTTTTACAAAAGAATGAGTCAATTGGGAGTATTAATAGCATGTTTAAATCAGTCTTTTTTATAAAACATGCCCTTTTCTAGGATCCTTTATCAAGGTTATTTGTTTCAATTTAATCAAACTTTATTCTATACCAACAGTTGATAACGTTTATTAAATCAAACTTTATTTCAAACCAACAATATTTTGTGGATTTGTAAAAAAGTTGCACTGTTTTACCCCTTTAGATATGATTATCAAAAGGGGTGTTTTTATGTCGAAAAGAAAAAGAACATCTGAGATTGAACAGTGGATTAAACAAGGTCGAGGGACCGGTATTAACCCTGATAAATTCCGACGGTGCAATGAAATTGATGTCTGAATTTATTGCATCCAAGGAATGGGAATAGGAATAAGCAGAATTTCCGCTGACTCATGATCTTGGAGAGGCGAGTGAACGAATGATGAGAGGGATGGGGAAATGAGCGATACAAGGACCAAATTGATGCTGGATTTGCAAAGAATTGAGAAGGATGAGTATCAGTTACGCGAAGGTGAGCAGCATCAAGATTTCTTACCTTTGTTACTTCAATATATTGGCGATCCTCAGCCAGAATTACGGGATAACCTGATTTATCCGATGTTTTATATGTGGATTAAGGAAGAGAATAGGTTCAGTGGAGAGGAGTTGCGTAGCCTCTTAACTGTTCTGACTGATGAGAACCATTTGTTCTATAATATTGGCAGCGAGGATGATCAGTCAGTTTTTACAAGGACGTTCTCTGCCTTGCCTATCGCTTTGATTGTGCAACGCCACAGACAGAATCCATTTTTCAATCAAGCGGAAATTGAGCAATTAATGTATGCAATGCTCCGTTATTATAAAGAGGAGAAGGATCTGCGAGGTTACCTTTCAGTAGGAGGCTGGGCTCACAGCGCGTCTCACGGTGCGGATGTTTTTGTCGAGCTGGTGCAGTGCGAGGAGAGCAGCGTCGCAATGCTGCGTGAGGTTCTTGTCACTATCTCTGGCATGCTTCATAATGGTAGACATATTTTTAGCGATGAGGATGATGAGCGGTTGGTCAACATCGTGGATACGATAATTGACAAAGAGTTACTTCCACATCAAGAAATCGCTGATTGGATTAGCGGCTTAGCGCAATGCTGCAATTTGCCGAGGAGTCGCAGTCAGGTGATTGCTCGAGTGAACAGCAAGAATTTTTTACGCAGTCTCTATTTCAGAAGGGGACAAGATAGCCGAGGGAATGAGCTTAACACTGTCATGCTTGGTACTGAGGCAAAATTGAACAGGTTTTCTATCAGTTAAAGGATTAGAGGGGCTGTCCCAAAAGCCATGGAAAATTGGCTGAGGGATTGCCCCTTTTTATATCAAGAAAAACAAAAAGAATTAACGTTAGAAAAGTATATACAAATTAAACAGGGGTTGAAGTTTTAACGAGGGATTTTTACATACATAGCAAATAATATTAGTTTTTACTCTTAAGGTTAATATGTTAAGGACTGCTTGTAGTATATAAAGGGTCCGTAAACACCTTGAATCCTGGTGGAAAATGGTAATTGATTAGGTGTTTATTTGGTTATTTTTAGGTCTAGGAAAATGTGGATTTGTATATTCACACAGAGGACATAGTTTTGAAATAAAGTTTGATGAAAAGTTCTGTATAAACTTCTAAATTAGGGTATATAAAAAGAGTCCATTTTGAAATGAGATTGTTCAAAATGGACTCTTTTTTAAAAAATTTAGTATATAACTTCCATAAAGTCCTTGTGTAGCCGTGCTCAATCCTATCTTACCAATAGCCAAGTATCTTCCACCATAAGCCACCGATTATAACAAAAATGAGAATCGTAACGATAGAGACAATAAAGCCTACCGTCCACCATTTTTTCTGTTCAATATAACCTGCGCCAAAGAATACAGGAGCAGGACCAGAACCGTAATGAGTTGTGGCACCAAATAAATTACTGAATGCTGCTAATAGGATCACCGCAAGCATGGCTGGTGCTCCCGCTTGAAGCATAACAGATAGAAATGCGGCATACATGGCACTAATATGTGCTGTAGAACTTGCAAAGAAATAGTGTGAATAGAAATAGACAAGTGCTAATATCAATACCGCAAACATCCAGTTATAGCCAGACACAAACGAACTGACCTCTGTACTAAACCACGGAATCAGTCCAAGCTTGTTCATGTAAGAGGCCATCATAAAGAGCGTCGCAAACCAAACAAGCGTATCCCAGGCTCCTTGTTCAGTTTTAATATCTGACCATGTTAGCACTTCTAATAATAAAAGTAAGGAAAGCCCTATTAAAGCAGCTGTTGTGGCACCAATGCCTAAAGAATCCCCACCAATCCAAAGTCCTAAAACAACAATAAACACTGCAATCATGCGTTTCTCAGAGCTTTTTAATGGCCCAAACTCATCTAATTTCTCTTTTGCAATTCGACTTGCTTCTGGAGTTTGTTTAATCTCTGGAGGGAAAATCTTATAGATAATAAATGGAACAACAATCAATGCTACTAATCCTGGAACAATCATAGCAGTTGCCCACCCAAACCACGTTATTGTCACACCAGCCGTATCACTAGCTAGCTTAACAATTAAAGGATTGGCTGCCATAGCTGTCATAAACATAGCAGATGTAATCAAGTTCCCTTGAAATCCTACCGTCAAAAGAAAGGCTCCCATTTTACGTTCTGTACCATCTTCTGGTTTAGAACCAAATGTACGTGATAAGGAGTGGATAATAGGGAAAATCACACCACCTGCACGTGCCGTATTACTCGGAATAGCAGGCGCCAAAATTAAATCGCTTATCAATAAAGAATACGACAAGCTTAACGTTTTCTTTCCAAATAACCGAACAAATACATAAGCTATACGCTCACCTAACCCTGTCTTAATAAATCCACGCGAAATAAAGAACGCAATAACGATAAGCCAAATCGTCGAATTACCAAACCCACTTAGTGTTTCTTCAATTGTTAGCGTATTAGTCACCGCGATCACTGCCATAGCAATAATTGAAATAGCTCCCATAGGTAATGGTTTTGAAATAAAACCGACAATTGTCGCAACAAACACAGCAAATAAATGCCATGCACTTTCTTCTACTCCAGCAGGTGCCGGTATAAACCAAATAATAATACCAATTGCAATGGTAATGAAGAAAGGAACCCACTTTATCGTACTTCCTGATGTTTCTTTCATGCCAACAAACTCCTTTCATGTCTATCTTCTATAACAATAACGCCCTCCGTCTAACATTTCTACATCATGGGTTACTCACATTGATTTTAACCAATCTAAATTATTAACTATGCACCCCATTTACTTGGGAACTAAAACATTATAACTAGTTCGTGTCCCAATTAAAAGGACTTTTTTATCATTCTATGTATTTTTTTGGATCTCACCAAAACTCGAAGTTAGAAAGATCACAATAGACTTACTCATTCATTAATTCAAACGTCTCGTAAACTGTAGCTTTGTAAAAAAGATTATCATTTATAACAAAGTTCGATAATTAATAATAAAGATTGAAAAAATTTTTAATTCAAATAAGACTTGTGTTTGAATAAGAGGCTATTGGAGTGAGCAAGAGCCGAAAGTGAGAACTTTGGAGAAGGAGGAGTAGAAAAAAATCCGTACTTCTCTATTGGAATATGATAAAGACTTAATTTAAGAGTGAAGGGAAAAAGATTGGCTGCAGGAGAGGGAGCACCCTCACATTCGGGGTTCGGTTCAAATAATTTTAATCAAAATTTTTTATAAAAATCTAACCCACTTAAATTTCCAACCCATCTGTTTTGATCAAACGTTATTCCTATCCTACATAAAATTGTTGATTACAAATAAAGATGTTTAATTTACAATAAAGTCGTTAAAAAGATGGTATGAAATAGGATTTTCATACTATATTTTTTGATTTCTCTGTATAATAAAAAAAGTATTTCGATATTTGTAGTGTGAAAAAGTGCAGTTTGAAGAGGGAGTATTCCATGAAAAAAACATTATTAAAATCGATTATAGTTACATCATATATATATTGTTTAGGGTATATTTTATTTGGCTTTCCTAATGATACCTTTGTAATGCGTACTATTACTGGTGTAATGTCGATTATTTTTTCTTGTAGTCTATTGTTGAAAATTCCTGATAATAAAAAACAGAAAAAAGTAGCAAGTGGTGAAAAATAATCGAGAGCTTAACAGCCGATATTGCGGTTAAAGATAATCAATTTACCGCACCTACACAAAAAGGAATTTATTATTATTCTTATGAATTCTGGTGGATGAAAGAAAAGGAAAAAAACGTTTCTAATGGTGATGCTTTTTATGCCTTCGTTTTAGAAGTAAATTAACTCTTATTCAACTAACGGGGGCATTAGTAGAAGATCGTTGAGCTGTTCAGACGGCTCTTTTTTCATATTCAACTAAAGGCGCAGTTTAGTTGAACAGGCAAAGTAGTTTTACAGACTTCGAATCGAATTATTATGGGATGCCTATTTAACTTTATTATTCTATCTAGTTCATTGATAAAGCAGTATTCACATATAGATATCTATTTTTATCCATTCGGATATGAAACAAAGAATTTGCGAAAGTTGGCATACTTTTCGTTAAAGGAACTTTTTGAAACGCATAAATTTCATACCGAAATCAAAACACCAAAACAATCTTATAATGTTTGGGCTAAAAATCCAATTATACATCCCTTAGCATCAAGCGATAAAGGGTTTTATAGAGTAGATTGCACAACTGATATTTCTTCCCTTGGACCAAAGGATATTGCGAAAATGGTAATGAATGTGAATGACAATGCCACGAATAGTTTTATTCAACAAATTCTTAGAAGGCTGTCTATTCTTGAAAGACCGTTAATGACTGCAAGAGGCGATGGGAAAAGTTATATTTATGCCAACTTCAATCCGAAGTATGCTCAATACGTATTAACCATTCTAAGAACATTCTATAACTTTTGCGAAACTTATAAATCAGCAGATGGGAAGGAAATTACGCCTGCTCAGCGTTTAGGTATTAGTGATAAGGTCTTTGATTTGAAAGATATAATCTACGTTAGATAACTAATAAATTGTGGTTGAACAAAAAGTACAAATAAAAAGGATTTTTAGAATTTGGGTCGAATATCTTATAGTATCCCAAGAAGTGTTTGGAGGTCGCAATTTTGTTACTTTACTTTTGATATATATCATCTGCCTAAAATTTTAAAAAAATTTAGGAGTTGATATATGATGATATACAAAAATTCTCTTGATGGCATTTCGGGTTAGTTTAATGTTGCCGGAACATTTGACCATGATAAAAGAATGGAAAAAAGAGCAAAGTTTTATTAAGCGCCCGAAACTAGACGAATGGCAACTTGAAGACTTTCAATTAACGATCTCGCAAGCGCTTAATGAAAATAAACCAGTACAAATAACTACTTGGGCTAATGGAGAAATAGTTATAACTGAGGGTTTGATACAAGAAGTTGATAAGTAACATAATGAATGTCTTCTTAATGGCCAATTAGATGTAATTAAACGTATTCAGCTATCTTCTATATGTGATATATGTTTGCTGGAGGAAGTATGATTTCAATAGAAGAACGGAATCAATTACATCAATATTTGATATATGAGTTAGCAATTCAATCTTTGCAAAAAGATCATCCTCATTTAGAAAAGTTAAAAATGAAAAATATCTATTTAGTATTGGTGGATGTGTTGTTAAAGGATTTAAAAAATGATTATTATAAATCAAAACACCTTTTAAAACGAAGGGGAATTCAAGTAATAGGATGGCATCGTACAAGTGAATATTTTAGTGATATTCAAATTCGCACTGCAGGGGAAGATCTTCATTTGAATTATGCGAAACAGGCTTTGAAAACAGCTGTTGAGGAAGAGTTATTCAAAAGGCTGCAGTTACAAAAATAAAAGCGCAAAAGGCTGTGTATTAACATCCTTTTGCGCTTTTATTAAACCTATATTTTTTGTTGAATTATATAAAATACATATTCCCGTTCTGATAAATAATATATGCGCTAGTTCTATAATGTATTCCCGTATCAATTAATAGCATTTTTGTTGCAAATAGTTAAATGACTCTATCAAATTAGATAGAGTCTATTTATGATTGGTCGATACCGTTTATATATATCTTTATCATTATACGGATGTGATGGATATAAGTAAATCTAAATATAATTAGATTATCGTTACAACTTGAATAAATAAACTCTTTCATACCATTCAATTCGTTTTGGATATTTCAAATCAGTATGCACCATATTAAAATAAAGTTATACCGTTTGTAAAAAAGTTGCACCGTTTTACCCCCCTTTTAAATCCGCTTCATCTGCCGAAATCAATGTGAAAATTGAAAAGTAAAACCACGAAATGAGCTCGGATTCCAAAATCCTTTTCATTTCGTGGTTTATTTTTGGATAAGAATCTTCTCTATGAATAGTTTGGGATATATAGGTATTCAGAATGAGTTCCAAGAACATTTCGACATAATGCCCCAAATTAATTGCAAGATATCTATTTACTAGGAATCAAGGTTTTTAGTAAATTATTTCAATATACGTATGGAAATTTATTATATAAATTGTTCTCTAAACATAGATAGTAAAGGGAACAATAACAACATAACTATAGTCATAATAGTCGGAAAATGTAGAAAATTTAAAATACAAATTTGAAATCGTCATGATATACCAAAATCATGAAGAGATTCCAAACTCTTCCTGCTAATAGAACGCTGTGTTCTGTTATTAAAAATTTATTACAATGGGAGGTGGGTAAAATGGGTAAAAAAATGATCGCACTAATTATGAGTTTGGCATTAGTCGTCGGTGCATTTACGGCGGTGTCGGCATCGGCTTCAACACCGGTTGCAGTGGGAGGTAACAATGCATTTGAAGGTCTTACTGTAAACAATGAAGTCAAACCGCAATGGATTCCTTTAGTTGTTGTAGGAGCGAAAGTTGTTGCTGGAGCAGCTGGAGCTGGATTTGGAGCAGCAGCTGGGGCTTGGGCATTTGGTAAAATCACTGGCAATTTTTCGGTTGACGAAGCATTAGATTACGAAGAAGTTAGTGTTGTATTTGATAGGTAAACCATAAAAAAAGTGCCTATATGATTTCATTATAGGCACTTTTTTTAAAAACTATTTACATAGGGTGGGTAAAAAATGGGAAAAAAACTTTTTGCATTATTTTTAATTACTGCTTTTTGTTTCCACTTTATTATGACAGCTATTTATGTTCTTCCCCTTAATCCTGTAAAGGCTAAAGGAGGTATATTGATTAATAGCTACATGCAACCTTTATTCGAGCAAAATTGGCAACTTTTCGCGCCTGATCCCTTATCGAATGATTTTTATATCTATTTACAAGTCGAGAATAAGGATGGAAGTCATTCTGATTGGTTTGATTTGTCTACTACGTTATATAAGGAAAATCAAAAAAATCGTATATCTCCTAATAATAGGATGGTTAGATTAGGTCCATCTTCTTTTTTACAAACACTCCGAGTAGATGAAACAGTAGAAAAATTAAAAGAAAAAGTGCCGGAAGATAAACTAAAGTCAATAGAGAAAAAAAGAGGGAATGAAGAATTTCAACAATATGGTATAGATATTTTATATCGCTATGCTAGTTCTTATGTCGTAAAACTGTTTAATGAAGAAGATGTTGAGAGAGTTAGGGTGCGTGTACTCGTAGAAGAAGCTATTCCATTTTCTAAAAAGAGAGATCCAAATGTTGAATCTAAAAAAACGTATACAACATTTGACTGGGAAAAATACGTGAAAGTATTGACTCCGTAATTCTAAAGTAGAGGAGATGAGAGAAATGAACCAATTTATTCAACTATTGTCGAAGCCCTACATTACCATTGGTGCTAGTTTAACTAGAATTGGATTTGGACTATTACTTTTGTATTTTTATGGTATTCACTACGCGCAAAGAGGATATTTATGGGGACCTAATGGAGTTATTGATTTTGAATTATTTCAATCCACCATGATAGATTACAATTCATTTTCACTTTATGGTTTGAGTGCTTCTCCATTATTTTTTGAAATTATATTTCATCTAGGCTTAATATTTGCATTTTTATATACAATTGGTTTTAAAGGTCGTTTTACAAGTATTGTGAATTTTATTTTAGTTTTTTCTATTCATGAACGAAATCATCTGATATTGGATGGCGGAGACAATGTCATGAGAATAATTCTTTTTTACCTGATTTTTGCCCAAACTACTCGATTTTTTTCAGTAGATAGTTATCGACGGCAGATTACAGATAGAGAAGTAAAGACTTCTTTTGTATCAAGTTCTCTTCATAATCTAGCGATATTAGCTGCCGTTATGCAATTATGTATTATGTATTTGAATTCAGCATTGTACAAAGTTATGGGGGAGGTTTGGCAGAATGGTACAGCCGTTTATTATACTCTTCAAGTCGAAGAGTATTCACTTCCATTCTTTAGAAATATCATTAACTCATCCGATTTAATAATTGCATTGGTAACTTACGGAACAGTAATTGTTCAAATATCTTTCCCGTTTTTACTATTTAACAAAAGAACAAAGTACTTTTCACTGATATTAGTTGTAGGGATGCATATTGGTATTGGGATTGTAATGGGTCTTTTCACGTTTTCAATCACTATGATTGTAATTGATTTACTATTGATTAGTAACAAAGATTATATAAAAGCATTTAGTTTCATTAGGAGTAAAATTAAAAATATTAAGTTTTCTAAAAAAAGGTCAAGCAAAGACGAGGGAACGGTTTCGGAGGGCTAAAGGATAAATACAAGTATCAGATCAATTCATTATATATGAAAATAGCTAATAACTAGTAATGCCTGTTTTTTACGGGATATACAGAAGGTATGTTCTTTTATTGAGAATTACCTAAATATGAAAAAAGGTGATAATGAATGTCGGAAGAAATTCGAATGAAAAATCCTTCATTGTTAGGAATGATTACAAGACCGACTGAACAATTTGAACGGATTACAGCAAGTCCTAAGATTTGGTCTGCATTGGCAATTATAACCTTGTTATCTATTATTGGTACATGGTTGACCTCGATTGGTATTGATGTAGAATCACTAGAATTTCTCACGGTAGGGGAGGTGAGAGAATCTAAGGTATTTACTATAATTGGTATTATTATTGGGGGGCTATTCTTTCCGATTTTCACTGTACTAATTTTCAGTTTTATTTATTGGGTCATTGCAAAAATCGCTCATTTAGAGGTATCTTTTAGACATTTATTTTCAATGAATACTTACATATTGATTATTCCAACTTTAAGTTCAATTGTTAACGGGATTATTGGCCTGCTAATTGAGAGTGAACCTAATACACTCTTCACTAGCCTAGAATCTCTCATTGTTTCTAAAGGAACCTTTGGCGTTTTTTTAAACAACATGGAAATTTTTAAAGTTTGGGAGGTTATTATTACCACTATTGGTCTTCAAAAAGTCGCGAATTACTCTAAAGGTTTTGCCTGGACAATATCAATTGCCTTCTTCGTCATTACCATTATATTTATGATAATCAACTTTAAATTAAACGGGATTTAAAAAATGACCACTGTTCGGATTTTTTAACTTAACGAGTTTGCTAAGGAGGTGAACATATAGTGAGCATACTTATATATGACGGTCAATGTAATATGTGTAGTCGTTTTATTAGATTCATTGTTAAAATCAATAAGAATCCCACCATTAAAATAACAAACTTTGATAGTCAATGGTCCAAAGACAATATCGATAAGTCTATAGATAGTATGATTTTTTTCGAAAACAACAAAAAATATATTTATTCTGACGCTGTAATTAATATTTTAATATCAGCTAATCGATTATTTCTTCCTTTGGTAATAGTGAAAATTATTCCAAAGTTTATCAGAAACTCTGTTTATAAATTTATAGCTAAACACAGAAGGAAAATAATGAAAAATAAACATTGCCCTTTGCCTAGTAAAGAAGAAAATAATATCTTTTTGTAGCCAACCCAAAATTTAAAGCGAAAAAGAAATTTTAGTATAGTCTTATTATCTTTTTGTTCTCGTTTTTGATTTTAAAACACTTGTACAAGCAATATGTTCTTTATATGTTGCACTTAAATATAGAGAAACACTATTTCAATCTGTTACTTTGTCAAATTAAGTGCAACACTTGCTCCATGAACGCTTCGTGTGCAGATTTCCAACCCAAGCATTTTCTTGGGCGATTATTGATTAAATATAACGCTTCTTTTAATTCATCCATGCTTACCTCAGCTAGGTCTGTTCGCTTAGGGGAGAATTCACGTAGTAAACCATTTGCATTTTCATTACTACCACGCTGCCAAGAAGAGTATGGATCAGCGAAATAAACTTGGATATTCAAGTCTTTTTCCAAGTTTGTATAACAACTAAATTCTTTGCCTCGATCAGTCATCGCTGTCTGAAAGCTGTCTTTTGGTAGAGCATGGTATAGTGCTTTTGTTGCTTCTTACATCGACTGAGCAGAGTGGTCTGGCATTGGAATGGCTACGTACCAACGGGTCATCCGTTCGATAAATGTTGTAAAACACCCTTTACTCTTACCACGGCTAGAAGCTACGGTATCGAGTTCCCAGTGACCAAATTTTTTTCGCTTACGAACTTCTTTTGGGCGCTTTGAAATCGGGGTACCAACGTTAAATCGACCACGGGTTTCCCTTGGTTTTTGACGTTTTCCTTTTTGTCGTAACGTCGTGAGAGGAACTTCAAGTAACCCTTCATAAATCCAGCGATAAATGGTTTTAAAGCTAAGTTTACCTTGAAATAATCGTCCGACAATCTGTTCAGGTGGCCAAGTAGCCCGCAGCTTTTCTTGAACAGCGTCTTTTAATTCAGGGGTACATTTTGACTTGGCACCACAGTTCGATTTATTAACTTTATAGCGCTTTTGTGCAACTTCTACTAAGCAATTAAAATGACGTTTCAATTCACGAGACACAGTGGATGGACTTCGCTTAATTTGTTTGGCAATTTAGGGTTTAAATATTAGTTTATTTTTATAATGAAAGGTTGTGAATTTACTAGATTTGTGAAATAGACTGACATCCACAGAGTGGAGACCTTCTATATACAATAAAAGCTAAAAAGAACACCAAATCCCTGAATATTTTCCGCTGATATAGGACCGTCCCGAGAGAGACTTAATCTTTTTGTGTTCCCATAATGACAAATACTATAAAGATTCAAAAAGGAGCTTATTATGAATAATAAAGTCGATATTCAATATACTTATCATAATTCAAACAAAGGACTTACTAACCTTTGGGTATCATTACCAATTGATAAAACTAATCCCTCTCTAACCCTCAAACCCGAAAAAACTTCAATAGATGCTGGTAAAAGTATGATTTCTTATTTTACTTTGAAAGAAAATGAACATTTAAAAATTCATTATTCAGAGGACGTTTATAAAAAAGACGAGCAAAGGGAAATTTCGCAAGAGGAAAAAAAATATTATTTAAGAACCGGGGTTCTTGTTCAGATTGATCCAGAAATAATTCGTTTAGGTGAAAGTATAACTGCTGATGCAACTACTTCAATGGATAAAGCCAAGCTATTATTCTACTACTTGGTAGAAAATTTCAAATACAATTATCCCCCGAAAAGTAGGGGAGCAAAATCCTTCTTACAATCAAAAAAAGGGGACTGTGGTGAGTACTCATTTTTATTTTCTTCTCTATGTCGATCAATTGGGATACCTTGCAGAACATTGGTAGGAAGCTGGGCAAATGGAAAGCTTCAAGCGCATGTTTGGAATGAATTTTTTGTTGAAGAAATAGGGTGGGTTCCTGTAGATTGCAGTATGGCATATATGCAAAGGTATAAAAAGTTGCAGTTTTTATTTAGTAATATTCGAACACTAGCTTGGGAGGAGTATTTCGGAAATACAGAGTCACAAAGAGTTGTATTCTCTAAAGATGTTGAAATTATGCTTAATCCCCCTTACAAAAATATAACCGACCAGGAAATTGAAGAAGCAAATCTAAAACCATTATCTCCGTTTGAAATTAACGAAAAACCATTTTATTGGGGTTACCAATCACTTAACGGTACAGCACCCTATATACAGCCAGCATATATACAGTTCGACAAGATAAATTTAAATAGCAAACCAATAAAAGATGGGAAGCGTTATTTAGGGAGTTGGGAAATCAAGGAAACTGGTTACCAGCGATTTTTTTATAAATTAAAAATATTTTCATTCTACACTTTTATAACATGCTTTTTAATTAATTTTATTGTTAATAATAGTGTGATAGACGTTGTAAGGAATGTATTTATAATACTTACTGGAATATCATTTATTGCTCGAAAGGAAAGAACCATTCTATTTTGCATATTAACTGTCCTTTTCTTTCTACCTTTATTATCGAGTTTATCCAAGTTACTTTAAGCCTATATGTCCGGTTCATCTAAATAAAGGCAGTAAATAAGTAAAATATACAGCACTTGAATTTATATATCCCACTTTATTCATAGAAAACAATAAAAAAGCGAGAAATCCTTATTAGACTAAGGAACTCTCGCTTTTTTATTTTCACCTTTTAAGTGAAAAGAACCTTTTTGATATGTGGAAAAAGGGTTAAAAACTACGCTGTAATAGGATTTGAAATGTTTCACCTTATTCTTTTAAAACACGTTTTGTATATACCTTGCTAGTCTATATGTGGAGTTCAAGTAATTGCAGTGATTGTTAACAAATTTGGGATTTATGTTACGTTTGTGAAGTAATGTACTTAAACTAACGCAGCAGGATAGTTGAAGAATGTGATGTTATTATAGTCAAAAGGAGAGACGAGATGACTAGGAATAAAAATAGCATATGGTTTTTAAGTAGTTATGGTATAGCACTTATTTTACTTTTATATTTTGGGTTGAACGGTTTAATTGTGAATACATTAAGCGATGTATTTCCTAATGCAAGGTTTATAATTATTTTGGCTTTAATCATTATTGTTGCTTGGTCAATTGGTTTAGGAGTTCGTCAATACTTAAATGGTTTTACTAAAGATACAAGAAATAAAATTAAAAAATCTTTTTTAGGTATTACCGTATTGAGTTGGATAATTGTTTTAATTCTTTTTTCAGTTACTTGATTATCTGAGTGAAATTTAAAAAACTTACTTATTCCACTAACGGGGTCTTTACTTGAAGATCATTGAGTTGCATATGCAGCTCTTATTTTCTTTATTGAACTAACGAAGCAGGATAGTTCAATAAGAAGGTATATTTTAAAGACTGTCGAAATATTTAAAGAGGTAAAGATTTAACGTTGTTCATCTAAGAATAAACGTTCCTAATTTAGTTATCATAAGGAGTGCTTAAATTGACTGTACATAGTAAATTCCCTAATTTAGAAACTGACAGACTGATTTTGCGGAATGTGGGAAATGAGGATATTGACTTTATTTATCGACACTTCAGCAACGAAAAAGTATGTGAATTTTTATATGATGAAGAATGGTTTACGACTAGAAATGAAGCTACAGAGTTTGTTGAATGGAATTCAAATCCTGAAGAAAAAGGATTTAATCGGTGGATATTAGTCGAAAAAAATAATCAGCAACAAATTGGAACGTGTGGATATGATTCTTGGGATAGAATGAACCATATAGCGGAGATAGGCTATGATTTATGGCACGAATATTGGGGACAGGGATATATGAAAGAGGGATTGATAATTGCTATCGAAAGTGGTTTTAATAATATGGCACTGAATAGAATTAACGCATTTGTAGCTTTGGAAAATATCAATTCTATAAAATTATTAGAAAAGCTAGGATTTAAGAATGAAGGGATTTACAGAGATAAGCATTTATTTAGAGGTAAGTATTATGACCACTACTCTTTTTCTTTGTTAAAAAGAGACTGGAATCAATTCTAAGGTTAATTCAACGATTCGACTAACTATCCCTTTAGTATGTGAATGATTGCACTTAAACTAACGGGGGCTTTACTTGAACAAGACTAACTAAAAAAGATGCCCAGTAAATGCAAATACGAACGATACTCCTCCTTTTTTGAGGAAAAATTCACTCAAGTTGGATATAAATCCGTGAAAGAGTCAGTTAAGGAATTTAAAAATCATTTTAAATGTAATGTAAAGTTACCCAAAATTATGCCTTCTACTTCTTTCATACATGAATTCGGGAGATTTTATGAAGATAAGAATTATAATAAGAATGATTCCCTGGAAATCATGTTTGTTAATAAAGATTTAAGTGAAAGTATTTATAAAATTGATATACATTCATTAAAAAATAAATTGGGCTTCAACGGTAAAGAATATACACTTCAAGATGGTAGTAAAGCCACTTATTTTGAACAACAGCTATTTAACTTTTTTGTCTTTGAAAAAAATAATTTGAAAAGGTGTTTTATTTGAATAAATTTGACTGTATTTCAGAAACAGAAAGATTAGTATTAAGACCATTAAAAGTAGATGATTTTAAAAATTGGCTTAGTGAATTTGAAAATAGACTCCCATCTCAACACCGCTATGATCAAGGGAAGATAGATATGAGTGAATGTACAGAGGAATGGTTTACCAACTTAGTGGAAAAACATCAAGAATTAGCGCTGAATGATATGGTATATGTTTTTGGTGTCTTTAGGAAAGAAGACGGTACACATATTGGAATGATAGATTTCTCCACCTTAGAGAGAAATGACTTTCAATGGGGCAGGATAGGTTACACAATCCATAATCAATATTGGAAAAAAGGTTATGGTAAAGAGGCAGTAAAAGAAGCCCTTATTATGGCCTTTAAAGACTTAAATTTCCACCGAATTGAGGCTCATATAAACGTTGATAACACACCTTCTTATAATTTAGCAGAGAGTGTTGGAATGGAGTTTGAGTGTACAAGAAAAGGATTTATTTTTGAATTTGGTGAATGGACTGATAATCTGGTTTATTACATAAATTCGAAATAGAAAATCCTTCAACTAACGGAGGCTTTAGTTCAATAAGGATTTCAAAAATAATCAAACTTTTTTATAAAGAGGTTAATCTGCCACATTAAAATAAGAACATGTTTTGATCAAACTTTTTTCTAAATATGCTATTTAGATTTGTTCTCATATCAAGGTCAATATCGTTTATTTAATCAAACTTTATTACAAAGTTACATAAAATTGTAGTTTTTATATAAAGTCTTACCGTTTATAAAAAAGATGTACCGAATCTATCTACACTCTGTTACTGCACTAATGGGGCAGATTAATGGAAGAGTCGTTCAACAATTGTGTCAGATTGTTGAAGAAGTTATGGAAAACATTGTGTTATTGAAAAGTTTAATTAAAAAAGAAAAGTCGCTTTCCTATGTTATAGGGGCGACTTTTTTATTTACTTTCTAATTTTGTTAGTTATTTACTTTTACTGATAATATGAAATATCATAAAGAATATGTAGCAATGATAAAGGAGAGTATAATGTACACAATTGGACAAGTAGCTAAATTTTTAGGTGTATCTAGAGATACCTTGAAATTTTATGAAGAAAAGGAATTAGTAAAGCCTAAGTAAAACATTGAGAATGGGTATAGAAAATATAATCGTTTTGATATATATGATATAACCACAGTAAATTTCTATAGAGAAATGGATATTGAAATAAAAAAAATCCAGGAATTAAGGAAAAGTAAGAGTATAGAGGGAATAAAATCATTATTAGAAGAGAAAGAACAAGAGGTTTTAGAAGAAATAGAATATAAAAAGCTTCTTTTAAAAAAGCTTCAGATCGTAAAAGAAGATTGCGAAAAAATTAAACAATTCTTAGGAGAATACATAGAAAAGGAAATGAAGCCTTTAGAAATAAAAGGAGAAATAGAGCATTTTACTGGAAGATTTTCTTGTAGTGTATATGCCATTTGACCAACTCTCTTTTTAGTATTCATAACGGCACTCTAAAATTCCTCTAGAACACTTTTTTACTATATATATACGAATCAAGAAAAGATTATACTGCTTATTTGTAATCGGTTCCGTTTTAGGGTGCAAGGGTAGATTTTACATAAATGAAAAAAGGAATAAGAAGTATGATGGCAGTGGGGATATGTTGGATTACCAAAAAACTTCAATTTAATATTGATGTTCAATGGCTAAAAATAATTTAGTTTTAATAATGATTACAAATAGTTTTATAACCATTGTATCAAAATCTATAATTAATTAGATTTTTTTTTTACTTTTTTTGAATGGCTAAAAAAAATTAATAATAATCCTATAATTATTATTAATGAATGGAATAGATTTATTTCTTTGAAGAGGAAGTATATACCTAGTCCAATCAAGCTCCATCCGAATGTTTCCATTGAACTTACTTTTTCCAAGTTAGTCACCTCAATTCAAAATATCTGAGATACAGTTTCCGATTCAAATACTTGGTACTTTACGGTATAAGAGGGAGTGCTTTCGCCATTGCACCAATACCAGCAGATCCCATTGTAGAGTCTTTTAAAACACTTCTAGCCATGGTACCATTCATTTTTCTGCTTCCCAAACCTATAATTACTGCCCCAGATCCACCTACAAATCCAATTGTCCAAATGGTGAACTTAATATGATGACATATGAGTTGAAGAATTTTATAACAATAAAAAAGGTAAGGGGGAAGCCCCTCTTACCTTTGTTTGCATTCAAATTTATATCCACCGGCTTGGTTTGCAGAACCACTATCAGTTGTTCCGTTTACTCCTGCCTCATCTCTTGAATCAATTACTGGATAACCATTGTTCGCATAGCACTGGTTAATTAAGCTCATTTTTTCTTCATGACTAAAGTAAAGAGTAGAGAAGAAAATAGCACCAACAACTAGAATAATACCAATTATAATTGGTACAAACCAAGCAATATTTGCGTGTCCGAAGTCTGTATCGATTTTTATCTCGTCTAAATCATATCCGTTGTTTATTAAAAGTGTATCAATTTCTGCATCACTTAACTTTTCTATAGCTTGTTTAACCATATCCAATTCAGCTTGCTCTATATTGGGATTTAGATCTAAAGCTTGCTTTTCATTTAAGACAATTTCATGAGTCTTAATAGAATAGTAAGTTGAGTTGTTAATTGCATCTTCTTTTGTTGATAGTTCATTGGCCTTTGTAATAGGAGAAAAGAATGTACTAAATAATAGCACCATTATTAACAACGGCAATAGTTTACCGAATGATTTTTTCATTTTACAACACCTCTTTTTTTATTATTTGTTAAATATCAACATATTACCTATTTTACTACTAATTTTAACGTTTTCAATATTTTTCTTTGAAAAAATTTCTTTTCTATCCATATTTTTATTCAAATAAATGGATAGAACACCTGTGAAATTTGCCGAAGCAAGTGACGAACCTTCATTTGTTATATAATCTCCCTTAGTGTTTTTTGTTGTAATATTTACCCCAGGAGCAAGGAAATCTATTTTTCCTGTAGAGGAGAATGCAAATAGTTCCTTCTTTTCGTCTATAGCAGATACTGATATTACATCTTTATATTCTGCTGGATAATCTGATTGATCACTCATAGTATCTCCGCTAGAAGCTACTAAGATAATATTTTTTTTGAGAGCTTTGTTTATACAATTATGTAGCTGTTTACTGTTCGAATTAAAACCTAGACTCATATTGATTATTTCAGCTTTATATTCGATAGCTTTAGATATTCCTTCACAAACATTTTTTACTGTGGTTTGTCCTTTTTCATTAATCACTTGTATATCAAATATTTCTACATTAGTATTTATACCTATTTTGTCGTCAATAATAATACTAGCAACTTTAGTTCCATGATCGAATTCATCATTCGTTTTATTTTGGTTAGTGATAACGTTATAGCTTTTTGTTATAGCGTTGGTTGTCATGTACTGTTTGTTTATTCCACTGTCTAGTATTGCTATTTTTGTTTTTTTATCATGATCTTCTATAACGTAGTTATCAATATTTTGAAGTTTTAAACTCCAATCATCCTTATTTTCATTGCTGGCACAAGCATTTAAGAAAAATAAACTAATAAAACAAAAAAATAATAATCTAGTTTTCAAAGGAACCACTTCCTTAATTTTATTATTTTGGTTAAAATTTTATTAAATGTAACTTAAAGGAGAGATTGATGTGAAGATTGTTAATGCAAATTATATTCATATATTAATAATAATTATTGTTTCTTTGCTATTGGTGTCTGCAATATTAATTGCTGTAAAAAGTTATTTTAATAATAAAGAAATAGAATCGCTGTCTTCAAGTTGTTTAAAGAACGATGGAGAGTACGAATTAGTAATTACAAATAAACTAACCCAAAGTTATAAGTTTTCTTGTGAAAATAAAAATTAGAGAGTACTAGAGTAGCATTAGCCTCTTTTTTTCATTTTTCAAGATTAATAGTATTATTTGCCCAAGTTCTATTTAAATCTATAATCGGTTTAATAGCGCTCATATTCAGTATATTCGTGAAAAAATTTGGACGAATTAGAGATATTTATTTGAGCTAATTGATGTCAATAAATGTGGCGGAGGTTCTTTTATGCGACGAATAAAGCTATTTTTAATAGCAACTATTATACTAGTGGGAAGCATCCTCTTCTTTAATAATTTCATTTCCAATTCACAGTATGAAATCGCTAGCAATAAAATCCCGAAAGCGTTTGATCGATATAAAATTGTTCAAATTTCGGATTTACATAGTCGGGATTTTGGTTGCAAAAATGAAAAACTGATACGTAAAATAGAAGAGCAAGAGCCAAATATCGTTGTGATGACAGGAGATATGGTCAGCACAGAAGACGCTAATTTCGATGTGTTTTTAACTTTTGAAAAGTCAATTGCTGCTGAATTTGATACATACTTTATCGTTGGAAATCATGAGCAAAATTTAAAAGTAGAACAATTGCAAACATTACTTAATAAGTTAGAACAGATGAATGTGAACGTGATAGATAATGAAAAAATAGCTATTAAAAAAGACGGGGAATCGATAAACCTTTACGGTATGTGGTTTAATTTGCGATATTATAATGATGCTTCAAACGAATATACAAAAGATATAACATTTAATATCGAACAAATGGAAAAAATACTTGGGATACCAAATCAAGCGGATTTTAATATTGTCCTTACACATAATCCTATTTATTTTAAGACATACGCAGAGTGAGGAGCTGATTTAACGTTAAGTGGTCATATGCACGGTGGGATTATTCGAATATCATTTATCGGCGGGGTATTGTCTCCTAAGTGTGAATTTTCCCCTAAGTATGACGCAGGGTTTTTCCGGCTAAACAATCACAATTTAATAGTTAATTGTAGGGTTTTCTAATCATTACTAAGTCGTTATATTTTTATCAGTTACTACCTGAATAAACTCTAGAGAGGATATGAGTAGAAGAATTTTTGTGTCTCTTAAAACTTTGACAAATGCTAAATATATCATTTGCGTTAATTTGATTTTAAAAAAAGGAAGGTATGGAGGGAGAAATAAATTTTAGAATTGTGTTTTCTATAAAATTGGAGCTGAGTAGATTCGTCTTTTTATCCCTTATTTCTATAAGAGAAAGGGCATGCATCCTTTATATTGATCTACAAATTTACAAGTAGAAATCATTAGTATCTATTCTTCGTAACTATAGAGGTTGTCAAAAATCTCTATGTATTGAAATTTTGAAAATAAAGTCTAAATGTTGATTTTCATAAAGCCTTGCTACATATAGTTTATCATGTAAGCTTTCGTATATATAGATCTTATGTGAAGCTAATATTATTTATATAAAAGGTCATTCTATTTCGTTCAAAAATACACTTACTCTCCAAAGGAAAACTTGTAAAAAATAAAGTGTGTGATATATTATAATGTATAGTACATAGTATTTCTAGAGGTGAATAACATGGAATCTAAGAGTTCTGAAAAAGAAATGAATAGGGGCTTTCTCCAACTAATCGTGCTGATTTTGCTGGAGAAACCCTCTTATGGGTACTTAATGGTAAAGGATTTGGCTAAGTTCGAATATCACATTGAAGAAAGCACCCTCTATCCGCTGCTAAGAAGATTGGAGAGCAAAAACTTTATTGAAAGTACTTGGAAAGTGGACAGTGTTAAGCCCAAAAAATACTATGTTATAACAGAAGAAGGAAAACAAACACGCAGGCAGTTAATGGAGATGTTTGGAAAACAAAAAGAAATTTTACAGAAAGTACTGAAGGGAGACGAATATGTATAAGGTTCTCGAAGATTATCTGATGGAGATCAAAAGGTATTTGGCAGGAGTAGACGATAAAGAAGATATTTTAAAAGAAATTAGATATCACTTGACAGAAATGGCTGAAGATCTTTATGGGGAAAGCAATGAAGAAACCTTACAAAAAGTGATTATTTCATTTGGTGAACCGCGTGCCACAGCGGAAAAATATACTGGAAATCATAAAATCATCTCTCCATCATTTCAGAGTCATTTATTGCAGTATACTGGCATTTTGTTTTCAATCCACTTTGGCGTCTGTATTATCGCTTTGATAAAAGGAAGCAATTCCGCCATATTGCCGTTTATAAACATGGAAAGTTCAAGCTCATGGTTGATATTGTTTTACTTACCAGTAGCCTTTATTTTTGATTTTGGCCTCATATCCCTTTTGCTTCTGTTGGTCACTAAATATAAACCCGATGCTTCTCTTCCTTGGTTTAATGGCTTTAAAAAGAAGCAGCCAAGTAAAATTGGAAGCGCCTTATTTACTGTATTACTAGTAATCGTATACTGGATCTACCAAAAACTAGGGACTATTTTTATGTATATAGATGTAAAAGGGCAACATCTATATAGGATTGAAGCGACAGAATCAGCATCTATAGGAATTATTGTCATCCTTTTAATCAGTTATATAGTTTATCTTATCCGCTTTTTTTATAATAAACCTTGGCTGTATATAACAGCACATATTATTAATTTACTTATCTTATGGTACTTATTAAAACAATTTCAGCTTATTCATATTATAGCTGCGAATGAGCAGTTAACGCCCGGTTTACAAGGAATCTTTATCTTATTTGTTGTTTTGACAACATTTTCGCTTGTCAGGTGGCTGATAAATTATAGTGTAGAAAAAAGTTTATCTTAAACAAAAAAATTAAAAGAGACCGTTCATTCTTACTGAGAATGAACGGTCTCTTTTATTAAGAAAATATTTTGTACAGAAAAAAATTACAAATGAGTTAATTTCATAATTATTCTAATCCCTTCGGGTTCAAGGGTTTCAAATAAATAAAAAACAGGCACCTCCCCAAATTCGGAATAATGGTAGCGACTAAACAGCCTAAACCGACTGGAGTGAATGCCTTATGACTATTGTAAAACAAATGAGTCTTTTTTACATCCATAAATGGTGTTTGATGGAAAGTTTTCATCGTTTTGATGAGATTTTCAGCACTTATGACATTCAGCCGATCTTTCAGTTGTTTTCAAAAGAAACAATGAAAGGTGCACCGCGTGAGTTAAATTACGGCGCAATGATTCAATCGTTGTTCGCGCGCTATATCAAACGTATTCCCACAATCAAGAATTTAGTCAAACGTTTAGTTAATGATCCTATATTCCGTTTAGATTGGAGCTTTTGGTTATCCGATGTAGTCCCATGGGAAGCTTCTTTTTCTCGTATGATGCAAATCATCAGTGAATCAGATGTCCTTGATCTCATGCAAATTTTGCTCATTCAATCGGCCATCACAGAAGGCTTCTTGACAGATGAACAGCTTGCAATCGATGCCACGCATTTTGAATCAAGTGATGCGGCGAAGTCATCCGAAAAGAAAGAACCGACATCACCGAATAAACGTGGACGCAAAACGAAGGCTGAGCATGAAGCGTGGCTCGCCGAACAGGGAGGAAACGAAGCGAACCAAACTATTTATGAAAAAGAAATCAAGCATCAGCTGGATATACCGCTATAAACCCTTTGGCAGGACGCGCCAATCGAACCCAATTGGGGCATCAAAAGGAACAGCGATGGGAAAAACATGTTCTGGTATGGCTTAAAGGGACATCGCGCTGTCTCGACGAAAAGCCAATACATTGTGGCTCGCCTGATGACATCTGGAAACATATCAGATAGTAAAGTAGCAATTCCGTTACTGAGGAAAGTCCGTCAGCTCATTGACGATCAATTTACCAAAGGGATCTTCGATGTAGGTTACGACTACGAACCGATTTATAATGCAAGTAAACTCGTCGTTGATCGCATTAACGCACAATTAAACGAGTTGAAACAAGTAGCTTAATTTTAATAAATACGATTAGTGATGATGGGTTAAGCCTACGCTTTTAAAAAAGCTAATTTATGAAATTGATTCAAATAAATATTTTTTTAAACAAATCAAACTGCCTGAAAACCTTGGTTTTATAGGGACTTTAGATGCGGGAATTAGATTAAAAATTAAATTTATAGGCCGAAATACTAAATAAAACATTTACAAACATGGTTACTTTCAATATAATCGAATGTAATATAAGGTAAAAATATAAGGTAAAAATAACTATTTAATAATTCAAGAATATATAAAATAGACATATACATTGAAATTCAAGGAGATTTTCTATGATTAATACAAAAATGTTCTGTATTCCCTATGCGGGAGGGTCAGCAAATACTTATTATCAGTGGAAACGTTACATCACTGATCATATCGAATTAGTTCCGGTTGAATTGGCAGGAAGAGGATCACGGATTAGAGATCCATTCTATCCTGATGTAGATGCAGCAGTAGAAGATATTTATCAAACTGTTTTTAGGCAGTTGAACGATAATGAACCATATTATCTTTTTGGACACAGTATGGGCAGTATTTTGGTTTATGAACTATGTAGAAAAATTCAAGCAACGGGGAAAAGACAGCCTGAACATATCTTTTTTTCTGGAAGAGACGCCCCCAGCAATCACAAGGTAACGGAAATCGTACATCATCTGCCTGATCAAGAGTTTATTAAAAAGGTAAAACTCTATGGAGGGATGGATGAACGGATATTGGAAAACAGTGCGCTGCTCGATCTTTTCTTACCTATAATGAAAGCAGATTTTAAAATAATTGAAAATTATGGATATTTATCAATAAAAGAGTTGATAAAATCCGATATTTCAATTTTGATTGGAAAAGAGGATGCTTTTCTCACTGAGGAAAAGGTAAAGATGTGGGCGGAGGAAACCTCAAAAAATTGCGAGATCTATGCATTTGAAGGAGGTCACTTTTTTCTTTTTGAACACCCAGAAAAAGTAGCAGCTTGTATCAATGACATTATCCATTCAAATGTCAGAGAATAAGACCGTCAGGTAAAGGAGAGAACTTTTTGACCAACTATTTAAGTCCATATATATCCTATGAATTATCAAATGAACAAAAGCGTATGTTAAATCAATCATTGGACACCTTGGAGAATTGTCATATTTACAAAATCTTTGAGATCCCCAAGCAGGTTAAACCAACAGCAGTGGAACAGTGCTTGACCGATTTGCTTACCACGCATGATATTTTGCGAAGCTCTTTTCCTTATCCCATTAAACACTCTATCAGCATACATTCAGCCTTCCCATTTACGATCAATTACTTTACCAAAACGAAAACTACGTGGAAGTCTTGTATTAACTCTTTTATTCAGCCATTCAATCTATCACAGCCGCCTCTATGGCGTGCAGCGCTGATCGAATTAAAAGATGACCCAGGGAAAAACCTTGTGATAATTGATGTTCACCCTTTAATTGCCGATGAAGCAGCAATTGACCTTATATTTCATCAATTGCTGCAAAAACACCAATCAGACCATTGCTCATATACGGCAAAATCGTACAGTGATTATATAGACGACTCTTCAGATGAAACTGCAGTAATTTCTTCTTACGGAAATGCCGTTTGCCCGCTGACAGTTTACGCTGGAGACAACTTAGACGCAGCTTCAAGCAGCTCTTGCTTTTCGTTTGAATTCGGTAAAGAACTTGCGGAAAACGTTCAAACTTATGTTCAAGAGGAAAAGCTGTCTCTTGAATCGTTCCTCTTTTCTACATTACACAAACTATGGGCGCAATACTCGCTTCACGATGAACTGATCATAGATTACTTGCAGAATAACCGGACAGAAGCTTACAGATATACAATCGGAAATTTCAGCAGGCAGATCTCCGTTGCAAGCAAGCAGCAAGGGGATGAAAAATTTATAGATTTTGCCAAAAGAAATGAATCTGTACTGAACCAGCATAATGGGAAAATAGAAGCACTGCAGAATAGACAAAAACCAAAAATTGCATTTAGTCTTGGCCTGCAAAATCTCGACATATCCTGCAGACAGCTGTTATATATCGATACTTTAACCGAATATGCTCTTCACTGGAAAGCGGCTTCCTTGGAAAACAAGATCTTCTTTACAATTACCTATGACGAAAAAATCTTTTCACACGAAATAATCAGCCGTATGTCCCAGCACTATATGCAGGCCGTAAAATCAAGCATTGAAAAGCCGGATATTTTAATCCGAGATATAAATATTTTAACATATATGGAAAAAGATGTGATCTTTAACAAGTTCAATCCTGCTGGGGAAAAAGAAGAGAATCGGATCATCACTCAGGTATTTGAAGAACGCGCGGGCGCTTACTCCAACCATATTGCACTGCATGATGAGTATCAGGAGATGTCGTATAAACTGCTCGATGGGCGCTCAAATCAAATCGGTCATTACCTAAAAGAGCAGCACAAGGTTAAGCCGGATCAGCTGATCGGCCTCCTAATGGAGCACGTAATAGAGCGGCCTTTAAGTGTGTTAAGCATATGGAAAGCAGGAGCTGCCTTTGTTCCCATGGACATGGATTGGCCAGTAAAACGAAAACAACATATTATAAAGTCTTCCAGTATGCAGCTGATTCTAACAACAGAATCTACCCTGAGGGAATTAATAAAAACAGAGGATCTCTCCATCTATTCCTGTACATTATTTTGCGTAGATTCAGGACGATTGCTCCAAGATCATATGGAAGACCAATACATCTTTTTAGATAAATGCTCAATAGAACCGGTCAAGACCACGCTCTCCATTAATCATTTAGCCTATGTCATTTTCACATCAGGCACAACCGGAGAACCGAAAGGCGTCATGGTAGAGCATAAAGGGCTGACAAACCTGCAAAAAGAAATTGAAATAGCCATGGATATAACTCCGGACGATCGGGTTTCGCACTTTTTAAATGCTGCATTCGACGCATCAATCGGTGAAATTCTAATGGGGATGTTTACGGGGGCAACTCTGTATGTAGTACCCAAACAAGCAAAAGCAGACTTCCTGGAAGCAGAAAAATATTTAGCAGAAAACAAAATTACAAAAGCCAGTTTTTCTCCAAGCTACCTGGCAAATATGAATCCTAACAATCTTCCATTTCTAAAAAAAGTTACTGTAGGCGGAGAGGCTTCTATGCTTCCAGTCGTGAATAAGTGGCGAAAAACAGTAGATTATGTAAATGCATATGGTCCCACCGAAAATACTGTTGTCTCTAGTATGAAATGCTATTCAAAAGTACTGGAAGATCCCTCTGTCATTTCTATTGGAAAACCGATTGCTAATCATCAAATGTTTATCCTAGATCAGCACAAAAATCTGCAGCCTGTAGGAGTAACCGGAGAACTTTATGTATCCGGGATAGGGCTTGCCAGGGGATATTTACACAATTCCGAAAAAACGGATCAGTATTTCATAGATCATCCGTATATGCCGGGAGAAAGAATCTACAAAACCGGAGATCTGGCTCGCTTGCTTCCTGATGGAGATGTACAGTTACTGGGTCGCATAGATCATCAAGTGCAGCTGCGGGGGATTCGTATTGACCTGTCTGAAATTAAAAAACATCTTTTAGAATACGCTCCTGTAACAGATGCAGCAGTCATTATCGAAGGAGAAGGGGATACGGCTGGGTTAGCTGCCTATGTCGTAGCAACGTCTCCCATTACTTCAGTTGAACTGCGGGAATATCTTGAAGAACGTCTTCCTCTGTATATGGTTCCATCCATATATATAAAGATTGAGAAAATACCACTTACGCAAAATGACAAAATCGATTTGAAGGAACTAAAGATGCATGGATTGCTTCTGCCGACAGGGAAAGCATATGAAGCTCCGGTAGGAGAAACGGAAGAAATACTTGCCGGCATCTGGGAGGAGCTTCTGCATCTAAAACCTGTCAGTGTACTAGATGATTTCTTTGTACTGGGGGGAAACTCTTTACAAGCAGCCATTCTCACGCGGAAAGTTCATCAAATGCTGAATGTTGCATTACCAGTAAATGATGTTTTTCGTTTCCGAACTATCCGGGACCTAACTGAACACGTTCAAAAATCAGAGATAAGTACATTCAGTACGATCAAGCCGGCTGAAGAAGGTATTTATTACCCTGCTTCCTCAGCTCAGAAACGGATGTTCGCAATGGCACAGTATAATCCTGAGAGTGTGCATTATAACGTTCCTCATCTTTTCATGATTGAAGGAACCGTTAACTATACACGAATAGAACAAGCTTTCCGGTCTTTGCTGGGACGGCATGAAGTTCTTCGGACAGTCTTTGACATGATAGATGGAGAACTTATTCAGAAAATTCAAAGTTTTGAATCTTTTGCGCTGTCTATAGATACATGCAGTGAAGGAGATATTGATAAAAAAGTGCATGCCTTTATCCAGCCATTTAATCTGCAGCAGGATCTGCTGCTACGGGCCGGGCTTCTAAAAATTCATGAAAAGCAGCATCTTTTGATTTTCGATCTGCATCACATTATTACAGATGGTGTTTCAGGAGGAATTCTGCTTGAAGAGCTTATGGTGCTTTATCAAGAAGAAGAGTTGCAAGCGCCCGGCCTGCAGTACAAAGATTATGCAGTATGGGAACAATCAGTTCTCTTGAAGGAGATCCGGGCAAAACAGGGAAGGTACTGGCTGGACAAATTCCAAAAACCTGCTCCTGTTCTTGACCTTACGTATGATTATCTGCGGCCGCCAGTTTCGAAATTTGCAGGAAAGCGGATTAATGTCTCCTTGGACTGTGATTTAGTGCAAAAAATGAAAGAACAGGCAGCAGAAACCGGATCGACAATTTATATGATCTTATTAGCTACATATAATATCTTGCTTTCCAAATACAGCGGTCAAAAAGACATTACCGTAGGAACAGCAGTAGCTGGCCGGCCTCATATAGATCTGCAGAATATGCCTGGAATGTTCGTCAATACATTGGCTTTGCGCAGTTTTCCAAATGGGTCTCTTTCCGTACGTTCCTTCTTAGAAGACGTAAAGAAACATGTGTTAGAGGCATTTGAAAATCAATCTTACCCATTCGAGGAATTGGTTCAGCAGCTTGGGCTTCCACGAGATGTGAACCGGCACCCTTTGTTTACTGCCATGTTTGTTTTGGAAAATATGGAAATGCCTCCGTTAACTTTGCCGGAAATGGAGATTAAACGCTATGACTATACTCCAGAATGTTCAAAGTTTGATCTGACCTTAATTGCTGAAGAAAACCATCAAACATTCCAGCTTGGTTTTGAATACAATACGCAGTTATTTGAAAGGGAAACTATAGACAGAATGAAAGACCACTTCATTCGAATTTTAGAGTCCATTACAACAAATCTGGATCAGCCGATCTCAGCTGTTAACATGTTGACAACAGCCGAAACAAAAAATCTTTTATCACGATTCAACCCGGCTGAAACAACATATCCTACCGGGAAGACGCTTACAGACTTGTTTGAAAATCAAGTGCGCAGAACACCGGATCAGACAG
>NZ_JAEOAH010000055.1 GCF_016612995.1 Viridibacillus soli
AAGCTCTAAGTGTCGGCGGTTCGATTCCGTCCTGACCCATACGTATTTAAGAGTTATCCTATTAGTCGAATTTCGGCTTATAGGATAACTCTTTTTTGTCGTTCAAATTCAAGTATTGGAAGATGTAAAGAAACATCTTCCTAGCGCTTGAATTATAACTTAAATATTATGTAATGGTAATCACGAATAAGACTTCTCTTTAATTGCTTCAATATGTTGTTTTTTTACATCAGCAGAAGGGTTAGCGTATGCTACAAGAAGATCGTTGATTTCATCTACTTGCTGTTTAGAGAAAATGTTATCCCATTTTTTCTTTTCCATGCTTTTGCTAGATTATTTCTTTTTAAAACCTGAACATGGTCAGAAGAAACAGTAACGGATTTCAATTCACATCCTTCACTAAAGACTACTAATGAGCGAAAATGAAGAGGATTTATATTAGAAAGTGTTTTTTGTAGTGCTTTTATATGTGTTTGGTTTTGTTTAATTGGATTATAGAATCGATTTTTTTGTCTATTAGATAAGGAACATGTCCATTTATAATCCTCTTCACGTCCAAATATCCAGCCACTATAGTTTTTTGATTCAACGGCATAAATTCCAGAAGTGTGAATTAACACAATATCCA
Organism: Viridibacillus soli; assembly: GCF_016612995.1. Lineage (GTDB taxonomy): Bacteria > Bacillota > Bacilli > Bacillales_A > Planococcaceae > Viridibacillus > Viridibacillus soli. The sequence continues at coordinate 629 of NZ_JAEOAH010000055.1, forward strand.
CTTCTGTTAATTCATGTCCTTTTGCTTTAGGTAAATATACACTCGCCAGTAAATGATGATGACCTGGTATCAATCGATGAATCTCCTGTAGTGTTAAATATTCCTTGTACAGTCCTTTATCCAAATAAGTTTCCAGTAACCATTGCCTGTCAATTTACATCGCTTACTACTAGATATAAAGAACTAATGCAATGGAAAGTTGAAAAAGTAATTTATAACAAATTGCTAAAATTAGAAATATGTACATACTAAAGTGTATACTTACTGTATAAAAAGATTGGGGGAATGAAATTGGGATTGTTAGATGGTTTAATGGGTAACGCATCTGAAGTCAAGATTGAGGAAGTTGAGAGTGAGCTGAAGGATTTATTGATACCTTCAGAAAAGGTTGAGCATGCATGTAAACTGATTCGTGATTTGTTTATTTTCACAAATAAGCGATTGATCCTAATCGACAAGCAAGGCATTTCCGGCAAAAAGACTGAGTACCACACGATTCCATATAAAAGTATTGTGCATTTTTCGATTGAAACTGCGGGTACATTTGATATGGATGCAGAACTTAAGATTTGGTTGTCAGGGAGTGCAACTCCAATTGAGAAGAAATTTAATAAGTCACAAAATATTTATAAAGTGCAAAGCATATTAGCTGATAATGTTTTGAAATAAAATTGAAATTATGCCACCTATTCTTACTTAGAATATGGTGGCTATTTTTGTGCAATATATCGCTACCGAAGCATTATAGGCTCTTTATGACGACTAGAGGTTGGAAAGAACCATAACTTTAGGAGCCATCCCTGTACATACAAATGAAGGACTGTTCTCAAGAGTTCTTTCAATCTGAGAAATTGGTTTAGCTCAATTAATTCATCTAGTTAAACAATTAAGAGGCAATGCACCAAATCAAGTAGAGAATGCAAGAATTGCACTTGCCCATAATCTAGATGGCACAGGTTCTTACTCTGTTATTCATGTATTAGAAAGGAAGTAGGAGATGATGATTGTGTATCAATACGGAGAACTAGAAACCATGTCCCACCTGCAGAATACTCAAGAACGGTCACTTATTACGCTGTCCCCATGCAGCTCGATGGAACGACGGCAAAAGTAGCAGCATATATGGAAGAACCTGTACAAATCGGGGATACTGTCTACTTTGAGCGTTTTAGGAATGGCGTTTATTTTTATCGTAAGTAATAACGAGAGTAAAAGCAGATCAAATTTTATATGTTTCAATGCAGAAAGTTTTCGAGATAATGTCGAAAACTTTTTCATAGGATATGAGGTGGGTTTAATTATTTTTTTGGATTGGTTAATAATGCTCTTTTTGATGAAATGATAAAAATAGAAATAAGTGGTATTATGTGTTAGTTTTTAGAAAAAAATAAGGTCAAATAGTGTGATTTTACAATTAATTAAACAAATTCATTGTTTTAGTGTAAAGTGAATGTATATAATTACATAGTAATTTATGTAGGAGGTGAGTGTAAATGCATTTAAATAATCTTGAAAAGAGACTAATTGAGTTAGAGCAGGAGGTTTCAACATTAAAGCAGGAGATAGCTCAGCTAAAAAATCAGGTCGATCCACCAGTCCAGATAGTAGAAAAAGCTAAAATTAGACGTCCTGAAAAAGAAAGTGTGCAAACTAAGAAAGAACCACTTGAAAAGGCACCTTTACAATGGGAGAAAACTAATGAAACACCACTCCATGAGTCTAAACAGCAAAAATCCATAGAAGAGATGCTTATCTGGTTATTGCCGAAAGTATTTATGATCATGATTGTACTTGGCGTCTTATGGGGATTGAAATTGATTAGTGATTACGGCATTATTGCCAATGGTATCAAAATTACGTTTGCATACGTTTTATCACTAGCGTTAATAGGTCTCGCGTACTTTATGGAATACAAAAAGAAAAGTCAAAAGGCGCTATACATTACGCTTTACGGTGGCGCGTTTACCATCGGTATTTTAACGACAGCAGCAGGTGCCATTTTATATGACGTCTTACCATTACTCGTTGCGCTGTTTGTAGCAATGCTTTACATCGCATATGGAATCGTCATCAGCTATATGAAAAAGAGTGAAGTGCTGACAATATTTGTAGCATTCACATCATTGCTACTACCTTATTTACTAGAATATATGGCGTTTGGTGAAGCTATTATTTTAGCATTTGTTGTTATACTATTTGGCAGCTTACAAATTGTTATATTGAAACATTGTCAAAAGATTGCCCTATATACTGCGTTATTTTTCTCACATTTAGCGATTTTGATTGTAGGTTTTATAAATAATTATCCTGAAATATTATTTGGCAGTACATTTTTAATCGTATTGGGTATTTTCATGTATAGCTGGTGGTGTTTTTATGAGGCGAATCATAAGAGGGCATCACTATATGAGGGGCTAATGTTTAGTCTTAGTATTATGAGCTTGTTATTCATTAATTTGATAGCGACTCGCTATAATAGCCTTTTCTTATTAGTTTTCACTGCAGGGTTCATTGGTTTGGCAAGTTTTGCTTATTTAAAAAAACAGAAAAGAATAGTCGATATTTATGGGACAGTGGCATTATTAGCTTTGATGAATTTCATTGTTCGTTTAGAATTATCAACTATTTCCCTAGATTTCTTCTTACCATTTACAGCGTTTATTAGTTTGTTTTTAGCACTTCGTTTACGTGCAAGTTTGATGAAACTCACTTATTCCTTATTGTTTGGCGGTGTAGTTTTGTTTGTCTTTATAGACAGTCCAGTCGAGCCATTTTGGAGCTTTCATCATTTAAACCAATTATTCATGTTCGCTTATATGCTCGTATTATTTATTTTTGCAAAACGACCAAAAGTTGCTTCAGGTCGCTTTGAAACGTTGATGGAAAAGGCAGCTATATTAGAAATTATTCCAATTCTCATCAGTCTTTATATATTCGGGTACATCGCCAAACTTGATATTAGCTATATGCATGTACAAAGCGAAATGTTATACTTCACCCTGTTTGCACTAGCCATCGCGACAGTTTCAATGCTATTTGTAGCGGAGAAGTATATTGGCAGATTTTTGCCAGTAGCATTCCTTATTAGTTTCTGTTATGCAATGATTTTCGTTTTGATGGTTGAAAATTTGTCTGAAAAAGTATTTACCTATAATATTTTCTTAAGAATAGTTTATGCCGTAGTCTTTACCTACTTATTATATAGCGTTTACAAAGGTAAAGGATATTTGAAAAAGTGGCGAGACCAGCTAAGAAATTACGTAGATCCACTCATTTCCATAGGGCTTTTTGTTAACATGATTTCAGCGACTACATTATTATCACAGATCAATATGAATAATTATTTTGGCGAAAGATTCCTATATACAGGCCATACGATAATAATATTCATCACAGCATGTATTGCCCTATGGCTTAGTTTACAAGGAAAACAAAAAATTATTCGATATACAGGGTTCAGTTTGCTAGTCTTTGCAATTGCCAAATTGATATTCTTTGACCTTTCTTATTTAGATTTACTTATTCGCGCAATCCTCTTCATCAGTATTGGCGGCTTAGGCTTATGGCTGTCGAATAAACTGCTACAAAAAGCGGAGGAGGAGGAATAGCGTTAAAGCTATAGTAGGTTTCAAGTAAAGTTTGAACCTGTATTTTAAGGAAAACAAAAGAATCCATTTTGAGAAAAGTTTGATCAAAATGGATTTCTCTTTTGTAATTTGTATTTAGTCTTTATAAAAAGTTTGATTTAAACACTAAAACCAATTAACGTAGTGCGCTAGAAGTATCTATATTTTAAAAATAAAATTACTCATATTATCCTTTGTAACGTTTATGTAGTTTTTCTTGATGGGTACTAAAAACCTCTTCAAGAGAGATGTCGTATTTATTTGCAATAACGATAATATTTCCTAACACATCGCCAAGTTCTTCTACTAATTCTTGTTTATTTTCCTCGTAGGAACCTACTACTTCATCTGGGCGATCTCGTCCAATTTCAAGTGCTCTAATAGCACGTGCCACTTCTCCTGTTTCTTCAGCTAAAAATCCTATTCGTGTAAAAATACTTAGGTCAGACCAACCTCGTTCTTCATAGTAATCTTTTACCCATTGCTGAAATGCATTTAATTCCATTAAGTTATACCTCGTTTCTAAAAAAATATTATACTAATTTAGTATTATAGGCGAAATGAATGAAAAGTTTTGCAGTTTTTGTTGCTCAAGTAATGGAGCTTCTGAAGCTGTTAAAGCAGGTGCCATCCTCTGAAAAAAATGTTCGAATTCAATAAAAATGTTCGAATTCAATAAAGATGTTTGATCATACAATCACCTCTATGAACAGAATACTTGTTTAAATACAGAAGAATCAAAGATTTTGAATTATTTAATGAAAATCCAACGACTTTATTGTAAAAATAACAACTTTATTTGTTAATACGAACCGATGATGGGCGGGGAAGACTTTGCTTATTATTTAAAAAAAGTACCTGGTAGTTTCTTCTTTACAGGTGCATGTGATCCAGCTTGGGAGAATGTTTACCCACATCATCCGAAATTTAATATTGATGAACGTTCACTACTGATCGCTGCGAATTCATTAGGGGGGCTGTGATTGCATATTTACAAGAGAATAAATGACAAAGAACTAGATAATAAAATAGTGTAAAACTATTGGTAATATTCGTAAAAATAAAAAGTAGTATTTTATAGTAAGTTTATACTATATTTTCTTCTGAGATGGTGTATAATTATTTTATCGATTATTTTACAAAAATCGATAAAATTCTACAAAATATTTACTTTTTAATAATTCATATGTATACATATTTTATTTATAAATCAAACCCTATAGGTAATGGTATTAATTTTTTAGTCAAAAATAGAGCTTAAGGAGTATGAATGATGATGGGTAAAATTGTGGGTTCTATTAATTTCAGGTCGGTAAGAGCGAAAATATTATTTGGATTTATGTTAGTTGTAATTATGATAGTGAGCTTTAGTTTCTATAACTACAGTATGATGGAAGAATCACAGAATTCAACAAAGAAAATTGTTAATCATGAGCTGGAGATATTTTCTGCAAATGATAAATTAGCTACGGCATTCGCTGTTCGTTTATCTGCTGTAAGAGGATATGTTATATCCGGAGATAGTAAATATAAAACCATATTTGATAACTATACTGAAATTGCAGTTGAAAATATTGCTATTACGCAAAATTTAACAAAATCACAGGAGTTAGCTGATACTATAGTTCAAGCAGATGAATGGATTGCATATGTAAAAGAAAATGTTTTTGATGAATATGATCGTGGAAATAAGCAACAGGCTATAAAAAATCTTAGAAGTGTTGATACCCAAGCAATGGAAGTACGTGAAGGTTATGAAGGAGTAGCTGAAGCGAGTGAAGCGGTTATTAAGAAACTTGGCAAGGAAATGATTGAAGATCAGGAAACAAATCAATTTATTAGTATCATTACGGCGGTATTGCTGACAATCATTTCAATAATCGTGGCTATTATTACTGCACGATTTATTGTAAAACCAATTCAACTCGTGGCAAATCGTATGACTGAAATATCAAATGGAGATATTAGTCAACCAGCGTTACCTAAAACAACTAATGATGAGATTGGGCAATTAGTTGAAGCAACAAATAGTATGAGTAACAATGTCCATGCAATTTTGAGTAATATTCAAACTGCTTCCCATCAAGTGGCATCAAATAGTGAAGAACTAGCTCAGTCCGCTTCTGAAGTAAAAACAGGTAGTGAACAAATAGCATTAACAATGCAAGAAATTGCAGAAGGAACAGAATCTCAAGCAAGTAATGCAAGTGATCTTGCAACAGCGATGGACTCGTTCGCTCAAAGTGTTAAAGAAGCAAATCATGAAGGTGAAAAGATTAGCGACCACTCTTCAAATGTTCAAAACCTGACAAATGAAGGTAGTAGACTGATGGCTGCTTCAACCGAACAGATGGAGAAAATTGATGAAATTGTTCTAGCGTCCGTGCAAAAAGTAGAAAACTTAGCAGAACAATCATTAGAAATTTCAAAACTAGTATCCGTAATTACAAATATTGCAGATCAAACGAATTTACTAGCCTTAAATGCAGCGATCGAAGCTGCACGTGCGGGTGAGCAAGGAAAAGGCTTTGCAGTAGTTGCTGATGAAGTGCGTAAATTGGCCGAGCAAGTAACGCTTTCTGTAACAGATATTGCAGGAATTGTGCAAAAAATTCAGCAAGAAACAAGTAATGTGACTACATCTCTGAGAAGTGGGTACGAAGAAGTGATTCAAGGAACAGAACAAATAGCTTCTACAGGCCAAACATTCCATAAAATATCAGATGCTGTTGGCAATATGGTAGATAATATAAATGTTATTTCAACTAATCTGAGTGGTATTTCACAAAAAACATTGCAAATCAATAATTCAATTGATGACATTGCCTCAGTATCTGAGCAATCAGCAGCAGGAGTCGAAGAAACAACTGCAACTGTTCAACAAACTACTAGTTCAATGGAAGAAATCTCAAATAGTTCTAATCATTTAGCTGAGCTCGCAGAAGAACTAAATCTACAAGTTCAGAAATTTAAGTTGTAACATACATTTTATTAGGACAGGTTCTCATTAGAGAATCTGTTTTTTTGTGGATTTGTATACCCCTACGTGTATTTTAAGAGAGGATTTTTCAAAGTTGCCAGTAAACTAGTGAAAGTTGCCAGTAAAATGCCCAAAGTTACCAGTAAACCCTGCATAGTTGCCAGTAAAACTAGTAAAGTTGCCAGTAAACTATGAATCAGAGAGTAATGACTATATGCATACCCCTAAAGAAATCTTTCCAACTAAAAACTCCTCCAGCAATATCTACTGAAGGAGTAATTTTCCCCATTGATGGTGCCTTGCTGGATGAAACCAGCCTCCAATGTTTCTGTCTGCAAGTAAGGCTAATGGCTTAATAATTGAAAAAACGATGATACTGTAGCTGGCTATAATAACAACTTAATGCTTAGCCCTCCTTTGTCCTGTAAGAAGATTTGCTACGTGTAGAAGTGCTGAGATGTTGAATTTGCTCTTCTAAGACCGTACTTGCTTCTCCAATAAACTGTGAAATGAGAGCAAGCTCATCAGGTGTATAGGAAGAAGCCAGTTTAAGCATTGTTTTATGAAGCGGTTCATACGTATTACGGACTTCTTCTTTAGATTCATACTCTGGAACAATAATGACTCTGCGACGATCATTAGGATCATTTTGTCTGCGAACATAACCGATTTTTTCAAGACGGTCCACTAATGCGGTAATGCTACCAGTAGTAAGCCCGGTCTTTTTTGATAGTTCTCCAGCGGTAATAGGACCCGTTTCGCGTAGAATATCTAGAGATTTAAAATCCATATTATATAACCCGAGAGAGGCAGCTACATTTTGTTGATGTAATAACGTTCGGGTGCCTAGACCACGCATAAGTGAGGTGAAATGTTCTTGCGGATTTGCAGTTTGCTCATTTTGGTGACTTGACAAAAAATAACCCTCCTTTTAAAATAATTAATACCTTGATGGTCAAGATATTAGATAAACAAGATATTTGATGAGTGTGTTATTATTCAAGTTCATTCTAATGGAGTCATTAATAATTTGTAAAGGGGTTTATAGATGGAAGCATCAAATAGCAATATAAAGTTAGTTGTGACCGGCCTATTACTGGCGATTTTTATGTCAGCAATTGACAATACAATCGTTGCGACTGCTATGGGAACGATTGTATCGCAACTAGGTGGGATGGACAAATTTGTCTGGGTTACGTCCGCTTATATGGTTACAACAATGGCAGGTATGCCGATTTTCGGGAAATTATCCGATATGTATGGCAGAAAGAGATTTTTTATTTTTGGATTAACGGTATTCGTAATTGGTTCGGCACTTTGTGGCTTTGCTCAAACGATTGAGCAACTTAGTATTTACAGAGCTATTCAGGGAATTGGTGCCGGCGCTTTAATGCCAATTGCATTTACTATTGTATTTGACATATTCCCACCCCAAAAAAGAGGGAAAATGACGGGTCTTTTGGGCGCGGTATTCGGTATTGCTAGTGTTGTTGGACCGCTTTTAGGTGCTTATATAACAGATAATGTGGGTTGGGAATGGGTATTTTATATTAACTTGCCAATTGGTATCGTTTCATTTTTACTTATTATGAAAAATTATAAGGAATCTCCAGTACATACGAAGCAAAAGATCGACTGGTGGGGAGCTGCAACACTTGTGATTGCGGTAATCAGCCTTATGTTTGCATTGGAGCTGGGTGGTAAACAGTATGATTGGAACTCGGCACCGATTATTTCATTGTTTGTTAGTTTCGCTGTTTTCTTTATTGTGTTCTTTTTCGTGGAGCTAAAAGCAGAAGAACCAATACTTCCGTTCTTCTTATTTAAGCGTCGTCTATTTGCTTCTTCGCAAATGTTGGCATTCTTATATGGTGGTACCTTTATTATTTTGACAGTATATATTCCTATTTATGTTCAGGCTGTATATGGCGCTTCAGCAACTAATGCTGGCCTTATCCTCATGCCTATGATGTTGGGTTCCGTTGCAGGAAGCGCATGTGGTGGTATTTTCTTAACGAAAATAAGCTACCGTAACTTAATGATTATTTCTGTTATTTCGTATTTCGCAGGTATGTTCCTACTTAGTACATTAACACCAGATACAGCTCGAATTCTTCTTACGCTGTATATGATTCTAGTAGGTTTTGGCATGGGCTTCTCATTCTCATTGTTACCGACGGCTTCTCAGCATAATCTAGATGCTCGTTATCGTGGTACTGCGAATTCAACCAACTCGTTCCTACGCACGCTAGGAATGACGATGGGGATTACGATTTTTGGTACGATACAAAATAATGTATTTACTAGAAAACTAACTGAAGGTTTTAAAAGTATGGGTGAAAGTGCCAATTCAGCGATGTTTAATGTTGGTGATATAAGACAGATTTTTGAACCTAGTGTACGTGAAAAAATACCAGCTGAAGTTCTAGATATCATTGTTAATGCTATGTCTAGCTCAGTTACACATGTTTTTCTTCTAGCACTGATTCCAATTATCATTGCAGTCGTATTTGTTTTCATGATGGGGAATTCACGAGTTCCGATTACAAATGACCAAGTTGATACAAAAAATTAATCAAAGAAATAGTGCGATTTACTTTTTGGAATGTAGTTCTCCGCATACATAAAATTGTCTCGGCAATTACCGAGAGGCTTTAGCATGGTGAGGAGGATTTATATGAAAGGTACCATTTTTATTAAAGGTGCTTGGGAAAACAATCTAAAGAATGTGTCACTTTCGATTCCAAAATACAAACTAGTTGTTCTAACAGGACCGTCTGAATCTGTAAAGACATGGTGGTAAACTTGTAGTTGATCGCACACCTAAGCAAGTAGCCGAAGTACCAACTTCTCATACAGGGAAGGGGTCGGGGGTTCGAATCCCTCCTGGGACGTATCAAGGTTCAGATAGAATAAGTTTGAACCAAGTGAAAAGCGCTTCAAATCCTTTAACATAAAGGGTTTGAGGCGCTTTTCCTTTTTGTGAGAATACGTTAGAAAAGGATAGAAAATGAAAAGTTTCTACACATTTTCTACACAAGAAAAAGTAGCTAGAAGGCGCTACTTGTCTGTTCTGAATCAAACTCCTTGATTTTTTTGTGACGTGAGGATGGAAGAACTTTAATTAAGATAAATAATTTGAGTAACAGAAATGAATAGGAAACAAAATACTAATACTAATACCAATTTTATTCCCACTCGAATATATTGTAGCTTGGTAATATATTTTAGGCTGTTATCTAAAAGGTTGGAGTATCTTATTCCTTCAGAAGAATATCAAAACTTCAAAGGTTAGAATATTTAATTCAACTGCCATTAAAGATGTATTTTTAGAAATGCAGCAAATTCGTAAACATATGGCCATGGCAATAAATAGCCTCAGAACTAATGATTAGCCCTGACATAGTTAAGGATTACTTTAAACAGAAAGGTTTAATTTAAAGGTACTGACTTTGTTTCCCCTAAGTCATCTAGGAAATTTTGATAATCTCGCTTTATGACTTTTTGAAGAGGCGTTTCTTTAAAATGGCTAAGAATTTTATTTTACGTCGATTGATACGAATTTAATGTAATAGAACCAATATCCATCTTATATGTCTGATGCCACTCTAAGAAATATTGGCAAAGCTATATCCTTTTTGATACCAATAACCCCTTGAGCTATATTTGCTTCATCTTGTGCGGCTGCTACGGAAGCCTCTTCTCTGGTGCGGAATAATTAGGAGCTATGTATAAGTTACAGTATTGAATTTACTATTATCAAATACTTAAGCGACAGTTACCGAGGTGAAAAAAGGTAATTAGAAAAAAATATTCTTACTATACTTTCACTAATTAACAAATAATGTTATTTTACGATATTTATTATAATTTTGCTAATTCATCATTATTTTAATATAGTATTTTTGTGAGATTCATAGTATTATTTTAAGGGTATGGTTGGGAAGGAATGGATTTATATTGTTTAAATTGTAATTTGGTAGATAAAAGGAAGTAAGTTTTACTCAAAATGTGCTGCACCTACAAAAATTGAAACAATAGTACAGGGAAATGCTATATCAAATATAAAACGGCAGGACAGAGCTATAAGAAAAAAACCAAAGCGTAAATTTAACTTAAGAATTGGAGTTTATTATTACAAAAATTGGAAAATGGTCTGCCGATCGCTGAAAAGATGGATAAATACATAAGGATTTCGGAAAATTGGCATTCCCAATACACAAATTCTCATTATAGTTTACGATTATATTATCAATAACTCTAGAGATCTACCAAGTTTTTACAGGTGGTTGGTTGGTGTCAATACTATTAATAATATGCATGCCATTAAGCTATGTAAGTACTTTTATTCCTCTCTACATTTTAAAAATGGTGTTAATTGGATGTATTAGTCATTATAATTCTCTTATGGCAAGTGTTTATCATATATTCGCTAAAATTTTCAGTAGAAAGAAGTATAAAATTTTCTTGGTTGAAGTAAATCAAACCCTAATTGATTTTGAAGAAGTTACGGGTCTTTCAGAAGATGAATGTTCAGGTTATATCATACAAAAATACATAAAGTATTTAAGGAAGGGTGCAGCCTCAAATTTAAATGAATGTACAATATTATTACAAGATGAAGAGTTGATAAATCAAAATAAAGAAATGATATATAATTTAAAATCAACTAAAAGAGAAATGGAATCTATAAAATATGAGATTAGAAGATTATAACTACTTATTCTAGAGAAAAGTGAACAATAATTCAGAAGACTTAGGGTTGATTTTTTGTTCTTGGAGTTTCTAGATTACCCAGTAGGAGGTTTTTTTTGAACAGTCTTAGATGAATTCACCTTATTAAAAGTGGTCCTTTACCATAATCTGTACTTGACATTAAATAAAGAGTTGTTTGGAGCGGACGAATCCCGCAACATGCCTGCTGAAAGGGAGTGGGATTCGTCTGCAAGTATATATTTGGTATAGATCCTTAAAAGTCTTACAGTGTTAATTAGGAGAGATAAAATGACGAACATTAAAAAATATTTGATTTTTGCTGGCAGTGTTTTATTTGTGATTACTAGCATAGGAATTGGATTTGTATTTTATATTGATTCAAAAGAAAGTATAAAGGTAGAAGCACCTGTTAAAGAGAAAACCACAATAGTAAAAGAAGCAATTGTGGAACCAACTGAAGAAGAAATAAAAAATTTACTAGCTATGATTACAAAATCTATTTATAAAAAATCTGAGGAAATGGATATAAAGTATGATGTCGTTGGGGCTGGTATGACTGAAAAAATTTATAAGGAGATGACCCCAACTCTACGCCAATATGCTACAAAAAAGTTTGTTGAAGGTAAATTAAAAAAGACTATTTACGAACAATGTTACGGATGTGAAAATGTATTCCTTCCGGGCGACCTACAATATACTAAAATTGAAGTAAAAACATTAGGGGTTAATCATATACAGGTAATAGCGAATATTGATGATGCTCTATCCGGCTTCGTACGAGAAGACATTAGCGAATTAATGTACGAAGATGGTGCATGGAAGTTACATGATTATACACGCGGAAATAATATAGTAGAAAAATCAGTACCAAAAAAGACAGTACCAAAAGAAGTACAAGCTATTGAAACCACTAATCCTTACAAGCAAAAATTGATTAATGTTGAGAACCTAGTAGCAACATATACAATGGGTAATTCAGGAGTCACAACGGATATTTTAGAAGAGTTAAATCAAAAATATATTGCGTGGGATAATTTGTTAAATGAGCTTTATGGGGATATTAAAATGAACCTCTCGACAGAAAAATTTAATGAACTCCGTTTGATTCAGCGAAAGTGGATAAAAGAGCGAGATTCAGCAGTAGAAGAGGCAGGTTTAGAAAATGAAGGTGGGACGATGGCAAGTATAGATAAAGCAAATAAGCTTGTAGAATATACGAAAGCTCGTTCCTATGAGTTTGTGGAACTTTATTTGTCAAAAAGTTTAAAGCAAACATCTACAAAACAAGAACCTATCGTAACACCAAACTTTGATAAGTACATTGGAGAGTAATAGTAATGTTACAGAAAATGGTGGTATGTCTTTAAATCTTAGTATAAGAGATAATCAGTATATTGTTAAAGTTTTTGAATATACCTATAAAGGTCGTCAAATTAGTGATTATTCAGTAACTATATCATTGGACAATCAGGGATATGCGGTATTTTCATTTAATGATGGTTATTCAGAAGCTACTGGTAGCGGAACAATACAATTAAAAGATAATAGCATTATACTATCACGTACTGTTAACTCGGATGGTCTATTATATTCACCATTTGAAAGAACACAAGTATATAATTTGACGCGTTAATTAAATTTCACAATATCAAATTAAATAATCTACACTATAAAAAATAGCGAATGGATCGAAAAGATTCGTTCGCTATTTTTAGTGTTCTTAGCATGGACATAATCCATAGGGTGTAAGTCCCGAACCGCGAAGGCAGGAGTAGTGGCTACTCAAAAAATGAATTTTATGGACTTTCATGAAACAATACAATTGGCTCTATACATGAAAAACGGAAAAATAACGCATATTGCTAGAGGAGTCTAGATCAATAAAAGAGTCGGGTACTTGGTGAAGTAAAAGACAAAAAGAAAAGGACAGCAGTTACGCTGTCCTTTTATACCACCTATTAAACTCTAGATTCATTAAAGAATAAAATATTTTCGTTTATTTTAATGTATTTATCACCACTGTTATACAGTTGAATAGACGTTTTACTATTTATTTATAACGGGTGGAAATGGTGTCTTTGATATAACTACCATCTTTTAAATAGTAACGTGTTGATGTCTTTTTGTAGACATTATATTTTATACCGAATTTTACTTTACCTACTCGTTTACCCTTTTTGTCGTATTTGTACACTGTTTTTCCATGTTTAGCTACCCATACTCTACCTATTATTTTTGATTCTACCTTCACATTGGTCGAAAGACTTGTCCCCTTAGCAGAATCAATTGCGATTAGATTTAGCTGTGTACCTATTTTCTGTTTAGGAATTTTTACAGAGTAAGTACCTTTAGACGAAGCAGTTGTTTTACCAATCACTTTGCTGCCAACCTTCACTTGTACAGTTGTTTTTGCTTTTGCTTTTCCTTTTATAACGGTAGTTGTGTTGTGGATTTTACCAGATACTGTTGGCGGTTGAGGTCGTTTGGTCAACCTTGGATCTGCAAAGATAACACTATGTCCTTTACTTCCGTTTGTATTTTTAGAACCAAACTTCAAGTATTTCGTCCCTTTTGGAATAGAAAGAATAACATTTTTAGTCTTAGTCGTATTACTCATTTTAGTCTGATAAATAACCTTGCCATCTGCCCAAATGAATACATTTGTTGTACCACGGTTACCACTCTTCCATCTTGCATCCAAGGATACCTTCGTCTCTAGTGTTGGATATGCATAGTCAGCAATATAGTACTTAGACCAAATAGATGATTTGTTACTATAAGAACCGGACCCTTCTAAACCAATGCCTTTAGGCACGAGTGTACCATCACTTAATTGGTAGGCTAAATTATCCCATTCATTATGGTATACGTCATAGTCATCCGAAACAGAAGAGGTGCCAAGATCAACTACAGATATGGTACTATCCGCTGGTATAGCCTTCAATACTTTTGTTAAACGGGCATTATCCAATATAAGTGCATGGCTACCTTGGTTTCCCTTATTTATAACAGTATAAAAGGTAAGATTCTTGGTTCCCTTTGGAAGTGCAATCTTGATATTTTGCTGCGGTGTATTATTTTTAAAGGTTTTCGTGTAAAGCTTCACATTATCAGCATAAATGACAAATTCACTCTGTCCGAGAGCACCTTTTGCAGTGGATTTATCTAAGGACACGGTTGCCTCTAATGTACTATAATTGTAGTCACCTACATAAAAACGTGCATATAATCTTTTATTATCATAAGGAAAATATGGTTTGAAACCATAGGCATCTGAAGAATTTGTTCCATCAGTCAATTGAAAAGGTTTTTTTCCCTCCCAACCTCCGTCCGCGAAATCATATTCATTATTCACCTCTGTTGGCGATAAATCCTGATAAAGTGAAATAACATCACTAGCTGCCTTTTGCGGTAGAGTATCCGTCAACTTTGGATTGCCAACAAACACTTTTTGGAACCCCGCTGCTCCGTCTTGGATGGCACTGTAAATCTTTATGTTCTTCGTACCAGCTGGGACCGCCAGTTTTAATTTTTCTGCCGGTGTGCTATTCACAAACACCTTCTTATACAATCTTGTACCATCTGCATATACCTCAATGGTTGTTTGACCGTTATCACCCTTGTTCCAGCCTTTTTGCAGGGACACAGTTGCCTCAAAGGTTGTTTTCTTGTAATCTGCAATATCATAAGATACGTATAAGCTACTTAGACGATAACTATCATAATAGGGATCAAAGCCGACTCCATATGTGTAGGAACTTCCATTTGTATCAGTAAATAGTGTTTTGTTATTCCAACGGTCTACATCAATATCATGTTCATTAGGCCAATCAGAAATAAACTTCGAAGTCAGATTCACACTACTGCTGGCTGCAGATGCTGAAGGAACCTGGAGAATCGTTAATACGGAAATCAAAAATAATAGTGCAATAGTTATTTTCTTCAATTGTTTTTCTCCTCTAATATATAAAAATTCAATACTAATAACTACTTTTGGCCTTTGGAGCCTATTGATTAATAGTTAAAAATACTATCGTATTATAACTTAATTAATGTTGTTTAACACTATAAATTTCTACTTTATAACCGAAAAGTTTCGTTTTAAGCGAGAAGGCTAAGATTTTCAAGTTGATGAACAAGAGTGTGAAAATTTATACTTCAATAACAATAATATCAACTGAATTTGAAGAGACGCTACAAGAGAATCCATTTTTATAGGAAAAGAGGTGTATGAAACATTGAGAGAAGAAATATCAACAAAAGCTGAGAAAATAACTTATGGGATACTTTTTTCGAATGCTAGGTGGTCAATTATTCTCAATAATATATTTTTTCCGTTTTGAAGACTTTTCTTTTCTGTTGAAAGGGGATGCACTTCTTTTTTGTATGTAAAAGAAAGAGAAACAGAAAGAGAAGGAGAGAAGCGAGTAATGAGCAAGAGAAAACTGAAAGGCTGGAGCTATGCAGATGATCCTGCCTTAACTCATTTTGAGAAAGAAGTCTATGACCAGAATCTTCGTAATAGAGTTAAAGCAGATGAACGCGACGGTATTGTTGAGAAACAACCAAAGAAGAGGAGTAACTATCAATTAAAGAAAGAGCAGCATCTAATTATTAGATTACTGCTCTTTCCTAATAGCTGATTATTTACTTGCTTTGTATGAAACTGATGGTGATTTTTTAATGTATGTACCGTTGTACATGTAGTAACCTTTAGTGTTTTCTCGGTAGATAGCCAATTTCATTCCTGCTTTTACTTTATACATATATTCGCCATTTGAATCGTATTTAGATGTGATTGATTTTACTATTAATGTACCAATTTGTTTTTTGTAGTTGTTTGTACCGCTTGTTGTGAATGACCATGTCTTTTCAAAACTACCACCTTTGATACTTGCAGTGTACTTAGTACCTTTTGCTAGTTCTTCTTTAGGCATGTAGTAAGCGATACCATCTAATTTACCTTCTTCAGTTTTAGTATTCACATATAGAGGAACTGTACAACCTTCTGAATCTTTTAGAGTGAATGTAGATGCATTCATTGCTTCTTTGTTAGGATAAACAATATATAACATATTACCGTAATTGTAGTCTTTATCTTTTTCATAACTTAAGAATGGACTTCCTTCTTCTGTTCTATCATTGTAAGGTCTGAAACCAGTTGCATCACTGTAAGGGTATACAAAAGGTGTATTGTTGAATACTGGTTCTATCCCATCCACCACTACATCAAGTACCGCTGATTGAGAGTTATACATTCTATAGCCAATACCTACATAACTTAAACCATCTCTCATAAGTTTAGCAGAATGTCGAGGTGAATCCATAATTAGATTTTTCATAGCATCTTTACCTGAAGTTTTATTATCTTCTAGGTACGCTAGGTTTTCACTGAATAAGCTGTTGTTTGATTCTCTGTCTAAATTTTTTTCTGTATATTTGAAATAATTAATTTTTAATGCACGTAAGAATGAAGTTTTTCCTGTGTACCCACGATTACCACTTGTTTCGTAGTGTCCTTCTTTATCACCGTTCATTGCAATGTAGTTAGCGTGGTTGTAAGCCAATTTCTTTGTCATTGGGTCTACTTTGACAGGTTGTAATCCCGCTTTTTTCCGTTCTTTGTTTAAATAGTTTAGTGCGTCTGCTTCTTGAGATGTTGCCGATTTAGATGCGGTGTATTTGCCATCTTTTGTTGCGAATGCATCGGTTGGTGCAAATACACTTGCCATTGTGAATGACGATACTAGTAATGCCGTTGCTGTTAGTTTCTTGATTAATGTTTGTTTTTTCAAGACAGTTCCCCTCATCTAGTTGATTTTTATAGATATGTAAGACTACTTAAAGTAATTCCAAGGGTTGCCATTACAAAAATAGAGGTTATTTACTCATATATTTTCCAATGATATATTAATATCTAATCACTAAGTAACTGAACTTAATGCTTATAGCAACTGTTTGCTACATCATCAAAATTCGGTATTTTACATAGTTAATACACCTCCTTAAATTGGTTATTCATTACTATAATGACCAACTAAACTTGTGGTTTAGTTAAATGTTTATGTAATATAATGGTTGTATATTGTTATAATAGAACCATTAGTAGAAGAAGAAGCGAGGATATATTTAAAAAATAGAAGAGTGGGCAATATGTGGGGAAAAGACGATGATATATATATGTCAATTGCATTCAAAGCGAATCAAAAGAACGATAGCTTTTACAAGCATATGACAACAACCGATGACAAGGGGAATGTGCTAATTGGCTGGCGTCTTAAAAGAAAAGATTCCAAAGAGATGTCTAAAAACCTTCAAAAGCTTTTAAGTATAAAGAATAAAAAGAGTCTGGCCTATTTCATTGTGAAACCTGAAGGAAGAGAAGAGTCTAACTTACCTAATGAATACTACAAAGGTGAATTAGTTGATATAGTCCAAAATAAAAAAGGTCGAGAACAGAACTATGCAAATAAATTAGAGTTATTACCAGACTATTATCCAAAAGATGAAATAGACAGTATTCTAGTAATCAAAAACTTCAAAGAAATAGCTAAAGAAGATCTGCTTCAAGAATTGGAAAATGCACTTGATTCAGACAGAAAAACCTTTGATTATTATAAATTTTATAAAGAAGGGCAAGGCGGGTATCAATTTCTATATTATTAAATTTCAATTAAAGACCCAATAGAAAACTGTCTATCTCTATAGAAGGAGAAGGTCACCAATCTTAAATAATAGGTGACCTTCTCTTTTCTGTTTTCTTCAAAACTCTGTTCTTTCGCCTTCGCACCTTTCTATCAATCCAAAATCAAAAGTGTTCCAAAAAAATTCTATAACCCATAAAAATGAAAGTGACCTCAAAATAAAAGTATCCAAAGAACATTGTACAGTAGGGTTTAACAAAATAAATATACACATCAGAAGAAAGAGAAAGGAGAAGAAAGGAAATGAGCAAGAAGAACGAACAACTAACACACATAGTATTCTTACAAATCAATCAATTATTAGATAGCTACACAGTCACTGAGGTATGCCAAATCCTAAAGATATCAGCAGCAAGTATTTATCAATGGAGAAATAGAGAATCTATGATCAGCAAGCGTAAGTACATAGCTATCCAAGATAACATAAAAGAGTGGTAAGGGGGAGAAGGTATTAGGGAAGGGGTAAATCGGGATTTTGACGGACTGATGGAAAAGGTTAATGTATTACTATCAGAGGTAGCAGTGAGAATACGGAAAACCCTAATGAACTTTTATCTTTTTTCAATGCTTCTCACTTATTTTTACCTATTTTAAATCTTGTAGGTTTCGATTTTAACAATTCAACTACAGTTGATTTGAAAATATTTAAATCTCTATTAAACTACGCTAATGATTACTGTGAAAATAATGATGCAGAAATAACAGATGTTTGGCCACAAATCTTTTGGATCTATTTTTTTACCAATAAAATTAAAGAACTTGATTCTCTTGTAACATCAAATGAAGAAAGCAAAATGGAAGCGTTATTAGCGACCCAAATACAAAAACAATTGTATTTTACTAATACACAGGAATTAGAACGGCAATACGAACCTGCTATTAAAAAATATAATTCATTAGAAGAAAAGTTCAATCAGCTAATGAATGAACATAAACTACTTCAAAAGCAATATAATAAAATGTTAGAAGAGAACAATAAGCTTCAAGAACGTATCAAAATACTCGAGACGGTTGATTCCGCACAAGTAGAAGTCATTGAAGAAACCATAACTACGGAACAACAGTTAGAATTACTTGCTTCTGTAAATATAGCAATCGTTGGTGGGGATATTAAATGGCAACAAACATTATCTAAATTACTGCCTTCACTAGATCTTTACGCAATAGATGATTTAAATAAAGACTTTTCTAAATTGGAAAATTTGAGTATTTTTGTGAATAGTGAAGTGAACAAACATAGCTTATTTTATAAAGTCCAAAATATGCTTGAACAATCAACTACTCCATTGGACTATTGTAGCACCTATACAAATATTGACTTAACGATTGATACATTCTATAAAAAGTGCAAATCAAAAGAAATCATTTAAAATACACGACACATAAAAAGGCATCTCTATAATCAGAGATGTCTTTTTATTTTTGACTGTTTTCTAAAAGATTGTAATTCTCGATGATCTATACAAAAAATTAAATTTTCCATTTGAAATTATTAAAAACCCCTTCCTGCTTTTCAAAGTAAACTGCGCCGTTTGCCATTCATGTCGCGAAAAATCAACGCTACACCACAGAAAATGAAAGATTATTACGTTCTTTCAGGCGAGTTAAATAGCAACAATTTCTTAGAAAACAGCCGTTATAAAACGATGTATCTACACAACCAGAAGTTGTTCAAAGATGTTACTAGTCTGTTCAGAGTCACGCTCCCGCAACTCTTTTAAGACGTGGGCATACGTAGATGTTGTAATGTCGATGTTAGCGTGTCCTAAGCGTTCGGATACATATAAAATCGAAATACCTTTGTAAAGTAGGATACTCGAGTGCGTGTGCCTTAGTCCGTGGACAGTTATGGGCGGTTTAATATTTAAGCGCTTTAGAATGGAGCGAAGGGTATCGTTTAGTCTGTCATTTTTGACAACAGATATATCCGAAGACGGTTCAAAGAAAACTAAATTATGCACATTCGCTGGATCATTTTTCACGGTAATTAAATGCTTTTTTAATGCTTTCATTGTTAGTTTATCAATACTAATTGTCCGCTCCGATTTTTCAGTTTTTAATGGACCAAAACCACCGCCTTCTTTATACTGCCATTGGCGATGTACCTTAATGCGATTGTTTTTAAAGTCTAAGTCATTAATACATAGGCCAATTAACTCTCCGTATCGTAGTCCTGTAGATAGAGCTAAAATTAGCATAATGTTTTCAATTCCTTGGTCAATATTCTTGTGTAAATCTTGTAGTAGCAATTGGCTGCTTGTATAATCAATAAACTTTTCAAAACCCTTTTTTCCGGATGAACCTGTGACAGTAATATTTCGAGTAAAATCATTTTTTATTAATTCTTCATCAATTGCTTCCTTCAAACAGGTACGAATGTAGCCATTCAGCTTTCGATTAGTATCCTTTGCACTTGTTTCACCTAAGGCATTTAGGAAGTTTTGATAATCTCGCTTTGTGACTTTTTGAAGAGGCGTTTCTTTAAAATGGCTAAGAATTTTATTGTACGTAGCTTGATACGAATTTAATGTAATAGCACCAACATCCTTCTTGTAAGTCTGATACCATTCTAAGAAATATTGAGCGAATGCTATATCCTTTTTGATACCAGCAATCCCTTGAGCTATATTTGCTTCAACCTGTACTGCTGCTACAGAAGCCTCTTTCTTTGTGCGAAATCCCCCTTTACGAATCGGTTTATATTTTCCGTCTTCCATATAGCTCACGGTATATTGCCATGTGCTTCCGCGCTTTGAGATACTTGCCAAAATTTGTTCCTCCGTTTCGACACATCGAGTGTTTATTAAAATTTTCAGTTATAGCATCAGTATTCCCACTACTTCAGTGAGTTAAAAACTAGCCACTCATTTTCTAAATATTTGCTTTCTGTGATTCTATAAATTTCTTATTATTGTTTGGGATGATGAATTTCACTAAATTTTTCATCTAAAAACTTCATCATTCTCTTTGCGTGAAAGCTCCAGGGCTGTCCTTTTTTATGAGGATAAAAGACGAACCCACCTAACGATGCATCCAGTTCTTGTTTGAACTTAGGAATATAGAGGATGTTTTCTTTGATCCAATCTTGTTTTCTGTTTACGTGGTTCTGTAAATCTTGCATTGACCAGTAAACACCGTCTAATTGGTTATTTTGTAATTCTTCTAACTCAAATTTGTCGACAATTACATACCCTTCAGGAATTTGAACGGTAACGTTTAAGTTTAATTTTTGTTGCATTTGAATCTTCCTCTACTAAAATATTTAAACCGCCCAATTACTTAGATAGTTACTGAATGATTTTGAGTACATTAGATTCTATTAGGTATATAAAAAACAATAGGAGAGACAATTAATATTCATTGAAATATTAATTTTCACTAAAAAAACGTTTATTCGAGATAATTCATATATTTTGTGAGTCTATTTCGCACGAAAAACATTTGCGGATTATATGTTTTGTATAAAAAGTTGTTCTTTTTCTTGATTGTTTCGAAAAATCGAGTAGTTTATGACGGAAAAGGAGGAGATAAGATGTATTTTTATCAAGTACAAAAGCATCATCATTGTACTATTGCTAATAGTCACATGAATGATGCGGATTTTGTATGTAGCTTCACAATGAAAGCAAGCATTGTATTAGCAATAATACGATCAATGAAAGAATCAAAGAAGAGGGCGGTTATAGATTTATCAAGACTAGAGATAGTGCAGCTAGTGAGGCATTTAGAAGAATTTATGCAAAATCGTTCTTACTATAAAATGATTATCCGTGATTACAAGTCGCTATTCACTTTAGAAGATTTCGATAAGGGGTTAGTGGAATTGATAGCCGTATGTCATTTTCTTTTAGAAGAACCGTTTCTGAATACTAATAAAATCTGGTTTGTTGAAACTTCTTTCATAGAAGGGCGGGGGTGTAGATGAATATCTATTGTGTTGATAATAAAGAAGTTCTTGAAATGCTAGGAAAAGGGGCACCGATGTATGAAGTGGCTCTAAACGGTTTGCATCTGAAAACGACAAAATCATTCTATTTACTGAATGCAACAACATATGTTTGGACTGATTTGGTTGGTTTTGAAACAACTTTTTGGAATGGTGTGATAGGATATCAAGAACTTACGAGGAAGGAGGTAGAAAAGTGGTGCTGGAAGCTAAGTGCAATGTTACATAATGAGACGATATTAAAGTGGCAACTAGGCGAACACCTACACCAATACCTTTTTAATTATCGAGAAGTGATGCAAGAGCTCCTCTTTAGTTTAGAGGAAATTTTAAAATTGAAGGAATTTAAGAATTCGCGTTATATTATTGAATTTGTTAGTGAAAGAGCGGAGCGGAAAGCCGCGGTGGATTGGTGGGAGTATGATGATTAAAATATGAATGACTAAAAGGCGAACCTGATTGATATATCAATATTTACAGGTGTTTAAAATGATAGTCTTGTATCGCGAACCAGTGACTCTCCTTGTCTATTCAGAAACGAGCATTTCCTATAGTACTCAAAGACGTCCTCAAACCCACTTATATCAAAGGTTTGGGGATTTTTGTTTGATTTAATATTTCCTATTGTGTCCATTGTTAGATTAGTTTTTTATTTATCCATAGCACTTCGCAACTGACGCTCATAGTGAAACAACTTTCTTATACTGCTTCCATTACCGACTCCTCTTTTAAAACCAGCTACTTCTGAGCGTTTTAATGCTATAAATTTAATCCCCTGTAAGCATCAAAAAAGGCTTTTTTGAGCCTTTTGTTGATCTGTTTTCAGCAATTTCAAAAAAAATAAAAAAAATCCGATCCCCCCTTGAAAAAACAAAATGGGAAGAAGATAATCCCTTCGGAAATTAAATTTCACACCAGGAGACAAATATGCATCCAAAACAACAAGATCTTTATTGGCTTAAATCTGTGTATGAATACTGCGAGTCGATAGGTATATCTCGATCTATCATTGAACGATTTGAAAAATACTATTTATTTGAAAGGAATGATCAAAATGATCGACTTGTTTCAAGTACTAAAAGAACTTGAGGTGCCAGCGATTGAGTCAAAAGTTTTCGTGCAGCCACTTGATGGAAGTTCGAATTTTTTATCAGGTTATCAGCAAGAACTAGATTTAGAAATTGCTGTTCCTCTTGAAAAACAGAATCTCAATGAATAAAATGCTTTCGATTAAATTACATTTTCAAAATACATTAATAGAGAGGAAGAGGTTTATGAATAAGATGTTTAAGTATTCTTATGTTGAAAATGGTGTCTATGTAATTACAGAAGGAGAGAGAAAAGACCTCCAGCCTGCAGAATTACCTTGCAATCTTTCCAAGGAGTCAATGGAAATTGCTGTTGCCTATACTTGTTGGTCAGATTCTCTTTCCATTCAGGAAAAGGAAATCATTTTAAAAGCCAAAAATAATGGTTTCCAGACTGTTGTAATATTTGTTGAGGCAGCTACATCTGCCTATCAAAAGACCTCTATGAAAGGTACTAAATTAAACGAAATGAAAGAGTTCATTTTAAGCAATCCCAATGCAAATACGGTTATTTTTTATAATGAGACACGTTTAACGAGGAATATTCCTGACTTTTATTTGGATTTTGTAAAACAAGTAAAAGGAAAAAAAGCCAAATTTAAAAACTCCTTTCTACAAGCAATTCTCAAGAAACTTTGAGTTAATCGAATTCATAAGTGAGTAAAGCACAGGATAAAATCGTTTATTGCTATGTTTCTTCTGAGAATGCTGTAACTAGATTTAGAAATTAATAGAAAAACTGAATAAGTTTTTCCCCTTTCGTCAATGATGCTAGTAATACATTGACGAAAGGATGTTTACTATTTCTCATAAACCAGTAATTAAAGTTTCTTTTAATGAAGATGCAAAAGAGGAATCTATCTATTTTCTTAAAAGATTGATTGAGAAAATTACTTTGGATCAGTTGGACCTTACTCCACAAATGAAGGGGGCCTTCCTAATCCGGAACAAAGACGATATGGAGGAATAATGTAATGGGATATGCAGATTTAAAGGTGTTGAGTAACGCTGCTATAGGGGTATATTGTAGGGTATCAACTTCTGGACAAAATATTGGTCAACAAGAACAATTAGCAGAAGGTTATTTTTCTAAAAATCAAATAAATACAAATAATGTACAATATTTCCTTGATGATAATATTTCTGCGAATAAGCTAGCATTTGAAAAACGACCTGAGTTAAATAGATTAATTTCAGAAATTCAAAAAGGAAAAATTAAGACGGTCCTTGTTCAAAATCGTGACCGCCTAGCTCGTAATTTTTATGAATATATTGATTTGGTGAAAATTTTCTATAAGTATGATGTCTACGTGATTTTTACTGATTCAGGTCATCCTAGCTTCTCGAAATCCTTATCTGTAGAATCTCTATATGGGATATTCGCTCAATCAGAGGGTAGAAATATTGCAGATAGAACGAGTTTAGTAGCATTGCAATATCCTAATTCATTAATGGGGTTCAATGTTATAGGTAAAGGAGATAAAAAGAATTATACACCTAAACTAGAGATGGAAAGAGATATCAAGTCTTTATTCTATTCAGTGGGGAATGTTAATTCAGCTGAAGAACTTATTGAACAATTGATGCGATTTAAAAAGGTAACAACAAATAATTTAAAATTATTGGCTTGCTTAAAAAATCCTTTTTATGCGGGGCATATGAAACTTCAAGAGCAATACGTTCGGTTGCCTCACGTAGAACCTATTATATTGTTAGATGACTACTTGAAGGTTCAAGAATGTTTATTAAAATTTGAGCAAGAGATACAAGACTCTATTGCAAATTCAAATGGAAGGGGAGTATTGCAGCCGATCTGTAGTAGTTGTAAAACAGTAATGACTTTTCGTTCAAATAACATAGGGGCACACGGATATTATGTATGTGTAAAAAATCATTCTAGAATCTTTATAGAAGCTTCTCGATACAAC
>NZ_JAEOAH010000056.1 GCF_016612995.1 Viridibacillus soli
CTTTTCGTTCAAATAACATAGGGGCACACGGATATTATGTATGTGTAAAAAATCATTCTAGAATCTTTATAGAAGCTTCTCGATACAACCAATTAATTTCAGAGCACTTTACGTATATAGTAAATAAAGTTAATGTCAAAGAAATTAAAAAGGATGTTTTTGCTTGCTTATTAGCTCGAGAGAGACAGTATAACAAACAGTTATCGTTTAAAGAGAATCAATTAAAGTCTATTCATAAAGAGATAACAGATTTACTGGGCACAAATAAAAAAAGAAAAATAAACTTATTGGTCAAGCAGTCAAAGACTATTGTGGAGAAAATAAAGCAACTTAATACAGCTTTATACCAAATAGATGAAGCTAGAAAGGGCATTAACTTCTTCGTAAAGACCGTAAATGAGCAATTTATTAGTGAATTGCACAAGTTTCAACGAGAATACTTAATTCAACTTCTATTCTCAAAAATTGAAGTGAGTTCTGATGCTATCTTCTATCATACTAATTTTGGTAATTATATTGAAGGGGATAAAATGTAATGAGTATCGGACATAAGTTTGCTTATTATGAAAATGACGTCTATGTAATTACCGAAGAAGAAAGACCTGATTCAACACCGATCAGCTTACCGTGGAATATATACAAGGACAATGTACAGCTTGCTGCTGGTTACATTCGTTGGTCTGATGAGAAACAAAATTCAGGTCATTCTCATTCAATTCAAGAAAGAGCAATCATATTAAAAGCACAATCTTTGGGATTTCAAGGTGTCGTAATATTTGTAGAGGCTGCTAAGTCTGCATATCATTACTCTGTAGATAAACGTAAAAAAATGAGTGAATTAAAGGAATTCATTTTAAGTAATTCAAATGCAAACTCAGTTATTTTTTATGATGAATCTCGAGTAACCAGAGATATTACGGATTTCTATAAAAATATTATAGTACCTTTAAGAGAAAAAAACTCTCAATTAAAACTATTTTCAACTCAACATGATGGAGAGTGGAATGAAAATGACCCTTTAGTTCAAATGAAATTAGCAATGGATCACGATGAGTCAGTTAAAAAGGCTAGTAGAGTTCGTGAGACCCAAAAAAATATTTTTGATAATAATAGGAGACCCCCAGCTAGTAATCCGTATGGCTACTCTCAAGCAAATGATGAAGTAGATGACTTACTACCAGATGAAAATGCAGGTATAGTTAAGCTTATATTTTACTTGTACAGCTTTGGACATAGTGATGGGAAAATTGCAGAATTACTTGAATTATCACAAATACCTTCTCCAGCAGGATATGGCAATTGGTCAGATTCTACGGTCAGATATATTTTAAACAATCTATGGTACATTGGGAATTTAGCGTGGGATTCGAGGATGAGTTTCTCCAATAGTAAGAAAAAATCTATAGAAGAATTTCGTATACTTCCTAATCATCATCCAGCTTTAATTGAAATGGGGCTATGGGAAACTACACAATTCTTTAGAAACTTAAAGTCTAAAAGGAATCGAATGGATAGTCCGTTTATATTAAAGAACCTTGTTTCTTGCAAGGAGTGCGGAGAGAAACTGGAGACAAAAAATCAGACATCAGCAAAATCAAAAACAGATGGATCAATTTACTTTTGTCCAAAATGTAAATGTAAACTTAAAAAAGATGTATTGAATCAGATTGTCATACAAGATTTTGCGGATAGATGGGGTAGGGAAATAAAGTTATATCTTCAAAGATTAAAAAATGAAATGACTGATTGGAAGAGAGTCTGTAGAAGAAAAGTTTCGAATTTGACAGCAGACACTGAAAAATTGCGTTTTACTATAAGTACTTTAAATCCAACTGATGAAAATTACACTGAAATCCTAGAGATTACTCAGTTACAGCTAAAGTTCATGGAGAAGGATAAAATACTTTATATAAATACCCAAGAAAAAATTGAGCTTCTTTTAATGGAAGGTGTAACTATAGAATTAGTAGACCGATTTAAACAGGATATTCACTCATATAGCAATGTTGAAAAGCGGTCGATTTTACTTCTATCTGTAAAAGCAATTTCTTATGACTTTAAGCGAGATGATTTCGAAATAGAATATCGCCTCACCCCTTATGTAGAAATTGAAACAGAAATGCAATTAAATTAATAATAAAACCAAGAAAACCTGTTGTATAAATGTACAACAGGTTTTTCTTCCCCTTGTTTAACTGCTTACATTACCGAAATAATAGCATCAGTACTGCTTGCATTGCCGAAATAATTTACCATCTTCTGATTTAAACAAAATAAAATCACTGAAAAACCCTTGATATCAATGCTCTTTCAGTGATTCTTTACGGTAATAAGCTTTTCTAGGGATTCCTAGATAAGCTTATTACAGAAGTGATTATTTTGCTGCTGCTCACATTACCGAAATGAATTGTTTAATTAAAAAAGTTGATATTAGATGGGTTTTTAGGATTTTTCTTCAATAGTTTACGTAAATGATTTATTCAACAAATGGAGAAAGTTTATTGAATAAGCAAAGTGAAATTTCAGGTCATTTAATTCAAAAAAATGGAAGGGTAATAATATTCGAGGAAGAAAGAGCTAGATTAAAAGGATATCTAGTTCTTGAAATGTTGGGAGAAGGAGAAAAGAAGTGCTTGAAGCTGAGTACAATGTCACATAATGAGACGATATCAATGTGGAAATTAGGCGAATACATACACCAGTCCCTTTTTAATTATCTATAAGTGCTGGAAGAACTACTCGATAGTTTAGAAGAAATATTAAAATCGGGTGAATTCAAAAAATCGTGATATGTTATTGAGTTTTTAAGTGAAGGAGCGGAAAGGAAAGCTGCAGTGGATTGGTAGGAGTATGGTGGAGATATGTGTATGAAGCAGTCGGAGATTTAAAAAAAGCAGATCAACTAGCCTTATTTAAGGCAATGAAACAAGACCTACATCCAAAAGAAGAAAATAAAATGGAAAAATTACTTCCTA
>NZ_JAEOAH010000057.1 GCF_016612995.1 Viridibacillus soli
CTTCTAGTGAATTTGGTATGCAGGTGATGGTTATAGAAAGTGATGAACTGAGGGCATCTGATATGCTTACTTTAAAACAAACGCACGAAATTGAAAGTTGAAGGAGTTTTCATGATGAAGTGAGATATCTGCATCAGGGGGAATAAGGACTAGCTGAAATCAGTTAGTCCTTTTTTATATAACTATTTTGAATCTATAGAATGATTAATTATAAAATTTGGTGAAATTATATTTGAGGGAATGTCTGTAAATAAAAGGCGCCATTTAATATGATTCCATATTGATCGCGCCATTATGAAAGTCATCCTTTTGATTTATGAATTGAGAGTAAATAGAATATCTAAAACCCAAATGTATCAATCGATTATTAATAGATGTGTTAACAAAAAAAATAACTCATTTGGATCTATTTGTAAAAATGAAGTCCTAACCTAGTTTTAGGCTAAGACTTTGGAATAATTGTAACTGCAATTGTACGTGTAGGGATATTTTGATTATCAGTTTTTTCTTTATAATATTTGAGCATTAAATTATTTAATTCTTGCTGAAAATTATCAAAATGTTCATCATCAATTTTTAATTCTAAAAGTGAAAAGGTCGCCTTGTCTTCTTTTGATCCATCTTGCTCTAATCCAGAAAGATAACCTTGATATTGAGTCATTAAAGATAATTGATAATAAGATAAGTAACTAACCTTCTCTTCTTTAGATAATTTCTGCCAGTCTTCTGAGTCGAGTCGAGCAGCTTCTTCGTTAAGTATATAGTATTTTTCAAATACAGCTCTAACTTTCTTTTCTCTTATAATTTGGATAATACCGGCATCCAAAAGCACTTGAATATGTCTGTATAGTGTAGCTTGTGGTACATCTTCTATAATTCTCACCATTTCACGGGGGGTAAGACCAGTGTCTTTATTTCTCATAAGTGCTTGAGATATTTTCATTCGGACAGGGTGAATTAAAACTTCAGCTTTATTAATCATAATTTCTCCTTTTGAAAAAAATCTATTTATGAATAGCGAAAAAATTATTCGTTATTCATAATGATAACATTATCGACATGAATTAAGAAAAAAACAAATTACAGAATACAACGATAATAGCATCGTGATTTACAATTATTTGTTCGAACATAATAATTTTAGAAAAGACTATACAAATGTGACTCACTTATATTATCATTATCAATAATGATAATATTTATTAATTTCAAGAGAGGGGATATTAATATGCAGTTACATTATGGGGTGGATGAATTAAAGGCTATCGATTGGATGGCAATATTACCAATTATATTACCTTTTATGGCAGTTGGATTTATTCTTATTTTGATTGCGTTAATTGATTTATACCGTAATCGTAAGACAAGGAAAAACATTTTTATATGGACACTTTTAATTTTATTGTGCAATATAATTGGCCCGGTTTTATATTTTGTAATAGGAAGAAAGGATGGTAGGACATATTGAAACTAGAAATTAAAAATGTAACAAAAAAATTCAAGGAAAAGAAAGCGGTTAGTCAATTTTCAATGGTATTAGAAATCGGGCAATGTGTAGGATTAATAGGACCTAATGGGGCGGGAAAATCAACGCTAATTAAGATAATTGCCGATATCCTTCATACAGATGAAGGTGAAGTACTTTTAGAAGGGAAAAATATTTCGAAAATGAAGCGTGAAATAGGGTATTTACCCCAGTATCCAAACTTTTATGAATGGATGACGGCAAAAGAAACACTCTTATTTATGGGGCAGCTTTCGGGCATTTCAAAAAAAGAGTTGATAAAGGAGATTCCCATTATGTTAGCAAAAGTGGGGCTTTCAGGTGAAGAGAATGAAAAAGTCCGAACTTTTTCTGGGGGTATGAAGCAAAGACTAGGTATTGCACAGGCATTGTTACATAAACCAGCTTTTATCGTTATGGATGAACCGGTCTCAGCCTTAGATCCGATTGGTAGAAGAGAGGTACTAAACTTGATTCAGGAAATAAAGAAAGAAACGACTATATTATTATCCACACATATATTAAGTGACGCAGAGGAAATATGTGAAAGATTCGTCATCATTAAAAATGGACTAAAAATAGAAGATACTACAATGATTGACTTGATAAGTCGTAATAGTAAACCTGTTGTTTGTGTAGAAATCACACCGAACGATAAATTTTGGATAGATATTGTGAAAGTGCTTCCCTATGTAAAAAGTGCAGAAACGATTGGTAATAAAGTGAAAATCACATTAGATGATATTGCTGAACATAAAAATAAACTTATCCAGAACGCATTGGAAAATAATGTTGATATCATTCGATTTGAGATGGATAATAACGAAACACTTGAAGAAATATTTTTGAAATTGGTGGTGGGCGCATGAATTCATTGGGAGTTTTGATGAAAAAAGAATATAGTCAAGTCCTGCGAGATTTTAAAGTAATATGGTTGCCACTTGTTTTTGTTTTTTTAGGTGCTACCCAGCCAATCATGACATATTATTTACCCGTTATTTTAGAAGTACTTGGTGGTACGCAAGGAATTTCAATTGATCCAACAATGATTGAACAGACAGGGGGACAGGTCCTTGCTGCGACGCTGGGCTCACAATTCGATCAACTTGGCATAATGATTATTGTCATTGCAATGATGGGGCTAATTCAGTCTGATAAATCAAGTGGTATGTTAGCTTTTATTTTAACAAGACCAGTTACTGTTAGCTCTTATATTGGTGGGAAACTCGTCTTCAATTATTTATTAGTCTCAGTAAGTGTGGGAATTGGCTATTTCATTTCTTTGTTATACATTCATTTTTTATTTACAAGTGTAGAATTATCACAATTGATAGGAGCGCTATTATGTTATTTAGTGTGGGTCCTTTTTAGCGTATCGTTCATAACAATGCTAAGTGCAGTTTTAAATAGCCAAGCGCTAATTGCAATAGTGGGGATCATTACATTACTAATTTGTAGGATGTTAGTTGGACTACATCCAATGTTAGATGCAGTAAACCCAGCTGGAATGAGCCAGCATGCGATGAATTTACTTATATCGGGCTCAATAGGTGCAAACTTATCTATTAATTTACTAGTGACAATTATTTGGGTACTGCTAACAGTAATTATCACACATTATTGGATTCTGCAAAAAAAATTCCATGAGAGCTAAAGGTAAAAAGAGGGGTGAAATAGTGTTAACGATTTCTAATTTAAAAAAGCAATATAGTAATAAGAATATTTTAAATGGAGTTGAACTAAAGATTGAAAAAGGAGAAATACTTGGATTTGTTGGAGCCAATGGTGCAGGGAAGACAACGACATTGAATAGCATTACAGGAATTTTGAATCCAGATGAGGGAACGATAATGATAAATGGTTTGACTGCATCTGATGATCTGGAATATAAAAAACAGTTTTTCTTTATTCCGGACACGGTAAATGTATTTAAAAATGTTTCTGGATATGATTGGATTTCCTTTATGTTGAAATTGTACGATCAAGAGCAGACGGAGAAACTGAGTTATTTTGTTGAACAATTTAGTATGGAAAAAGCGATTCACAAACCAATGGGAACTTATTCTTACGGCATGCTACATAAGATGGCACTTATTGCTGCATTTACAATTGAGCCTCCTATTATAATAATGGATGAACCGTTAAATGGTCTAGATCCAAGAGCTGTTATGACATTCAAAGATTGCGTGAAAAATTATGTAAAGGAAGGTGGAACAGTATTTTTCTCTACCCATTTACTAGATATTGCAGAGAAGATTTGTAGTACTGTCGCTATTTTGAAAGATGGGAAAATTATCTTACATGAAGACATTCAAAAAGTGATGGGAGAAGAGAATACTTTAGAATCAATTTTTATGGAGAGACAAAGAGAATGAAGCATAAATTTCCGTTAACATATTTTTTTGTCACGTCCCTTTATTCAAAACCAAAGCAACCTATGTTACAAGTAGTATTAATGATTGCTTGCTTCTATTTATTTTTGCAAATAACAGCTGTGAATATTGCGGTTTATGCACTAGGTAATCTTGAAGAATTCATGATGTACAATCTAATTATTTCGAATATTTTGGTTTTCGCACTCGTTACTTATTTATCTATTTCAAATGTATTCAATTACCATGAATTTAACATGCTAGTAGCATTGCCACTTAATCCTGAACGGGTTGTAGCGGCTAAGGTAAGTAGTAGTTTGCTAGTGCCTATCAGTATTTCAATTATGACACAATTTTCAACGCTAATCTTTCTTATCGCCACATTCCATTTTGTTGAACTTTTGAAGCTCGTTTTGTTCTTACCATTAACCAATTTAGTAACAGCGCTCTTTTTAATATATGTTCTGTCACTTGTCAATCGCTTTCGAGGAAAGATTCGGAGTGCAATTGCTTATTTAACAATAAATATTGCAATAGCAGTATTACTTGCTGTAGCGGTTGCTAGTTTTATAGGATACTATTTTCAAGCTAGATTCACGCCTGTGATTTCAACAATGGATGTATCAGATATAATTTCATGGAAAAATACGGTCATTCTTTTGTTAAGTGAGATGTATGAAGCAACTAAAGATATTCCAGTTATCTCATTCGTTGTGAATGTTTTTATTACTAGAGGACATGCTGAGGTTTTTGGATTTGTAATCGTAGTATTACTATTGATAAGTGGGTTATTATGGAGATTAACTATAAGCAATATCTCAGTGAACTATTTGAAAAATGGTGTTCTTCAAATGAATCCAATCGGTCTGAAAAAATCTAAATTATATAAAGGGAAAAATACTTTTGTTAACTATTTACAAAGGGAATTATGGGTTATCCAATCAGAGGCATATTTTAAACTGCAGATAGGGCTCACTCTATTGCTACCACCGGTTTTTGCATGCATTTTATTAATAGTTATTCAAAGTGATTGGTTTACTACCGATATGATAATGCCTCTAATAAAATATTTTGACCAGTATTTTGCGTATAGTATCTTTTTAATTAGCTGTGTGAATAACATCAGTGGAACGCCTTTTTCGAGAGAAGGGCGCTATTATAATCTGATTCGTACTCTTCCCTTTAGTATTCGGAAAATTTATCTAATAAAAGTACTCGTAGCTTCTGCAACTAGTATGCTTGGCATCTTACTCAGTTACCTAGTATATATATTGTTTGGTAATTGGAATAAGGAGTCTTTACTAATGATGCTCTTGGTTTTGCTACTTGTCCTTTGCTACAATCTGCTCACTCCTATTTATGATATGAAAAATCCGAGTATAGAATGGGAGAATCCATCACAAGCAATTAAGTCAAATCCAAATGTGTTGGTTAGTCTTTTTTATGGATTACCTATTCCAATTTTAATTGTAAGTATCCACTTCTATCTTCTCTTTTTAGGAACTACATCTAATTCGTCAATAGTTATGTTGATAGTAGTAATGTTTTGTATGCTAAGTGTACTTGTATGGGTATTAAAAAACTATCTTCAAATCAATGTAAGATATACGAAGAAACGTGAGGTAGCAGACCGTGACTTGCAACAATAACAATAAGACGAAGCACTTTATTGTACTCGGTGGTGGCGATTTTTCAACGAATCTAGTCAATCCACTACAAGGACAAAATATATTACCAGGCGTGTTAATTAACCAATATTAACTATTACTATTAAAGTGGTAGGTTGATTTCCGCTACGGGATGCTCGCTTTCCGCAGGCGAGCACCCTCCGCTACAATCAATTAAAAAATGTAGTAACATACGTTAATATCGAACATAAAAAACAATTTAATGGCAAATAACAACCTAATATTATATTTTCCTAATAAACACACCTGATATATTTACTCTAATTCATTATTAATTTACTTAATTTCAATACTACCTATAATTTTTGTTGATTAGACATTGGGCGTTTGACCGATTGAAAAAGACTAATCTAGCATTATTACTTCAACATGTTCTTCCGTATGTTTGTTATCTGTTGGTAGATAATAAGCCGATGAGTTTTTCTTTGGAACGATATTTTTTACTAATTCACCATTTTCAAAGTGGACTATAGCGCCATCATCCACTGCTAACCCAGATATAATTCTTCCATTACCTATAAATTTTAAAAAGGCTTACCTGCTCACTAGCTTATTGTAGTAAGAACATAAAACTTCTTTGATTAAACTTAAGCCCGAAAAGATTTCATACCCACCCGACTCGTCTTTCCCTACCCCTTCATCAAACAAGTGACTAGCTGAAATCAGTTAGTCTTTTTTAGTGTAATTATTTTGAATTTATAGGATAATTAGATGCATGGATTTGATATTAATTAAAGGAGTGGAAAAATACCAATAAGAACTTTTTCAATTATAGTAGGGAAACTATTATATGTTTAATAATGGTTAGTTTAGTTGAAAACGGAATAATTGAAGTCGTTAACTAGGATTTTGAGAAAATGCAGTATTAAATGCATTCTTACTAAAAATAAGTGAGGAGAAATGAAAAATGACTATCTACTACGAAGTAATCTGCGGCTTGTGTAAAGAACCATATAAAATGTTGGAAGGCACGAAGCATTACAAGTTATATAAAGAGAGAAAAATGAAAAACTTTCATTGTGTAAGTTGTACAAAGAAATTGGAGCATGTGGCAAAACGGAAGAGGTACTGATTCATATAATATAAATTGAGTGAGAGTAGGTTTGTTCCTATGAAATAGCAATTTTACAATTAACCTGTAGTATAAGGGAAAGTGGGGCAGTATATGGAAAGACTTGAAAAAGCACGAAAACTAAGAGCCGACAATTTGTTGAAAGAATCCAATCAATTAATGATGAATATACATAGTGATTATGTAGAAGATGCATATGTGAATTACCAAACTGCGTGGAGTTTTGACGTTTTAGGCCTTGAAAAAGAAGCCGTTCCTTATTATGAAAAAGCTATTTCATTAGGATTAGATAATCACGATGAACGAGCTGCTTATTTAGGTTTAGGTAGTACGTATCGGACAATAGGAGAATATTCAAAATCAGAAGAAGTATTTCAGACGGGCATCAGTAAATACCCGGATTATAAAGTACTCCAAGTATTTTACGCGATGACGTTGTTCAACTTGAAAAAGCATGATGATTCTATTGAACAATTATTAGATGTTGTCATTTCTTCTGCTGCTGATGAAAGTATCCTAGAGTACCAAAGTGCTATTGAATTTTATAAAGATAAACTGCATCAAGTATGGTAGTAAAGAAGGCTTATAAAAAAGATTGGAGTTGAAGTATTGGAAAGAATCAAACAGAATTTCAATTTGTTATTACAAGGAGATGAAAGTCCATATCATCAAGTAACTGAAGATAGAAGAATTTCCATTGTTTTTGAAGCTTTTAAGGGTGAACCATCTTTTGTGAGAAATCTAGTTTCTTTACTATTTAAAGAAGACTCCAAGATAGATGTAAGCTTTTTTAATTATTATTTTTCTAGGGGGGTGAAAGGACCATTCTATTTTAATAAACAAAGATTGAACAAGGCAATTAAGATAAAGAACTGGAAGGAATATGAATATGTAGATCTTGAAGATGGCTATAAAAGTGTTTATACAAATATCAAAAATTTAAAGATTGTTGAAGTCATTCGCTATTTTATGACGATAGTGAATGGAAACCCAACGGCACTCATAGCTTTTTATAATGACGATTATCTTCTAACAATTGATGGCGATGAGGTAGTCATTATTGCGAAGACTTCCGTGTTGATGGAACGATTTAGAGAAGCCATTCATTGTGTTAATAACAAATCTATGGAGTAGCGAATGGATATAAAAAAAGATACTTCATGGCTAAAAGCGTACTCAAGTAAAGATGCTAAAGTACATTTAAATATAGAATGAACTATGATTAATGTGGTCGTTTTTATATTTAAGGAGGAATGATACAGTGTTTTTCATTCAAATGTCGGGATTCCCTGGTTCAGGTAAATCAACTTTAGCGCAAGCTATATCAAAGCGTACTGGGGCGATTATAATCGATCATGATATCATCAAATCTGCACTATTAATGAGTAGTACAGAAACCTTAGATAGAAAAACATCCGGTTCTATTTCTTATGCAATCGATTGGCAGTTAATCGATTATTATTTGGGGTTAGATAATAGTGTGATTTTAGATAGTCCATGCTTATATGATGAATTGATTGAAAGAGGGCTTTCACTACAGAAAAAGCATAATGTAATTTATAAATATGTGGAGTGCTATTTAAATGATTTTGAAGAAATTAATCATCGTTTAGCTTCAAGAAATCGAATGTTGAGCCAAATAGCATCAGTAAATTCAAAAGAGGATTTTTTATATACGATTCAAAATAGTAAGAAGCCTGAACAGATTAACTGTCTTAAGGTAGATACTTCACAGCCTTTGGAATCATATATTGATCGGGTAATGGACTATATTCAGAATGATCATTGTTTTTCTTGAATTGTGAGTTTTGAATGAGGATTAAAGGCGTAAAATTGAAAGAAAGCGGTGCTATAAAATGTTTTGGCATGGTTGCTATTTGAATTGTTGTAGCTGGATTTCGCCGTTTTGGTGCTTAGATCTTTTTCAGGATAAAGTGTCAATTGTAATCGAAAAAAC
Organism: Viridibacillus soli; assembly: GCF_016612995.1. GTDB lineage: Bacteria > Bacillota > Bacilli > Bacillales_A > Planococcaceae > Viridibacillus > Viridibacillus soli. The sequence goes on from NZ_JAEOAH010000057.1 coordinate 8,594, forward strand.
GCACCCCAAAGAGTGCGTTTCAAAATTAAATACCCATAATATTATAGCCGCCATCAATATAAATCGTTTCGCCAGTGACGCCACGAGATAAATGACTAAGCATAACAATTGTCATATCAGCTACTTCAGCTTGTGTAACATTACGTTTTAATGGTGCGCTTTCTTCAATACGATTTAAAATCTTATTGAATGAAGGAACACCTTTTGCTGCTAATGTTTTAATCGCACCAGCTGAAATTGCGTTTACGCGAATATTGTCCGCACCGATATCTGCTGCTAAATATCTGACAGATGCTTCAAGGGCTGCTTTTGCAACACCCATAACATTGTAGCCTTCTAGGACGCGTTCTGCACCTAAATAACTCATAGTCACAATTGAACCGCCTTCAGTCATATAAGGGTGTGCAGCTTTTGCAGCTGCAATTAGTGAATAGGCACTTGTGTCTTGTGCAAAAGCATATCCATCACGTGATGTTTCAAGGAAACGGTTTTTTAAATCCTCAGCATTAGCAAATGCAACAGAGTGCACGATGCCGTGAATCGTACCAAATTTAGCCCCAATTTCATCAAATGCCGCTTTAATGCTATCATCACTGTTAACGTCACATTGGATGAAAGTCGCTTCTTGATCTTCATAGCCCGCCATTAGTTTTTCTAATTTCATTAAAGAGCGTTCTTTTCGATATGTAAAGATGACCTTAGCACCGACTGCGAATAGTGATTTTGCGATTCCCCAAGCTATACTACGGTCATTTGCCACGCCCATTACGACGATATTTTTATCTTTTAATTGTAGTAAGTTCTCCATAATAGCCTCCTGTGTATAGTTACTGTTAGTACCTGATACTAAAAATTCTAACCTAATTCCGTTATGAATGCAACTAACAATTTCACTACTTTGCATAACAATATAGTTGACAGCCAAATCACCTCATTGTATAGTTAGGATAGCTACTTGGTAATGCAAAGTAGCTTATTTTTTCGACCAGCTACCTTGCCATGCAATGTACTGTACTGGGAGGGGGTGAATCCATTGTCTATAAGAAGTCAATTGCTGAAGGGCATATTAGATGGCTGCGTACTGGCTGTTATTGAAAAAGAAGTGGTTTACGGCTATGAGCTGTCAAAAAAGCTGCAAACAGTTGGACTAGCGGATGTTAGTGAAGGAACGATCTATCCAGTCCTGCTACGTCTTCAAAAGAATAATTTGATAAAAGGTGAAATGAGACCTTCAGAATCTGGGCCAAATCGCAAATATTATCAACTTACCCAAGCTGGTAAAGAGGCATTAGATGATATTCGCTCAGAGTGGCTCGGCATTTCAGATGCGGTTGGGAAGCTGATGAAGGGGTAGGGAAATATACAAAAAATTGATCCATTCATGAAATTTGAAGCGTAGTGGATAACTAATGGAAGGAGTTTAGTTAAAATGGTTATCGTGAAAAAAATAATAGCAGAAAATAACAAAAAACGTAAGCTATTAACGAAAGAGAACCAAGCGTATTTCGATAAATTACTCGTCTATGTAAGAGCACATGTATTACTTTCTGAACGTCAGTCTGAGGAAGTTTTAATGGAAATGCTCGATCATTTATTGATCGCCGAGGAGGAAGGCAAAACAGCAGTGGATGTATTTGGTCCAAATCCGAAAGCGTATGCAGACGACATTGTGGATGCATTGCCGAAGGAGAAAAAGGGCAGCCTTATGACATTTGGTGTTGAAATATTATGTGACTTAATGGGCTGGTTCATTATTATTGGGGCGGTTGGTCGTTATTTTACTAAATCAGATCAAATTTATTTATACTCGGCCATTATTAATGTCGTGGCACTTGTTGCAATAGGTGGGGGACTACTTTACTTAATCTTGCAGCAATTAAAAAAAGGTGCATTTGAAGAAAAAATGTCTACAAGTGCTATTATAAAAGCGGGTTTGGTTGGAACGGGAACGTTCGGGTTATTTATGGGCATTCTCTATTTCACAGACAAGTTAGGCCCTCTTGTAAATATTACATGGTTTGCTCAGCTAGGTGCCGGATCAGCGCTATTACTAATTAGTTATTTAATGAAACGCGATCGGACAAAAAGATATTAAAAAAACTGCAGATTAATTTCTGCAGTTTTTCTGTTATTCAAAACGGAAAACAGTGATTAGCATTTCAGCAGAAATAATGCCGAGCATCATAGCAATAAATATGAAAATGATTTCGCGCACATCGTAATCAACCGTTATTAGTGGGCCTGCTTCTGAAAAAATCTTAACATACGTAAAAATGAAAAATAAGGATAAAGCGAATTTTAGTAGTGTGATAATAAAATTCCTCATAATACATGCCCCCTATATCCATATATGAAATACATCTAAAATAGCAATCTGCCTGTAATCCTCGTAAAAATACTACTTTTAGTACGAATAATAACGACCGTACTTTTCACTCATTATATGGACAAACAGTTTTGAACATGACAAAAATAAAAAAAGCCATTTCCACAAAAGTGAAAATGACTTTCTAGTTGTTAAAAAAATTATAGTCGGTGCATTCAGCTCCGAGCACCATACTCTCAAATCACTTCGAACGCTCATGCGCGAAGTCAAAGAGTGACTTCACTTCGGGCTCTCCAGTGCTTGTCAGGTGTAAACGGGCGATCTAAGTTTTTGCTCTGTAAATTCTATTCGAATTTCAATGAATCGCCTTCGAATGACTCGTCAGCTACTTTAATTGAATCAGTAGGACAGCCTTCAAATGCATCTTGCATATCTTCCAATAGATCATCTGGAACTTCTTCCGTTCCCATGTTATCATCTAAAATAACGAAGGCAATCCCCTCGTCATCGTAATCATAAATATCTGGTGCCGCAGCTCCGCAAGCGCCACATGCTATACATGTATCTTTATCGACAATGGTAAATTTCGCCATGATTCTCTCTCCTTTTTACAATCGCTCCTAATTAGCTTCCTTTTCATTCTAAAGTGCTTTTCAACACATTTCAACCTAAATTACTTATGAAAGGGGGAAATCACCGTGTACTTTCAACATTTATTGTTACAGATCTTTCATAAATTTGGTGGAGAACGCTCCGTTTCAGCAGGTTTTCATTTACTTAAAGGGAAACGTTCAGGCCAAACAATTCAAGATGTAGGAAATTTTAATCTCCATGCATTTTTCGGCTTAACACCAAAACTGTCAAAGGAAAAATATTTAGACCAAGCGGAGCAATTGGTCGGAAAAGGTTATGCTACATATAAAGACGAACAGTTTTTTATCTTAACAAATGCTGGTAGGGAAAAAGCGAACGGTAGTAAAATGATGCAATTTAATGGTTGGTATTATCGTGGGAATGAGCATATCTTTTTCAAAAGATTATCATTAGTCATACAATCGTTATCGTATAGTGTTCAAGAAGTTAAGTCATTTGCGCCTATACAAAAAAACGAAGATATTCAATTATGGGTTAAACATTATTTGGTGAAAAATAATTATAAATCAAATGCGTTCATCCAAACTATCCGCGATGAAATCTCAGATTCTCTTAAAGGTTTGCCAGTAGAAGAGTCATCGTTGAATCTTTTACTTTATCGTTTAACGGGGTTTAATACACCAGGCTGGACTTGGGAGCAGTTAGCGCGGGAGCAGGAGAGCACTTTATTAGATGTGCAGCTTGCTTTTTTAGAGGTGCTTCATGCGTGGCTAGATGCTTTATATAAAGGGCCGAAATACTATTTGTCTCAATTGGCTGAAGGTATTCGGATTGAACAGCTCTTAACGGAGTCAGCTCAGAAGACAGCAAATTTATTTCACCAAGGATATACTTTAGAACAGATTAGTGCAATACGCCGATTGAAAGGGAGTACGATTGAAGATCATCTAGTTGAGATGGCGATGAGTTTGCAAGAGTTCCCACTCGAACAATTTGTGGCACAACAGGATGTGGAAGCAATCGTCTATGCAGTGCAACAAATGAATAGTAAAAAATTAAAAGTACTGCGTGATAGTATGCCTGAATTGTCCTATTTTCAAATCAGGCTCATACTTGCGGCGAAAGGAGTAATGTAAAATGGCGAATTTAGAACAGTTATTAGAGCAACATTTTGGTTACTCAACATTTCGTCCAGGACAAAAAGAAGTAATTGAAGCAATCATAGAAAAGCGGGATGTAGTTGCACTTTTACCTACGGGTATGGGGAAATCACTTTGTTATCAATTGCCGGGATATGTTTTTAATCGACCGGTTTTAATTATTTCGCCATTATTGTCATTAATGCAAGATCAAGTGGAGCAATTAAAACGTTTTGGGGAAAAGCGAGTTATAGCATTAAATTCTTTTTTGCAAATGTCTGAGAAACGAAATGTATTACAGCATTTGGGGCAGTATCGATTCATTTTTACATCACCAGAAATGCTGAAGAATTCACAAGTACAGGCGGCATTTCGTCAAGCGCAATTTGCCCTTGTTGTTGTAGATGAGGCGCATTGTATCTCACAATGGGGCTTTGATTTTAGACCGGATTATTTGAAAATTACCGACTGGATGGACGCCGTCAATCGACCGCCAATTTTAGCATTAAGTGCAACAGCAACAGAGGCTGTTGTGAAAGATATTAAGGCGTATTTGCATATGTCACAACCGTTTGAATATATTCATTCTGTGGACCGCGTAAATTTGCATTATGATGTGGTGCAACTAGAAAAACCAATTGAAAAAGCACCTTGGATTTTGGCGCATGTTTTGAAAACGCACGGTCCGGGCATTGTTTATACACAATCCCGAAAAAAAACGGCAATCTATACAGAGCGGCTTTTATCAAATGGTATTCGTGCAGCGGCTTATCATGCTGGTATGGAAGCGGAAGACCGCCAATTTATTCAACAGCAATTTTTGGCGGGGCAACTGGAATGGATTTGTGCAACAAACGCTTTTGGTATGGGGGTTCATAAGGATAATGTGCGTCAAATTATTCACGACCATATTCCGTCAACAGTAGCCAATTATATGCAGGAAGTTGGTCGTGCGGGGCGTGATGGACAGGATGCGCTGTCTATTTTGCTCTATGTTCAAAAGGATGAAGATATGACGAAATTCATCATAACAGAAGACATTCCGCAAGAGAGGCATGTCGAACAGTATTTAGAGTATACTGGGCGCGAGGAAAACCCAGCGGTTATGCTAGATATGCATCAAATAAGTGAAACAGGATTCCGTGTACTATCTTATTGGATGCAAAGATTGGCTCCACAAGAGGTGCAACAAAAGCTAGTTGATATTCGTCTAAGCAAAGTGAGCCAAGTAGATGAAATGAAAACAATGGTGACAGCTCAGAAGTGTATACGGGAGCAGCTCTTACATTATTTTGGTCAGTCATTAAATGAGAAGCCGAATCAGTGTTGTCATTATTGTGGTATAGAGTATGGTGTGATTTTGAAAGAAAGAGAGCATTTAGAAACGTTGGGATATATGCCTTCTTGGGGAGAAAGACTGAGTGTCTTATTGCCGAATATATAGCGGAACGTACATTTACATTTCCCTTTTATTTCGTCATAATATAGAGTGGTACTAGTGAAAAAAGGAGGGGTTAAGATGGCTCAAGAAGATTATCGTGAAAAAATAGAAGAGCATCGACAAACCATTAAGCTAAAGCTCGATTCCGAGAACAATGAAAACCCTTCGAGAATGACCCGCAGTCAGCTTCGTGGCAGTAAAAAGAAGAAAAAGAAACGACGTATTAATCCACTACCAACGATTTTAGCCGTTATCTTTATATCGATACCCGTATCAATTCTTATTTATGTAGGGTTTTTCTATGACAAGAGTAAAAATGAAGAAACGGAATTAGAGAAGGCTCATGTACGATTTGAAACAAACAAAAAAGCAAATACTGCAGATAAATCGGATGACAAAAAAGGAAAAGAAACGACTAAAGAGGATACTGCAAAGAAAGAAAAAGCGAGTGTACCTAAAAAAGAGGATAACAAAACAATTAAAGAACCTCCAGTAAATAATAAAGTAAACACTCCAAATGACAATGCGGTGGCTAATGAACCCACATCACCAACACCACAAGAGGCCTATCAACAAGCGCAAGCAAATGATCGTTTACATACTGTTCAAACAGGGGATACCCTATATAACATTACGATGAAATATTATGGCAGTATGGATGGTATGGCGAAAATCAAATACGCAAATGGCATGACTTCTGATAATGTCATCGTTGGAACGCGATTGGCTATTCCGCAATAGCTACTAGCATACAGCAGATTCCATTGAAAATAGTAGTTATGAATAATGGAATTTGAGCATCTTGATAAGCATTGATATCAAAGAATAAGCCCAAGGAGAAAGCGTTATGAAATGCTCTGTAATAAAAATTACATATTATCTTATAGCCTTTTAATACCACGTTCTTCATTTTCAAAAAATAATAAGAATATTTTGGTACAGACAGTGACAAAATTATCATTGTCTGTTTTTTTATTCATTTGAAATGGGCATATAGCAAGAATTTTTCAATGCATGAGCGTATAATGGAATTATTAATAGAGTACTTATTGTCACATCTCCTCGTTTTTCGGAGATGTTTATTTATGAGGAGTGAAGATCAATGCGTCAAGTTGATGCAATTATCGTTGGGGGCGGCCCTTGTGGCTTAGCGGCAGCGATTTCATTACAAGAAATAGGTTTACAGCCAATCGTTATTGAAAAGGGTAATATCGTCAATGCCATTTACAATTATCCAACACATCAAACGTTTTTCAGTTCAAGTGAAAAATTAGCCATTGGTGATGTGCCATTTATTATTGAACAACAAAAACCGAAACGTAACCAAGCGTTAGTCTATTATCGCGAGGTTGTGAAACGAAAAAATATTCAAATTAACCGCTTCGAAACAGTTCAAAATGTAACGCCAATAAACGGTACATTCAAAGTAATAACAGATAAAGATCAATATATGACACCGTATGTCATTATTGCAACAGGTTATTATGACCATCCAAATTATTTAGGCATTGAAGGGGAAGAGTTGCCAAAAGTACATCACTATTTCAAAGAAGCACACCCTTATTTTGATACAGATGTAGTAGTCGTTGGAGGCAAAAACTCTTCTATAGACGCAGCGTTAGCACTTCATAAAGCAGGTGCTCGCGTAACGGTTGTTTATCGTGGCTCAGAATACTCACCAAGCATCAAGCCTTGGGTACTGCCAGACTTTGATGTACTTGTGCGTAATGGCGAAGTAGCAATGATGTTCGATACAAATGTCGTAGCCTTTAAGGAAGATGAGGTTATCTTATCCAAAGAGGGTAAAGAATTCGCAGTGAAAAACGATTTCGTATTCGCTATGACGGGCTACCATCCAGACCATGATTTCATTCGTGCAATGGGCGTTACAGTTGACAGGGAAACAGGTCGCCCAACATTTGATCCAGCTACAATGGAAACTAATGTCCCAGGATTATTTATCGCAGGCGTTATTGCTGCAGGGAATAATGCCAATGAAATCTTTATTGAAAATGGCCGCTTCCACGGTGGTCAAATTGCAAGTTGTATTCAAACAAAATAAGAAAATATAAAAGCTGTCTCACAAACCTTTTTTTGACTAGGAGACTGCTTTAACGAAAATAAAAAAAGGAATTTCTAATTTGAAATTCCTTTTTTATATAAATCTCAACAAAAATCCTGAATATAACAAATTTATTAAAAGAAATGTGCAACTTCGATTGGAGAATGTACTTGATTTAAGCCAATTAAAAGTTTTAAACGAGCTTTTTGACCACTAATCCCTGGAGCGTAAATCACACCCATATCCTCAAGCATTTTACCACCACCGTCATAACCGTAAACGCCTTGTGCGATACCGTTAAAGCAGCGTGAAACTAAAACGACTGGAATTTGGTGATCGAGTAGCGCCCTAATTCCAGCTACAACAGCTGGAGGTACATTTCCTTGTCCAAGTCCTTCTAAAACGACACCATCATAATGGCAATCAATAGCCGCATATAAAAGATCGACTTCCATTCCTGCATACACTTTAAATAAGGCGACTTTTTTTTCAATCGTAGACACTTCTACATAATGTTTTTGTAAAGGTGCATGGTGAAAATGAATCATCGTTTTAGTAATGAGTCCAAGTGGCCCATACTGAGGACTTTGGAAAGTTCCTACGCTACTCGTTTACATTGTACTTATGAGACATTTGAAAAGACGCAGGTTAGTCTATCCCCATAAACCTTTATATATCAATATTTTAGAGATGTGGACAACGGTAAAAAGTTATCCACATCTTTTATTTTCATTAAACTTAATGTTATAATATCCACCAAGAGGTGACATATCAATGAAAAAAGTATTGGTAATTTCAACAGGCGGTACAATAGCGAGTGAAAAAACAGCAGATGGGAAATTAACATCTGGAACACTTAATGGAGAACAAATTGTTAGTCTTTGTGGGTTAAGCAAAGACGAATTTAATATTGAGATAATTGAATTATTTAACTTACCAAGTATGCATATTGATATTCACAAAATGCAAGAATTATCACTACTAATAAGCGAAAAACTTGAAGATGAAAATGTTAGTGGAATAGTAATTACTCATGGAACAGATTCATTAGAAGAAACATCTTACTTCTTAAATTTAACTATTGATTCAGATAAACCTGTAATTGTAACAGGATCTCAACGCTCACTTTCAGACGTAGGTTCTGATGTGTATTCAAATTTACGTAACTCAATTATTTGTGCTACAGATTCGAATATGCAAAATACTGGAGTTACAGTCGTATTCAACGAACGAATATATTCAGCTCGTTACATTAAGAAAATACATTCATCTAACCTTCAAGGATTCGATTCATTAGGTAGAGGATATTTAGGAATAGTAGATAATGATACTGTTTATTTGTATCAAAAACCAATTAAAGAAAAAGTCATCAATATAAAAAATGTCAGCATTCCTTATGTAGATATTGTTAAAACATTTGCTGGTCAAAATGGCATGTTGTTTGAATTCTTATTAGGGAAAGATATTGATGGCATTATTATTGAAGGTTCAGGAAGAGGACAAGTGGCAGCAGATATTTCCGAGATATTAGATAAAAAGTTAAACTACAAAACAAAAATTGTTATTACAACATCTACAACAGAGGGTAGAGTGTATCCAACTTATGATTACAAAGGAAGCGCTAATGATTTACTATCTAAAGATTGTATAATGGGTGGAGATTTAGATTCTAAAAAGGCTAGAATTAAATTGGCATTGTTATTAGCAAATGGAATAGAGGATTTAGAATTATACTTTTAGTGTGAAATTATTCAGGAACTAAAAAATTGGGGGACTCTTTTTTATAGGAGCCCTTTTTATATTATAATGATTTTTTATAAACATATTGCATTAAGATAGTAATATAAGCATGTTCCATTATGGTTTGAGGTTATAACTCATTTTCAAAAAACAAAAATAACCCTTGATTAATGTATTTAGTAAAAAAATATATAAACCATATAATGAAATTAAAATTAATGAAATGTATTACTTTCAAGAAAATTAATACTGTTAAACAATAAATAGAGGGAATGTACGCAATCGGAATCCGTGCAGTGAAGTTAATTGGCTGTATGATTTTTAACTTGATTGGAAGTACGTAGGGAAACCTCAAGATACCTAGAAAAACATATAAACCGTGTACTGCAAAATATTACTTAAAAATATCCAGGAATTATCAAGTAGGAATAGAAAAAAGCTTGGAAAGCCTTTTTTATAGGTATTTCCAAGCTTTTTATTAATATTGATACCTTTATGGTACCAATATTATTTAATTTACTGGGAAATTTGAAATGAAAAGTTCTTTACCATTGTTATCAGTCTTCTTAGAGTGAATGGTATATTTCCAAGTTTCTTGATTAACATATGTATTTTCATTTATATAAATTTCCCTTGTTTCAGGACAGTCATCAATAGTGAGTAAATATTTATGATTAGTATTTTTGAGTAACTCAGCCAATCTTAAATGATCGTTATGATCCATTTTCGCAGAATATAAACTATTTCCTTTATGGTAGTAAGGGGGATCGATAATCAGCAGAACACCATTGCCTTCCCTTAATATTATTTCTTCAAAGTCAACATTTAATAATTCTACGTTTTTTAGCTTATTACTCATTTCTTTAATTTGTTTGCATAATCTATCACTATTCCATCGGCAGTCTATTTTATATTTAGATTTTTGCTCTAGTCCACCTAAAGGATTAGCATTATAAATTCCAGAGTAATTAGTTCTATTGAAAAAAAGGAAGTCGAATGCAGTTTCTAATATATCTTTATCATTTGAATTAGCTGCTTTTTTATTTAACCATAAATTAATTGTTGGTATAGTTTCTTTCACCATTTCACATAGCAAATCTGGATGATTTTTAACGGAATATAAAAAAGCATAGACGTTAAAATCTTTATCATTCAAAATATTAATATCAACTGAGTGTTTGCCTAGAAAGATTGAAGCTCCTCCTACAAAAGGTTCTCTATAGTCAATATGTGGAGTTTTAAAGTATTTAGTATATCTATTTAATACCTTACTTTTAGCACCAGGATATCTTAAAGGCGATAGATTATTCTTTATATTGTAAAGATTTTTGTAAGCTTTATATTCTTCAATTGAAAGGTTTTCGAAGAAAATTTTTTCAATTCCTATGTTAGGAGTTATTTGACTTTGTTTAATTATTTTTTTTATGAATTTTTCAAGATTGAAAGGGTTTTGAGGAGAAGAGAAATTCAAGGTATATTTTTCTAATTGTATATTTAACTTAGATTGGATTATTTTTTTTAAAACCTTTATGTCCATAATATAACACCACTTTATAAATTAATTTTGCTATTTTTAATATATTATTCATACTATCATATAAATTAATGCTTGGCCATTGAATTAAATGATGTAAAATTATGTGAAGGCATAAAAAAGGAGCATATATTTTGGTTAAAAAATTAGATATCGTTAAATATAGAAAATTGGTGGATTTTGATATTGAGTTCTCAGAAAATGTTAATTTAATTTCTGGAGGGAATGGGACTTGTAAATCCTCTTTGCTTTATTTAGTAAGTAACAGTTATAAGAAAGTAATCCAAAATACTAAAAGTAAAGAAATACAAAACTGCTTAAAAATAATTCAACAGCTTAATAATAAATTTAACCCTAAAGTAGAGAATTTAACTAAGGGAGATAAGACCAATAACGACCCAGCTAAAGATATAACTGGAGATATTTTAAATGTAACTTATTTAGATGGTTACAGTCTAAGTTTCAGAAAACATATTTCTGGAAAAGGAAGTTCTGATTTTAGATATTCTCTAAAACCTTATTATCCAAAAGGAGAAAGTGAGAAATTACCCGAGTTGCCTGTAATTTATTTGGGACTAAGTCGCCTTATCACTTATGGTGAAATAGAAGACTCTTCAGAATTATCGATACCAGAAGAAATAATGTCTAGCTTATCAGAAGAAAATAAAGAAGTTTTGAACGATTTGATTACTAGAAATAATTCAACACCTGTTTTGAAATCTTTAAATAAAAAACTTCCTGATGATTACATAGCATACATAAATGAAATTTATGAAGACTTCACCAACGTAAAGATTAATACCTCTGAAAAATTCACTTCTTTAGGTAAACAAAAAATTAGACCTGACTTTACTACTGAAAAAGAAGGCGTGGATTCTAATACAATTTCGGCGGGGGAAGATAATCTATATATTATACTTACAGCTTTAGTATCGCTAAGGTACTATTATGAAACTTTGTGTGAAAGTGAAAGTGAAAGTGAAAAGGAAATAGAAAGTATATTATTAATTGATGAACTCGATGCTACTTTACATCCTTTTTTTCAAGAAAAGTTATATACTATGCTTTTAGAGTACTCAGAAAAATATAAGATACAAGTTATTGGAACAACGCATAGTATTGACTTATTAGAGGTTGCTTTAAAACGTAAACAAAACGTAGTATATTTAATGGATTTAATTCAAAATGTAGAGAAACTAAAGAACCCTACTGGCGGAAATTTAGATATTTCACTTATTCGAAACTTTTTAAAACAAAAGCGAAATCAAGACGATTATTCAAAAAAAATTGCTGTATTTACTGAAGATAATGAAGCTCGACTTTTAATAGAAGTTACTCTAGATTATATAAAATCTTTGGACAAAGATAATAATTTATTTGAGCGTGCTTCTTCTTATTTACATTTTGTAGATATGAATTTAGGTTCGGAAAGTTTGATAAATATGTTCAGCGATACATATTTAGTAAATAACTTGGTAAATGCTTTTTGTATTTTAGATGGAGATAAGAGTAATGATTGGCCCAAAAAAATTATAACTCTTCCAGGCAACAAGAATCCTGAGGAACTCTTATTAAATTATTTAAAATTACTTATAGAACGCACTGAATATATAAACTTTTGGACGCAACCTACGTTGATAGAATATGCATATCAAAAAAGTTATGTAATTGAAAATATAATGAAAAAGCAAGAAAAAATTGAGGAAGATATTCTAAAAGCAAAGCAAGCAGGAAAGTCAACTAGTGGTATGAGGAGAGAAAAATATAAAGAATTATTTAAAGAAGATACATTTTTCTTATTACAAGTATATAAATATTGGTTAAATGATGTGTCTAATGAAAAGGAAGTAAAAGAGTTTATTAAAGATTTTGCTACAATGTTTAATAAGCTACGTGCGATAGCAGGAATCTCTACTAATTTAATATTACCTACTGTTTTGGCTGAAGTCTCAAAAGAACCCATGGGCATTGGATAAAATCTTAAAATAACCTGTGGATATTTGAGTAATGAAATATCCATAGGCTCTTTTGGTTATTTAAATTTTTTTGAAAATTGATTGCCCAGAAATTTAGTTTTCTTCAGCGGTTGTATTTGAGCGATCTAGTCATACTATTAGTAATCTCAAAGTTAACATTTGGGTATAAATGCGAATAGGTGCTTAATGTCGTTTTAATTAACTTACGTAAAGTTTATTCCAGAATATATCAAATCAAAAATAACATTTTAAAGCTGAGACTGTGAGTACCCCTAATTTGAATTCGTTGAGATATGGGCTTTTAGAAAATTTAATAGGGGGATATGCAAATACTAATAAACAAATTTTTATAGCAATAGACCAAATTTTTTCTTTAGATAAGAAAACACAAAATTTAAAAAGAGAGAGTACAGTATTGGAATTAAGTAAAGTGAAATGTTATTAGGCATTGATTGGAGAAAATTAAAATAAGGGACGACAATTCATATTATGGATTGTTGTTTTTTTGTGATAAGAAATAATTGACTATTTATAGTAAATTCCATACTTTGAATATTAATTTATATATGACTAATTGTGAGATACAACTCTTTGGAATAAACAAAACTAAAATGTAAATGCCTTTTTCATTTTATATTTAATGTGTCGTTTGTAATTTAGCTATAAATCAACAAATTACTGAGACAGAATTAATAATTAATTTTAAATCATGAACAAATGAAACAAAATAGTTTTACTGAAATAACAACCGAAGACAATTTTTAAATGCTGTGGATAACTCGAATGATAGTATTGAATTAAATACTATTTATAAAACCATTATTAACTCAATTGAATGGACTAGAGAGAAAGATAATGAATTTGAGATAAGGGTAAATTTTCTGTAGGGGAATAGGTTGTATGAGGTTTTTAATTTCTTATGTTGTTTAATTATGAATGACTACACTAAGGCTCTCAAAAGGTGGGAATAAACAAATAGAAGTCGAAGTTTTAGTAACGTTGGCCGCCGCATGTATTTCATCATTCATGACAACGAGAACACCCTTATCTCTCGCTTCATCAGAAATGGCTACTCGAATGGCTTCAACTAAATTATAAACTCCATCAGCTCCTAATTCATTAGAAGAGCGCATAGCACCTGTTAGGACAATTGGAATATCCAAATTTGTCGTTAAATCGAGAAAAAATGCTGTTTCTTCTAAAGTATCAGTACCGTGAGTAATAACCACGCCGTCAATTGTTTGTTTTGAAATAGCTTCTAATATAATATTTTTCAATTTGAGCATTTCAAACGGTGTCATATGTGGCGAGGGTAAATTAAAGGCCTCTAGCTCGACGATGTTGGCATATTGATCTAGTTTTTTGCTTTCTACAATTAAAGGATTAATGTCGTTTGGGACAACTGCACCTAACTCTTCGTTTACTTGCATTGAAATGGTACCACCTGTATGTATTAATAAAATTGTTTTTTTCATGACAAATCCACCCTTCTTCACTTTAGCTCTGTGTTATGAATGGTATAATAAAAAGACATGGATTGAAAGGGGTAACTACATGTTTATATTATTATCAGTGGCGATTGCTCCTGGTCTCGCGCTGTTCAGCTTTTTTTACCTCCGCAATCAAATGGCTACGGAGCCTAGAAGAACATTGCTCCATACATTTATTTATGGTGCAATTTTAACGTTCCCGATTCTTTTTTTGCAATACGTGTTTAAAGAAGAGCAAATATTTTCAAATCCACTTATACAGGATATCCTCTTCACAGGTGTAGTTGAGGAATTTTTTAAATGGTTTATTTTAATGATTGCCATTTACCATCACGTTGAGTTTGATGATCCGTATGATGGTGTATTATATGGTGTCGCAATTTCGCTAGGGTTTGCGACAGTGGAGAATATTTTATATTTACTATCATATGGAGTACATACGGCTTTTTTACGTGCGTTAATGCCAGTTTCTAGCCATGCATTATTTGGTGTCGTGATGGGTTATTATTTAGGGAAATCGAAATTTTCGAAGAAAGAAAAAGTGAATGAATATATTTCAATTGCTTTATTCGCACCGATACTATTGCACATCATATACAATTTAATCTTCGTTTTAGAAGATCATTGGTCATATTTAATGATCCCATTCATGTTGTTTTTATGGTGGTTTGGACTTAGAAAAGTAAAACTTGCACACAATCATTTAATTCAACATCTATATGCACAGAAAAAAATATAAATGCCGAGAGAACAAATTCGATTCTCACGGCATTTTTTTTATGGATTTCTGTATAAAAAAAGCCGAATGAGACATTCTACCAAAAAGGAGGCTCACAATCGATGATGAGGCTTTTTAAAGTAATGTTTATCATATTAATGACTTTCACTATTTTTTCTACGACCGATGTTAATCGTGGAGAGGCGTTTACAAATCAAGTTATAGCAAGAGGTGCTAATGGTGATGATGTCATAGAACTACAAGCTAGGCTGCAATATATCAGTTATTATACTGAAAAGATTGACGGTAAATTTGGCTATGGCACATATTGGGCACTAAGAAAATTCCAAGAGAAATATGGTCTACCAGTTGATGGGATAGCTGGTGCGTCAACGAAGAAAAAATTAACATCTGTTTCAACCTATCATAAGGAATTTGTAATGGAACAGCTAAATAAAGGAAATCGTTTTACACATTATGGTGGGGTAGCGCTAGAAGAACAGGTTAAAAAGGGAACAGGAACAGGAACAGGAACAGGATCAGGAACCCAAACAAATACCCAACTACCTACTAAATATTCAGATCAAGATTTAAAGTTAATGGCAAATGCTGTCTATGGTGAATCAAGAGGTGAGCCGTATGAAGGGCAAGTCGCTGTCGCAGCTGTTATTTTAAATCGTTTGGATAGCCCGGAATTCCCTAATACGATTTCAGAAATTATTTTCCAACCAAGAGCATTTACAGCAGTGGCTGATGGACAGATATGGCTAACGCCTAATAAACGTGCGATGGAAGCAGTGATTGATGCGATGAATGGTTGGGATCCTTCTGAAAATGCACTCTATTATTTCAACCCGGATACAGCTACAAGTGGATGGATTTGGACACGAAAACAAATTAAAACAATCGGTCAACATATTTTCAGCATATAGGAGGTGTATGATTGAAAAAGTTAACATTTTTTCTCGTCTATACAGTTATAGTTTTTTCGATATTTAGTTACACAACATCTATTGAAAAAACTAATTTGAAACAGCTATTACATGCTCAATATACAAATAAAATGGCAGGTGCATCTAGCCAGCTAAATGAGTTGCAAAAGGCAGTACAGCAATCGTTGCTATTTAGTGATCCTACTGCACTAAATGATTCATTACAGGATGTATGGCGTTTGTCATCAGATATTCGTCAAACGATTGGAGATTTACCGCTAGATCGAGAATTTACTACGCAGTGGATGAATTATTTAGGAAGATTAGGAAATCAAGCGAAGTTGACAATGACAACAGAGGAATCAAAAGCAAACTGGAATAAAAGTGTAACCAATGTTGCTTCAAACTTAAGCTCCTTTTCATCAGAGTGGGATGTAGCGACTGCGCATCTATTACAAGAGGATAAACATTATAATAAATGGCTTGATCAACTTTCGAATATGGATGTGGATAGTAATTTTACAAATTTATCTGCATCGGTCAAATCCTATACAGAAAGTGATTTCCCTTTAACATCAAGTGAATCAGATCGCCAGAAGAAAAAAGATTTACAAGCTCTAAAGGATCAACCAATATCAGAAAAGCAGGCGTTGGCACGCTTTAAAGAGATGTTCACTCAATATGATAAGGCAACAATTCGTATTGAAGAAAGTGCGAAAACTGCTCCCTATCCGTTCTATCACATTACATTTCATGATGGCATTAGATTAGGGTATGCTGATATTACAAAAAAAGGAGGCCATTTGCTTTCGTATTTAGTTGAAAGGCCAGTTGATGAAAGTACTTTAAGCCAAGAAGAATTAGTAACCCGAGCAAACAAACGCATGAACCAACTTGGCTTTGATGATTTGAAAATAGTGGATTCTCGAGAAAATACAATGGCATGGCATTTAAATTACGTCCGTATTAATCCTGACAATAAAGCGAAAATTTATGCGGACGGAGTACAAGTGAAAATTGCAAAAGACAATGGAGAAATAATCGGTATCAATAGTATGGAATATATCCAAAAAGAAACATTGAAAAACCAACCGATGAAGAAGATAAATTGGAAAACATTTTTTGATAAAAATGTAGAAATTGTAGAAGAGGATTTAGCTTATAGTGAAAATGACAAAATGGAAGAAAGATTGTGTTACGAGCTGACAGTTGTCTACTACAATAAGAACGTGCCACATACATTTCGTGTGTTAGTAGATACGGAAACAGCTGAAATCATTAAAAATGAAAAATTGTAGTAAATGAAAGAAGGAACAAAGTATTACCTCTAGCATAAATATATAATCCATGTCATAATTAAAATACAACTAAAGTGGCATAAAGGGAGATTGACATGGAGCTAAAAATAGGTACATTAATCACATTAGAACCCACCTTTTCAGAATCTATGGAATGTTTTAAATGTAAGGTTGTGGAACAAAAGGATAATATTTTTTATATTGACTATCCGGTGAGTACAACGACTAATAGAACTTCTTTCTTATCTGAGGGCAGCCAGTTTCACGCATCTTTTATTGATGAAGCGAAAATAGCTCATGCTTTTAAAACTGAAGTGCTTGGTCGAGTAAAAGCCAATGTTCCGATGATTATGTTGTCTTTACCTACTGATGAAAAAATTCTTAAAATCCAACGAAGAGAATTTGTTCGCGTCTTAACACCGGTTGATGTCGCAGTACGTTTTAATGATGAATACTATCAATTTGTGGCAGAAGATATCAGCGCTGGTGGTTCAGCAATCATCTTAAATCAAAAAGTAGCATTTAAAGAAGATGACGAAATTGAAGTGACAATTGTTTTACCTTTTTCAAATAAGGAAGTTAAATATGTACAAACAAAAGCACAAGTCATCCGTATTATTGAAAGGGATGATTGTGTCATTGCACCATTAAGCTTTAATGACACAGATGAAGTGGATCGTCAGCATTTAGTACGTTTCTGTTTTGATCGTCAACTGTTAATTCGTAAAAAGGAAACCGTCTTTTAAATACCAGAAAACCCTCTAAATTTTAGAGGGTTTTTTGTTTTAATAGGTTGTGTTTAGCTTCGGCGACTAGCTGCTCGTGACGTTTCGG
>NZ_JAEOAH010000058.1 GCF_016612995.1 Viridibacillus soli
TTGGGATGTTACACTTACATCAATATTATCAATAGGATCTACATCTTGATTTTGTCCCATATCCATTCCAAACGAGAATCCTGGATTATCTGCTCCCTGCTGTTGTTCCTCTTCAGAAGCAGCAACTTCTTTCTGTAATAGACTATCGCCCATTTTTTGAGACACTGCCCCACCTGTAAATATAGAAAGGCTAAATGCTAAAACAGCTATACATAATACTTCTACTAAGAGTTGACCTATTAATTTCCCTTTTTTCTCACCAATCGCCAGTAAGATCCCTAATTCTTTCCGACGTTCTTTTATTGTCAACATGATAATCAGACCTAAGATAATTGATCCTGTAATTGAAACCAAGTATACAATCCATTTTGAAGTGGCTGCTATGTTCTCAATAGGACCTACCATTTTTTGATATACTGCATCATGCGCATCTAGTTTAAATAAGTCAAAGTCAATATCTGTTTTCTTTCCCTCTGCTTTAAAAGCATCGATATGGGCTGGATCCTTTAAGTAGTAAATGGCTTGATCAATTGCTGTTCCCTTTGAATCTTCATTATATGAAAACTCTTTTAACGATTCGTACGAAGTATATACTTTGTTCGATGGATGCATCATCGTTGGTGCCGTTTCCTCAATGCTGCTTATATCGGATCTTTTGTAGATCCCTACAATTTTTAATTTTATTGTCGCTGTTTCTTCTGTTGTTTTGATCTTTAGCTTATCACCAACCTTTAGCTTGTTATTTTTGGCTAACTGTTCGTCAACTAAAGCTACTTTCTTATTTTGATCTTCTGATGTTATTGGACGTCCCTTAATAATTTTATATGTTTCTTCTTTAAACGCTTTAACTAACTCAGAGCTTCTCACGCCTTCAATGGATGTATTTGGCATTTTCCCTTGCCCTCCACCTACACTTCCACTCATTGCGTCTCCCTCTGAATCATCATTAACAGGTGTATAGCCATCCGCTACACCCATCGCACTTTTTAGATAGTTGTAATCTTTTACATATGATGATTTAGCTAACAGATCTGCTTCCTCTGAAGACAATTCTGGACGCTGTATTCTTCCATTTGGATTTTCTTCTCTCTGTTTTGCTATGTTTTTTTGAAGTTTTTCGAAGTCAAGTCCAAGGCTTACATCAACCCCCAATTTTTTCCTAGCTAAATCATTCGCTGTTTCTGTGACATTTTGCATTGCGAATCCTGCTAAGGTTAAATTAGCAACGACTAAAAATATAGTAAATAGGATAAGGGATTTCCCCTTTCTTGCGCTTACACTTAAAAATGCTCTTTTAATAAAATTCATTTCTATAACCTCCTTGATATCTAAAATATACAGTACTTGTCTGGAGCTAGTATGAAGATATCTAGGAGTTTATCGATAGATATGCGGGAGTTTATGTGGGGAGTGTTTTAGTTACAAAAGAGCTGTCCCAAAGTCGATAAAAACCTACTTTGGGACAGCTCTTTTGTATTTTTTATATAAACCTAACATCTGGAAGCTTAGAGTATCTACCTTTATGAAATCACAATTAGTTTCTAATGCTATCTGTTCTATTTCTAACCAATTCCAACATACTTGACCTAATATACCACCACGAACATTACCATTTTCGTCTTTAAGATAGATACTAATCTCTTGGTACCCGCCTCTTAAATGGACCGGAAAGTGCACCAAATTATATTTACCTGCTTTATTCATAGAAAACTATTAAAAAGCGAGACATCCTTATTGCATGAAAGGTTTCGATTCCTATGTTTTCTGAGTAGCTGCTTAGCCCCAAAGTTAACAGGATATTACTATTATGCGTTTCTATTTCATTATTTTTTCACCAGAACCAAATTTCAAAGTCTTTGTCATACCTCACCTACCTTAAAACCTTAAAAATAGAGGCCATAAATCGGCTTTATTTGCTAATATAGTTAATTCATCAAGGTTTTTAATCACAATTTCTTTTTTCGATGGAGGCAAATCCGAAATGTTTGAAATGATTTCCCTTCTTTTTAGTTCCATTTGTTTTAAAATACCCTTATTAATTCCATCTAGATTACAACTACTTTCTTCGCTCATCTCTATCACCCTACTTTTAACAATATATACCACTAATTCTATTTTAAAATACATATATCACTTACCTTTTGTTTCTGGCTAACACCATGGCAACTACCCTTAATTTTTTTTTGAATGAAAAGCCGACGTTCCTCTGATAAAAGATTGCCGACTTTTTTAGAATCTTTAAAGCATGTATTATTTATAACTTACACTCCTTCATTGGAACCTTCATTAATAATGTTACCTTCTAAACAGTTGTAAGTTTTACTATTCATTTGCCTTTCAACTCTTTGATTACTAAATTTCTTTTTTCTAGATACACCGCTTTATCTGATTGCTTAGCCACTTCTTGGGAATGAGTAACAACAATGATACATTTATTTTCTTTATGAGCAAGTTCTTTAAATAGCTCGATAATTTCCATAGAAGTTTCTTGATCTAGATTCCCAGTTGGTTCATCCGCAATTAATAAATCTACGTTACAAGATAGTGCACGAGCAATCGCTACACGCTGTTGCTGACCACCGCTAAGCTGTAATACTTTTCTTTTTGCTTCTACTTCTGTCAGGCCTACCTTTGCTAATAACTCAAGTGCTCTTGCTTTTTTGTCTTTCACATCGACCCCTGTAATCTCCATTGCAGTGACTACATTTTGAAGAGCTGTCATATACGTTATGAGGTTATATGATTGAAAGATAATCGAAACATGTTTGTTTCGATAGGAATCCAGGCCTATCTTCCGTAAATCTGTTCCTTTGTATACTACATTCCCACTACTTGGGATATCTAATCCACTCGCTAAGCTAAGGGTAGTTGTTTTTCCTGATCCTGATGGTCCTAAAATAGTATACAAGCAGCCAGTTTGAAACGAGAAGTTTACATTATCTAAAATTTTAATTTTTTTATTATTGCTATGATAGTGATAATTCAGATTTTCGAATTGTAATATAGTATCCATGTGTATCCCTCTATTCGTCTTTTAATAAAATGTCTTTTGGATTCAATCGAAGAATCGATAATGCTGGAAGAAGTGTCGCTAAAATTGCAATTAATAGACCTAACCCACCTAAATTCAAAATATCTTGGGATGTTACACTTACATCAATATTATCAATAGGATCCACATCTTTATCTAGGTCACCATCCATCACACTCGCACTACTCGTAACCATACCCGAATGTGTTTGTTGCCCTGAATTATTTTCTTGCTCTTCAGAAGCTGTAATTTCTTTCTGTAATAAATTGTCTCCCATTTTTTGGGATACTGCCCCACCTGTAAATATAGAAAGGCTAAATGCTAAAACAGCTATACATACTACTTCTACTAAGAGTTGACCTATTAACTTCCCTTTCTTCTCACCAATTGCCAGTAAGATACCTAGCTCCTTCCGACGTTCTTTTATAGTCAACATTATGATAAGGCCTAGAATAATTGATCCAGTAATTGAAACCATATATACAATCCATTTTGAAGTGGTTGCCATGTTCTCGATAGGGCCTACCATTTTTTTATATAAGGCATCATGAGCATCTAGTTTAAATAGGTCAAAATCAATGTCTGTTTTCTTTCCCAGTGCTTTAAAAGCATCGATATGATCTGGGTCAGTTAAGTTATACGCTGCGCTATCAATGGGTGTACCCTTCATATCCTTATTTCGGGAAAATCCTTTTATCGATTCACACGTAACATATATTTTGTTAGATGGTTTCATGAACGCTATTGGTGGTTGTTGGCCAGTATCGGATGCTTCATAAATCCCTATTATTTCTACCTTTATTTTCGATTTTCCATCGTCTGTTTTGACCTTTACCTTATCGCCAACTTTAAGCTTGTTTTGTTTAGCTAATTGTTTTTCAATCAAGGCTACTTTCTTACCTTTATCTTCTGCTGTTATGGGGCGCCCTTTAATGATTTTCTCCGTTCCTTCTGTAAACCCTTTCAATAAATCAGAGCTTCTCACGCCGGTAATTGCTATATTTGGCATTTCCCTATCAGCATTTTGGCCTCCACCAGCGAAAGCAACCGCACCTTCACTTTCATTTTCATCAACTTCAATGGGCTTAAAGCCATCCGCTAAACCATAAGCTTCTTTTAGATAATTGAAATTTTTCACAAAGGATGATTTAGCTAACTTATCTGCTTCATCCGTGGAAATTTCCGGAATATTTATTCTTTCATTTGGATTTTCTTCTACCTGTTTTTCTATATATTTTTGAAGCTTTTCATGATCTAATCCTAGCGTTACTTCAACGCCCAATTTTTTTCTAGCGAGATCACTCGCTGTTTCTGTGACATTTTGCATTGCGAATCCTGCTAAGGTTAAATTAGCAACGACTAAAAATACAGTAAATAGGATAAGGGATTTTCCCTTTCTTGCTCTTACACTTAAAAATGCTCGTTTAATAAAATTCATTTCTATAACCTCCTTGATATCTAAAATATATAGCACTTGTCTGGAGCTAGTATGAAGATATCTAGGAGTTTATCGATAGATATCGGGGAGTTTATGTGAGGAGGGGTGATTTATACTTTTACCAAACGATATAACAGCTCTTTTGTATTTTTTATAATTCCTTTTTCAAATAGTAATGCTGATAGTCTCTACCAACATTAT
>NZ_JAEOAH010000059.1 GCF_016612995.1 Viridibacillus soli
CGGGGAGTTTATGTGAGGAGGGGTGATTTATACTTTTACCAAACGATATAACAGCTCTTTTGTATTTTTTATAATTCCTTTTTCAAATAGTAATGCTGATAGTCTCTACCAACATTATCAATGCTACCAAATACCTCATAACCGTGCTTTTCATAAAAACCTAACGCCTGGAAGCTTAGAGTATCTACCTTTATGAAATCACAATTAGTTTCTATTGCGATTTTTTCTATTTCTAATAGGAGTTTCGTGCCATACCCATATTCACGTAATTCCTCATCAACGATTAATGAATGGATTTCTAACCAATTCCAACATACTTGACTTATAATGCCACCTCGAATGTTGCCATGTTCATCTTTAAGAAAGATACTAATCTCTTGATACCTACCTCTTAAATCTACTGGAAAGTGAGCCAAATTATATTTATATAGCTGGTCATCAATGTAATCGTTACTACTTTTATTTTTTCTTTAACAATTTGAATATCCATATCCAATCTCTCCTTTTGCGAACCTTTATACTTATTCTTTATAGTCTGCAAATACCTGCTTAAATTGTCTTATGCAACTGCCTCTTTATTTTAATATGAAAAAGCCCTGCATTATAGCAAGTAAATAGATCTACAGATTTGTTTCAATCTCTTAAAATCTATATCAGCTACAAATGAATTAGCCATTGTGCTCCGATAGAATATCGGAATTCAATGGCTAATTTAATCTTTTTATAACTATCAACAAAACAGTAGTAATCTCCATTTTTACAATCTTTTCTGCATCTTTGCACTACAAGAAGCTGTATTACACAATCTATATTTCCCTAATCATTTTTCCGTCATTTTTTTAAATATATCTAAGTTTGCTTCTAGGACGTGGACTTTGTCTTCTCCAAATACAGCGAGTTCACGGCTGACAGTGTTAGTTTTCACAACTTCTTTCACTTCATTTTCAGAAAGACCACTTGCTTGTGCTACGCGTGCTATTTGAATAAGCGCGGACTCTACGCTAATATGCGGGTCAAGACCAGATCCAGATGCGGTGACTAAATCCGCTGGAATTTGTTCACGCTGTACTCCAGGATTCGCTTTTAAAAATGACTCTATATCTTTTTCAATTCTTTTTTGTAGTTCCGGGTTGGACGGAGCATAGTTGAAAGTACCGGAACCGACGCCGTTATAAACGGTTTCACCCTTTGCATCCGGAACAATATCTTCTTTCGAATATACGTTGTAATTTACCGCTGATACTCTCCCCCAGAAAAATTCAGGTACAGTGAAAGCCTGCCCCAATTTTTCAGAGCCTACAATTTCCCCATCCACATTGATTAAACTACCATTTGCCTCGTGGTTGAATAACGCTTGGGCCACTCCAGTGACCGCTAATGGATAGATTAAACCACATAAAACAAGCATGAACAAAGAGACCAGCAGCGCTTGTTTAGCGTTCTCGAAAAATTTCTTCATATAATATCCTCCCTATAGGCCCATTGCGTGCAAAATTGGTCCGCTAATCAGATCGATAAGTTTAATACCGATAAATGGAGCAATAATACCGCCAAGTCCATAAACCAGCAAGTTCCTTCTTAATAATTTCGCTGCACTCATCGGCTCGTATTTAACACCTTTCATAGCAATCGGAATCAAAAATGGTATGATTATGGCGTTAAAAATCAACGCTGAAATGATGGCACTCGTTGGTGAATTCAACTGCATGACATTCAGTGCACTCATTTCCGGTACCGCTACCATCAGCATAGCCGGTATGATCGCGAAGTATTTAGCCACATCATTCGCAATACTAAATGTTGTTAAGGCACCGCGAGTCATCAATAATTGTTTCCCTATTTCCACAACTTCGATAATTTTTGTCGGATTGGAGTCCAAATCAACCATATTAGCTGCTTCTTTCGCCGCGTTCGTCCCAGAGTTCATTGCCAATCCAACATTCGCCTGCGCCAGTGCAGGGGCATCATTTGTACCATCACCTGTCATTGCCACAATCTTCCCTTTGTCTTGCTCATCTTTAATGACCTTGATTTTATCTTCGGGCTTGCTTTCGGCGATAAAGCTGTCAACACCAGCTTCTTTTGCTATTGTTGCGGCTGTGAGTGGGTTGTCTCCCGTACACATTATTGTTTTAATCCCCATTGAGCGGAGCTTTTCAAAACGCTCTTTCAAACCGGATTTTACGATATCTTTTAGATAAATGACGCCAAGAATCTTATCATTTTTCATTACTACTAACGGTGTACCACCCAGTGATGATACATGATGAACAAGGCTTTCCAAGTCTTTTGGTACAACATAACCAGCATTTGTACTCCTATTTTTTATCGAATCATAAGCACCTTTACGTATTTTAGTTCCGTCTTGCATATCAAGCCCACTCATGCGGGTATACGCTGAAAATACTATATGCTCACTCGTTTCTATAATCATTTTTTCATCTGCTTGATCGACGTCCAATTTGCATGCGAGTGATAAAATAGATTTCCCTTCAGGTGTGTCATCTGTCAATGAGCTTAACCATGCAGCTCGTATTAGTTCTTTTTTATCAATGCCTTTTACAGGTAAAAATTCGGAAGCAAAACGGTTACCATAAGTGATAGTTCCTGTTTTATCCAAAATCAATGTATCCACATCACCACATGATTCTACAGCTTTTCCCGACATAGCAATAACGTTGAACTGTGTTACACGGTCCATCCCTGCTATGCCAATCGCCGATAATAGTCCTCCGATTGTCGTTGGAATTAAACAAACTACCAACGCAATTAGTGTCGCAATTGGAATATGTACATCCAGGTAAGTAGTCATTGGATATAGAGTAACGACAACTAGTAAAAAGATAATAGTTAAACTGACTAATAGCGTGTTCAATGCAATTTCATTTGGTGTTTTTTTGCGACTCGCACCTTCAATAAGCGCAATCATTTTATCTAAGAACGACTCGCCAGGCAGTGAGGTGATTTCGATTTTCAACCAGTCACTCGTCACAGTCGTTCCACCTGTAACAGATGAAAAATCACCGCCACGTTCTTTCACAACAGGGGCTGATTCACCAGTGATGGCCGATTCATCGACAGTAGCAATTCCTTCTATCACTTCGCCATCGTTCGGTATGATTTCACCAGCATGAACTAAGACAACTTCTCCTTTTTTTAGTTCATGTGCTTGTTTTATGACCTTCGCCCCATCAGCAAGTAAAACACACGCCTCTGTTACTGTTTTTGTTTTCTTTAGCGTTTGGACTTGCGCTTTACCACGTCCCTCCGCAATAGATTCAGCGAAATTCGCGAATAGGATTGTAACGAATAAGATTATAGCAACGATCGCATTATAGAGGCGGGCAGGTCCTTCTGTTACATCACCCATCAGATTCGGGAAGATAGTTAACAAAAGGACAAATAGAAATCCGACTTCAACTACGAACATAACAGGGTTTTTTATCATATATAAGGGATTTAATTTCTTAAAAGCCCCTAAAATAGAACTTTTCATAATATCACGAGTTATAAAACTCTTTTTTGATACTGTCTCCATTTTCGTCTCTCCTCATCAAGAACGTATTTGTAAATGTTCTGTAATTGGACCGAGTGCTAATGCGGGCAAGAATGTCAAAGCACCAATCATCAGTACAATTGCGATAAGCAGGAATGTGAACATTGCATTATCTGTTTTTAATGTCCCCACCGAATCGCTATGCCATAATTTATTTGCTAATAGTGATGCAATGGCTAGTTGAATAATAATAGATAGATAGCGCCCAAAGAACATCGCTAGACCCGTCGTCATATTCCAAAAAGTTGAATTATCGGCTAACCCTTCAAAACCAGAACCATTGTTTGCTGAAGAAGAGGCATATTCATAAAGAACTTGCGATAAACCATGTGCACCTGGGTTTGTTATTCCTGCTATCCCTGCTGTTGTCGTTACAGCAAGAGCCGAGAATAGCAATATAATCGCTGGATGGATTAAAATGCAAAGCGCAATTAATTTCATTTCTTTTTCTTCAATTTTTTTACCCAAAAATTGCGGAGTACGTCCGATCATTAAACATGAAATAAAAATAGTCAGCATGACATACATCATCATATTCATTAAACCGACACCCTTGCCCCCGAACACAACATTTAGCATCATATTAAACATCGGCACCATGCCACCAAGAGGCGTTAAGGTATCATGCATATTATTTACAGAGCCAGTCGTAAAGGCTGTTGTCGCGACTGTGAATAACACAGACTGTGCGACTCCAAAGCGCATTTCCTTCCCTTCCATACTACCAAGGTCTTGCGTAATGCCAAGCTCGTCGATAATTGGGTTACCTGCACTTTCCGCCGTATAACAAGCAGCCAAGCCAATGGCGAACAGAATACCCATTGCTGCAAAAATAACCAGTCCTTGTTTGCCAAAAATTGCTTTCTGACGACGGTTTACAACCATTAAACCGAATGCCACAACACAAGCGCCAGGCAACAGCATCATAGATAACATTTCCACGATGTTTGAAATAACTGTTGGATTTTCGAACGGGGTAGTTGAATTTGCACCGTAGTAACCGCCACCGTTTGTACCGATATGCTTAATCGATTCTAGAGACGCAACAGGTCCAAGCGCTATATCCTGCATCTTGCCTTCTATTGTCTGTACAGTTTCATTCGCTCTTAAGGTTTGTGGCGAACCTTGGGATACTAAAATCAATGCAACGATAAAGGAAATAGGTATTAATATGCGTGTTATCACGCGTACCAAGTCCACAAAGAAATTCCCTATTTTATCAGACTTAGCCACCAAGCGACGACAGAATGCCATGCATGCCGCATAACCTGTCGCAGCAGACGTGAACATCATGAATGTGATGACAAGCATCTGAGCCAAATAACTTAGTCCTGATTCACCACTATAGTGCTGTAAATTTGTATTTGTCATAAAAGAAATAATCGTATTGAATGACAACGTTGCTTCCATATTATCGATACCATTCGGATTAAAAAACAGCATCGATTGAATGCGCAATATGAAGTAGCCAATGAAGACCATAATAGCATTTGATAAAATTAGTGCCATTATATATTGTTTACCAGTCATATCGACTTGCTTGATGCCGCTAAACTTGTAGATAAAGTTATCTACTCGATTCATTATCGGATCAAGCCATGTCTTCTGCTGCATAGTCACATGATATAAATAATGCCCTGCTGCAATTACTAGTGGTAAATAAATGACTAGCACTAAGGCGATTTGCCACATATTTATTTCCTCCTAAAGGTAGATTAAAATTTTTCCGGATACAGTAATGCGTAACCTAAGTAACCAAACAACGACAAAATAATGACACCTACTACTAACCACATATCTATACCCCCTTACTTGTTTACTAGCTTGTCACACCAGGCCGTCAAACCATAAAGACTAACGAAACTTATGATCAGTACAATGATCATGTATACATCCATCAAGTCAATCATCCTTCCTGTCGGTTGTTTGATTTCATCATAATGTAGTAAAAATTAACGTAGTGTTAGAAAAAGAGCGATTTGTATTAAAATGGCATAAAGATTCAATCTTTACGCCACCTTAATGGGAGTTGGAGCTATAATAAGAGCGAGGTGAGAGTTGATGGAAGACAAGCGTCCTAGTCCTGAAGCGATTTTAGCAAAGATTAAACAACAGGAAAAAAAAGCAGAAGTAGGCAAGCTAAAGGTATTTCTTGGATATGCGGCTGGAGTAGGTAAAACGTATTCAATGCTTGACGCGGCACATCAAGTAAAAAAGCTTGGTATGGATGTAGTCGTCGGCTATGTTGAACCACATGCCCGACCCGAAACAGCGGCCTTACTTGAAGGTCTTGAACTGATCTCTACTAAAAAAATAATATATAAAGGAAAAACATTTGAAGAGCTTGATATAGATGCAGTGCTTGAACGTAAGCCTGATCTTGTACTAATCGATGAACTAGCGCATACAAATGTACCTACAATGCGCCATTTGAAACGATTTGGGGATGTTCAGGAATTACTTGCGAAAGGTATCCACGTCTACACGACCGTCAACATCCAACATATTGAAAGTCTCCACGATTTGGTGGAGGAAATTACTGATGTAAAAGTACACGAACGTATTCCAGATTATCTGATTGATAATGCGGCACAAATTAAGCTCGTCGATATTGCACCAGATGATTTGATACAACGTTTAAAAGAAGGGAAAATTTATCACTCTGAGCAGGCTGAAAAAGCAATGCACCATTTTTTCCGAAGATCAAACTTAGTAGCGCTCCGTGAAATTGCACTTCGTCGTACAGCAGATACAATTGATCATCAGAAGATGGACGAGGACGATCCACTTTACTCTAAAGCGCAAGTTGAGGACCATATATTGGTAGGCATTAGCAGCTCGCCGACGAATGCGAAAGTAATACGGACAGCAGCGCGACTTGCACAAGCCCTACACGGTAAATTTACGGCACTTTATGTACAAAGGAAAAAAATGAATGATGAAAGCGAGGCAAATTCAGAGAGATTACAACAGCACATCAAACTTACGGAGCAGCTAGGCGGTCATGTAGTGACTGTACAAGAAGAAGACGTGGCAGCAGCGCTTGCTAATTATGCGCAAATGAGTGGTGTAACAAAGCTCGTTATTGGGAGGACCTCTACGAAAAAACAATGGTGGAGACCTAATTCCAAAATCGGTGACCGTCTCAACGACTTCGTACCGAACTTGGCTATGTATATTGTTCCTGATCAAGAAAACGAAGCGATACGCATTCCAGAAATACGGGACCAACTAAAATTCGATTGGATGGACTTGCTAAAAATGTTCATTGTATTTGGCTTGGCATCGTTAATTGGACTGTTTTTTTCAACAATTGGAATGAGCGAAGCAAATATCATAACGATTTATATTTTAGGCGTGTTAGTGCTTGCTATGTGGTCAACAGGTTGGGTGTTTAGCATCATCAGTTCGCTGGTGGCGGTGCTCATTTTCAACTTTATATTCACTGAACCACGGCTTTCATTTGAAGCGTACAATAGAGACTACCCAATGACGTTTTTAATCATGTTCATTTCTGGGATAATAACAAGCAGTTTGACAAAGAAAGTAAAAGAACAGGCTATCGGAGCGGTGCGTAAGTCGTACCGAATGGAAGTGTTGCTTGAGACTAACCGTAAATTGCAACATGCGAAGTCGTTTGAAGAAATCATTACAGAGGGCATGTCACAAATCGTCAAGCTTGTTGAAAAACCAGCTATTTTTTTTGAAATGGGTGATCAACTGATTGTGAACACGTTATTTTTTCCAACAGATGTAATAACTAATTCGAAAAATAAAGAGATGGCAGCTTTATTTGACAATGCGAATGAACGTGCTGTCGTAACATGGGTTGCAAGTAATAAGCAATCGGCTGGCGTATCGACTGATACATTTCCGGGAGCAAAAGCGTACTATTTACCATTCCTCTCTGACGATAATGTTAAAGGCGTTGTTGGTATCTTGTTATCGAAAGAAACACCACTACCTGCCTTTGAACGGAATATCCTTCATGCCATTATGAATGAATTTTCGTTTGCACTTGATAAATGGTACTTGCAGAAATCCAATGAGAAAGTCACACGAGAAGCTGAGATCGAACAAATGCGAGCAAACTTTTTACGGGCAATATCACATGATTTAAGGACACCACTTACAAGTATTTCAGGCAACGCTGATATGTTGCTGACTAGAGGCGAACGAATCGATGAAACACAAAAAAAACAACTGTATCACGATATTTATAGCAACTCTAAATGGCTTGTACAAATGGTAGAAAATTTACTCGCCGTTTCGAAGCTCGATGATGGGCAACTTGCAATTGAGATGCAACCGGAACTGATAGAAGATATTTTACAAGAGGCGCTAATGCATGTGGCGCGCAATGAAAACACGCATCATATTCATTGTCACGTTGAACCAGACTTGTTATTCGCAGAGATGGATGCACGGTTAATCATCCAGGTGATTATCAATATTATCGATAATGCTCTGACATACACACCGGCAGGAAGCGAGATTATTCTAACCGCAAAGGAAATTGGAGACCATGTGCAAGTAAGCATTATCGATAATGGACCAGGCATTGATGATACTCTGAAATTAAGACTGTTTGAACCTTTTACAACAGGAAAAATTTATCGTAGTGACAGCAGACGGGGATTAGGTCTCGGCTTAGCATTGTGCCAAACCATCTTAAAAGTGCATGGAAGTGAATTGACCGTGGCAGATCATGACCCTACAGGTTGTATTTTCAGTTTTGTACTTAAAAAAGGAGTTGTCGATGTCGATGAATAAGCGAATTCTTGTTATAGAAGACGATGTAGCTATAGGAAATTTGTTCAAAATGGCATTGAGTACACAGTATTACGAATACGAGATTGCGTTGGATGGTAAATCCGCGTTGCAAAAGCTGCTGTCGATGCAACCAGATGTGATTATTCTAGACCTTGGACTGCCTGACATGGACGGCGTTGATGTAATAAATAAAATTCGTAGCTGGTCACAAACGCCAATTATCGTCGTAAGTGCACGTGGGGAGGAGCATGATAAAATCCTCGCTCTTGATGCTGGGGCAGATGATTACGTCACTAAGCCGTTCAGCGTGGACGAACTACTAGCAAGGATTCGTGTAGCGTTTAGAAGAATTTCAAATGATAGCCCTTTGGATAAAGACCAGCCTATATTTGTCAACGGAGATTTAAAAATTGATTATCTTGCGAACACTGTACATATTCGTGGAGAAGAAGTACATCTAACACCGATTGAGTATAAGTTATTAGTCGTACTCGCAAAGCATGTTGGAAAAGTGTTGACGCATAATTTCCTTTTGAAGGAAGTCTGGCAGCAAGCATTACAGTCGGATGTACCAAGCTTACGAGTGTTTATGGCCACTTTACGCAAGAAAATTGAAGAAAATCCAGCGAATCCAGAGTATATCCAGACACATATACGTGTCGGTTACAGGATGCTACGTCATGAGGATGAATGAAAAACGCCTTAAAGAAAAACCCTTTCTACACGATTTGGTAGAGAGGGTTTGTCCATATAGAAGCTTTTTCTGTCCACATAGATTTCTTTATGTCCATATAGGAGCTTTTCTGTCCACATAGCCTCAAAACTTCATTTCATAGGTCGTTCCCTTCCCTACACCTTTTACAATTAGCTCCATGCAGTTCAATATACGGGATGCTGTTTGATGGTGATCGATGTGCAGGAATTGTCTACATTCCTTGTTAGTTATCGTTTTGCTTACTAGCATAAACCAATCTCGAATTGTGTGTTCATGCGCCTTTGCGTCTCTATGTTTGCAAATCGGGCATTCCCACGTCCTTTTTATGCGCTCCATGCCAAAGCGGCCGCATTCCGTACATTTCACACCGCTCCGCAACTCTGTAATATCAATTCCCCATCTCGTACACATTGGAAATGGCATGAATGCGCGGTGACTTGCGATTAGCTCCTGTACAAGCCAGTCCAGTTGATCTAAACTCAAATAGCTTCGCTGACGATCTAACTTTCGTAAAAATACCGGAATTGTTTTGGTAAAAATCACTGGTACATACTCTGGTGCAAGCTCGACTTGCTGATAGTTACCGGTCAAAACGATGGCACCAAATACAGGCACATCCAAACCCCGTGCTAATAACCAATCTTCTAGCAAATACATATTGCGCTCCACCTGCACAGCAGGATTTTCAAAAACATCTAGTTGTCCATTTTTAAGCGTACGAACAAGGCGATCTGGCTTCGTCTCAAAACGTAGTACACCACTAATATTTTTACTCTCCAAAATTACAGCAAAATAAGGCGTCAACATTAACGTATCCACTTGAAATTTACCACTGGATGACAAACTCACATCATGTAAGATTCGATAGTTAAACGGGAAATGATAGGTATAAAAAAGTTCAGTTATACGCTCTTCTCCGATTACTCCAAATTTTGCGGATTGCCATTTTGAAAGTACTACATCCTTCTTTAAATGCCCAGCATCTAATCTCTCATAAAGTGCCTGTAACCCAGCTATTTGCAACCCATCTGTGCGCGTTTTACAAATCAAAAAAACACCCCTTTCGCACAGCGTAACATAGATGCGAAAAGAGTATTTTTCATCCAACAGCTCAAAATTCATTTTTCAAACTAAATATACTTGCAGAATTAGATTTTAGCCTAATAATAGATAGTAAAAACTAATTTTCACCAACTTTTGACCTTGCCCCGTTTCTTCCTTCAGGAAATAAAACCTCATCAAGCTCATCATCATCCGAAGACTCCGACAACTCAACGCCTGAACGATAAGCAGCACGAGTGATTAAATGGCCTGCCACAGGAGCGGTCAAAAACACAAATACAATCCCAAGAATTAAACGTACGCTTATATAACCGTCATGGGCCCAAAAATATAAAAAAGCACCTAGAAGAGATAGTAGTACAGCCAATGTCGAGCTTTTCGTTGCAGCATGCGAGCGAGTATAGACATCTGGCAAGCGCAGCAAACCGAATGCACTAATCACGCTCATCAAGCTACCGAAGAAAATCAACAACACCCCTGCCCACTCAATGATTGGATTTACGCTCAACGATAACGCCCCTCTCCAGATACTTTGAAAATGCAATCGTCCCGATGAACGACAGAATTCCCAAAATCAAAATAACTTCTAGAAACGCCTTCGTTTTTAGTACAATCGAAATAATCGCAATCATTGACAGCAAGTTAACACCAATCATATCAAGTCCTACAACGCGATCTGGCATTGAAGGGCCACGTAATACTCGGTAAAATGCGACCATAATGGCCAACGCAAATAAAATCAGTGAAATCTGTAAAATTGTCTCCGTCATTAACGTGTCACCTCCATAATTGCTTTCTCAAAGTTCTCAATAGAACGCAGTACATCTGCCTTCGACTTCTCTAGGTCCATTGCATGAATGTAGAATAGATCTCCTTCTGGCGATACCTCCATCACAACCGAGCCTGGTGTCAGCGTCAATAAGAGCGAAAGAGTCGTAATTTCCAAGTCCCCATTCAAAACAGTTTTATATGTGAAAATTCCGGGCTTTATTTTCAACTTCGGACTGCAAATCTGCTTCAGCATAAGTACACTAGACAACAGCAATTCCCATACAAAAAGAAACAGCAGTTTCAATAGAGCAAACAAACGTTTTAAGTAAAATTGGGTTCCAAAAAAACGATGCATTAAATATAATATCCCAATTCCAACAACAAACCCCGTCATAAATGTCGAAAAATGCGGTGCATCTTCGTCTTTCAATAACATCCATAACACTGCGATAAATATATTCAGTAATAATTGCGCAGGCATCACGTCTCACCTCTTTTCTTCTTATTTTCCACTGAGCACCGCATCAATATATATTGATGGATTTGCTAAAGTGTTCGCTGCGTCACTTACATAACTAGACAAACCCTCTGCTCCAAATCCAAGTGCAATCGTACAAATAGCAAACAATACAATCGGGGCAAGCATCCCCTTTGGCAATGGCTTTTCATCCTCAATACTAATAATTGTTTCACCAAAGATAGCATTTAAGAAAATACGTAATAGTGAATACAACACAACCACACTCGAAATAAATGCCAGTGCCAATAGTACATAAGAACTCGTTTCAATCAGTCCTTGTCCAATAAGCACTTTGCCGACAAATCCACTAAGCGGTGGAATCCCCGCCAGTGACACCATTACAATAAAGAACATCCAACCAAACATAGGATAATTTCTTATCAAACCGCTCATCTTATCAAAGCGCTTTTCACCTGTTAAATAAATCATCGTACCCGCTAGTAAAAACAACATCGCTTTTGCAATCATATCGTGCATTAAATAATAAATAGCTCCTTGGAGTGCCGCTTCCGTCGATACACCCAGACCAATTAGCACAAAGCCGACCGCAATAACAACATTGTATGCAACAATTTGGCGTACATCTTTATACGCTAGCGCCCCTAGACATCCAGCAAAAATCGTCACACCTGCCATACCATTAATGAGTAAATGCGTCACTTCCGGCTGATGTATGAAAATAAGCGTAAACATACGGAACAAAGCGTAAATACCAACCTTTGTCAAAAGTGCGCCAAACAAGGCAGCTACAACAGTCGGTGGTACGCTATATGAACCTGGTAACCAGAAGAAAAGAAGTAGACCCGCTTTCAAAGCGAAGACGACTAAAAATAGCAAAGCAATCGTAGTCAAAATTGGATCTTGTCCAGCTTCAGCAACTCTCTCCGCTAAATGCGCCATATTCAAAGTCCCTAAAGTGCCATATAAATACGCCAGCGCCACTAAGAAGAACCACGAAGCTAACACATTTATCAGTACATACTTCAACGACTCACGTAGCTGCGCCTTCTCCCCACCAAGCGTAATAAGCACATAAGAAGCCAACAACATCACTTCAAAACAAACAAATAAGTTAAAAATATCCCCCGTCAAAAACGAACCATTTACACCTGCTACTAGCAATAGTACAAATGGATAAAAGAACATATTCTCACGCTTCTCGCCGATAGATGAAAACGCATAGAGTAAACAAATTGCGGTCACAATGCTCGTTGTCAATACAAGTAGTACTGCAAATGAGTCAGCCACAAACAAAATGCCAAACGGAGGCTTCCAACCACCGAAATCGATTCGCATAATACCATCCTCTTGGATTCTTCCAAGCATAATCATACTAACAACAGCAATTGCTGCCATCGTCAATAGACTGATGACACGTTGCGTCTTCACATACGGTCGTAAAAACACGAGCAAAACACCAAGCATAATCGGTAAAATCAACGGTAATACAACAATATTATTCATTCTCAGGCCCTCGCAATCCGTCCAAATCATCTATTCCATTGGATTGATATGTGCGATAAGCAAGTACTAAGACAAAAGCTGTCACAGCAAAACTAATAACAATCGCAGTCAATATTAACGCCTGTGGTAATGCATCTGTATACGGAGCATCAGCTTCTTTCAGTAACGGTACATTGCCCTTCTTTACACCAGCAATTGTTAAAATTAATAAATGTACAGCATGCGATAATACAGCAGTCCCTAAAATCACTCGGATTAAATTTTTCGAGAGGATTAAATACGTAGCGACCGCGATCAGCACGCCGATTAATAAAATCATTAATGTTTCCATCGTCTACTCATCCTCACTTATACTTAAAATAATTGTCACAACGACACCAACAACAGTCAATGCAACTCCTGCTTCAAATAACACAACAGATGCTAATTCCGTTTCACCAAAAATCGGTAAATTCAATTTCATAGCAGCTTGCGTCATGAAATCTTTGCCAAAAATAACAGAAGCAAAGCCCGTCCCAGTTGCTATTAAAACACCAAGCGCCGCAACTAATTTAAAGTCAAATGGCATTCCTTTATGAACGGTTTCAATATCAGATGTTAAGTACATTAATACAACAGCAGAAGCGAGCACAAGCCCGCCGATAAATCCTCCACCTGGTGAATAATGCCCAGCGAAAAACAGATAAACTGACAACGTTAAAATGATAAAGATGACAATTTTTGTTACCGTCCGCAAAATCACATCATTAATCTTCAACGTCTGTGTCCCCCTTTCTCACCTTCAGCTTGATGAGCGTATACACCCCTAAACCAGCGATAAAGAGAACAACCACTTCAAGCATCGTATCAAAGCCACGGAAATCACCTAAAATCGTATTAACGATATTAGCTCCTCCAGCTAGCTCATAGGCATTTTCAAAATAGGCCGAAATCGAATCAAATTCGTCATAATACATGACCGCGAATGACATAACAACAACAAGTGCGCCTACTGCCCCTGCAACTACAGCATTGCTAATCTTCACTGACTTCGATGAATCTTCGCGTTTCCATTCCGGTAAAAAATAAAAGCAAAGCAAGAATAAAACGGTCGTCACAGACTCTACAACAAGCTGTGTCAAAGCTAGATCAGGCGCCCTGAAAATAACAAAGAAAATGGAAACGCCAAAACCAATAACCCCATTCAATAAAATCGCCGTCAAACGCGACTTCACAAAAAGCATTGATACTCCAGCTAACAACATCACAATTATTAACATCAGCTCATATATTTCAACCGGCGCATCATTTGCACTACTATACGCAAAGCCACCACTCATGAAAAAGAAACCGCCAACAGCTATGATGAAAAATACATATATATAAAGTACATAACTTCTTAACGAGCCCGTCATATACCCAGCTGTCATCTTATTTGAACCACTTTCAAGTCCCTCTAATAAGCTCTTGAACAGCTCATTAAATGAAAATCGATATGGGAATAAACGATATACAGGCTTCCATGTTTTTAATTTTCTATATAATAATAACCCAACAATAACGACGCCGATTGTCATTAGCAATTCCGTATTAATACCATGCCAAGCATAAATTTTAGGCGCCAATACATCCGCTGGAGCAAATCCAGGGTAAATACTAGTCATTGCAGGTTTCAAAATATATTGTCCAAGAACATTTGGAAATACGAATATACCTACGACAAACACACATAAAATAAGCGGAGAAATAAGCATACCAATCGGTGCCTCATGAATAGATCTACCATCACTATGCTCATAAGGTTTACCAAAGAAAGCTTGGAAGATTATAATCATGCAATAAACAAAAGTGAAAATACTCGCGATCCATGCTACAACAGGGAATAATACCCCTACACTACTCAATGAAAAGATATCGAGATCTCGCATATGAACTGCAGCCGCAAAGAACATTTCTTTACTTAAGAAGCCATTAAATGGTGGCATTCCCGCCATCGATAAACTACCAATAACAGCAACTGTAAATGTCAGTGGCATAAGCGACATCAAGCCACCGAGCCGCCGCACATCACGTGTACCAAGCTCATGATCGACAATTCCAACCATCATAAATAATGCACCTTTAAACGTAGAGTGATTCACTAAGTGGAATAGTGCTGCAAAGGTGGCCTGTGTATAAATAATGGTCGAATCTGAATAGCCAAGCTTAAAGGCAACTGATCCCATACCAAACAAACTCATAATAAGCCCCAACTGACTGACCGTTGAAAATGCGAGCAAAGCTTTTAAATCTGTTTGCTTCACCGCATTAAACGAGCCCCAAAACAGTGTTATAAGACCAACTGCCGTTACAAGCCAGAACCATACCGCATCGCCACCGAAAACCGGCGTCAAACGAGCAACTAAATAGATTCCAGCCTTCACCATCGTCGCTGAATGTAAATATGCACTAACCGGTGTTGGTGCCTCCATCGCATCCGGCAACCAAATATGGAATGGGAATTGTGCAGATTTCGTAAACGCACCAAATAAAATTAACACCATCGCAGGAATAAACAGCTGATGATCCGTATATTGGCTTACATTATGAATTATTTCGTGCACACTATATGAGCCCGTCATCATATGCAGCATAATAAAACCAACGAGCATCGAAACGCCGCCAGTAACTGTAATGAGCATCGCCTTTTGTGCACCTGCACGCGAAGCTTTACGATGATGCCAAAACGCAATTAACAGGAATGAAGAGACACTTGTCAATTCCCAAAAAGCGTACAACACCATTAAATTATCGGAAAATACGACGCCAAGCATAGCGCCCATGAATAGGAGTAAATAGCAGTAAAAATGTTGAAGGGATTCTTTAGCAGATAAATAGAAAATGGAATACAAAATAACTAAGCTACCTACGCCAGTGATGAGAAGCCCGAAAATCATGCTTAGCCCATCTAAATATGTCGTAAAGTTAATATCTAAGGAAGGAATCCAGTTATACGTATGAGAATACGTATCCCCTTTCGCCACTGATGGTACTAATCTTAATAACATTACAAATAAAGTTATAGGCACAAGTAATACAATCCAGCCTATATGTATTTTAGGAAAGCGCCTATAGATGAAAGGAATGATTGCTGCCATTATAAATGGAATGACGATTGCTAAATTAATTGTCAATAGATTAAACCTCCTAATACGAATGAGATGTTCTTTAGTTATGAATGTTCTCCTAAATTGAAAACTTGACTATAAATGGACGTGCCATCATAATAGGAATCCATACGGATACACGTAGGTATTGATTCGTGATTTTTTTGAAGATAATGAGGTATTTCTAAAAGTGGTAAGCAACGGATGAATCTCATATGATTGGTGAAGTATTCATTATGGTTACATTGAATAAGCTAGGTTAATCAAAGATTCACTGTAAATTATACAATATTCACTCAATTATTGCACTGTCACAGCCTGCCATTTAACGTTTTTCTACAAATCACCGTATAAATAGAAGACATTTTTATATAAAGAACCATAATAATAAAACGAGGTGGGAACTGCCGTGAAACATTTAAGAGGGCGTATGGATGAAAGTATTTTAGTATGTGCCTACTATGGACAAAATGGAGAAAGATTAATTCGCAGAGGACATAAAATTGCTAAAATGCTCGATTGTCCGCTTTATATTTTAACGGTTGATCCGCTACCATTCGATAGTTTCGATGCTGAGAAGGTTGAATATCTCAACCAGTGGCAGCAGCTTGCTGAGGAGCTTGAGGTAGAGGAATTTATCATTCGCGATAACGAAAGAAAGCCAATTCAAAATGTTATTGCAGAAGTCGCACATCAATACAATATTACACAAGTAATTATTGGACAAACTGCTCAAAGTCGTTGGGAGGAAATTACGAAGGGGTCATTTATGAACTTGCTTCTTAAAACAATTTCTTTCGTCGATCTGCATGTTGTTTCTGTAGAGCGTCATGTCCGTGACGAAGAAGATGCAATGTTCGAAAAAGGTGTTCGAGCATATTTATTAGAAGACGGTGAAGATTATAAAGTCAGCTTCACATGCCCTAAAAAGATTTGCTACGAGGGTATTTTCTTTAAAGAAATTTGCACTGATTTTGACAATGGTATTTTCAAATTTATGCACGACAACAAAATGCATGAAGTGCATATTTCCGAAAATCTCGTAACCGAACCAGCTAAAATACCTAGAAAATCTTGCCAATAAAAAAGCT
Organism: Viridibacillus soli; assembly: GCF_016612995.1. Lineage (GTDB taxonomy): Bacteria > Bacillota > Bacilli > Bacillales_A > Planococcaceae > Viridibacillus > Viridibacillus soli. The sequence goes on from NZ_JAEOAH010000059.1 coordinate 17,078, forward strand.
GTCTAAATGGTCATTTCATTGACCATTTAGACAGCTTTTTACTTAAAAACAAACTTAAGCCCTCAATTTCCACTTACGATCTGTTGGTAATGCAAAGGATACTAGAGCAAGTAGCGGTAGTACTGAAACAACAATCATTGTTGTAAAAATACCATAGTGGTCCATCATAATACCAATGACAACAGCTCCAATTGCACCCATCCCAAAGGCTAATCCAACCGTTAAACCTGCCATAGTACCGATTTTACTCGGCACTAGCTCCTGTGCATAAACAACCGTCACAGAAAAACTGAGCATAATGAAAAAACCGATTAACCCAAGTACTGCAACAACCGCCCATAAAGGAACATACGGCAATAGTAAAGCAAGTGGCATTGGTACGAGCACCGACAATAGAATAACATTTTTACGCCCTACCCGATCTGCCATCGGTCCTCCGAAGAACGTCCCCACCGCTCCTACTGCTAGGAAAATGAAAATAAATAACTGTCCCTTTTGAATCGTTAAATCATACTTGTCCATCAAGTGAAAAATATAGAAACTGGTAATATTCGTAACATAAAATGAACGAACGAAAATAACTGTCATTAATAAACCAAGCGCAACTCCAACTTGCTTTTTCGTCATTTTTGGCAATGAAGAAATAATTACTTTTTTCGTTTTAGATAACCGTTCTTCTTCTAGCTGTTTTTTATACCAAGCTGAAATTTTCGACAAAACGATAATAGCGATAGCTGCTACGATTAAAAACCATGCTGCCCCTTTTTGACCGAATGGTACTAGAATAAAAGCGCTGATTAACGGTGCTAATGCTTGTCCTGAGTTACCTCCAACTTGATAAATCGACTGTGATAACCCTCGTTTTGAACCTGCCGCCATAAAGGAAACACGTGAACCTTCAGGATGAAAAACTGCCGATCCAAGCCCTAAAAACATGACTGATATTAAAATCATCCAATAGTCTGTAGCAAATGCTAAACCTGCCATACCAATAAATGAACTCGTCATACCAAGTGGTAATGCATATGGTTTTTGCTTTTTGTCACTAAAAAAGCCGACAACTGGTTGTAATACTGAGGCCACCATATTTAAAGCAAATGAAATAAGTCCAAGTTGAGTAAATGTTAAACCACGCTCACTTTTTAGTATAGGAAGCATTGCTGGAATAACAGCTTGTAAAGTGTCGTTGAATAAATGGCAAAGACCTATGGCAAACATTATTGGATACACCGGATTTCCTAATGCATGCGTCTTATTTATTGTCGTCATCTTCGTTAGTCACACTTCCTTCTGTTTACGAAATAATTATTTTAATTATTATAACAATAATTAAGCACGGATTTTAATGAAATTTAAGAATATCTCTAATTTTTGAGGAAATACTAACGGATATGTTATGAAAAGGAGTTTGATTTGCATGGATAAAATTTTCGAAATTAACTTTTGGGAAATGATCATGAGGACGACGGCAGCATTCCTTGTTTTGCTTTTGTTAGCACGTTGGCTCGGAAAAAAACAATTGGGTCAGTTAACATTTTTCCATTACATTACAGGGATTACAATTGGTTCTACCGCAGCGGAGATTGCTGCGCAGCACGAGACACCCTTTATCGACGGGCTGGTTTCTCTTGTATGGTGGACTGTCTTGACGATTTTTATGAGTTTCGTTGCACTCAAATCTCCGAAAATGCGTGTACTCATTAATGATTCATCAACTGTAATTATAAAAAATGGAGAACTATCTGTGCAGGCATTAAAATCGTCACGCTTGCATATGGATGATTTAATTATAATGCTACGTGAACAATCTATCTTTTCCATTCAAGATGTACAGTACGCCATTTTGGAGACAAATGGAAAGTTGAGCGTTTTGAAGAAACCTGCCGAGCAAGGAGCGACAAAGCAAGATGTGAAGGCAGATGTTTCAATTCCGCCACATATGCCAATGGAAGTGATTGCAGATGGAGCAATCGTTTGGAACACGATGGAGGAACTGAACCTATCGGAGGAATGGCTTATGCGTAAACTTCGTAAAAAAGAGATAGAATCTGTTCAAGACGTATATTATGCTCAACTACAACCAAATGGTTCATTATATATTACTGTGAGGGATAAGGATTTATAAAAAACTGCATAGATGAAAAGCTCTCGCTTAAACTTGCATTCACTCAGTAAATTGAAGTAACTTATTATTCAATTTGCATCAAATCAAATAGTGTAATACTGCCTAAATAGAAGTTGTACGGCTAATTGTTCTTTTCATGTTGTAAAATATCATATAAAATCGGAATTTCCCGGGTAATATCACCTTGTGTCATTGTGCTAGCAATCCAATTTGTAATAACCACTGTCGTAATTAGTCTTTTAAACTGACTTTCTTCATACACAGGGAATTGTGTAAACTTATGGCCGCTTATAACTTGCTTGGCAGGTTTACTGTCAATTTTCTCTATGAGTTCGACAGTATTAAAATGCGGCTCCTCAATTACATAAGCCGTAGACGTACTATGATGCACAATGGCATTATGTAGCTCTGCAAATTCTCGCACATTGGTTCATATTTTATAACAACCTCATTATTCTTTTTTTGCAATCTCGATCATTTTCGTAAAAGGAACGACCTTTCTGCTTTAATCATTAATTTTAATGTTTGCTCAATGCGCACATAAGCTGCCAAATAACGAATAGATTTGCATATAGCCAATAATTTTACCTGTTTATTTTATAATATGTATAAAGCTGCGACTATTACTATTGGAAAGGCGCAACTTAATATTAATTTAAAAATCATCCTCGAAATAATAACTTGAAGTACCTAACAAAGGAAATATTAGGTTGTTATTTACCGTTAAAATGTTTTTTTATGTTCGATATTAATTTATGTTACTACATTTTTTAGTTGATTGTAGCGTAGGAAGCGGCTCGGTGCTTGCCCGCGGAAAGCGATCATCCCGTAGCGGAAATCAACCTACCACTTTAATAGTAA
>NZ_JAEOAH010000006.1 GCF_016612995.1 Viridibacillus soli
ATTAACGTCTTGCATGTTCAGTTTTCAAGGTTCATAAATTATTTGGAGCGGGTGAAGAGAATCGAACTCTCATCAACAGCTTGGAAGGCTGTGGTTTTACCACTAAACTACACCCGCGTTAAAGTAATTACTATTATTATATTTATATGGTGCGCCCGGCGGGAGTCGAACCTACAACCTTCTGATTCGTAGTCAGATGCTCTATCCAATTGAGCTACGGGCGCATATTATATTTTCTTGGTGCGGTCGAGAGGACTTGAACCTCCACCGAGTTAACCTCGACTAGGCCCTCAACCTAGCGCGTCTGCCATTCCGCCACGGCCGCATTTTAATCGAACAGGTACAATCTATAATATCATTCTATAAACGTAATGTCAAGTTAAAATGGTGAGTCATGCAGGATTCGAACCTGCGACCCTCTGATTAAAAGTCAGATGCTCTACCAACTGAGCTAATGACTCGTAGCTAAAATAATGAAAATGGCTGGGGAACCTGGATTCGAACCAGGGCATGACGGAATCAAAATCCGTTGCCTTACCGCTTGGCTATACCCCAAAAAGTAAATGGCGGTCCGGACGGGACTCGAACCCGCGACCTCCTGCGTGACAGGCAGGCATTCTAACCAACTGAACTACCGGACCATTTAAATTTGATTGGTGACCCCTACGGGATTCGAACCCGTGTTACCGCCGTGAAAGGGCGGTGTCTTAACCGCTTGACCAAGGGGCCATATGGCTCCGAAGGTAGGACTCGAACCTACGACCGTCCGGTTAACAGCCGGATGCTCTACCACTGAGCTACTTCGGAAAACTATGTTTCATTTTGTCGTCATCACCTTGTCGACTTTTACTATTATAGACAGGTATCTAGAAAAGGTCAAGCGTTTTTCTAAAAAACTTTCATTCAATTTGTTTAAGATGCCCTGAACACTTGCTACAGCGGTATTTAGCGGGGTTCATACGAATCTTTCTAATATAGTTTATACCACATTTAATGCACATATATGTATAGCTCTTACTCGAAGTCCTTCTATTTGGCTCAGTTAAATTAGAGCAGAATCTAGGCGCATTTGTTTTCTTTAAAAGCTTCCGAAAATCTGCGTCACGATGTTGATATCCCTTTCCTTCTATATGAAGGTGATAATGGCATAGTTCATGGCGAATGATTCCTTCTACTTCAAGAATGCCATGTTTTTCAAATGCTTTTGGATTTATTTCTATATTATGTGATCGTAATAAGTAGCGACCTCCAGTTGTACGTAGCCGTTTGTTGAAATAGGCTTGATGCGCAAATGGTTTTTGAAATACTTCGGTGGAGATTTTGCTTACAAGTATTTGTAGCTCTGTATCATTCATTTTATCGTCTCCCTTCATATATAATATAAAACCCCGCTTTATGGCGAGGTTTTGTTTTTTATATTATTTTAATCAATTTGTTTTGCTGGTGGAAGCATTGTTAAAGATATTCTTCCTTTTTCTTTTTCAATCTTTTCTACCCACACTGTTACAATATCTCCGAGTGCTACTACGTCTAACGGATGCTTCACAAAACCACTTTTTAATTTGGAAATATGGACAAGTCCATCTTGCTTCACGCCGATGTCGACAAACGCACCGAAATCTACTACGTTGCGGACTGTTCCTTGCATCTCCATGCCCGGTTGTAAATCTTCCATTTTCAAAATATCTTTCTTCAATAATGGTTGTGGGAAGGCGTCACGCGGATCACGCGAGGGCTTCATCAAGGTGTCGATGACATCTTTTAAAGTAACTTCCCCTATATCCCATTGTGAACTTAAAGCGGAAATATCTAAATCTGCCAAAGCTTGTTCTGCAGCCGGTGTACCAAACTGCTCCTTCTCAATAGAAACTGCTTCTAATAGTTTTTTAGCGAGATCATAGCTTTCTGGGTGAATGCCCGTTGCATCAAATGGATTTTTTGCTTCAGGGACTCTGAGGAAACCGATTGCTTGCTCATAAGTTTTTGCACCGAGACGCGGAATTTTCTTTAGCTGTGTGCGAGCTGTGAATTTCCCGTTCTCACTACGTACTTTCACAATATTTTCAGCAACTGTTTTTGAAAGTCCTGATACGTATTGTAAAAGGGATGCAGAGGCCGTATTCACATCTACCCCTACTTGGTTAACAGCTGTTTCAACGATAAACGTTAATGATTCCGCTAGTTTTTTCTGTGATACATCATGCTGATATTGGCCGACACCAACTGCTTTCGGTTCGATTTTCACAAGTTCCGCTAATGGATCTTGCAATCTTCTTGCGATGGAAACTGCACTACGTTGCTCCACTTGTAAATCTGGAAATTCCTCACGAGCTACTTCAGATGCAGAATATACACTTGCCCCTGCCTCGTTTACAATAACATACGCGGTTTCACTATCTAACTCTTTTAAGCATTCAGTCACAAACTGTTCTGATTCACGTGATGCTGTCCCATTACCAATAGCGATAATGGATATCGGATATCTTTGCAATATATCCTGGAATACTTTTTTCGCTTGTATAGAATTCGCTTTAGGCGGATGTGGGTAGATAACAGAAATTTCGAGCATTTTACCCGTATCATCCACAACCGCTAATTTACAACCCGTTCGATATGCCGGGTCTAGCCCTAATACAAAGCGATCTTTTAGTGGCGGTTGTAATAGTAGATTGCGTAAGTTTTCAGAGAAGATATGGATAGCCTGAGCTTCTGCCTTCTCCGTCAACTCCGCGCGCAGCTCTCTTTCAATAGAAGGTTGAATTAAACGTTTGTACGAATCTTCAATAGCTAACTCAACTTGCTTAGATGCCGGTGAGGATGTGCGCGGAATCCATTCTGTACATATTAATTGATGTACTCGCTCTACCGGTACAGCTATATTGATTTTCAAAACGTCTTCTTTTTCACCACGATTGATAGCTAATGTACGGTGAGGGACAATTTTATTAATTGGCTCTTCATATTCATAGTACATCTCATAAACTGATTTTTCATCTAGACTTTGATCTTTTACAGTTGAAATGATTTTTCCACTTTGCCATGACAGCTTGCGAATTTTCTCACGGATTGCTGCATCATCCGCAAAACGTTCTGCCAAAATATCATTTGCTCCTTGCAATGCTTCCTCGGTCGATTCCACATTTTCATTCACATATGGTGTCGCTAAAATACTAAGAGTAATTGGTGCAAATTTCATGAGCTCGTCCGCTAAAGGTTCTAACCCTTTTTCTTTGGCGATTGTCGCTTTAGTTCTGCGTTTTTGTTTATATGGACGGTATAAATCTTCTACTCGTTTTAAAACTGTTGCTACTTCTATATCTTTTGCCAGCTCTTCAGTTAACTTACCTTGCTCATCAATGAGGCGAAGGACTTCTTCTTTACGTTGTTGCAATTGTTGTAAATAATGATAACGATCTTCAATTGCTTTAATTTGGACTTCATCAAGCGAGCCAGTTGCTTCTTTACGATAACGTGCGATAAACGGCACCGTGTTGGAGCCTTCTAACAATTCAATAACAGACTCTACTTGCTTTGGCCGGATGCTTAGTTCCTTAGAAATTAATTGCTGCATTTTTTTATTGTCCATTCAATCACAACCTTTCTCTCTCTTTTTATCTTATCATATAGCTAAGTCGAAAAACCCGCGTCACGTCACCTAGCACAACTTTGCCCTACTGGACTTTGCAGCGAACAAAAAGCCTACTCTAAAAGAGCAGACTTCTACATCAAAATTTGCACTACCATTGTTTAATTGGAGCTTGCCGATTATCAACATTTTAATTAAAGTACTTATACTATTTCTTAGTATTAATGTACACCACCGGCGGAGACTATTGCCTGTTGTAGTTTTTTAATTGTTTTCCTCTGTAATCTGGAAATATGCATTTGAGAAATACCTAGTCTTTCTCCTGTTTCTTTTTTGATTCAACTATCAATAAATATTACCACCATTTATAAATCTTTAAACTTCTTTTAGTATCAACAATAACTCGTGTATATTAATTTTTAACCGAATGAATTAATGAAGTAATTTATAGACCTTTCGATAAAATTCTCGCCCGTTTTACATTCTATAACACCATCTGTCATGATAATAATCAAATCATTCGTTTGAAGATTAATTGAATCGCCCTGTTAAACGTTTTTATAATTAATTTATCTAATTGCATATTAAAATGTCGATTATCACGCTTTTATAACTCAATAACTTGAGAATTCAAACCAGTAGAATAGGCTGACATGATAAAAACTTTTCCATAGAAAAAAGCACTAAAGTAACTTTCACTTTAGTGCTTAACATTTATGTATGCCGTTAAAACTTCAAAAGTCCTAAGCTAATTTCCAGTGCTTCTTCTACTTTTTCCATTAAAGGTTCATCCAGTTGTGTTATTTTATCAGTCAATCTGGATTTATCTATTGTACGCAATTGTTCAAGCAAAATAACCGAATCTCTTTCGAAACCATATTGCTTAGCATCTATTTCGACATGAGTCGGTAGTTTTGCTTTTTGAATTTGCGCCGTTATAGCCGCAATAATTACAGTTGGACTGAAACGATTTCCTATATCATTTTGAATAACCAGGACGGGTCTAGTACCACCTTGTTCAGACCCGATAACTGGTGATAAATCAGCAAAAAAAACGTCACCACGTTTTACGATCAAGTTTTCATCCTCCGCTTACGAGACGCTCAACCATATGTTCTGCTTCATACTCTAAGTGTAGGCATTCACTACATATGGATAAGTTAATTTGCGACATCTCTACATAGCCTTTAACCATTGCTTCTCGTATTTGATTTTGTTTGTATTCTCTTTTGTATCTCTTTGTTGGTGTATAAACGAATTCATCGCATTCTGTCGTAATTTGTTTATAAGCTTGTTCAATATTCTCTGCTATCTTATGCTTAGGAAGCTCTAAGATAACTTCACTTATTCTCTTCTTATTCACGGCCAGCACCTCCGACAAAACATTCCATCTTTTTCAATTCAACTTACAACTTACCCCTATCTTAACATTGAAAGTAAATGTTGAATAGACAAGAAAGGTAAGAATTTGACATTGTGGGTGGAATTGTTTTTACTTGTCGGCTGCTATCATTGCTATTAAAGACTTAAAGATGTTCAAATTATTTATAAATTCTAGTAATTCTAGATGTTAACATACATGGTATTTCATACACAATCGTATGAAGTCTCTCTGACCATTCTTCTATTTTAATCATTTCTTGATGCTGTTGACCAATTAATATTACCTTTTCTCCAACCACCATATTATATGGTAGCTTGACCATACATTGATCCATACAAATACGCCCAACAATTGGTACACGATTCCCTTGAATTAACACTTCTTGACCAGCAAGTCCTCTTACTAAACCATCGGCATAGCCAATCGGCATTGTACCAATCCACTCTTCTTCAACCGCTACATAATTGCCACCATAACTTACTGTATCACCCCGCTCAATTTTCTTCACATGAACGAGCTCACTCTCAAGTGACAATGCCGGTTTCAAAATAAATGGTAGATGCTTTTCCACATATGGTGATGGTACTAGTCCATACATAGCAATACCAAATCTTACGGCATCGAATTGTACATCGTCTTTAATAAGCGACGCTGCTGTATTGGCAGCATGTACAAAGCGTGGTTTCTCGGGTAAACTGGCTACGAGCGCTTTAAAAGTCGCTAATTGTTCTTTGAATTGTTTAGGGTTTTCTTCATCTGCTGATGCAAAATGAGTGAAAATGCCATCGATTATCAATCGCTTGTTAGCTACGATGGCATTATATAATGCTATTAACTCAGTTTGCTTTCTAACACCGATTCTCCCCATACCACTATCAATTTTAATATGTAGCTTCAATGGTTTTTCAAAGTTCTTTGCTTGTTTAGCAACTTCACTTAGCCAATCCACCGAAAAGACTGTTAACGTAATATTATATTGTGCCGCATAAGGCGCAAAAGATACAGGTGATGCCCCCAATATTAAAATAGGTGTATTTTTTATAAACTCTCGTAAATGAAGTGCTTCTTCAGGAGTTGCCACTGCTAGCATTGAAGCACCTGCTTGCAATGCGGCATTTGCTACCTGAATATCACCATGACCGTATGCATTCGCTTTAACAACTGCAATAATGTCTATATTTGAATGTAAATGCTTGCGCAGTTGTTCGATGTTATATTTAATCGCCGCTAAATCAATTACTGCCTTAGTAGGACGGAAGTTTGGAAGCTGATACATAGATGATCCCTCTTTAAAAATGGTTTTTTTCTATTATCCGCCCTGCAAAAGGTTAGGTCAAATGTTTCCTCACTTTACTTCTCCGTTTACCATGGATGAAGCAACTTCCACCATTTCTGCACGGGATAAAGAATTAGTCGCTATAAAGAACGATACCCCGTTTTTCTCCCAACTAATCGAATTATCTGTAATTGCTCCGATAGTAAATCCTAAATCTGCTGGATCACCAGGTGCAAATACTGGTATTGCTTGCGGATTTTTCGCTGCTGATTGTTGAATTACAGTGAATGATTTATCTCCACCATCGTATGTTATAATTCTTCTTTCGCTATCTACCCCAGCAACTGTTTTTTCATCAATTATTTTTAGATTATCCCATTTGAGGACTGGATAATGCGTTTGGAATTCAGGATTTTCAATTTCCGCTCCAGCTTGCGCATCTCCTGTAACGCTTTGCGTTTCACCCTTATCATTTTCCGTTACATTTTCAGACGTTTCATCAGAATCACTTGTTGCACTTTCTTTATTAGTTGTACTTTCTTCAGAAGCTTTTCCTTCAGTTGCTTTTTCTTCAGTTGCTTTTCCTTCAGTTGCTTTCCCTTCAGTTGCTTTTTCTTCAGTTGCTTTCCCTTCAATTGTCCCTTTATCTGATGTACCCTTTTTAGAGAAATCTTCCACAGCATAGTCTGTTCCTTTTCTCGATGTTCCTAGTGAGATTTTTTTGAAGGTAATAACGATTTGTTCTTCCTTCGCCTCATTTAATACAGCGACCTTAGTTGGCAGCAATGTTTTTTTATCTATGAAGATTTGCTGATATGGTAGCATCTTCGAGTGGTTATTACGTGTTTTCGCTTCAAAAACATACACCTTTTCTGTTTCTGTCATTTTCGCATTTTCATCTGCCTTTAAATCTTCTGCAAGTGCACCAATTAAATAAGCCTGACTATTTTGTTTTGGCCAATCACTCTGGAATTTATACGTTTTTTTCATAGAAGGTGTCACAACAAATACACCGTCCTCATTACGTATAATCATTTGAGAATCCTCTTCACCTTGCTGTGCAACAGCTACACGATAAAAATCAGGCTTTGTATGCCATACATTTACATCATAAGTGCGCGGTTCTGCTCCTGATTTGATTTCCATTTGGGCTGATAAATCGTACCCCTTTGTTTCTGTCCATTTATTACTCGTTTTTTTCAAAACTGCTTCCTTAGAATTTGAACCACATGCTACTAAAACTAGTGATACAATCATTAGCAACGCTAACACTACAAAACGTTTTCGCAATTTCCCATCCCTTCTCAATTCAATCCGTTAAGATATCTTATGAAAAAAGCCAAGCGTTTATGCTAGAAGGATAACTTGAGCAGCAGCATATTCTTTTGAGTGGGTAATGCTGACATAACCTTTTACAGATTTACCTTTAAAATAGAGTGTCGGTTGTCCTTGCGGATTAGGTAAAACCTCGATGTCTAGAAAACCACATTTCTTACCAATTCCCGTTCCATTTGCTTTTGAATAAGCTTCCTTCGCTGAAAACCTCCCAGCCAAAAACTCCATTTGACGCCGTGCCTTTAAAGTATCAAAAATTGCGAGCTCCTTATTCGTTAAAATGCGCTGTCTAAATTTTTCGCTAAGGTCATTGGATCTCTTAACACGTGTAATTTCGATGATATCTAATCCGATTCCTTTTATCATATAAGGTTCCCCTTTCATTCATTAGCTAAAACAATGTATAATAATCATACAAAATAGAGGTGAATACATGTTTGTTCGTAGAGAGAATTTTTCACAGTATATAAAATATTATCCTGTTGTTTCATTATTAATCGCGTTGAATATTTTAATCCATATAATGAGTCTCATACCCATCATTGGTGATAACGTATTTGGGTTAGGATTCGGTGCGAATTATTTAATCGCAGACGGGGAGTATTGGCGACTGGTGACTCCAATATTTCTTCATGCTGGTTTACTACATTTGCTATTTAATATGTTTTCTCTTTATTTATTTGGTCCTGAGCTTGAGAAAATTGCTGGAAAAATGCGATTCTTCACCATTTATTTCATAGCAGGATTGATGGGTAATGTACTAACATATTTAATACAGCCACCTTCCTATGTCAGCGTTGGTGCTAGTGGTGCCATTTTCGGGATTTTCGGTGCATTTGCAGCACTCGTTTATTATACGAGAAATACAATGCCACAGCTAAAGCAAACAATTATGCCGATTATCGTAATCAGTTTGGTTATGACGTTCCTACAATCCAATATTAACGTAACTGCTCATGTTGCAGGTATGGTGACCGGTTTCATTATTGGGCTGATCGACTTCCATCCAAGCAGAATTTTAAATTGGCGATTGAAAGAGAAAAGATAAGAAAAGCTGTTGAGTTTCGTGCTCAACAGCTTTTTCTTATGGCTCACTAATTGACTTTTCAACATCATAAGCAGATTTCGCATTTGGTTCATACCAAGCCATTAATTTTTCTATATCTGTTTTTTCAAAATGCGCAATGGTAGCAGATGCACCCATTGAACCTGACATAATCGTCGTTCTGAGTGATGCAATACCTATTCTTTTCTTAAAATAAGTTTGTCTCATAGTCATCTGTTGTAAACGTTTTTTCTCCATAAAAAATGACGTTCTGCTAATTGTACGATAAACAACGGTAAGCTGATAACCATCTAATGCATACCCCGCCGTCTTATGCTGCCATACACCTAGTAAAATCAATAGAGGTATAATGAGCAGTGACAATAAACCATATGGGAAGAACAAATAACTAACCACTGCCGTCACTGGTAATATCCATAGAAGACCAATTTTATAGTAAGATGGACGTGCTCTTTTAGGAGAACGTGTTAATGTTGGCAACCAATTGATTTCAGGGAATAACCGCTGTAATGCTGCAATAGCATCGCGTTTTTTCACAAGTGGCATAAGAATAATTTTCTTCTCACCGTTTTGCATCGATCCACCAGCACTTTCAACAGTAACTGTTGCGTAGCCAAACATTTGACGCAATGGATTTTCAACAATTTTAATACCCTGGATACGATTAAGAGGTATAGTTACACGCCTTTTCTCCAATAAACCTCTCGTAATGATAAGTTTATCATTCTCACGCTCTACTATGAAACTATAGTAATTAAACAACGTTAAAACGAAAGATACCCCCCAAGCTACAAAAAGTACTAAAAATACCGCTAGCATTACTAGCAATACACCCACTTTAACAAATACACGAATTTCATCGTACAAATAATCGTATGGAATAATATCTCCAAATTGTGATGCAATAGCGACTAACCCCGAAAATACTACGCCGACGCCACCAGATGTCGTTGCCAAAATAAGTAAATCCTTTACCGACATGCGATGGATAACTTCCCTTTGCACGATTTCATCTTCTTGAATTCGAAACTCTTGCTGACTTGAAACAGAAGCTGAATCACCATCAATCTCCGATTTATTATCATGATCAATTTCATGTAGTAACTCATTTTGAGCTAATCCTTGCTTTACTTGTTGCTTCCCTCTCTTTGCTCGCTTCATTTCTAACTCAATCATATCAGCAGCGGTTCGAGTAATGGCGGTTAACTCAGCTTCAGCCTTCTTATCTTTACTAGCAGCCGTTTCTACACTGACCTTAACAAGTTGGAGCGGACGATGCAAAATCCCCTCTTGATAATTCAAACTTTGAATGCGTTCGAATGGTATATAGCGTTTCTTCTTTACAAAAAGCCCATACTCTATTCGCAATTCATCGTCTTCAAACCAGTAAACAAAGCGGCGCCATTTCACAACTCCACTAACAAAGTTCAGCACCAATAAAACTCCAGCAATCAATATAGGTAAACTATCCCAAAAAAAGCCTTCATCATGAGGATCAAAATTAAACTTAAAACCTTTACCAACAAAAATAATAAAGAACGGAATGAGTAAATCCTTTAACCCTTTAACGCAATTGATGATGGCTGAAATTGGGTGTAATCGAAACTTTTCATCAGACATCATCTTCTGCCACCCTTGCTAACTCAGATATACGCGCCCGTAAATCATCTGCCTCAGCCATGATGAGGGCTGGGATCGTATGCGTTGTTGCTGCTGTTGAAATTGTAATCTCAGCTAATCCATAACGTTTTAAAATTGGTCCTTGGGCAGTATCCACATGTTGCACCCGCACCATTGGCACTAATGTTCGGACGACTATAAATAATCCATACTGTACTTCAATTTCTTGCTCACGTACTTCATAACGCCAATGATCCCAACGTATTTTCGGAAATAAGTAAATAAATAAAAAACCAAAAACTATCGGCACTACTGCACAAACTATGTATATCCACCAATACCATTCAAAAAGCCACGTTAAAACACCAGCACCTATTGCTACTAATAAAATAATTAACGTTTGAATACTACCATAAACACGCCATACCGATAATCCCTTTCTTGAAATTTGATACTTTGGTTCTGCGCTCATCTTGTCCACCTCAATTTTTTTATATTACTTTATACGATTGGAATATAGAAAATGTTTCGTTTATTTTCAGTCTACAGAGAGACTGCGTAACTGTCCATCACCGTCATCAAAAATCACTAGCCACAACAATCATTTTTTAGTAATTTGTGACGAAAAAACAAAAAAGCTATCCCACCGAGATGGGATAGCTCATATTGATAAATCTTAGTCTTCACTACGTTTGCGAGGTGCACGAGAGCGTCCGCCTTGGCTAGAACCGCCTTCGCGACGACTACCACCGCTGCCGCCTTCACGACGACCACGATCTCCGCCGCGTTCTCCGCCGCGTTCTCCACCACGTTCTCCACGGTTTCCACCGCGTCCTCCGCGATCTCCACCACTTGAGCGACCGCCACTTGAGCGACCACCGCCACGGTAACCGCCGCCACCGCCGCCACTTGGACGACCGCCACGACCACCACCTGAACGTCCGCCACGTTGTGGTAATGGGCGTTCTTCAGTGATTTTGATTGGTGAATCATCTGGCTCTTTAGTCATTGATTTAACTGCTGCTGCAACTAAATCAATTGCATCATGTTTAGTTAACAATTCTTCAGCCATTGAACGGTAATCACTTAAGTGATTTTTCTCAACTAATTCAGTTAATTGTTCTACTGCAAGAGCTTGTTGACCAACTAATGCTTCATCCGCCGTTGGTGGACGAAGAGCTGTCATACGTTTTTTAGTAGTTTCTTCAACGATACGTAGGTAACCCATTTCGCGTGGCGTTACAAATGTAATCGCCATACCAGATTTACCAGCACGACCTGTACGTCCAATACGGTGAACATAAGATTCCGGATCTTGTGGAATATCGAAGTTGTAAACGTGAGTAACACCTGAGATATCAAGACCACGAGCTGCTACGTCTGTTGCTACTAATACGTCAATTTTGTTTTCTTTAAATTGGCGTAATACAGAAATACGTTTTGCTTGGCTTAAATCACCATGAATACCTTCTGCAAGGTAACCACGAATGCTTAAAGCGTGAGCTAATTCATCAACGCGGCGTTTAGTACGACCAAATACGATCGCTAATTCTGGTTGGTGAACATTTAATAGACGAGAAAGGATATCGAATTTTTCACGTTCTTGAGACTTAACGAAAAATTGTTCGATATTTTCTACTGTCATTTCTTTAGATTGGATTTTAACGATTTCTGGGTCTTTCATGAATTTTTCAGCAATTTTACGAATTGGTCCAGGCATAGTAGCTGAGAACAGTAATGTTTGGCGTTCAGCTGGAACACTTTCTAAAATTGTGTTGATATCTTCGATGAATCCCATGTTTAACATTTCATCAGCTTCGTCCAATACAAGTGTTTGAACTTGATCTAATTTCAATGTACGACGGTTGATATGGTCAAGAATACGACCTGGAGTACCAACAATAATTTGTGGTTTGTTTTTAAGAGCACGGATTTGACGGCCAATATCTTGTCCACCGTAAACTGATAAAATTCTTGCACGTGTATCATAACCAATTTTATGAAGTTCTTCAGAAACTTGGATTGCTAATTCGCGAGTTGGGGCAATAATTAAGCCTTGGATTGCGGGATTGTTGATATCAATTTTTTCGATAAGCGGAATACCAAACGCTGCAGTTTTACCAGTACCAGTTTGTGCTTGACCGATAATGTCGCGTCCTTCTTTCGCAAATGAAATTGTACCTTCTTGGATAGGGGTTGCTTCTTCAAAACCCATACGTTGTAAAGATTTTTGGATAGAAGCGCTTACGTTTAATTCTGAAAAATTTGTCAAACTTCTCATTCTCCTTTTTGCTCATGCATTTGACAAATGGTTACATTTTCAGATGAAAATAGGGCAAATCGAGCCTTGTGAGAGGAACGTTTCCGTCTCTTAATATATCTCTGCTGTCTTACCAGAGGAATTTTATATATATAAAGTAAAGCCCGGTCTTTGCCGAGCGGTTCAATTCTCGGGGAATTCTAACCCAAAATCTAGAATAAACCGTAATGTTCAAAAAAAAGCACTCCCCATCATCTCGGAGAGCCTTCACACAAAATGTATCCATTGCTTTCAATAGTCTAACATGAGTATCTGCACTATGCAATCAATATCCCTCAGTCAAAATTATCAGATTCTTTTTATGGCTTTAATATAAAGTTTAATACGTTTTGAAACCACTCATTGCAGTCATCACTATAACAAATATGATGCTTGCCATTAGGCGAAATAATCAGTTGCTTATCTGTTGATCCTAATTTGTCATACAAAAATTGTGCCGTTATAGCTGGTACTATTCCATCCACTTCTCCTTGTACTAAACAAACTGGCACTTTAATTTTCTCATAATAAGGTTCTACCTTACGCACAAGACGTAAAAACTCTACAGTAGATGCCATAGGTACATGGCTAATTTTACTTTCATAGCGATGGAATAATTCATTATTTGCAAGTTCTCCTTGAAATAAATCATTGGCGAGAGTTTTAAAATCCTTTAACAACTGACGTACGCTTATATACTTCGCCGCTGCACTTAGTAATACTAATTTCTTCACGTTATAGCGCAAAGTTAGGTAAAGAGCAATTAGCCCGCCCATTGAAAAGCCTACAACAATGACTTCATCTACTTCTTTTGCAAGCTTCTTATAAGCAAGCTCCGCATCCATTAGCCAATGTTCTGCTTTATAATTCTCTAAACTTAACTTATCACCATGCCCTGACAACGTCGGCACGTACACAACCCAATCCGTTTTTTTCTGTAAAAAATCTACAAAAGGCTGCACTTCATGTGGTCCACCTGTAAAGCCATGAATACATAATATACCTGTTGTCATCACATTCGCCCCCGCCTATATATTACCCATTATTATAAAAAAGAAAAGCACCTAAAAGGAAATCCACCTTTTTAGATGCTTTAAACAATAAATTAATCGTTAAATGCCTTTAATACATTTTCAAGTGCCATACCACGTGAACCTTTTAATAAGACAATTGAATCTGTTCCTGCATTTTCACGAAGATGTTTGATAATAGGTGCATAATCCTCAGCTGTCCATAGTAAACGACCCGCTGGTAAAACACTTTGTA
Organism: Viridibacillus soli; assembly: GCF_016612995.1. Lineage (GTDB taxonomy): Bacteria > Bacillota > Bacilli > Bacillales_A > Planococcaceae > Viridibacillus > Viridibacillus soli. Next base: position 13,833 of record NZ_JAEOAH010000006.1, read on the forward strand.
ACTTTTCATATAACCACTTCATACGCGGGCCATATAAACAGACTTGGTGAATATTCTCAACATCAATCGCTAAAGCAATCTCCTCATGGAACTGTTGCTCTAGCTCACCTAGCTCTAGCATATCTCCAAGCACTACCCATTTATCTGTACGTATATCTGTCGCTTTTATAAATTGTAATGCTGCCTTCACTGAAGTAGGAGCTGCATTGTACGCATCATTAACAAATAATATCCCTTGCGCACCATTTACTAATTGCATACGCATATTTGTTAATGAAATATCTTTTAAAGCTTCTCGAATTTGCTCTGTTGATAAGCCCACCTCACGTGCAATCAAAATCGCTACCAATGTATTTTTCACTTGGTGACTACCTAATACCGAAATGAAGAAGTCCGTATCCAACAGACCTTCAACAGTAAATGCACTACCGTTTTCAGTTGTCGTAATATTTGTCGCTAATAAATCATTTGAACCTTCAAGTCCAAACGATAGTGCTTGTAAATGCTTTTCACCCGCTACAAGCGGTGATAACAACGGCTCATCACCATCATAAAACAGCTTGCCACCAGGTTGTAAACCTTGAACGATTTCGAATTTTGCTTTCGCAATGCCTTCTCTTGAGCCAAGGTCTTGCAAATGCGCTTCTCCAATATTCGTAATCGCTGTGAAATGTGGTTTTGCTAGTTTAGTCAAAAATTCAATTTCACCAAAACCGCTCATACCCATTTCAAGAACAGCAAAATCTGTATCCTCATCTAACGATAAAATTGTTAATGGTAGCCCTAGCTCATTATTAAAGTTTCCTTCTGTTTTCTGTACCTTGTAGTAAGGAGATAAAACACCTGCCACTAAGTCCTTCGTAGAAGTTTTACCATTTGAACCAGTTATACCAATGAATTTCGCACAGTGCTCTTGACGATAAGCTGTGGCCATTTGTTGTAGAGCCTCTTCAGGATTATCTACAAAAAGTAATGGCAGACCTGCAGGCGGATTTGGTTCATCCTTTAGCCAAAATGATGCTGCTGCACCGTTTTCAAAAGCTTGCTCTACATAGCGATGTCCATTTGTTTTTTCACCACGAAAAGGGATAAATAAGTCCCCTACTTGCAATGTACGTGTATTAATCGAAATACCCGTTACAACCACGTCATCAACTATTTGTTGATCGCTATTTAACCAGTTTACAATTTGCTTTAATGTTTTTTTCATCGTTTTATCACACTCGAGTCTTATTGGTATTGAAGCTGTTGTTTTTCGTCATGTCTTTCAATCGCAAGGTCAATCAATTGTTCAATTAACTCTGAATAAGTAACACCTGTATTTTGCCATAGAATCGGGTACATACTAACAGGAGTAAAGCCTGGCATTGTATTTACTTCGTTAATTAAAATATCGTCTTCAGCTGTTACAAAGAAATCTGCACGAACAAGACCTGAGCAATCTAGCACTTTGAATGCGCGGATAGCCATATCTTTCATACGTCCTTCAACATCTGTTGTAATCGGAGCTGGAATGATTAGACCTGTATTGTCATCATTATATTTTGAATCGTAATCATAGAAATCAGTCACAGGTTTGATTTCACCAGGGACTGATACGGTTGGCGAATCATTTCCCAGTACCCCCATCTCTACTTCACGTGCAACGATTCCCGTTTCAACGATGATTTTACGGTCATATTTAGAGGCGATATCAATTGCATTAATTAGCTCTTCACGGTTTGATGCTTTGCTAATCCCCACACTAGAACCTAAATTTGCAGGTTTTACAAACATTGGCCAAGTAAGCTCAGTTTCCATTTTCGCGATTAATGCTTCTTGATCCTTGTTCCATTCTTTACGGATGAAGTACACATAAGGAACTTGCTTTAAGTCAGCATGTTCAAATAATTGCTTCATAACAACTTTATCCATACCTGCTGAAGAGGCTAATACACCATTTCCTACATACGGTAAATTTAATACTTCTAGTAAACCTTGCACTGTACCGTCTTCCCCGTTTGTACCATGCAATAATGGGAAAATAACGTCGAATTCTTTTTCATCTTTATCTAGTAAAAAGCTTGATACATCGTTTGGAATGCTATTCCCCGTATCTTTACCTAATTGTAATTGTTCAATTGACTCTGCTGGTGCTGTTAATTGCACGCCTTTTCTCCATTCACCTTCACGCGTGATGAAAATAGGATATACATCAAATTTATCAAAGTTTAATGCTTGAGTGACTGCTTTCGCTGTTGATAAAGACACGTCATGCTCAGCTGATTTACCGCCATATAATAAGCCTAATTTTTTCTTCATAGTTTAGTTGTCCTCCAGTTTGTTGTACTTTTAGTTTATCACGAACCGAAATGATTCATGAAATGATTTCATCGTGAAAAGTCGAGGGACTTTAAATCTTTTCTTACTAAAAATATCTTTACTTATAATAGCACTCTAGAAAATTTATGCATGCATTAACGAAAAAATTCTCCACAGAAATATCCGTGGAGAATTCTAAAAAAACAGTTGATGATCAATGGACTTCAATAATCTTTTCTGCTTTTTTCTTTAAAATTGTATTTAGCTCGCCCCAAATTTCATCAGGGAACGGGAAATCAGAAATATTGCGTAGCTCTAATACATAAGCAAGATTCGGTTTTTCAATCTTATACATCGAAAATATAATACCGTCCTTAATATCCTCACGGAAGTTTGAAAGCATGTCCGGAGTAAAACTAGGAATACTTTCTTTTACTTTTCTTCTCCAAAATGTCGTTGAACGTTCTTTATCTTGAATAATGGCATTAAACAAATTAGCTAATAATTGTTCGACATCTTGTAAATCACGGAAATAAATCTTAGACATCTTCTCATCTTCATTGGCCAAGTAAACAAATTTATTTTGTAACTGGTGATAAAACGGCGAACGAATAGGCTCCTTTTTATGTCCTATATACAGAAGCTCAGCCTGTTCTTGTGGCGTTAAAAGATTTAATCGTTTTTCGTCAGAGAAATCAATCCAACATAGCTCAGCCTTTGAATCTGTGGCTTTTTTCGTAAATTTGCGAATACTTCTTTCTTCAACAAATTCTAACTGTGTATGCATGTTAAATGAACCGTCCTCATACTCATTTTTCAAGAGTAATATATTCTGAAGCGGACCGATTGAAGAAACGAATTCGTGAAACGTTAAACCACTAAATATAACAAATTGATTAATTTCATTCATATGTACATACAAGTGGTGCAAAAAATCATCTGCAGCACGCATTTTTTTTGCCAAGTCGATCACCTCATTTCCACATCTCATTATAAGATGAATTAGCATATTTTGAAACATTTGTGAATCGATTTCGTCACATCTTTATACTTAAGCGTGATACAATGATTTACGCTATAATAAAAAGTAATATTAAACTAAATAATTTAGGTGACTTATATGAATACAAATAAAAAATTTTCCGATCGATTTGACTGGACGCTCGCTTTTATATTGCTGTTATTTTGTATTGTTAGTATTACAGCAATTGCTTCAGCGATAACTTCAGGTCAGTATGCAGCAAACTATGTAACAAAACAATTGTTTTGGTACTTTATCGGAGCATGTATTATTAGTGTGATGATATATTTTGAACCCGACCAATACAAGAAAATGTCCTGGTATTTGTACGGTGCTGGTATTTTACTTTTAGCTCTACTGTTGATCGCTCCTGATGGAGTAAATCAAATTGCTGAACGCAGAAATGGTGCGAAAAGCTGGTTCCACTTACCTGTTGGGGATATTCAGCCCTCTGAATTTATGAAAACCTTCTTCATACTTGCTCTCGCCCGAATGGTTAGTAAGCATCATGAAAAGTATACGATGAAATCTTTAAAAACTGATTTCATCTTATTAGGTAAAATCTTTGGGGTATTATTAATTCCGCTAGCATTTATTATGAAACAACCTGACTTAGGATCTGCATTAGTATTCTTTGCAATTACTGCAGCAACTATAGTTGTAGCAGGTATTTCATGGAAAATTATATTACCAGTGGCTGGTAGTGCAGCTGCACTTGGTGGTAGCTTACTATGGATGGCTCTTTATATGCAGGACTTCCTGCAACATAAATTAGGCTTTGACCCCTATCAATCTGCACGTATTTATTCTTGGCTAGACCCTTATTCATACGCTTCAAGTGATGGTTATCACTTAATCTCCTCACTAAACGCCATTGGCTCCGGTGAGATTTTCGGTAAAGGCTACCAAGGCCGTGAAGTGTATGTACCAGAAAACCATACCGATTTCATCTTTAGTGTGATTGGTGAGGAATACGGCTTTATCGGCGCAAGCGTCGTCATTTGCTTATTCTTCTTCTTGATCTTCCATTTAACTAAACTAACTTTGCAAATGAAAGATCCATTTTGTACATATGTTTGTGCGGGGATTATCGCGATGATAACATTCCACGTATTTGAAAATATCGGTATGACGATTCAATTATTGCCTATTACAGGTATTCCATTGCCATTCATCAGCTATGGTGGTAGTTCGATGATGGGCAATGCACTGGCATTAGGCTTAGTATTTAGTATGAAGTACCATCACCGTACCTATATGTTCGGAAATCATGATGAGGATGAAGATTTTTAATACAAATAGTTAAAGCCCAGAGAAGATTTACTTTCTCTGGGCTTTCTTTATAAATAAAAAAACTTCGACATCGATTTGTCGAAGCGGTGCATTTTAGTTTTGTGTTTGTGGTGATTGTTTTGGTGGTGCAATTGCTTTAAGTAATTCCAAGCGTGATTTTGTAGTCGTTGCTTTAACGCCTAGCTTTGATAAATTAGAAACAATTTTAGTCAAATCTACTTCTCTTCCCATACTTTCCACCTCTTCTTTTCTTTATATTTTAGACGTAGTGTCCCTTAAAAGGTTTCAACTACATCGTACCCAACTATAACTTGTTTTATGCATGTTATTATCATAACATTTTTTCACCATCTAAAATTTTTCAATATTGTTACATATGTTAAGGAAAAGTAAATCATACTACACGTTAAGTCTTATTGACAATGGAGAGTTCAACAGAAATCCCTCTGCTGATGATTACATATTCATTACCATTATGTCCGAAGAAAAGTATTCCTTGATAATAATTACATCACCTTAGAATATGCACCTAACTTATTTCGTTATTGCATTGTATTTTCCCTTTTTTTAATTATAATCATTAATTTTCAGGAGAAAATAACCACTTCTTCTCACACCAACAAAGTTATTATTACCATACCTCTGTTAAGTTATTTTAAAACCTTTTTCAAACAAACCATTTTACGTACCCCCTAGCGGTATGTTAGTATGGATTTATCAACATTAGGGGGGACACTATGACGAACGAATGCCAGGATAATTCTTGTCGTAAAAGTCACCATCCAGAGCATGTAAAAACAGATTTAATCCACCGCCTTAATCGCGTTGAAGGTCAAATCCGCGGCATTAAGGGCATGGTTGAAAAGAATGTTTACTGTGATGATATTATTACACAATTATCTGCTACACAATCTGCTCTAAATAGCGTCGCAAAAGTGCTTCTAGATGGTCACTTAAAAGGCTGTGTAAAAGAACGATTAGCAGAAGGTGATGACGAAGTTCTAGATGAGCTTGTCACAACTATACAAAAATTGATGAGAAAATAAGGAGTTTTTAGAATGGCAGAAACAGTTCAATTAAAAGTAGATGGTATGTCTTGTGGTCACTGTGTAAAAGCAATTGAAACAGGTGTTGGTGCACTTGCAGGCGTTGGTAAAGTAGCAGTAAACCTTGAGCAAGACTTAGTCAAAGTAGATTTTGATGATGCAACATTAGATAAAACAGACATTTCAGAAGCCATTGAAGAAGCTGGCTATACAGTTAAAGGCTTAGTCTACCCTTCTTAAAGATCAGCGTTCGTTTTAATGGACATAACAAAATAACTGCCCCCAAGCAGTTATTTTTTTCAATATTATATACCCCTTATAGGTATATGGAAGGAGTTTTTCAGATGGCAAGTGAACAACAGAAAGAAGTCACATTAGAAATTCAAGGCATGACCTGTGCAGCCTGCTCCTCGCGTATTGAACGCGGGCTTAATAAAATGGAGGGTATTGAACAAGCAAATATCAACTTAGCTTTAGAAACTGGTCATGTGGCATTCGATACAAATACACTAGATGAAGAAGCGGTCATCAAAAAAATCCAAGCACTTGGCTATGATGCTAACGTACGTAAAGAAGATGATGCAGATGCACCCGATCATAAGCAAGCCGAGATAAAAAGAAAAACACGCACATTCATTATTTCAGCGATACTGTCTTTACCATTACTTTGGACGATGGTTGCGCATTTTTCATTCACATCAGGTTTGTATGTACCCCCTATTTTAATGAATCTTTATGTCCAATGGGTACTTGCAACTATTGTACAATTCACCATCGGTTGGCAATTTTATAAAGGCGCTTACTATGCTCTACGTAACAAGAGTGCCAATATGGATGTACTAGTTGCTCTCGGTACATCTGCAGCATATTTCTACAGCGCTTATATTGTGATGATCAATCTTGAACATATCGGCACACATCATTTAGATTTGTATTTCGAAACGAGTGCTGTTTTAATTACATTAATCTTACTCGGTAAATTATTCGAAGCGCGCGCAAAAGGCCACTCTTCGGATGCCATAAAAAAATTGATGAAGCTACAGCCAAAAACAGCTTCTGTAGAGCGCGATAATGAAACAATTGAAATTCCAATCTCAGAAGTAGCAGCAGGCGACATTTTAATTATAAAACCAGGTGCATCTATACCTGTTGATGCAGAAGTCCTTTCCGGAACATCTGCTGTTAATGAAGCGATGTTAACCGGTGAAAGTTTACCTGTGGATAAAAAGGCTGGCGATCAAGTTTTCGCGGCAACTGTTAATGAAAACGGTATGCTACGTGTAAAAGCACGTAAAATCGGTCGTGATACGGTGCTATCGAGCATTATTCGTATCGTTGAGGAAGCACAAGGTTCAAAAGCCCCCATACAACGTTTAGCTGATAAAATTTCAGGTGTTTTCGTCCCAATCGTCGTAGGTATTGCTGTCCTAACATTTATTATTACCTATTTCATCACTATTCCAGGTGATTTCACAGCAGCACTTGAGCGAACTATTGCCGTACTTGTTATTGCTTGCCCATGCGCTTTAGGTCTGGCAACACCAACATCGATAATGGCTGGTTCAGGTCGTGCAGCTGAATACGGTGTACTATTTAAAACAGCTGAAGCACTAGAACATACTCGTACAATCGATACAATTGTTTTCGATAAAACAGGCACAATTACAAAAGGCCAACCAGTTGTCACAAATTTCTTTGTCCTAACACATTATGATAAAGAAGAAGTCGTGCAACTAATCGCTGCAGCAGAAAGTTCTTCAGAGCATCCTGTTGCAAAAGCAATCACAACTTACGGAGAAGGCGCGGGTAAACTACCTTCCCCTACTCATTTCACAGCCATCCCTGGTCACGGTATTGAAGCAACCGTTCAAGATAAAGACATCGTCATCGGAACAGCAAAATTATTTACAAAAAAAGATATTATCCTGCATGATGCTCAAGATTTTGATAAAGCAGGTAAAACAATTATGTACGCGGCTATTGATGGTCAACATGCAGCGACAATCGCCGTCGCAGATGAAGTAAAAGAAACATCTAAAGAAGCAATCACTAAATTAAAAACTCTCGGCATCTATGTTGTTATGTTAACCGGTGATCAACATGCTACTGCACAATTCATTGCAAAAGAAGTTGGCATTGATCGAATCGTTGCTGAAGTATTGCCCACGGAAAAAGCGAGTGAAATCGAAAAATTGCAAGCACAAGGCCATCGTGTCGTAATGGTTGGCGACGGCATTAACGATGCTCCAGCATTAGCAAAAGCCGATATTGGGATTGCTATGGGTACAGGTACAGACGTTGCCATTGAAACAGCCGACGTTACGATTATGCACGGGGATTTACTTCGTGTTGTAGACACAATTCAAATAAGCCGACTAACAGTCCGTAATATTAAACAAAATCTATTTTGGGCTTTAGCTTATAACACAATTGGGATTCCAATTGCCGCTGCTGGCCTTCTTGCACCATGGGTAGCAGGTGCCGCAATGGCATTTAGTTCCGTCTCCGTCGTACTAAACGCTTTACGTTTACAACGAGTAAAACTTTAGTTTTGGGATTACAAGCGTTCTATTCGTTATAGTCGAAAGCTTGTTTATTTTATCACTGATAGTTGTTTCTACTTTTATACAGCGGTAGAATGAACTTACTGATGGTTATAGAAAGCGGGGATTATATGAAAAAATCCATTCTATTATTAATGTCCGTGCAGTTTTTCGTTTATTTAGGGTTTGGTTTAATCATTCCTATTTTGCCCGAAGTTGTCGTTCAACAAGGCTTCAACAAAATGCATGTAGGGGGATTATTAACCGTTTATTCTTTAGCAAGCTTCTTTACAGCACCTCTTTGGGGGATCTTATCTGATAAAATAGGCCGTAAAAAATTAATCTTAATTGGACTTCTTGGTTTCTGCACTAGTTTCTTATTAATTTCACTCTTTATCGATTCACTATCAATGCTTTATTTTTCAAGAATTGTTGGTGGATTATTCTCTGGGGCACTTTATACAGCTGTTACAGGCTTTATAGGTGATATGTCTACAGAAGAAAACCGCAATAAGTACATGGGTTTCATGGGAATGTCAATCGGTCTAGGTTTCATCTTCGGGCCAGCTATCGGGGGATTACTTGGTCATTATAGCTTAAGTTTGCCATTTACAGCTTCAGCCATCTTAATCTTCCTATTGTTCATTTATGCAAGCATTGTATTAGTTGAACCTGAACGCCTCGGCGAAGCAAATAAACGCGCAATCGTTCCAAAAGGGGCCTCTACCCTTTTCAAATATCGCGTGCGTTACTTATTCCTATTCTCATTCGTCGTGACATTCTTACTTGCTGGTATTGAATCTACTTTGCAATTATTTCAAATGGATAAAATCAACATCACCTCAGCTCAACTTGGATCACTTTTCTTATTCAGCGGATTTGTTGATTTCCTAGTCCAAGGGGGTCTTGTCCGTCGTATTAAAGACGGGACTGAAGCAAAATGGTTAACGATCGCGCAAATCATTACAGCAATTGGCTTATTACTGTTTCCATTCACAACAAGCCTTGCATTTGCAGGTTTTGCACTATGTGTCTTCACAGCAGGTAATGCTTTAGCAAGAACATTAACCGTTTCGTTAACATCAAAAGAATCTGGCGGTAAATACGGGACAGCGGCTGGCATCACATATTCACTAGATAATATGGGGCGTATTATCGGACCTCTATTCTTCACTTGGATACTCACGATGCAAGTGAACTTAACCTATTTCATCTCTGCTTCACTAGCGATAGCAAGTATTCTAGTCATCCTGCTTTTCAAATCAAACAAAAAATCATTACGTATTACAGAGTAACAACGAAAATCCAGCAGCCATTAAGGATGCTGGATTTTTTCTGTCAATTTTATAGACTTTGTTTCTTTTGCTAGCTCCGGATATGCTTCTTTTAATACAGAAGATCTTAGCATATAAAGCGTAATAACAATAAGAATACTACTTGAGCCGAGTAAGATCCACTGCGCCGGGAATTTATCAAATAATAACCCAAACAGCAGCGTTCCAATTGGCATCATCGCCCCCGCCATTGTTTCTAGAATACCGAATGCTCTGCCACGATATTCTTCCTCTACTTCCGTTTGCATCATGACGCCAATTGGTGTATTCGTAAATACAGCAAATACTGAAAAGCTTATAAAAATAGTTATATAGAAAATAACTATCCAAATATACGGGAACTCTATCCAAAGTGGAATAGTCATTAAACCCAATGATATGGCCATTAACAATATAAATCGTTTTGAAAATAATAACGGATACTTTACTTGCTTTCTTGTCGCAAAATAAATAGAAGCTATAAGCATCCCAACTGCACCTGATGCCTCAATAATTCCGAAATGTCGTGAATTCACATGTAATAATTCAACTAACACATAAGTTCCACCCACGTTCAAAGCCGAGAAGAAGAAGTTAATCCATAGCGCTACCCATATAATAATTGAGACGACACGCTTTGTTTTTAAATATCTAAATCCTTCTTTAAAACTTTGCAAAAAGCTCTCTTTATCTTCTTCACCTTTATCTTCTTTTTTTGTATACAATTTAAAATCCATTGTTGCTTCGAGTAAAAAAGCTGTAGCGTAAGCAGCCATATGAATCATTAAGAATACTTCTATCGAAACAAAACCATACATCATCCCACCTAATGCAGGACCACCAATTGCCGCTACAGACAATGAAGCTTGATTAAATGAAGTCGCCTTTTGCAAACGTTCTCCATCGACTAAATTTGCAATAGAAGAAGAAAAAGTAATGCCGGTAAATGTTGATGTAATTGAATAAATTGCTGTTGTAATATAGATTGCTGTTACTGACATCCCGAATATAGATGCATACGTAAGGAGTCCACCCATAGTTAATACGGTACATGCTTGAGCGATTAATATGATGTGTTTCTTCGAATATTTATCTGCCATCATACCTGCGACTGGTGCTAACAAAGTCCTTGGAATAATGGAACAAATCATATTCACGGCAAAAGAAGTCGCTGATCCCGTCATCGCCAAAATGTATAAACTAATACCAAACGTTAATACATTGGAACCCAATGTAGAAATCATTTTACTAATCGTAAAAGTCCATAAATGATAAGTCGCTTTCTTTAATTTTAAAGCCTCATCCACTTGCCATCTCCACCTTTAGTTTAATTTAATTTAAATGTTTAATGTAATTAAACAAATAATAACATGCACTTGACTTCCATTGCAAGCTAAAGTTTAATATAGTTAAACAAAATAAAAAATAGTGAGGTGTCTGTATGGAGACTCTTGGAATGCGTATACGTAAAATCCGCAAAGAGCGAAAGCTTACATTAGCAGAGCTAGCAGGCGATCGCTTAACAAAAGGTATGCTTAGCCTAATTGAAAATGATAAAGCCAATCCTTCTATGGATAGCTTGGCATATATTGCAGAACAGCTCGGAGTTGAAATAAGTGAATTATTGGAAGAAGTCAGCGCATCTGAGTTGCGTGAGTTACTTGAGAAAGTAAAAAGTATCACGGTCCCTAAGCTATTAAAAACAATTGATCCCCAACGTGAAAGATTAGAACTAATCGAGCCTTATGTAGACCGACTCCCCGTTAGCTACGAAGCTGGACAACTACTAGTGTTCTATGCTGATGCAAAACATGATGTAGATAAGGCCGGTTGGGAAGAACCACTAAAAAGAGCTATTCAAATGTTTAAGCAAATGAACTTAATGAATGATTGGCTACGTGCTTATATAAAAAAATCATCTACGGAATTTGTTAGACATAATTACAAAGAGGCGCTAGATATATTACTAGCAGTAAAAAAAGAAATAGAATTGAATCACTATGTAATCGATACTCTAACTAACCTCGACTTACTTTATAGGGTCGCAGTTGAATATTTAGCAGTTGGTATGGACGAAGACGGTTTTGGAGTCATGGACGAAGCAATAAAACTGTCGAAAGAAACACGGATTTTCTATCGCATAGATGATCTGTATCGATTAGCCGCATTCAAGGCAATGATGGATGGTAATGAACAAGACTTACAATATTATTTTAAAAAGCTCTATCAATATGCGGATTTCACAGATGATGTTACAACAAAAGGCTTTATCCTTTTCACGCAAGCTCATTACTATAACAGTTTTGTAAAAGACTATGAAAAAGGAAATGAGTTTGCGGAGCAATACTACGACTTCGATGAAGGCGAAGCAACTAAAACAATGGCCTTTTACTACATTGAAAAAGGTAAATCATTGTTCGGGATGAAGCGTTATACTCAAGCACTTGAAGCATTTGAACAAATCGATGGGTTTCCTAATTACATTCATCACCCATATGATTTATCTATGCAAAATGAATTATATGCTTATAAAGCTTTGTGCTATGAGCAACAAGGGCAATTAGCGCAGGCATTAGAAGAAGCAAAAATAGGCGTAGATTTAGTCGAGCCTTTTATCGATACACCTTATAAGCGATTTATTAATGACACATACGAAAAGTTAAAAAAGAAAGCAGATGGGCGTTAGCTCCATCTGCTTTTTTTGAGAATTTGAGGTTATTTCTGTTTTCTTTTAAGTTTACGCTCAACTTTCGAACTTTTATGCTCGTTCAGCAAAGAATTACGCTCGTTCAACTTGATTTTACGCTCATAACGGATATTTTTACCATAGATAATGCATTGCTATACTCGAATCCACTGCTCCACACTTAAAAAGCGCGGAGCAGTCTAGCTGAAGTGATGCTTTTGATTCGAGAGCTATAGTGCTTGTCGGGATTAAACGGGCCGCTTCAGCATTTAATTCTCCCATATTCTTTATATTTACTATACCACTTCTTAAATCGTCCCCATGCTTCATCAAAATCTGGTTGGATGATTGAGATTTGTACCCAGCCGCGCTCTTTTAAATAGGTGCTTTCATAATGTAAATGGAAGCCATTCATTGAAGCGGCATCTGCCATATTCGTTAGTGATTCATCTGCCTTCAACGTGACAATCATTGGATAGCCTTCAGTCGTTAAGAAAGTGAAGTCACCATCAGTAACTGCTTGTTGTAATTTTTCATACCGTGCTTGCAATAAGTCATAGCGATTTCCTTCAGTATAGGCTAATAGCGCATTGTTAAAACTCTCCATCAACTGCGCTGGATACGTAAATGGAATATGATGATTAGAATAATTGCCTAAATCAATATACGTTGGAAGTTGCTCACTTTTTGCAATAACATGATTTGAAAATACAACAGCAATACCACTCATTGTGCCCACTGCCTTACCACTAACTGCTGTTGCCAAAAATACCTTCTTCATTGAAAAACGATATGTCCCAAAAGAGCTGACACAATCCATGCAAAGTTTCACATTATATGCATCGCATAAATTTTGCACCATATCTAAATTATTTAACATACCGGTAGATGTCTCACCATGAGCTATTAACAACCACTCATAATCAGATTGTTTTAACATACTTTCTAATTCTGACTCATTAAAAGATTGTCCCCAATCATAGCATAGCCATTCATGTTCTAAGTTCCAACGTTTCGCCTGCTGCTGCAAACGCTCACCAAAAGCACCATTTGTAACGATTAAACCTTTTCCAGAGAGCTTTGTAAGTTGAGCGATCATAGCCTCATTCGCCAATGTACCGCTCCCTAAAAGCATATGTGCATACTTTGCTCCACTTAGTGCTTCAAGATTACTGCGCACTTGCTCAATCGTTCTTGAAAAAGAATAGGAACGATGAGATACAGGCGTTTTTAGTAAGGGCGATTGGATATCCTCTACTAATTTTACTGGCCCCGGATAGAAGGAATAACGTCTTTGTTTAAAACGACCTGCTAACGATTTTTCGTAACGCTCTGTCGTTAACACCATCGGGATAAATCTTGCGTCCTCTACCCCGACTGGTTCTGAAAATGCTTCAAAACCCATTTGCATATACAATTTTTCTTCGCGCACAGTACCTGAAATGACTGCCGCGCCATAGCCGTTCTCATAAGCATAGTCAATTAACGCTCGTGTTAGCATAAAAAACACACGACCGTTACGATGCTCCTTTTTAACAGCTAGCAAGCGCACCTCGCAAAGCTGCCCTAATAGCGCATCCGCAGGTAATAACTTCTCCACCGGGCCAATCTTTTTATCTAAAGAGAAAGGCCGATGATTACGAAAAGCAACCATTCCGACAAGCTCTTCATCCTTTAGCACAATTAAGTACATATTTTCGTGATGAAAAGCATCGACACGTCGTCCACTTGGGTCTGGCTTATGCTGAGGAATTTCTTCTACGAATGTTTCGTAGTTAAGTTTGGCGATTTCATCAAATTCATATTCTGTTTGCGCAACTTTACACCAATACATAGAAAAGCCCCTTTTACGTTTTACTATAATAACGAAATGTTCTAATAGAAGTTTCCATATTTATGCTACAGGCATACAAAACAGGAATATTTTCTACTACTCTCATTTTATAGCTAAATGGCTATGAAAAAAAGGAGGGAATTTCCTATTTTATTTTATTGTGCAATTAATTCAAAATCTCCTGAACTTGTTTGGCATTTTACTAATGGATTTCCACTACCGATTCCACCTATAATCCTATGATCTTTTTTCTCTTTAAAAGTCATTCCGGAATATATTACGGTTCCATCTCCAGAATTGCTCCTAAAATCAACACCTAAATTATCCGACTTGTTTTTCAATACAAATGTGGCATCTCCACTAGAGGTACTAAGTGTTATATGTTCGTCAGCTGTATCTAATAACACTGCAATATCTCCAGAGCTTGTTTTAGCATTAATTTCTCCAGCTAAATAATCTGCTGCCACATCTCCTGAAGTAGTATTCATTTCTATTCTCTTTGCTCGCAAATCCTGAGTGCTTATATCTCCACTAGAACTAGTTAATTTTGCGTCACCATCTACAGTAATACTTTGACCTGTAATATCTCCTGAAGTTGCATCCATTATGATGTTCTTCATTTTCATATCTTGGACGATTATATCTCCACTAGAACTAGTTAATTCAACGTCATCATCTGCAGTAATATTCCGGCCTGCAATATCTCCAGAAGCTGTTTGGATAGTCAAATCTTTCACAGCAACATCTACATACGCCACATCACCTGACGAGGTATTCACGGATATTTTCTCATATGCAGCTTTTGGCAACGCCACTTTTAAGTGAACAGAGCCTTTGTTAAAATTAAAAAACGATATTGTTCTTTTAAATTTCGTATTAACGACGATTGAATGACCACTTTTCTTTACATCCAAAGATATTTTCCTCGCTAAATTTGAACTCGTTTTCCCTGATAAAGTAAAGACCGCTTCATCCCCTGAACCTTCAACGACTTTAATATCAATTGACGAGCTTAATATTTCGACCGTATCAACGTCCTTTACCGCAATCTTCTTCTCGATTAATGCATCTTTCATTTTCATTCCTGTAAAAAAATTAAAGCCACTTATAATTATAATCGCCAATAAAAATATACTTACTAGTAATTTTTTCATTACAGCACCTCATTTCCTTATATTTACTATAACAAAAAGCAAGTTATGCCATATCGGACCTGAGACCTATTTGAAAAGGATCCCTAGACATAAAAAAGCCTGCTCCAAATTACAACGGAACAGACTTTCTTTGATTACATTAGATTTCAGTTAATTCTTGCGTTGTTTCAGCGTTGTAGACATCTCTATCTAACTCACCTGTCACACGTGCTGTTGCTACACCAGCTGTCATTGAACCACTTACATTCAACGCTGTACGACCCATATCAATTAATGGTTCGACTGAGATTAATACACCAGCAAGAGCTATAGGTAAATCCATCGCAGATAATACAATAATAGCTGCGAATGTTGCACCGCCACCAACACCTGCTACACCGAATGAACTAATTGCGACTACTGCAATCAATGTTAGGATGAATGATGGCTCTAGTGGATTAATCCCTACGCTTGGTGCGATCATAACTGCTAACATCGCTGGATAAATACCTGCACAACCATTTTGACCGATTGATAAACCAAATGAACCAGAGAAGTTTGCGATTCCTTCTGAAACACCTAAGCGATTTGTTTGTGTTTGAATATTAAGTGGTAATGCCCCTGCACTAGAACGTGAAGTGAAGGCAAATAATAATGTTGTTGCCGTTTTTTTTACATAAGTAATTGGATTTAATCCTGATGCTGTCAAAATGATTAATTGAACGATGAACATGACAATTAATGCTACATAAGATGCGATCACAAATTTACCCATATTGTAAATTGCGTTAAAGTCAGATGTTGCAACTGTAGCTGCCATAATAGCCAAAATACCAAATGGCGTTAAACGTAATACAATTTTCACAACGCCCATTACTAAAGCATAAATCGCATCAATTCCTATTTTAATTGTATCTGCTGTCTTTTCATCTTTACGTCGAACTGCTAAATACGCAAAACCTAAGAATGCAGAGAAAATAACAACTGCAATTGTCGAAGAAGAACGTGCCCCTGTTAAATCTAAGAAAGGATTAGCAGGAAATAAATCTAAAATTTGTTGTGGTAATGTTTTTTCACCCATATCGACGGATTTTGCAGCGATATCTGCACCGCGTTGCATTTCTGCATCACCTTGAACAATTTGTGACGCATCTAATTGGAAACCAACTGCTGAAGTAATACCAACTGCTGCCGCAATTGCTGTCGTACCAACTAAAATGAATAAAATAAGTGATGCCATCTTACCAAAATTTTTGCCGATAATGATTTTCGTAAATGCTGAAAGAATCGAGATAAACACTAATGGCATAGCAACCATTTGAAGCAATTTCACATAACCTGATCCGATGATACTAAACCAACCAACTGAATCCGTTAAAACTTTTGCATCAACTCCATACGCAAAATGCAAAATCAATCCATATACAATACCTAGACCTAAACCAGCAAATACCCTTTTAGAAAACGATACATGTTTGCGATGCATAATAACTAATAAACCAATGAGTAGTAAAAGTACTACAACATTGAGTGATGTCAATAAAATACTCAAAGTAAATCCTCCTAGTGAATAAATCCATATGATGATAGTAATTAATATATTGATTACCTTAAACTATTAAATCCTATAGGTCAAGTAGGTTTTACTGAAAGTTTCTCAAAACCTGCTACATTCTTCTTTCTTTTGGATATATAAGATATACTGAAGGAAATAAATAATGGAAGAAGGTGTAATGTATGGCTGTAGCGTTTTTCTCTATTATTGTCTCCGTCATCTTATCGCTGAACATCTTGTTAGCAATCCCCATTATATTTTTAGAACGACGTGAACCATCCTCTATATGGGCTTGGATATTAGTCCTATTCTTCTTACCGGTCGTAGGTTTTTTCTTATATCTATTGTTAGGTCGCCAACTACGTAAAAAGCATCTTTTCCGCTGGGAAGGACGTAAGAAAATTGGGATTGAAAAATTAATCGATTATCAAATGGAAGCAATTGAAGATGGCACATTTGAATATCGCCTAGATGATGCCTCTCATTATAAAGATCTTATCTATATGCATTTAAGTAATAATCACGCTGTATTAACGCAAGATAATGCGGTGAAAATATATTCTGATGGTGCGGAGAAATTCAAAGCCCTCCTAAAAGATATTGAAGCAGCAAAGGATCATATCCATATTCAATACTATATTTTCAAATTAGACAATTTAGGAACACATATTTTAAATGCTTTAATCAAAAAAGCAAAGCAAGGTATCAAAGTACGATTACTATATGATGAAATGGGTTCAAGAGGTGTACATAAAAAACATTTCAAGGGTTTAACAGAAGTTGGCGGTGAGGTTGAAGTATTCTTTCCTTCCATTTTGCCACTTATTAATCCTCGTATGAATTACCGAAATCACCGTAAACTTGTTATTATTGATGGCAGAACGGGATACATAGGCGGATTCAATGTTGGTGATGAATATCTCGGGTTAAATAAAAAGTTCGGCTACTGGCGCGATACACATTTACGTATTGAAGGAAGCTCTGTGCACCCATTACAAACGCGCTTCATTCTAGACTGGAATCAAGCTTCTGATAAACGAGACATTGAATACTCTGACCGTTACTTCCCAACGTTTGCTCGTAAAGGTGAAGTGGGTTTACAAATCGTTTCAAGCGGACCTGATTCAGAATGGGAGCAAATTAAAAACGGCTATTTAAAACTAATTGGTATGGCAAAAAAATACGTTTATATTCAAACACCTTACTTCATTCCTGATGATAGCTTTATGGATGCTGTGAGAATAGCATCCTTATCTGGTATAGATGTACGTATTATGATTCCCAATAAACCTGATCATATGTTTGTTTACTGGGCAACTTATTTTAATGTTGGCGAACTAATTCGAGCAGGAGCAAAAATTTATATTTATGAAAATGGCTTCTTGCACACGAAGATGATTGTCATAGATGATGAAGCATCTACAGTTGGTACAGCAAATATAGATTTCCGTAGCTTCAAACTGAATTTCGAAGTAAATGCCTTCATCTATGATCGCAACACTTCCCATCAATTAGCTGAATTATTTGAACAAGATATGCTGCTATGCACTGAATTGACACCCGAAAAATATGCCAACCGTTCTCGCATTATTAAGATGAAAGAATCCGTATCACGCTTACTATCACCTATTTTGTAGATAAAAAAGCCTTCTGAGTTTTCTCAGAAGGCTTTCCTGTTTTCTAGTATACTATTTTCCGATTTCTAAATATTCTTCCAACGTACTGTTGTTTTTATAAATATCTGTAGCAATATCCTTACCTACATAGCGGAAATGCCATGATTCATGCATATAGCCTGTAATATCTTCTTTGCCTTTAGGGTAGCGCATTACAAAACCATACGTATGGGCATTTTTTGCAAGCCACTTTCCTGCTGCTGTTGTTGCAAAGCCATTATCTGCAAAATATTGCTCATTCCCTACTTCACCAATATCAAACGCCAATCCTGTTTGGTGTTCAGAATAACCTGGACGAGCACTATACGTATCCGCCGCCTCTCGGCCATCTCTGTTTACATAATTAGCATAGAGCTCTACTTGGCGGTCGTAAGAACGGTATGTGCTAAATGCACTCAATGTAAAGCCATCAAGCAAAGCTGCTGCTTTTAATTCTTCAAAAGCTGCTCGTGCTTCGTCTGATTCACCTGGCGCAAAATCGGCAGGTAATGGATATTTTTTGCTAGCTATTAAAAGATCATTTATATAAGTTGCTTCTTTAGGTAACTCTTGGTCTACAATGTATCCTCCTGCATCACGTGTTACTTCTTCATTTTTCTCTGTATTCTTTGTTGTTAAATCCTCTTGTGCCGTTGCATTATTTTGAGATGTTTCAGCTGTTTTTGATGATTGATCTTCTGTTTTTTTAGTGTCACCATTTCCACAACCTGACATTATTAATGCAAAAACAGCAAATGAAGCCATCATTTTAAATGGAAACTCACAATAGTTATTTTTACTCACATTAAATCATTCCTTATCCTTCTTTTGTTCGTTTTTGACTATTTTAATCATAATTCTATTGAATCATCAATTTCCAATTCGTCATTTATATAGACGTTCTTATTATTAGAATGTTTCATCTAACAATAAAAACGATACCTGGCATATGCAAGATATCGTTTTTGGTAGTAAGAGGTTACATGAAGTTTACGACTAAAATAGCTAATGTAGCGATGCCGAAGAAGATTGCCATCCCCCTCATCCATTTAGCCTCTTTTTCATACCCCTTGTCTTTAAAATCCTTTGCTCTAAAAGTATTTGTCACCGTAAACATTAGCGTAATGAACAGTATTGCTACGTTAAAATTCTGCTTTATGATGAAATATAGCGCAAGTATACTCGTAACACCTACAAGTACACCGGTAATGTTTTTTACGTTCAACGTATTTTCCCTCCAAAAAAATCGGGACACTATTGGCCCCGATCATTGTACAACTATTCTGCTGCTTTTTCCGGATGTTCGGAATAGAACTTACGACCAAGATATGTTTGGAATATTAAAATCGCACCACTGACAGACCAATATAGCGGTAATGCCGCCATACTAGTGTATGAAATGAACATGATCATAATTGGTGAAATATACATCATCAACTTCATCTGCGATTTTTGTTGTTCAGGAACCGTCCATAATGAAACTTGCGCTTGAACGAAGTAAATCGCCCCGGCAATCAAAGTCATAATAATATCTGGTTTACCTAAACTAAACCATAAGAACTGATGCCCTTGAACCTCTCCTGAATAAAGGATTGCATAGTACAGACCCATAATGACCGGCATTTGAATCACCACTGGTAAACAACCCATATTCAAAGGATTGACACCATGCTTACGATATAAGCCCATCATTTCTTGTTGCAATACTGTTTGTTCTTCTTTCGTTTTTGCTTCTTTTAATTTCTTTTGGATAGCATCCATTTCAGGTTTTAACTTATCCATTTTCGACTTCATACCTTGTTGCTGTTTATAGTTTTTAAGCATAAAAGGCATTAAGATAAGACGAATAAGAACCGTAATCAAAATAATCGCTAATCCGTAACTATCTGCAAATAACGTATTCCCAAAGAAATCCAAACCAATTTCCATTGGTTTTACGAACAAACTATAAAAAAAGCCTTCTTTGTTTTTCACTGAATCACAGCCAGCTAGCACAAATGACACTAAACCAAGCATTGAGAGTAACCCAAGTTTCTTCTTCAATTTTTTCACCTACATTTTCTCAAACTATAGTGAAGTATACCTTAAATATATAGTACATATCAAATTAAAGAAGGGGTTAACAATCCTTATTTTCAAATATTTCTGTCTGGTAATTGAAAACGAAAGTAATCATGATTTGCTTGATCCTTAAAGTGCTTCGGTGTCAGTCCCACATACTTTTTGAAAATACGTGTGTAATAGCTTTGATTACAGAAATGGAATTGCTCTGAAATATTCGAAATACTTTTGTTTGTATGTCTTAAATAATACTGCGATTCCTCGACACGTCTCACGTTCAAATACTCTACTAACGTAATCCCCACATGCTCCTTAAAGATACGCGACAGATGGCTCGTACTAATTGTAAAGTACAAAGCAATATCTTCTACAGATAAGTCTGTCTCCACCTCATCATCAATAAACATTATTACCTTATTAACGGTTTGATGCTTGTAAGAAGGTTGTTTTCTTTCAGAGATTACATAAATATAGAACTCTATTAAATCATCTGCAAACTGTAAAAATTCTGCGTCATTCATACGTTGATCAATCATTTCAACGCATGCAACATTAAAGGCAAATGCCTTTTTAGATGGTGCCTGATTTTCAATAAGTCTTCTTGTGACGACTGACGATAGTATGACAAAATAGTGGCGAATTGTTCTGAAAAAGTGCTTCCCAGACCGCTCTGATAAAATGTCGATTAAACGGCGCAATGATTCCTTAGATGCTTCAGCATCAAGCTGATAAATTTCTCTCAACAATTGGGATTCAATCTCAAAAAATTTTTCAATACCATCATAACGATTCATTGTTTCAATCTCTTGGAAATACCTCTTTGAAATAGCTTCTGAAATAGAATATTGGTGTTGTAGCATAAACTCCCCATCTTTCTACAATATACGCATGTTTTATAATAGACTTTAGTTAACTATATAACGAAATTGGTAATATGAAAATAGTTTTATACCTTTCTAAGCAAAAAATGTAAAAAAAGATAATCTAGGTCGTTATTCTCACATATTTTACAGTTTAAATATTTGAATTCTATAAATTTTATACATAGATAGAAATTAAAGGTAATTTAAGCTATTTGTATCGGAAGAGGTGCTACAATACCCTATCAACTCCTATCCAAAACTATAGTATTGAATTCCTAAAATATGCATATTTTGTTTCGTATTTGTCACATTCACTAATGTCTAAGTATTCGAATCATTTTCTTTACTTAAATTTGACTTTAAACTATAGTAGAATGTTAGGAAAGTACTTAAGAATGGAAAGAAACGAGGTATGGATTAATGGATCCACGATCTATTGAGGAATTGATACAGATTATTAAGGAGTTTTTCCCTGATAACACTTCAATCGTTATTTCAGACACTGAAGAATACTTATATTATCAGCCAAGCAAAAAAGTTGATTTAAAAATCAAACCAGGTGATCAAATCCCTGAAGGTTCAGCAACACACAAAGCTCTTCATTATGGCCAAAAAATCAATTCATTTATTGAACCTGAAGTATTCGGTGTTCCTTACTATGGAATGAGTATTCCATTAATGGAAGAAGGGGAAACAAAAGGTGCTATCACAGCTATTTTCCCGCAAAAACCTTCACCTTTCCTTACAAATTATATTACGATTAAAATTGATGACTGCTGGTATCCCGTCAAACATAAGGAAGTTATCTATTTAGAAACTCAACTTCGCAAAACTTTTGTGAAAACAATGCACAAAGAGGGCTATCACCGATTGAATTTAAGTGATCTTGAGTTATTCTTATCTCCAGACTCTTTCATTCGTTGTCACCGTTCATACATTGTTAATATCGATTATATTGAAGAAATCCAACCAGATTCTCATTCAACCTTCCTATTAATTATGAAAGATGGTACAAGAATTCCTGTAAGCCAACGTTACGCAAGTTATTTCCGTCGTTCACTAGGATTTTAAACTAATATTTGAAAAAGCCTGTCTCTCAAGACAGGCTTTTTCTCTTTTGCGCGCTTTTCTTCTCTTTTACGCGTTTTTTAAGCCTTTTCATGCTTTTTCCAAGCAAATGTGACAATTCGATGATAATATAAAAATTAGGTATATTTTTTCATTCCAAGCTACCATTTTGAAGTAGCAATTTTATGTAATAATGATTCGAAAGTATTCATTAAGCAGAGAGGATGATAGTAATGACAGTAAAAATCGAGGAAAGACTTCGTCATGCAGAACTTGCTAAAAAGGTAATTACAGCACAGGAGGCTGCAGCTCTAGTTAAAGATGGTATGGCACTTGGACTAAGTGGCTTCACTCGTTCAGGAGATGCAAAAGCTGTACCAATGGCTTTAGTTGAACGCTCTAAAAATGAAAAGTTCAAAGTTGATGTATATACAGGAGCTTCTCTAGGTTCTGATATAGATACAATCATGTCTGATGCAGGTATTATTGGTAAACGTGTACCTTTCCAATCTGATAGCGCAATGCGTGGACATATCAACAAAGGTGACATGTACTATATTGACCAACATTTATCTATTACAGCTGAGTACTTACGCCAAGGCGCTATGAAAGGCGTAGACATAGCAATCATTGAAGCAGTAGCAATTACTGAAGATGGTCTTTTGATCCCAACAACTTCTGTTGGTAACTCACCAATCTTCGTTTCAACTGCAGACAAAGTAATTATCGAGTTAAACCTTGCTTCTTATCCAGCACTTGAAGGTATGCACGATATCTACGTTCCTGGAAACCAAGGAGAACGTGGACCAATTCCATTGTTAAATGCTTCTGATCGTATTGGTACAATCGGTATTCCTTTAGACCTTGATAAAGTTGCTGGTATTGTCATTACAAACCAAGAAGACTCCGAATCTGCAATTGTACCACCAGATGCTGAAACAGACCAAATCGCTTCTCACTTACTTGACTTCCTACGTAACGAAATCAAAGAAGGACGTTTAACAGAAGAACTTGCTCCGATGCAATCCGGCGTTGGTTCAGTAGCAAACGCTGTACTTCACGGTATGTTAGATTCTGAGTTCAAAGACTTAGAAGTTTACTCTGAAGTATTACAAGATGCTGTATTCGATTTAATCGACGCTGGAAAAGTAAAATTTGCTAGTGGATGCTCTACAACACTTTCTCAAGAGAAAATGGATTCTGTTTATCACAATTTAGAAAAATACAAAGATAAAGTAGTACTACGTCCACAAGAAATTTCTAACCACCCTGAACTTATTCGTCGTATGGGGTTAATCGCGATCAATACTGCCCTTGAGCTTGATATCTACGGAAACGTAAACTCAACTCACGTAAGCGGTACTAAAATGATGAATGGTATCGGAGGATCTGGAGACTTTACACGTAACTCACGAGTTGCTATCTTCGTTACAAAATCCTACGCTAAAGGTGGCAAAATTTCTTCAGTAGTACCATTCGTACCTCACGTTGACCATACTGAACATGACGTTGACGTAATTGTAACTGAACAAGGTTATGCTGATTTACGCGGACTTGCTCCACGTGAACGTTCTGCAGTAATTATTGAAAACTGTGCACACCCTAAATTCAAAGATGCTTTAAATGCATATGTAGAAGAAGCTTCAGCACGCGGTGGGCAAACTCCACACGTATTGGAAAAAGCTTTCGAATTCCACACTAACCTTGCTAAATACGGTCAAATGCTAGCACCAGAAACTGAAGACGTAAAATAATTCAGCTCTGAAAGCGTAATAATGTGAGACTGCCAAATATTTGGCAGTCTTTTTTTCACCACTCATAAACACGAATATAAATAAAGCCAATCGCAAATTTCTTACGATTGGCTTTTACTAATTTATTATTCTTTATCTTCTACAGGTTGTTCTGGATCGTTGAAAGAATTATCTTGTCCATCATCCTGCACTTCTGCATTGTAATATCGAACGCTTGTCAGCGCCCCTTCGTCTACCATTCTACTGTCACCCTCATCATATGGGTCCGGGTGGCCTGCTTCAGTTAAATCAGAAAGATTGTGTTTTTGTGCTTCAATAAATGAATTGACTTTCACTTTCGTATTATTAAATGCAACTACAGCTTTATCACGGTTTTCTTTTTTGCGGAAATATGCATATGCACCTGCTGCGATACCAGCGATCACTAAAGATTTACCTTTTGCCATTGAACATCATTCCTTCCAATATTTTCTCTCATCATACTATGTTATATACCCTATGTCCAAACAACAAAACATGACAATTATGTTAACTTTGCGAAAATGCAATTTTTATCGTTTACACACCATACTAATATGAGGTAAACATTCCATAATATACGGTTCAGAAACAGCCTCAAATCCAAATGAACCGTAGAAC
The DNA here is from genome assembly GCF_016612995.1 of Viridibacillus soli. Taxonomy (GTDB): domain Bacteria; phylum Bacillota; class Bacilli; order Bacillales_A; family Planococcaceae; genus Viridibacillus; species Viridibacillus soli. Next base: position 38,598 of record NZ_JAEOAH010000006.1, read on the forward strand.
TTTTGTAAATAAGCTTGTGCTTCTATAAACAAGTCCGCTTCAGGCCATTCTCGTTCTAAAATAGCCATTACTCGTTTTAAGAGTTCTTGTGCTAAACCTGTCCCTCGTGCTTCTGGTAAAACGATTACGCGTCCAAACGAGCCCATTTCGAATTTTTCTCCCGGTGGAACAACACGTGCATAAGCAATTAGTTTGCCATCCTTCTCATATGACAAATGTATACAATTTTGATCATGATCATCCAAATCTGCATAATAAGCTTCTTGCTCAACTACAAACACATTAATACGTAATTGTAAGATGCGGTATAGCTCTATCGTTGTTAAGTCTTCAAATTTTTGTTCTTTCCATGCCATTATTTATCACTCCTTATTATTTATTATTTCACATATTCTATACCTTTTCGACCAATTAATACTAGAGAAGTTTTGAAGATGATTCGTACAATGCAGCAAAGTAATAATCTAGCGGTACAAAAAGTGACAGAAGCAAATTGGCATTTTACACATGAATATATTTTACCGAAGGATATTTCAAATCCTTTCTTAGCTTAAGCTTGCATTGAGATAATGCGTTCAAAGCGTTTAGAGTACTCTACTCTTCTTTTAATTAAAAATGTTGGAGAACATAGGTCTTATTAGTTCCAACTCTGTAAGCTCCTAATTAATAGCCCTCTGAAGCGCTCTTCGACAATCCTCTGCTCCAAACAGCTAAGTAAATTTTATCTTCATAAAAGCATTTCATTTGCGAAAACAGTTTCAAAACAGTATATTAAATTAAGTAAGTGAATACTAACTAACTTTCTATATTTTATTAAGGGAGAGATTTTATTATGGCAGAACGCGTAGTAGTTATTACAGGTGCAGGTAGCGGTATTGGTCGTTCAACAGCTGTTAAATTTGCACGTAAAGGTGACAAAATAGTTGTAGCTGATTTCAATGAAAAAGGCGGCCAAGAAACTGTTGATATGATTAAAGCTGCAAATGGCGAAGCTACTTTCGTAAAAGTAGACGTTTCTAAATTTGATCAAGTAGAAGCAATGGTAGAAAAATCTATTGAGTTATACGGTTCTTTAGATGTTGTTTTTAACAACGCCGGTATTGGTAAAATTATTCCATTTCTAGATTATACAGTAGAAGATTATGAACGCGTCATTGGCGTTAACCAGAATGGTGTATTCTATGGCATGCTAGCAGCTGGTCGTAAAATGCGCGACCTTGGTGTAAAAGGTGTTATTATCAACACAGCTTCGGTATTTGGTTATCTCTCAAATCAATATACATTTGCATACCAAGCATCTAAAGGTGCCGTACGTATGATGTGTCAAACAGGTGCTCTTGAATTAGCTCCATATGGCATTCGCGTTGTAGGTGTTGCCCCTGGAACCGTCGATACCCCGATCGTTCAAGGCTTTAAGGATGCTGGATTAACTGACAAATTAAAAAGTAACCAAATGCGTGGGGATTTAATCCAACCCGAAGCTATTGCCAATGCCGTTTATCTGCTATCATTGGAAGAGGCAGATGTTATTAACGGAAGTGTGGTCATGCTTGATGATGGATACGCATCATTCAAATAAACAAACAAAAGGTGCTATAACAAAGCACAAAATTATAGTAGAAGCGCGTGACCTTTTTTATAGACAAGGTTTTGCTGCAACATCTACTGCTCAAATCGCTAAAAAAGTAGGCGTTTCAGAAGCCGCATTATATAAGCATTTCAAAGGTAAGATGGCACTGTTACTTGCAACAGTCGAGCCTGAACGTCCGCATGATCAAGAGGTAAGCTATTTTTCTACCCTTTCTAATTTAGATTTATTAGGTGCTTGGACTGAACAACTAATCTCAACAGTTTTCCATAACCGTCCACAATATACGATTATTTTCTCGGAGTCTCCAAGACACCCTGAACTATCCGAAAACTATATTCGACATCTTCATCAACTAACAAATGCTGATAAAGAATTGTTAACACGTATGGATAAAGGTCAGCTACCTAAGCTTGATCTTGTTCTCTTTCAAGTAGGAATAATTGGATCTTTTCTCGCAATGCTTACGCATAAACGTATTTACGAACCAACACTTAACCTCCAGGATATTCCTGAAGATATTCGCCATACGCTTATTAGCATTGTAGAAGGAAAACTGTTCCAACAATAAAAAAGAGCTCCTAGCAATTAGCTGGGAGCTCTTTTCGTTTATTCGTTTACATAAAAAGTATCAATTTCTTCAACTTTTGGTTTTCTTACAAAGCTCATAATAGCTGCAATATAGAATAGAATTGCAGTTATTGAGATAACCCCTGAAAAGACACCCGCCAATATAAAGAACGTGCCTGCCATTGTTTGTTTACCATCTTTTTTGATAAACACGATACCTAAAATACCAAATACAGTTGATGCAAGTAACACAATAATGCCAACCCATCCAAATGCATTTAAATAATACGGCATATCATCTACTAAAACATCTAAATCTTCTGCACTTAGAGTTGGGTTATTCTCTAATTCTGTTCTCAACCCATCTTGAAACGTTGTATCCTCTGCAGCAGTTGAGATAAACATCATCATTATAGAAATTAAAATAATTACCAATACGTTAAAAATGGAACCAATAATACCTAAAGCCATTTCCCCAGTTCTCTTCATCTAATCACCTCTTCATTATCATTTCTTCTTACTATACGGATTACCCTTCTATTTAGTTTCATTTTTTTGTAAAAAATAGCCCACTACAAATATAGTGAGCTATTTTGCTAAAAGGACTATTTAATTTTATTAAAAAGATTATGCTTTAATGTCATCATATGCATTTGATTTTTCGAAAGCTGCTACTACATATGAACAAACTGCTTCAATTTTGAAGCCTTTCTCTCTAGCATAGTCAGCTGTACGATCTAGCAACTGTTTTGCTACACCTTGTCCACGTAATTTCTCTGATACAAATGTATGTTCAACAACCATAATATCGCCTAATTTCGTCCAAATAATTTCAGCTAATACTTCATCGTTTTCTTTGTATTCAAATGCTGATTCTTCGTTGCCACGGTTGCTTAATTGAAATTCCATATGACACACATCCTTTTTTTAACTATAGTTTATCATAAATTATTCCATTAGAGTTAATGGTCTTAACTTTGTTTCAATTTTTTCACGATGAGGCTCGAGAAATGGTGGTAATGCTAATTCTTCGCCTAAAGTTTCAAGCGGCTCATCTGATGTGAAACCCGGTTCATCTGTTGCTAGTTCATATAAAATGCCATTTGGTTCACGGAAGTAAATGGAACGGAAATAGAAACGATCCACTTTACCTGAAGTTTGGAAACCTAGTTCACGTAATTTCCCTTCCCATAAATCGTATTCTTCATACGTATTAACACGGAAAGCTACATGGTGTACACTCCCTCTTCCTGGACGTTCTCTCGGAAGGTCTGAACGTTCTTCAATATGCACTTCAGCACCAGGACCACCTTCACCTGTTGTATAAACGGTGATGTCCGGCATATTTGGTACCAAGGATGAATAACTACCCGCTTTTTCAAAGCCCAAAACTTGCGTTAATACTGTCCCAGTGGGTGCTTCCTTATGGACTGTTAATGTCACTGGTCCTAAACCGACAATTGCAAATTCTGCTGGTACATCTGAACCCACCCAAGCTTCTCCATAAGGTACTCCTTTTCCATCATCTACAACTAACATTAAACGTGAACCTTCGAAATCTTGGAAGGTTAACGTTTGTCGACCGAAGCGATCCAAAGTCTCACCATGCTCTACTTCTAATTCGTCAAAGCGCTTAATCCAATATTGTAGCGCCTCCTCTGATTTTATGCGGAAAGAGGTGTTACTAATACTAGATACTCCTGGAGATGTGGGACCTGCCATTGGAATATCAAAATAAGTCATATCAGAACCCGGTGTTCCTACTGCATCAGCGTAAAATAAATGATATGAAGAAGTATTATCTTGGTTAACTGTTTTTTTTACAAGGCGCATGCCTAGAATTTTTGTGAAAAAATGATGATTTTTTTCTGCATTAGCTGTAATTGCTGAAACGTGGTGGATACCTGCTAAATGTAATGACATCGTAAATGCCTCCTATTATATAAAAATCACTTCGAATATATCTCGGATTCAAAATAATTTATTATTTTCATATTATCATCGCTTTCGAATGCAATTGCGCTGCTTTGGCTATTTTAAGTGCTGCTATTCTACCCTCGAAATCTTGATTACTATGCTCGTTAATCGATGATCTATGCTCTTTTTTTCAATAAAAATACCTACTCTGGGTTAGAGTAGGTTCGATTCGTATCATAACAATGCGGCCCTCAGTCATCATAGTTTGTGCTTGAGTCATTACAGCTCGGATGAGTCATAGAAGCTAGAGCTCCAGTCATAACAGTTGCGCCCTCAGTCATCATAGTTTGTGCTTGAGTCATTACAGCTCGGATGAGTCATAGAAGCTAGAGCTCCAGTCATAACAGTTATGCTCTCAGTCATCATAGATTGCGGTTGAGTCATTACAGCTCGGCTGAGTCATAGAAGCTCGGGCACCAGTCATAACAGATATGCTCTCAGTCATCCTAGTTTGCGCTTGAGTCAGTACAGCTCGCCTGAGTCTTAGAGCTGGAGCTCCAGTCCTAACAGTTACACTCTCAGTCATCATAGATTGCGGTTGAGTCATTACAGCTCGGCTGAGTCATAGAAGCTCGGGCACCAGTCATAACAGATATGCTCTCAGTCATCATAGTTTGCGCTTGAGTCATTACAGCTCGGATGAGTCATAGAAGCTGGAGCTCCAGTCATAACAGTTACACTCTCAGTCATCATAGTTTGCGCTTGAGTCATTACAGCTCGCCTGAGTCATAAAAGCTAGAGCTCCAGTCATAACAGTTATGCTCTCAGTCATCATAGATTGCGCTTGAGTCATTACAGCTCGCCTGAGTCATAGAAGCTAGGGCCCCAGTCATAACAACTAAACGGGCCGCTTCAGCATCTAGTTGAAAATACTTCCAATTCCATCCGCTATTTTTTGGAAGAAGTTTTTTACGCTTGCCCAGAAGCCTGTGTCGCTTTTGATGTCTTCTGAGATACTTCCTAGTTTATCTTTCAGTGAGCTGCTTAAGTCTTCTAGTTGATTTCCCCATTTGCTGAAGTCGATATCTAATTTGCTGATTTTATTCATCAAATCGATTAACAGTTGGCGGTCTTTATCGCTTAAGTTAATTTCTAATTTGCTTAGTTGTTCGTTAACAATTTTTTCAACGTCTTCTTTTGTTGCAGGTTTTTGTTCAGCAATTTGCTTTTTAATTTCAGTTAATAGTTGGCTAACTTTTTCATCGTCAACGCCTGCTTTTTGTGCTAAGTCTGTTGCGACTGATAGTTCTTCATTCGCTACGTCAGTACGTTCTGTATCTAATTTTTCACCTGTTGTCACTTCATATGCTTTGTAAATTCCTACAAGTGCTGAGTGACCTGTTACCGCTTTAGGAGCTGCTACTTCTACTACAGCATCCTCAATACCTGCTGTCAACATGGCATTTGAATACATATCTGAAGTTACTTGTGTAATATTTTGTGGTGTCACGATTTTAATGACTAAACCAGCTCCGGCATCTTTACGCGTAATTTTTGCTGAAGAATACATACGAGCACGTGAATCGCCATCTGAAATATACTTTATCAAATCGGCACCGGTTACTGTAATTTCTTCTACTTCTGCTTCGCCTGCAACATCTAAATCTTTCTTCACTATGTCTTTTTCAGCAGCAGATAGGTTACCTCCATAAACGACGATTGGGACACCTAATTTTTCATTAATCTCTTTTGTTGTTGATGTATCATTAGTACTTGCAAAACTAATCGAAGGTGTCACAACAGAAGTTGCTATACACATGGCCGCTAAAACGGCTAGAAATTTCTTTTTCATCCCTATTTTTCCTCCTTAATTTACATGTCTTTCATATACGCAATAAGAGTAAACTCTTTCAATGATTGTGATGAGTGCGAGTAATCCAAACAATAGTGATCCCCAAGCCCAATCAAGGAATGGTGCTATACTAGCCATGCCTATCATAAAGACCATGAAAACGATGTTCCCTATACTATTAACCGGTTGCTCATTGAAAAATAATCCCACAAAGGATTTTTCCTTTGTAGCATAGCATTTACTACAAAACGGTTCGAGTTTCAATAAACCACCTGATGTAACTAAATCATCGTTCTTTTTAATCTGCTGATGACAATTGCCACATACTATTGTTTTACTCATTTTCTCACCTCTATGTACTATTACGAAAAAAGGAGCAAAAAGTTTCTGAAAGTGTTGTAACTTTCTACTTTTGCCCCGTTAATGCTATTCTTTAATTTCTGTCCAACCGTCTGTTTGTGTAATTCTTCCAGCCTTCATCAATGTCCCTAAAGCACGCTTAAATGCAGCTTTACTCATATGGAACATCTCTTTAATTTCTTCTGGTGACGATTTATCACTGAAAGGCATCTTGCCGCCAATTTCTTGTAAGTAAGTAGCAATTTTCTCAGCATCATCCGATAGACGTTCATATTTTCGCGGTAACATAGAGGCGTTAATCGTACCGTCTTCTTTCACTTCAATAACACGTACTGAAATGTCTGCACCTAGACGTGGTTCTGCAACGCGTTCTGATTCGTGTACGAAAATACGATACGGGGCATCTACGCCAATTAGGAATGTCCCAACTGGTAATAAACGATATGGACGAGCGATGATATTTTGGTTAAAAAGTTCTGGTTCTGCATCTTCATACATTTCCAATACTTTTTCCTCTGTAGCAAGGCGTCCGAATAACCCACCGTCACGGTCTGTACGTAATGTGATGAATAAATGATTACCTGGCTCTGGCCATAGTGGTTTAAGCTTCGGTAAATCTTCTGCTGGAACTAGTACTTCTCTTGATGTTCCGATATCAACATAAGCACCATCACGGTCTTTTACATGCAATACGCGTGCCCAACCGTAGTCGTCTTTATTGATATGAGGAATAGCTGTAGTAGCGGAAAGATTTCCTCTACGGTCAGCATATAAAAATACCTCAATTTTGCTGTTCACTTCTAAAAGCTCCGTTACTTCCGAACTATTAAGTGGAACATCAACATGATCATTAGTAAGAATATACTTGGATTCCTGTTTTTCTTTCACGAATAATTTAACGATATCGCCTGATTGTAATTCTGCCATACTTCTAGCTCCCTTCATATGACGTATCATTCACTTTGTTGAGCTTTTAACTCTTCAAGTTTATGAATAAATGTAGGATTTTCTTCCATTACTTGTATTAGATCTGCAATGCGGTCTATGGAGTTCCAGCTCAGATGATGCTCGATTCCTTCTACGTCATTGTAAATTCGTTCTTCGTCTACACCAATAAGTCTTAAAAACTGTTCTAGTAAATCATGTCGTTCTACTAAACGCTTGCCTAGCTTGGAGCCTTTAGTTGTCAACATAAGGCCTCTATAACGTTCGTACACTAAGTAACCATCTTTATCTAGTTTCTGAACCATTTTGGTAACAGAGGAAGGAAGAACTGACAACGCTTCAGCGATATCCGATACGCGTGCATAGCCCTTTTGATCAATTAATAAATAAATTTGTTCGATGTGGTCTTCCATACTCGGTGTCGGCATCTCATGTCCCTCTCTTTCCATATCCTACTGTATAGTTTACTACACGCACTCATAAAACGTAACCTAAAACAGTAAATGAGCACTCTCATTACTGAAGATTGCCCATTAATGGACTGGTTTTTGACCAACAATATGAATCGCACGTATGATATGTTTATTAATTAGCGCAATGCTATCTGGTTTTTTTAAAATAGCGTACGCTTTTTCACGATCTTCTTTTGTTGTCACAAAATGATTATCTAAATGATTTAACGTAATTGCATTAATATCTAATTCACATTTTCGGCAGCGACAAAATGTTGGATAGTCTGGACCATGAAGACTAAATGCCACTAGTCCACGCACGATTTCCTCGGTTACATTTAGCAATTTTGCTTCTTCTGTAACTGTCGAGGGTTTCATTTTTTCCGTCATATTATCTCTCCTTCAAGTACTTAGAGCAGTTCCTTTATGTTTAATTTCTTCACAATGGGGGATAGTTTATACATATCGACAGAAAGGGTGTTCCTGATGGGAAAACTGCTATGGTGGATTATCTGTATTCTAATCGCTTTTTGGCTGCTAGGCTTACTTTTTAAAATTGGTGGCGGCCTTATCCACATTATTTTAGTTATTGCAGGTATTGTGTTCTTCGTTCAACTGATGACTAGAAAAAGGTCATTATAACATTTGGATGCCAATGCGCACATGCATTGGCATCCTTATTTTTTATTGTGTTTTTGCGTATATGCAAGTATCTCTTAATGCCTTACCATCGGCTGACAGTGAATCATTTCTAAAAATACCTTCTAGCTCATACTGTGCACGTTCTGCAACAGCTCTGCTACGAATATTATCGCTATCACAACGAATTTCTATACGTGCTGCATGTAATTCCTCAAAGGCAAATTGCGAAATTCGCTCAACCGCTTCCGTCATATAGCCTTTACCTTCATGACGCACATCCAGCCAATAGCCAATTTCAAACTTTGGAATAGCCCAATCGATTCTGTGTAAACCAGAGCTTCCAATAAATTCGCCTGTTTCTTTTAAAAACATATGCAATCTCAAATCTTTTCTTGCCATGAAATCAGCAATGGCTTGACGAATATTTTCTCTTGTTTCCTCAGATTTAGGCAATGTTTGTGCCCATGGCATATATGGTTTTAACGAATCCGCTGATTGCATAATCGCGTCCCAGACAGCTTCCGCATCTTCCATATGTGGCATACGAATAATCAATCTTTCAGAATCAAACGTATTAGCGAATTCCCAATTTTTCACGAAACGTACTTCCTCTTTTACTTTTTCGTCGTCCCAACTAACTGGCGTTGTTTTGCCTTCTAAAAAGTCTTCGCGCGTGATACCATATGTGACCGCATCATAGTACGCATACTCTTTTGGTACGAACCAAGCTTGTCTTAAATGTGCCTCTTTTAAGAATCCAGCACGTTCAAATGTTTTTCGCATTGGGAAATTATCTTGTCTTGTATGCCCTTCAAGACGAATCTTCTTTTCAGGCATACGGAAGACATAATCTGATACAAGCTTTAATGCAACTGTACCATGTCCTAACCCACGCCATTTTTCCGCGATCCTTAAGTCGAAAAGGGGTATTTCATCGTGTAGATCATAGATTTTCACCATACCTACCTTTTCGCCTTCATCGCTCTCTAACCAGAACGTCTTCACTTCATCCGATTCATATCCACCTTCATCAATCGCTTTTTCAATTAGTTCACGACCTGGATGTGAATTGACATGATATGGCCAAGCATTCCTCGTCATAAAATGAATTAACTGTTCCTGTTCTTCCATTGTCCACTCTATTAGTTTCACAATACTCGACCTCCGATTACGCAATACAATTATTTTTGTACGCGCATTAAACGTAACGAATTTAATACTACTAATAAGGTTGCACCCATATCTGCAAAAATGGCAATCCATAATGTCAGCCATCCTGGGATGATCAGCAATAACGCTATCATTTTTAACCCTAATGCAAACATAATGTTTTCTTTAACAATTCGCAACGTTTTTCGACTAAGTCTTATCGTATAAGGCAATTTTTCTAGGTCATCCGCCATTAATGCTACATCTGCTGTCTCTAAAGCGGTATCTGTACCGGCTCCACCCATAGCAATACCGACTGTAGCTGTAGCTAAAGCAGGTGCGTCATTAATACCGTCTCCAATCATAGCAACAGAACCATACTGTGATTGCAACTCTTTCATTGCTTGTAATTTGTCTTCAGGTAATAATCCTGCGCGAATATCCGTTAACTGGAGTTCCTGCGCAATAGCTCTTGCTGTCGGCTCCGCATCACCTGTTAACATAACCGTATGTTTAACGCCATTAGCACCTAACTCTTGGATTACACTAGCACTATTACTACGAACTTTATCTGCAATTGCGATACAACCAAGGAAAGTTCCCCCAGACATTGCAGCGATAACAGATTTCCCTTCATTCTGTAGATGGTTAATAGTAGCTTGCATAGCTTCAGGAACGCTTACTGTTTCTTGAATCCATTGTAAACTACCTACTGCGATGTGGGCTCCTTCAACTTCTGCATAAGCCCCTTTACCTGTTACCGATTGGAATTGTTCAGCAATAGCTAGTTGCACTGTTTGTTCTTTTGCATATTGTAAAATTGCTCGAGCTAGAGGGTGCTGAGATGATTGCTCCACTGCAGCTACTAAACGAATCACTGTCTCTTCTGTTACACCATCCGCTACTAATACATCTGTCACTTCTGGAATCCCGTTCGTTAATGTACCTGTTTTATCAAACGCAATTGCTTTTATACGACCAAGCTGTTCAAGATGGACTCCACCTTTTATCAGTACACCTTGTCTTGCTGCGTTCCCAATTGCTGTGACGATGGCAACTGGTGTTGAAATGACAAGTGCACATGGGCAACCTACTACTAAAACTGCCAACCCTTGGTAAATCCAGTGATTCCAGTCTCCCAAAAATAATGGCGGTACAACCGCAACTACTATTGCAATTAAAATAATCGCTGGTGTGTAATACTTTGCAAATCGATCAACAAATTTTTGAGATGGTGCTTTTTCTGCCTGTGCCTCTTCTACTAAATGAACAATTTTCGCAATTGTTGTATCCTTTACATGTTTTGTTACAATGATTTCTAGGGCGCCTTCTTCATTTAATGTGCCTGCAAATACTTCATCGCCCATTTCCTTTTTCACTGGAATTGATTCACCTGTAATGGGTGCTTGATTAACAGTTGAAATGCCACTTTGCACTTCACCGTCCATGGCGATTTTTTGACCAGGCTTAACGATTAATATATCACCAATTTGAATATCCTCTGTTGCAAGTTCTAATAATTGATTGCCTCTACGTACTGTTGCAGTTGCAGGTGCAATATCCATTAAACTTCTAATCGACTGTCTCGCTTTATTCATCGAATACGCTTCTAATGCTTCGCTCACTGCAAATAGAAAGACAACAACCGCTCCTTCTTTCCACTCACCTATAATAGCCGCCCCAATAATTGCAATGGTCATTAACGTTTTCATATCAAATTCAAAACGAACTACGTTTTTAAACCCTGCTTTGAATATATCATAGCCGCCAATCACAATTGCCGCTAGAAACAGCCCAATTGTCAGTAGATGTTCATCACCTTTAAATGATGCAACTATATAACCTGCTAAAACAAATATTAATGAAATACCTGCTAAAACATTTTCCTTCTTTTTATAAAAAGGTGTATGTTCCTCTCGTGTTCTATCATCAGCACGTTTTACTTTTATGCCATCAAAAGCACCTGCTTCTTCCAGCTGTTCAAGTGATGCTTCACCGACAACTGTGAGCTTTGCTGCGCCAAAATTCAACTGTACACCGTCCACAGTCGGGATGTCTTGAATATTCTTTTCAAATTTACGAGCACAATTTGCACAAGATAGATTTTGTAATCGATATTCCTGTTGTTCAGTTTTCTTCAATGCAGTCCCCTTCTTTCGAATGTTCATAAGCAATTTTAACGAGCTGTTCAACATGATCATCTGCTAGTTCATAATAAATTAGTTTTCCTTTACGATGTGACTTCGCTAAAGCGTTATCACGTAAATAACGTAAATGATGCGAAGCTGTAGCGGACGACGAGCCAATAATAGCCGCTACATCACAAACACATAATGATTTTTCAATCGTTAATGCATATAAAATCTTCAAGCGTGTTTCATCTGAAAATGCTTTAAAAAATTGCGCTAACTTTTGTAGCTCAGGCAATTGACTCTGTACCCTTTCTACAGCTTCCTCATGTACTTTCGTTACTTCACATATATCTTTCGCCATCATATACCTCCTCATTCAAATATCGGTTTGATTGTTAATGCTAGTATACATTTTTTACATATTTTATTCAAATGATTGTTTGAATGTTCACTAAAATTTTAAATTTTCTCCTGCGTTGTTTATTATCTGAATATTCATTACAATTATTAAAAACCACATAAGGAGCGATCAATTATGAATACAGGCCGATGGAATGCGATAACAGACGTCCCAAATGTACAAGTGGGGCATGTAACATTACATAAAAAAGTAAATGAAGAAGACACAATTTGCACTGGTGTCACAGCTATTCTGCCTCATAACCAAAATCCGTTCGAGCAAAAGGTACCCGCTGCAAGCTTTGTATTGAACGGCTTTGGTAAAACAGTTGGTCTTATTCAAATAGAAGAATTAGGCTTATTAGAATCTCCAATCATGTTGACTAACACATTTAGCGTTGCCGCAGTTTTAGAAGGAACATTACAATATATGTTAAAAGAAAATCCGTCTATCGGGGACTCTACCAGTTCACTTAATATTGTTGTTGGGGAATGCAATGATAGCCACTTAAACAGTATGCGCTTATTGGCAGTTAGACCAGAGCATGCACAAAATGCGATACAAAATGCCAAGAATGGTCCTGTTCATCAAGGTTCAGTAGGTGCTGGTAAAGGTATGATTTGCTACGGCGTTAAAGGAGGAATCGGCTCCTCTTCAAGAATTGTTGAAAACGACGATCATCCTTATACGGTTGGTGTATTATCTTTGACGAACTTCGGGAATGCACATGAATGCAAATTTGCAAATTGGCAGCAACAACAACTCGATAAGCCAGACGGTTCAGTCATTATCGTAGTCGCTACAAATGCACCTGTAAATGAACGTCAGCTTAAGCGCCTTGCTAAACGTGCCGCCATTGGTTTAGGAAGAACAGGTACTCACATCCATAATGGAAGTGGTGATATAATTATTGCCTTTTCTAATGCATATACAATTCCTCACACATTAGATTCCTTAGTTACAGAGCAAAAGACACTGCGCGATGATACAGACGTTATGAATAACCTCTTCCAAGCAGTTATTGAAGCAACAGAAGAATCCATTTATCAATCTTTACTACATGCAGAAACGACAGTCGGACGGCAAGGGCGTATTATTAACAAGGGACAATTCTAAGACGTAAAAAAAGAAGCTTGGCATTTAAGCCTAAGCTTCTTTTCGTATTAAGCGAATATTTGCCAACCGAGCGTTACTAAAATAATACCTGCAAATAGCGTGAGTAACGGATACAGTAGCACTGCACGGAAGTCACGTTCCTCTATCAATTTCACAACATCAAAAGCAAATGTGGAGAATGTTGTGAATGCACCTAAAAATCCAATTGTGAAAAACGCCGATAATGACGTATTCTCTACACCTAAATGTAAAGCCATCCCCATCAATAATGAACCAATACTATTCACAAGAAATGTGGCAATAAAGTATGGTTGGTCCTTACGCTTCATCCACATCACCACACCGTAACGGGTCATAGCACCAAGGCCACCACCTGCAGCAATTAACAACCAAGTCATGAGCGTTCACCTATTTTTGCTTTCGGCACTGTACATAAATAACCGAAAGAAGCTAAAGCGACACAAACGACTGTCATCATTACTGCATATAAGATAGCCATCAATACATTTGTCTGCATAAGTGCAAACCAGCTAGCTGAAAAAGTGGAGAAAGTCGTAAATGCTCCTAACAAACCTGTTGTTAACAAGAGTCGCCACGAATTAGCGGTTTTATAACGAGCGAATAGCCCGTTTAATACACCTAATGCCGCACTCCCTGCACCATTGACAACCCATAACATCCATTCAGTCGGCACTGTCATAATCACACCATAACGAAGCAAAGCACCCATTATACCGCCAATACCGACGATTATTATTTCTATCATTTACAAAAACACCTTCTGTATTATTGCGCCTTTAATAGTAACTTCTTACCATTTGGCACATCACCTGTAATAATGGTTTCATGATACGTCCCGTTCGCCCAATCGTCAACTTGGTCGTGATACCACTTGGACTTCATATGACCACTTTGCCCTGGTCCAACTATATGATAACCTTTTGATAAATCGCTTAAATCTGCAACAAAGCGCCATGATGCACCGTGGTCTACATTACCATCTTTATCGGAAGCTGCTGCTTGTACTGTAAATTTAGAGCCACCAATAGGTACTGGCTTTGGATTTAGCAATTTCGCCAAAATTGGCGAAGCTGCGGATAGTGGATGGTCAAATGTTAATTGATGATGGTCTCCCCATTGCCACTTCTCAGCGTTTTTTCCGTATTCACCTTTAATATCTTTAATTGTCTTTTTAAAGGAATTGTACAAGAGTTGGTCAATCCCACCTGCTTTTGTCACCCATGGACTTTGCTTTCCTGCAAAGGCTCGACGCATTATTTCATCCGTAATATTGTATTTACCTGGCATCATTTCATAGACATCTTTAGGTAGGGAATCTTCAAACAGTGCCTTCTGAATATTTATCATCCACAAGTTGAAAACTAGTGGGGCACCCGATTCTTTAGAGTCGACTTGATCCCAATCCTCCATCATTTTCACGATATCGCTATAATCCTTTTCGCTATCTAATGTTTTTACCGAGCCTAGCATATCTTTCAAAAACTCGTCTGCATATAAATCCTTCTGATCCATTTGTAAGTTTTGCATATCTTCTACTGTCAGCTTATTCTTGCTTTTTAGCACTTCGTAAATCCGTTCATAGCGATACGACTGCGCCCAAAAGTCCGTAATATGATATGGATATTCTTTACCAATTACTTCATTATTAGCTGTCGCAATAAAACCTTCATCAGGGTTCACGACTTTTGGTAATTTGTCGTAATCAATATAACCTTTCCAGTCATAATCCGCTGAATCCCCGGGCACTGGTAGCTGTCCATCACCCTTTTTACGAATTGGAATACGACCATTTGCTTTATAGGCAATTGTGCCATCTTCTGCGGCAAAAACGAAATTTTGTGCTGGTGAATGGAAATCTTCTAAAGCTGTTTCAAACTGCTCCCAATTTTCTGCACGGTTCATATTGAGAATCGCCTGTAATTCCAATGTTGGTTCTAGAGCTGTCCATTGTAGAGAGAAAACAGCTGTCGACTTTTCCTTTTTAAATGCTAAATCTGAAATAATCGGGCCATGTCTCGTTTCTACTACTTCAAATTCTACTGTTTTGGCACCTTTAATTTTAATAGGTTCATCGCGTACTATAGCCTTCTCCCATTTACCTTCATATTTAAATTCAGTTGCATTATTTGGGTTTGGTGTTTCGATGTATAAATCTTGTACATCCGGTCCGACATTCGTCACACCCCATGCCACTTTCTCGTTATGACCTAAAATAATGCCAGGTACTCCCGCGAAAATAACTCCGCTCACATTTTGAGTTGGAGATTCCAAATGCATTTGGTACCAGACAGATGGCGTGCTCAGACCTAAATGCGGGTCATCCGCTAGTAAAGGCTTACCTGATGCAGTTTTACTGCCTGATACAACCCAGTTATTACTACCATTAAATTCATGTGGAAGGAGCGATGCATCGAACTGCCCCGCAACCTCTACAGGATTTTCTTTATTTGCTGCAATAATTGACTTCGCCTTTTCCGGATAAGTTATAAATAATTCCTTCGCTTCTGCCTCTGGCAAATTATTTAAGGCCCAATGTCTAAATGCTAGCATATCCCAGTGACCGCCTAAATCATAAGCCATGTATTTACCAATCGTTAGAGAATCAATTGCCGTCCAAGGCTCCGGTTCATAGCCAAGCAATCGAAATTCATACGATAAAGTACCTTCTTCCTTTGCTTGTTCCATAAAAGCATTTACACCTTCTGCATACCAGTCCAGTACTTGCTTCGCCTCTTTTGAATAGCCCGCTTCAGACTTTTCGGCTGCGGAACGTAAACTAAACGTACGGAAAAATTTATCCGTCTTTACTGCGGCCTCACCAACAACTTCCGCTAGTCTTCCACTTGCTTGACGCCTCGCTAAATCCATTTGGAATAAACGATCCTGAGCTTGTACAAAACCTTGTGCTCTATATAGATCTGCGTCTGTCTCAGCCGTGACATGAGGTACCCCTTTGTCATCTCGGACGACCTTTACATTTTCATCTAACACCGCAACGTTCATTTCTCCATCTATTTGCGGCTTTGATTTACCAATATAAACGTTGACAAAAATAAGTGCTGCACATGCAATGAGCACTAAAATTCCTACGATCCAGCTAAGCCATTTCCATATTCGGCCACGCTTTTTATCTTTGACCATCATATCGCCCCCCTTACTTCTACTATATTCGGTTACCGAAAGGTTTTTCCCTTTTTAACAAAATAAAAAACCACGCTTTTTCGACAAAAAGCGTGGTTTCTTCATATTGAGTATATTATTTCAAGTTCAATACTACTGGGCAATGATCGCTTCCAAGTATACTTGTATGTATTTCTGCATCTTTAATTTGCTCCTGCAAACTGTCTGATACGATGAAATAATCGATACGCCAACCAATATTACGTTCTCTCACTTTATTCATATAAGACCACCATGTATAGGTATCTGTTTGGGTTGGGTATAAATACCGGAAGGAATCAGTAAATCCTGAGCCTAGCAATGTCGTCATGCGACCACGCTCTTCATCTGTAAAGCCGGAGTTACCCATATTCGCTTTCGCATTTTTAATATCCATTTCTGCATGCGCAACATTCAAATCACCACAATAAACGATAGGTTTTACTTGGTCTAAGGATATTAAGTAGTCGCGTAATTTATCTTCCCATTCAATACGATAATCAAGGCGTGTTAAATCACGTTTTGAATTTGGTGTGTAAACATTTACTAAATAGAAATTTTCATATTCTAATGTAATAATACGACCTTCATCTTGTGATGCTTGATCACCAACACCATATTTTACAGATAGCGGTGTATGCTTTGTGAAGATGGCTGTACCTGAGTAGCCTTTACGCTCTGCATAATTCCAATATTGTTCATAACCTGGCAAGTCTAACTCAACTTGCCCATCTTGACATTTTGATTCTTGGATGCTAAAAAAGTCTGCATCCATATCATTGAAATAATCTAAAAAACCCTTTTTCAAGCATGCTCGAATACCGTTAACATTCCATGATATGAATTTCATAATGCATTCCCCTTTGAATGTAAATACGCCTTCCGTATGGTAATACGAAAGGCGTGATCTGTAATTTTCAGTTTGGAAAAGTCCGCATTGCTCAATTTTTAGCGGGCTCGTCTCCGACAATTTTCACTTCTAATTCTAAATCAATACCGAATTTTTCTTTTACAGTTGCTTGCACCATTTTAATTGTGTCGATGTAATCAGTAGCTGTTGCGCCACCCTTATTTACGATGAAGCCAGCGTGTTTTGTAGAAACTTCTGCACCTCCGACACCTTTACCTTGTAGTTCACTATCTTGAATTAGTTTACCGGCAAAGTAACCTGGAGGGCGTTTGAAAACACTTCCTGCTGAAGGATATTCAAGTGGTTGTTTCGATTCACGCATAAATGTTAGTTCAGCGATTTTCGCATCGATTTCTTCTTGGTTCCCTTTTTGCAATTCAAATTCAGATGATAATACGTAGTAGCCATTTTTAGCGATAATACTTCTACGGTAGCCCAGCTCAAGCTGTTCTTTATTTAAGACAAGCTTCTCACCTGTTAGTGTAAGTACCGTTGAATGTACGATTACGTCGTTAATTTCGCCACCATATGCTCCTGCATTCATCGCCATTGCACCGCCAATTGAACCCGGGATACCACATGAGAATTCTAGACCTGTTAGTGTTTCTGCTGCTGCTTCTTTCGAAACGTCTTTGATCAATGCGCCTGCTTGTGCATATACAGTTGTGCCGTCGATGCGAATTGTATCAAGCATTGCAAAGTTAAGGACGATTCCTCGAACGCCACCATCGCGTACAACCATATTCGAACCATTTCCTAATAATAAAATCGGAATATCATTGCTAGATGCGTATTTCACGATTGCTGCTGCTTCGTCTTCAGTCGAAGGCATGACAAAAACGTCGGCGCTACCGCCAAGCTTTGTCATTGTATATTGTTCTAATGGTTCATCTATTTTTACGTTTGCTGGATTTACTATAGTAGATAATTTTGTAGCCCATTGTTGTTTCATTATTGAAAGACCTTTCCTTTCTAAACTTCTATTCCTACATAGTATGAATAGACAATGGCATTTTTACAAGTGATTTTCACTTAAAGCCATTTTTTAGACCAATTTTCAATCTCATCAATCGCAGCTTTTAAATCTTGGCCTTTTTCCGTCAATGTATATTCTACTCGAACAGGTACTTCAGTATACACATGGCGTTCAACAAGACCTTCTTTTTCAAGCTCTTTTAAACGTTCTGATAAAAGTCGGCCACTGATTGGCAATGCCGATTCAATTTCATTAAAACGCTGTGGCCCGTCTAATAATTGATATAAAATCAAGCCCATCCAGCGTTTACCTATCAAATCCATTGATTTTGCTAAACGAGGACATAATCCTGTTTCCTTCATTTCCATTCACCTCTATATATGCTATTGTAGCGAGGTTTTTCAAAAAAGTAAACTTTCGGTAACTAATTTACTTGACGTAACTTATTTATTTTTATATAGTTAGTTACGAAAAGTAAGTATTGAATAATAAACTGGAAGGAGGAGCTACTTTGACTTTCAAATTAGATCCCAAAATGACATTAGGCTATGTACAATTACGTGTACAATCTCTCGAAAATCAAAAAGCGTTTTATAAACTGTTAGGCTTTACTATTATTCAAGAATCCGCAACAGAAATTATTTTTGGTTCAGGTAGTACTACCCCAGTTCTTATATTAACTGCGGAGGAGGATGTTGTTCCGAGACCATCACGTACAACAGGTCTTTTTCACTTTGCTATTTTAGTACCAAGCCGTGAAGATTTGGCTCATGTTATCGGGAATTTATTAGAAATTGGTGCCCCTATTTCAGGAGCTGGCGACCATCTTTACTCCGAAGCATTCTATTTAAGTGATTCAGAAGGCAATGGCATCGAAATTTACCGTGATTTACCAAGAAATGAATGGCAAGTTGAGCTAGATGGCCAAGTGAATACTGCAACTGAACCAATTGATTTTCAAGGCATTATGGCTTTGTACAATCCAGAACGTGCGTGGATAGGTTTTCCTACAGGTACAATATTAGGCCATATACATTTAAATGTTACTAACTTAGACGATGCAATAAGCCATTTCTATTTAGAAGCTGTTGGCTTAGATTTAATGACCAACTTTATGGATTCAGCTTTCTTTATGTCCGCTGGTGGCTACCATCACCATATTGCTGCGAATATTTGGCAAGGTGTCGGCGCACCGCTCCCACCGAAAATTGCGACAGGCTTAATGAGCTTCTCACTCATTCTTTCTTCAACAGATGAACTAAACAAACTGAAGCAAAATTTACTTGCTCAAAATGTTTCATTCTCTGAAGTTGAAGGGGATTTATTTGTAAAAGATTTGAATAATAACGACATGATTTTCTATACACAAGCATAAATTTAATTTGTAATATAACGGATATATTATCTTTAATTCAAAACTCTTTATTTCGAGATAATATTGTATTATGCTAAATATACTAAATAACAACACTTTTTAGGAGGAATTTATAATGACAAAATATAACGTTGACCAAGCACACTCTAATTTAGGTTTCCAAGTAAAACATATGATGATTTCAAAAGTAAAAGGGAACTTTGGTTCTTTCACTGCTGATATCGATGCTAACCCAGAAGATTTAACTGGTGCATCAATCAAATTTGAAATTGAAGTATTAAGCATTAATTCAAACAACGAAGATCGCGATAACCATTTGAAATCAGCTGACTTCTTTGATGTTGAACAGTTCCCTAAAATAACTTTCGAAGCGACTAAAATTATATCAATTGATGGCGGCGAATATGAAATCACTGGTGACTTCACTATTAAAGACGTAACTAAATCTGTCACTTTTGAAGCTGAATACGGTGGTAAAGGTACTAACCCATGGGGTCAAGAAGTTGTTGCTTTCGAAGCTGAAGCTAAAATCAACCGTAAAGAATTCGGTTTAACTTGGAACACCGCACTTGAAACTGGTGGCGTACTAGTTGGCGAAGATATCAAAATTAAAATCGAACTTGAAGCTAATCCTGCTTAAGTCAGTATAAAACTTATAAATTAATTGCTATTAGCCTAGCCATCCTAACCAGTCACACTTCTGTGACTGGTTTTTTGTTATATAATCACTCAAAACAAATCTAGAAACATTTCTATTGGTACAACCCTATGATATTCCTAATCAGATTCCCTTAATGTTGCTCATCCAACTTTTAAAATCATTTAAACTGTAAATTTGAAACTATTTTTATCGCATTTTCGTAAATGGTAATATATATAACATAGGGGTGCTTTTCGTGGAAACTGTAGTATATGAAGGAAATTCATTTTTTTCTACAGGTGGCTTTTTTGGTGGGGCTGGATTCGGCGGTATATTTATTTCAATTATTTTTATTATAGTTTTTTTGGGTATCATTTTTACAATTGTCAAAAGTATTTCTCAGTGGTCTAAAAATAATGCTTCTCCTATTTTAACGGTGCCTGCAGAGGTTGTTACAAAACGTACTAAGACGTCTGGTGGCTCTGGAGATTCTGCAGCTAGCACTCGGTATTATACGACCTTTGAGGTACAGAGCGGTAACCTAATTGAGTTGCCAGTGAGCGGTCGAGAATTCGGTATACTTGTAGAAGGTGATATCGGCACCTTAACCTACCAAGGTACACGCTATAAAGGTTTTAAAAGAGGTTATTGAAAAAGAGGAAAGCCCGGTTGTAATGGGCCTTCCTCTTTTATTTATGAATAGCCATACTAAAATTAGGCATTCATTATTATTTTAAAATTATGCGTGAACAGCTGTTAATGATTTTGCCGCTGCCTTAACGCGTTCCATACCTTCAGCGATAATTGCTTCTGCTTTGTCTGGCATTGCGTTATGACCTTCTATTACTACTTCTTCAACTGACATACCGAATACGCCGCCGAATACAGTACGCATATAATTCACAGCCATTTCCATTGGCGCTGTTTCTGGAGTCGAATAAATACCACCACGAGCACTTAATAGAATCGCTTTTTTCCCTGGCATTAAGTTAATCATATTACCTTCTGCATCATATTTGAAAGCAAATCCTGCTTGGTATACATAATCAACGAAAGTTTGTAATTTAGCTGGAATTGTTAAGTTCCATAATGGGAATGCGAATACTACTATATCAGCAGCAGTTAAAGCGTCCATTGCTTTTTGTTTTGCAGCAAGAAGGCGACCTTCTAAATCTGTAAGTTCTTCACCATTTTGTACTTTACCGAATGCATTGAATAAATCTTGACCGAAGTATGGTAGATCTTCTGCGAATACATCAAATGTAGTAATATTTAAATCTTGTGCACCTTTTACTTCCTCCATGAATACTTCATACATTTTACTAGAAACGCCTTCAGTAGAAGGACGGTTATTTGCTTTAACGACTAATAAGTTTGTCAATTTAATCTCTCACTCTCTTAATTATAATCCTAATATTAAATATCTCAAATTCGAGATAATATTATCTTATAAAAAAACAGATACACTGTCAATGCATCTGCTCTCAGACTTTTGACTGAAGATTAAAGCTCACACTTGCCATCTTGGCAAATGCCTGTATCTTCAGTTCCAACCATTTTAAGTGCAGGTTGAATCTCCTCTTCAGCTGCCACTTTACGAATTGTCTCTTCGAATAATTCTTGTGGTTGAGCGCCTGAAATCGCATATTTACGATTTAGAACAAAAAATGGGACGCCTCTTACACCTATTTGTGAAGCCTCTTGAATATCTGCTAATACTTCTACTGCATAGTCTTCTGAGTTTAATACATCTAACACTTTTTCACGATCTAAACCAACTTCTACCGCAAGCTCTACTAATACTTCAGTTAAGCCAATTTCTTTTGCCTCAACGAAATAAGCATGTAGTAAACGCTCGCTCATTTCAGCAGCTTTGCCTTCTGCTTCAGCGTATTTTGCTAAGCGATGTGATTTAAACGTATTTGCTGTTTTCATATGATCGAAATCATAATCTAAACCTACTTCTTTCGCACGGCCAGCAATGCCAATTGTTTGTGCTTTAGCTTCTTCAATTGTAGAGCCATATTTTTTTCCCAGCATTTCATAAACCGATTCTTTAGAAGTAACTGGAGCACTTGGGTCTAACTGATAGCTTTTGAACACCACTTCTGTTTGTTCACCGAATCCTGTATCTTGTAAAGCTTTCTCTAGTTGTCTTTTACCAATATAACAAAATGGACAGACATAATCTGACCAAACTTCAATTTTCATCATTGCTCACCTCTAGCAGATATTTTAAATGGGAACGTATGAAACAGCAATTTATCTGCTTATACATATTTCCTTAAAAAATCCACATACTAAGAAAAATGGACTTGGAGGTACTTCATGACATCGTCAATTTGGCTAGACAACCAAACACCTTTTTCAAGACCTTCACTCGAAGAATCGATCAAAACAGATATCTGTATAATCGGCGGTGGCATCTCTGGCATATTAACAGCTTACTTCCTCTCAAAAGTAGGTAAAGAGGTTACGTTATTAGAAGGTAATACAATATTATCAGGTGCTACCGGCCATTCTACAGGGAAGGTAACAGCACAGCAAGGCCTATTATATAGTCAACTTATTGCTAAATTTGGTGTCGAAGCTGCTCAGCAATATTATGAGCTTAACCAGCATGCTGTGGAGCTATCATTTGATTTGGCAAATTCCGATTGTGTACAACATACTGATTCATTTTTATATACTCAAAAAGCTGAAGGAATAGCAGCTTTAGAAGATGAATGGCAAGCTTATAAGACACTTGGCATTCTAGGAGAGCTTAACGCTCACTGTGAGATTCCGTACGATGTTACTGGCTCCTTGAAAATGCCGAAGCAAGCACAAATTCATCCAGTACGTTTCGGGCAAACAATCGCTGAAAAGGCATTGCAAGCAGGTGCCAAATTATATGAAAATTCCCGTGTGAAGAAGGTCAATATATTAAAACCATGTGTGGAACTCGAAAATGGTCATACTGTTTGCTATAACGAGCTTATTTTATGCTCACATTATCCACTTGAAGCTATTATCGGTATGCAAATTTTAAAACTTGAAGTAACTCGTTCTTACTTAGTTGCCTTTGAAGCAAGTGAACTTTATAAAGGGCAATATTTATCAGTCGACAAACCTGGACGTTCTCTTCGAACAACTTTAATTGATGACAAACCTTTTATATTACTAGCTGGTGACAGCCACCCTGCAGGTACTATTTCCAATACATCCATGTATTATGAAGCTTTACAACTAGAGGCACAGGAGAAATTTGCAGCACCACAGTGCAACTATCACTGGTCAGCACAGGATCCCGAAACGGTGGATTTGATTCCGTATGTCGGGCAAATTAGTGCGCGTCTGCCGAATATTTGGATGGCATCCGGCTTTCGAAAATGGGGGTTAGCCAATTCAATTGTCGCATCACAACTGCTGTGTGATGGGATTGTTGGTAAACCAAATGCTGGGCTCTCTCTGTATTCTCCTAAGCATACGAAATTTGGTGATGCCGTTATGCAGGCTTTGAAACTTGGCGGAAAAGTAACAAAAGATTTCGTGGGTGGTCATGTCGCGCGTCGTGCTATGCCTCGTTGTACTCATCTAGGCTGTAAAACAAGATGGAATGAAGCGGATGAAACATGGGATTGTCCTTGCCATGGATCACGTTTTTCAAAGGATGGTGCAGTACTTGAGGGGCCTGCTGTTTATCCATTAGATTTAAGCGGACTATGAATACTAATATGTATAAAAAACGGCCTGATCATATGCGATCAGGCCGTCTCCTCTTATATGAGGATTATTTTAATGCACCCGTTAATGCTGGGACAATTTGTTTTTTACGCGAAACTACGCCTTTTAATAGCGCACGGTTATTATCCGCTGCAACGTTGAATGCTGCATACGCTTTTTCAGCTTGTGCACCAATTGCAATAGCAACAGAATCATTGTTTAGAATATCAGTTACTACGAAGAAGAAAAGATCTAAACCTTTTTCTGCAACAGCGTTGTTTAATAAGACTTCCAGTTCAGCTTGGCGGTTTAAAACGTCAGTTACATCAACAGCATTTACTTGAGCGATGACAACTTTATGCTCACCCATGCTGAATTCTTTGGCATCAAGGGAAAGTAAATCTTCTAATGACTTGTCGCTTAAATCAGCACCTGCTTTTAACATTGCAAGACCATACTCAGCAGCATCAACATTTGCAATTTCAGCTAATTCATTAGCCGCTTTGACGTCTTGCTCTGTGCATGTTGGTGATTTGAATAATAGTGTATCAGAGATGATTGCAGATAGCATAAGGCCTGCATAGTTAGCCGGAATTTCAATTTCATTTTCTTTGAAGATTTTATTTAGAATAGTTGCTGTACAACCAACTGGTTCAGCACGGTAGTACAATGGATCAGCTGTTTCAAAGTTAGCGACTCGGTGGTGATCTATTACTTCAGTTACTTGAACTTCAGCGATATCATCAGCACTTTGTTGACGCTCGTTATGGTCAACTAAAATTACATGAGAAGTTTCTCCTGCAACTTTATCCACTAAGCGTGGTGCTTCAAAACCGAATTTTTCTAAAGCAAATGCTGTTTCATTGTTTAGCTCGCCAAGACGAACAGCTTCAGCGTCAACGCCTAGTTGTTTTTTTAAATATGCATATACTAACGCAGATGTGATTGTATCAGTATCTGGGTTTTTGTGTCCGAATACAAGTACTTTACTCATATAAATTTTGCCTCCTAGATTTCCCTAATTTCCGACTACATTTTATCATATATAGCACTGAAAAAGTATGATATGCACCTTATCGTTAATTAGTCAGTTCTCATCAAATTACTTTTCTAAAACATCAGGTGTGTTTTTCGGGAAACATTGGGTTATTATTTACCGTTAAAATGGTTTTTTTATGTTTAATATTAACGTATGTTACTACATTTTTTAGTTGATTGTAGCGGAGGGTGCTCGACTCCTGCGGAAAATGCAAGCGAACCGAGACCTTGCACGGAGCGTAGCGTAGGAAGCGGCTCGGTCCTTGCCAGCGGGCGAGCATCCCGTAGCGGAAATTAACCCACTTTAATAGTAAAGGTTAACATTGGTTAATCAACACGCCTGCTAAAACATATTATTATCCTTACATTTCATTATATCAAGATAATTATATTTTTTTAAAATTAACATTATACTATTATCACGGAAGTGAATAGGCTTATTTATCTAACAAATTTGATAAATACAACAAAAATCATGTAAATTACGGTAATACTATGTTACTATTTTTTATATAGTAAATGTACGCAATAAAGAGGGGTATTAATGGAAAAAAAGATTGAAAAAAAATACATACCGCTAGCTGAATATTTCAGCTCGGCAACAGATGAAAAAATTAAACTTTCTTTCACAGAAATCGAAACAATTATGGGACAGCCATTACCAAATGCCTCCTATTTAAATAAGAGCTGGTGGAAAAAAACAAAACCCCCTCTAAAACATTATTTAGCTTGGGTTGAGCAAGGTTATTATGTATCCGCTATTCAACCTGGTTTTTACGTAACATTTGAAAAACCATCTAAAAGCACTAATATTGTAATCGATTGCCCTGAAAATACAAAGTACGCATACGTCATTCGCCCAATTGAAACTGACGATGCACGCAATTTAGTTGAGTTATTTTCTAAAATAGATGCCGAAACCAATTATATGCTTTACGGTGAAGATGAACGTGGGCAATCCATACAAAGCTTACGCAAGAAAATCACTAGCTGGAAAAAAGACAACTCTAGCTCGATTTTAGTAGCCGTTGTAAATGGGCAAATTGGTGGTATGATTGCCATTTCAGGAAACAAAGCGCAACGTGCCAAACACCGTGCATCCATTTTTCTCGGTGTTATGCAAAAATTCACTAACCAGGGTATCGGTACAGCACTGGTGAAAGATGCCGAAAAGTGGGCAAATTCACATGCTATTAAACGTCTCGAATTAAGTGTATGCAAATCGAATGCAATTGCCCTTAATATGTACAAAAAGTTCGGCTTTACTATTGATGGCGAGCGCCTTCAGTCATTGAAAATCAATGATGTATATGAAGATGAACTTTATATGAGTAAGTTATTGAATGACTGATAATTACAAAATGCTATGCATAATATGCATAGCATTTTTTCTTTAACGATACACTTTCTTACTAACTGTAAACTGCTCCAGCGATTCCATATTCGGCTCATAGCCAACACCATAACCTTCTGGCACCTTAATATAACCGTCTTCAACAATAACTTCAGGTGAAATAATATCTTGATCCCAATAATGATTAGAACCTGCTGTATCTCCAGGTAATACGAAATTTTGAAGTGTCGTTAGTGCTACATTATGCGCTCGACCAATACCGGATTCTAACATACCCCCACACCAGACTTTAATGCCATGCTGCATGCATAAATCATGAATGCGCTTCGCTTCAGTTAAACCACCTACTCGGCCAAATTTAATATTAATGACTCCGCAGCTTCCAAGCTCAATCGCGGTGCGTGCATCTTCATAAGAGCAAATACTTTCATCTAAACAAATTGGTGTTTTCAACTGCTTTTGTAGCTTTGCATGATTGATAATATCATCCGACGCAAGAGGTTGCTCAATCATCATTAAATTGAATTCATCCAACTGCTGCAGCAGTTCAATATCATCCAAACTATAAGCTGAATTGGCATCAGCCATTAAAGGTACTTCTGGAAAACGTGCACGAATTGCTCGGATTACTTCAATATCTTTATCCGGCTTAATCTTCACCTTCATGCGTTTATAACCCGCTGTAACGTGCTCTTCAATAAGCTGTAATAGCTGCTCTGTTGTAGGCTGTATACCAATACTAATTCCTACTTCAATTTTCTCTTTTGTCCCGCCTAAGGCATGTGCAAGTGACTGCTCTGTACGCTTTGCGTATAAATCCCAAACCGCACTTTCAAGTGTCGCCTTTGCCATATTATTTTGGCGGATTACTTTGAAAATAGCGCTAATTTCATCTGGGTGCTGGACGTCTTTGTTCAGTACTAATGGAATAAGGAAATCTTCAAGCATATGCCAACTCGTCTTCACCGTTTCCTCTGTATACCAAGGGACTTCAAAAGCAACCCCTTCTCCCCAACCAGAAAGTCCACTTTCATCCTTTGCCTCTAAAATTAAAAATTGCTTATCTTGCACTGTACCGAAACTTGTTGTAAATGGTGATTTCATACGCATACTTAGTTGTCGAATCGTAACCTCTGTAATTTTCACACTGCCGCCCTTTCCCTACTCCTTCTAGTGTAGTGCTTTTATAAGAACATACGCTAAGAAAGGATTTTCAGCAAGACAGAGCTTCATTTTTTGCATGTGCAAATGCACCTAATACCGTACGTGCTAAAATTTCAACACCGACAATAAGTTGAGCTTCATTAAACGTCATTTTTGGGTGATGCAAACCCGGAGTCAATCCACAACCAAGCCCTAACATCGACGCCTTCACATTTTCTCTTTTAACCGTATAAAAATGAAAATCCTCTCCACCTGGCGTAATAATTGGTGGACGTAAATAGTCTTCACCAACTGATTCAATAATTGCCTGTTCTATTATTTCCTTTGCACCTTCGTTCACTTCAGCAGCGGCAACTCGGATTTGTTCATGTAGATCAATTTTAATGTCATACAGTGACTCAATTGCTCGTACGGTGCGCTCGATGCCATCATGTAATTGTTCCATCCCTTCATTTGTTTGGGCACGTACATCAATTGAGAAAAAAGCCTTCGCTGGGATGATATTGCCCGACTCCCCACCAGCTTGAAACTTCGTCACCTTCACTGAAAATGGAATCATCGTATCAATATGAATCGTTTTTAAAGCTTCGATTAAACTCGCACCAATTTCGATTGCATTTTTACCTAAATGAGGTCTTGCAGCATGTGATTCTTCACCGTTAATTTGGCCATTTATAAGCATTGATGCACCGTGATAAAGTGCCGGACAAAAAGTACCATCACTTAGCTCCTGTACCGGCCGAACATGTACACCAAATAAATAATCCATATCATCTACCAATCCACGATCAACAAATGACAATGCTCCTTGCCCCTTTTCTTCAGCTGGTTGGAACAACACACGAATGGTCCCTATCCCCGTGTTTTTCAAACGCTTCAATAATAATAAAACCCCAATCACCATAGTCATATGTGCATCATGCCCACAAGAATGATGTGCACAAAATTCACCATCAACCTCTTGCCACAATGCATCAATATCCGTACGCAACCCGACAACTGGCCTACCTTCACCAATCTCTACATATAGCCCAGTACTATCTACAAAAGTATGCACCTCATAGCCTTCCTGTTCTAATATCCCTTTAATATATTCGGTTGTCCTCCTCTCTTTCCAACTAACTTCGGGATTTTCATGCAAATACTTGAATATCCTATGCAATTGAGGTTCAAGCATTAATAACTGCTCCTTCATCTCGACGTCCCCTTTCTATTCGTTATCAAAATATATCTTCCTTATTTCTCTGTTTTGAGAAGGAATTCAACTTATACTATTTCTCTCTTATAGGTATATATATGTAACATTTAGTTCGGGTATCGTGAAAAATGTTTAATATTCATCAAAAAACCCGCTTAATAAAAAAGCGGGCCCAATTATTAGAATTACATTAAATGTAGTTTTTTTGCTTCAAAAATAAGCTCTTCTTTGAACTTAGGGTGCGCAATATCGATTAAAGCTTTTGCTCTTGCTGAAACAGATTTTCCTTTTAACTCAGCTACACCGTACTCTGTCACGACTTTATCTACATCATTTTTGGACGTTGTAACTATCGACCCGTTTGTTAATAATACTTTTACACGAGAGATCGTATCGTTTTTCGTCGTCGAATGCATGCATATAAAACCTCGTCCATTTTCTGCAAAGTTCGCTCCACGCGCAAAATCAAATTGCCCACCTGTTGAAGAGTAATATTTACCCGCAACGGTTTCAGAAGCACATTGACCATATAAGTCCACTTCCGTCGTAGCATTGATTGAAACGATATTATCCTCCTGTGCAATTAAGCGAGGGTCATTCGTTACATCAACTGTTTGGAATTCCACGATTGGATTGTTATGAAGGAATTTATATAGCTTGTCCGTTCCTAGCGCAAATGTTCCAACGACTTTTCCCTTATTCGTTTTCTTCCTGGAACCATCTACGACACCTTTCTCTACTAAGCCTACAACTCCATCTGTAATAAGCTCTGTATGAATACCCAGATTTCGATGGTCCTTCAATAAACTAATAACTGCATCTGGAATCGAACCAATCCCTGCTTGCAATGTATCTCCATTATTAATATATTCTGCAACATACTCAGCAATACGCAAATCCTTCTCACCAATAATCGGGTCTGGATTTTTCACAAGGGGTATATGATGCTCAATAAAGCCCTCCACTTGACTAATATGTATTAAGTTTTGACCGAAAGTTCTTGGCATATGTTCATTCACTTCCAGGAAAAAGGGTGCATTACCGATAAAGCAAGCTGCATAATCTGCTTGTGTTCCAAGCGAAAAATACCCGTGCTCATCCATAGGCGAAGCAACCGCCATTACAAGAGATGCTTTCGTATATTGCTTCATAATACGTGGTACTTCATGAAAATAGTTCGGCATCAATTCACAATGTCCATTTTGATAAGCTTTACGTGTAGCGCCGCTCAAAAAGTAAGAGACATGTGATAAATGCTCTTTATACGCGCCTTCAATATACTTACGCGGATGCATCGTCAGCATTTGGTGAATGCGTACAGCTTTTAGTCGCTCCGCATTTTCTTCCAATACATCTAATAACTTCACTGGTTCTCCATTTGAAATCGGCACAATAATATCTGCTCCGTCTTTAATATATGAAAAGACCTCTTCCGGCTTCTTTAACTTAGCCTTGTATTGTCTTTGAAAAATTCCTGTCATGAAAAATCCTCCTTATTTCTACAATAAGCAATAATTTTACTTAAAAATATCATCTTCCCCTTAGAATAACATAATCTTTCTATTCAAATGGGATTTTCCAAACATAAAGAAAGAGCATCAATAAGATACCCTTTCTTATAAAATAATATTCTTTAACTGTAAAATAAAAATTGTTAACAATCTTCAAGGAGATATCCACATTTTCAACATAAAAGTAAAAACAAACTCAAAAATTATACACATCGTACAAAAAAAACTAAATATAAACCATTTTTTTATCCACTATTCACAGTTTTATCCCCACTATACACAATATGCATAAAAAAAGCAGTTCACCTTTAAACCGTGAACTGCTCCATGTGTATAACTATTATTTAAACGCTTGAGCCGCATAAACAGCTTTTTGCCAACCTTTGTACAAGCCTTCACGTTTGTCTTCTTCCATATTTGGAATGAAGCGTTTATCTAAACGCCAATGCTTCGAAATTTCGTCTCTATCTTTCCAAAATCCAACAGCTAATCCTGCTAAATATGCTGCACCAAGTGCTGTTGTTTCATTAATTGATGGGCGTTCTACCGGTACATCTAGTAGATCTGCTTGGAATTGCATTAGCAAATCGTTCATGACCGCCCCACCATCAACGCGCAATGTTTTTAAAGAAATGCCTGAATCAGCTTCCATTGCATCTAGAACATCTTTTGTTTGATATGCCAAAGATTCAAGTGTTGCACGGATGAAATGCTCCTTTTGTGTACCGCGTGTTAAACCAAATACAGCACCGCGAACGTCGCTATCCCAATATGGTGTACCTAATCCAACAAATGCTGGAACAACATAAACACCCTCAGTTGAGTCAACTTTTTCCGCATAGCGCTCACTTTCTTTTGAATCGCGGAGCATACGTAAACCATCACGTAACCACTGAATAGCAGAACCCGCTACAAAAATACTTCCTTCTAAAGCATATTCCACCTTACCATCGATACCCCATGCAATGGTTGTTAATAGACCATGATTTGATCTAACAGCCTTTTCACCAGTGTTCATAAGCATAAAGCAACCTGTACCATAGGTATTTTTTACCATACCACTTTCAAAACATGCTTGCCCGAATAGTGCAGCTTGTTGATCGCCTGCAATGCCTGCAATTGGCACTTCTTGACCAAAGAAGTGATTGCCATCAGTTGCACCATATACTTCCGATGAAGGGCGAACTTCAGGTAGCATAGACGCTGGGACACCAAGTATTTCTAATAACTCTTCATCCCACTCTAAATCGTAAATATTGTACATCAATGTTCTCGATGCATTTGAATAGTCCGTTACATGTACTTCTCCGCTCGTCAACTTCCAGATAAGCCATGTATCGATTGTACCGAATAATAAATCACCATTCTCAGCTTTCTCTCTAGCACCTTCAACATTGTCTAAAATCCACTTCACTTTTGTACCTGAGAAATAAGCATCTATTAGTAAACCCGTTTTATCCCGGAATAAATCACTATAGCCTTTCTCTCTTAATTCTTCACAAATACCAGCTGTTTGACGTGATTGCCAAACAATTGCATTATAAATCGGCATTCCTGTGTTTTTGTCCCAAACGACCGTCGTTTCACGTTGGTTTGTAATACCAATGCCTTGCACTTGATGCGCACTAACATTTTTCTCTGAAAGGACACCAGCGATGACAGATAGCATGGAGCTCCAGATTTGTTCTGCATTATGCTCTACCCATCCTGAGTTTGGAAAATATTGAGGAAATTCCTGCTGAGCAGTATTGAAAATATTGCCTTCTTCATCAAATAAAATTGCACGTGAGCTTGTAGTACCTTGATCTAATGCCATAATATATTTTTTTGTCATATGTGACCTCCAGATTTTATTTTATTAAACTGCTTTATTCACTGTAGACTGTGCTGATACGAAGATTCCTAAAATGATAATTCCTACTATCCAAAATGCAATGCTATTTTGCCCTTCGAAAACTTGCTGATAAAATAGTGCACCGAACACACCACCAATAATTGGGCCTACAACCGGTACCCAAGAATAGCTCCAGTTCGAATCTCGTTTTCCGGGAATCGGTAGGAAGAAATGTGCAATACGCGGGCCTAAATCACGCGCTGGGTTAATAGCATAACCAGTTGGACCTCCTAGTGCCATACCAATTACGATAATTAATGCACCAACGATTAATGGATTTAAACCGTCCGTAATATTATTCGCTCCGATGGCTAAAATACCAAGTACTAAGATAAATGTGCCAATCATCTCCGTCGTTAAATTTGATAACGGATGATTATATGCGGGAGATGTACAAAATACCGCTAGTTTTGCATCTGAATCATCAGTTGGTTTCCAATGCGCCAAATAAGTTAGATACACTAAAATTGCACCGATTATGGCGCCAATCATCTGTGCCAGGATGAACATCGGAACTTCTGACCATTCGAATTTACCAATCGTCGCCAGGGCGATTGTCAGCGCAGGATTTAAATGTGCACCACTAATGCCACCAACTGCAAATGCACCCATAGCTACAGCAAGACCCCAGGCAACCGTTATAACAATCCAACCACCATCTTTGCCTTTAGAGCCCTTTAAAGAAACAGCTGCCACAACACCACCACCGAACAAGATCAATATCATTGTTCCTACTACTTCAGCCATAAAAGTCGACATACCGTACTCCTCCTTTTTAATAACGAAATAATGAAAGCGTAAACGTTAAAATATATTCTGCTAGAATTCAAGTTATGCAATCGCAATAATATTAATTTTCTTCGCTCACTATGTAAAAAATACTTCGAGATGTATTTTTTATTTGTTAGATTTTTTACCAGCTTTTTTCTTGGCTATCTTTTGTTAAGTAAATCAAAGTAAGAGACCTTTCAAATCATACTGACTATCTGAAAGGTCAATAAATTACTTTCTTCATTCATTAATCGCAGCCTTTAACATTTGTTTCCGCTCAATCTTTTTCACTTGGGAAATACTACTTTCATAAAGCAAAATCATCGACTCTCCTCTTTCTTTAATCCTGGCTTTACAAAACTCCATAGAAAGTGCATTAAAAACGGTAATGTTAACCCAAGAGCAATCGTACTAGTGATAGACATATAAAACTTTATAACTTCTAGAGGCCCTAAAATAACAAGTGAATTCCCTTTTGTGATAAAAGGAAACCACCAATTAACCGTTGCAAATACAGCGAAAAAGAAGATACGTTCAGTTGTATCTGATAAAACTTTAAAATCTACTTGATTCATGAAAAACATTCGTGCTGGTATTCCATCATGCTCACTCGTACTGGCGTTAATTTTCTTTAGAAGGCGTGACTGTTTTATTTTTGTTGCAGCCAATTAAGCCACCTATTATTCCACCACTTACCAATGTTCCAGTTGCAATACCAGTCGTTTTCAAAAAGTCACGTCTCAATATGTTTTTTTATTTTCGTCCATACAAATAATTCTCCTTAACAAAAATCGAAATAGCTACCCTTCCACGTCTTATAAAATGGAATTTTCTGAACTAAAAGGTCATGAAAATGCCCTATAGCAGCTTTACTTTCAAAAAGACAAGAAAAAAAGCAGCCTCATATGAGACAGCTTTTCCCTTTTTCTACATTTTTCAACCAGGTTTTTAATTGTTTAGGGGAAGAAAATATTACACTATCCACTTTTTCTCGTTTTACGACTTCCACAATACCTGGCCTAGCATCAATTTTGAATCGCCAAATCCAGCGCAAAAATTCTATATCTACTTTTTCCAGACAGTCTTTCCCATATCAGGTCTTGTTCGCCCGCGATATTGAATTGTACGTTTTAAAACGCGATATGTGCAGAGCTTATTCGAGAAATCAAGGAAGATAATAAGGTCTGCATATTTTGCTCGCATGTCAAGAGTCGAATCAAAATTCCCATCAATAATCCAAGCAGGTTTTTCAAGCTCTACTTGTAGTCTTGCCTTAAAATCTGTTTTATCGGATTTCTGCCAGCCTGGCTTCCAATACATCGCATCTAAATGGATTAAAGGTAATCCTGACAGCTCACTTAAAGTACGTGATAGCGTTGATTTCCCTGCTCCACCAGATCCAATAATTAAAACTCTTTTATGTCTTGCTGGGTACTTCATTGAGCATGCCCCCTAGCCTTACTAGTTTTCAATTATATACTCTTCCAAAGCCCTTACTACGCTATTGACAAAGCTATTGCCCGCTCCCCAATCAAAACGGAAAAATGCCCCTTCTCC
Organism: Viridibacillus soli; assembly: GCF_016612995.1. GTDB lineage: Bacteria > Bacillota > Bacilli > Bacillales_A > Planococcaceae > Viridibacillus > Viridibacillus soli. The sequence goes on from NZ_JAEOAH010000006.1 coordinate 72,994, forward strand.
ACCACCAGAAGCTACTGCGTGGACTTTCGTTTTTCCTTCTAAATTATCAACTGTTATTGTTAAGCTTGCACGATTACTAGAACGCATATAATACTTTTCGATTATACACACAACAAGCTGTTGATTCCCTACAATGCGTTCATATACATCAATAACTTTTCCTGAAAAACTGCCATCCACAATGTGCGTTTGAATAAGGTCTAATACACTTTCCGGCTCAATTGATACGTAAAATTCTTTTACATCCATATCACTCACTCCTTTATGTATAACTTTTATACGCTAGAGAAATGCCAAAAGTTTCAAAGGGGCATAGGGTAATTTTAGTATAATCAGGGATATTCTCTTGGTTTACAATTCAATCTTTGGTCATGATTAGATTAACAGCACAACATCGTTCCTATTCGTACATGTTAAGTCAATACTTTAGCGTATACACTTATTTCATGTTTGAAATACTTCTCCTTCTAATCACTTTATCTGTATGCTTATTCCCTAAAATTACGGAGCAAAAAAATAATAAAAAGTATTTTTAGCTAATATAGAAACTGCACCCTTAAAAATAGAAATTTTAAGGGTGCAGTTAAAGAGCGTCAAAAGCTCGTTTTTTATATTCTATTGTTTACTTCAAAGGACACCTGTTGATACTTCACTCTAATTCGGTCTGTTTTGTTTCGGTACCGAGTACTAAAATTGCGCTTACACCAATGATAATAGCAATACAAAAGATACCGAAAATAAAGCCCAATTCGTAACCTTTTGCGACAAGTGAACCTACTAGCAATGGCCCGAAAATTCCACCTAACCGGCCAACAGAGGCAGCCATTCCAGCACCCGTACCACGAATAACTGTCGGATATTGCTCTGGTGTATATGCGTATAATGCACCCCAAGCACCTAAGTTAAAGAATGATAAGAACATCCCTGACACAAGTAAAATACCAATCGATTCAGCATTCCCAAAAACTAATGCACTTACAGCTGTTCCTATTAAATACGTCGCTAAAACAAATTTCCGACCAGCCCTTTCAATTAACCAAGCTGCTGTGAAGTAACCTGGCAATTGTGCCAGCGTCATAATAAGCACGTATTTAAAACTCGTAATTAAACTAAAGCCTTTTATGACCATGACACTTGGTAGCCATAAAAACATCCCATAATAAGAAAATACGACTGTAAACCAAACAATCCAAAGCATTAATGTACGACGAGCATATTTCTTAGACCAAACATCTTTAATATTTTGACCGATACTACGTGCAACATCCTTTTTCGCTGTAAACTGGGGTGAATCTGGTAAATGTATTCGCAAATAAATAGCGTAAACTGCAGGAATCGCGGTTAATATTAAAGCAATGCGCCAGCCGTAGTTTGGAATAACAAAATAAGAAATAAGTGCTGCTAATAACCAACCACCAGCCCAGAAACTTTCTAATAACACGACAACACGTCCACGCTCATGTGCCTCTACACTTTCGGAAACAAGTGTAGAAGCTACTGGCAATTCACCACCAAGACCCATACCGACAAAAAATCTCAAAATCATAAATGCTACTAATGTCGTTGTAAATGCCGATAAACCGCTAGCGATAGAAAAAATTACAAGCGTCCATATAAATACTGATTTACGCCCAATACGATCGGCAAAAATTCCGAATACAAAGGCACCAACTGCCATACCAATTGAGTTAATGCTACCAATCCAACCCATTTCCCCCGGTGTTAGCATCCACTCCTTTGCTAAAGCTGCTATTACAAAAGATAAAATACCTACATCTAATGCATCAAACATCCATCCAATTCCTGCAATACCTAATAGCTTATTACGTGAAATTGTTTGTGCTCCCGCTTGCTGATTCGTTGTCATCATCATTCCCCCGAGTGTCTTTACACTTGAATATACAACTAAACACCTTAACTATACACATATTCTTATTTTGTGACAAGATGCAAAATAAATTCAAATTGTTCCGAAAACTTAACGATTTCCTATTGAAATAACTACCCAAAATACGTTAAAATGTCTTTTATAGACAAACAATTGTTTTTTCAGGACGAACAAAAAGGAGAATGTTATATATGTGGAAAGGTCTTATTGATCACTATAAAGAATATTTACCTGTTACAGAAAATACACCTGCTCTTACTCTACATGAGGGTAATACACCACTCATTCATTTAGATACGCTATCAAAAGAATTAGAAATCGATCTTTACGTTAAATATGAAGGTTTAAATCCAACAGGTTCATTCAAAGACCGTGGGATGGTAATGGCTGTTGCAAAAGCTGTTGAAGAAGGTAGTAAATTCGTCATTTGCGCATCAACAGGTAATACATCAGCTGCTGCTGCTGCATACGCAGCACGAGCTGGGATCCAAGCAATTATTGTCATTCCAAAAGGCAAAGTAGCTGCTGGTAAACTAGCACAAGCTTATATGTACGGTGCGAAAATTATCGAAATTGATGGTAACTTCGATGAAGCACTTCAAATCGTTCGTGACATTAGCGAAAACACTTCTGTAACATTAGTAAACTCAGTAAATCCATACCGTTTAGAAGGCCAAAAAACAGCTGCTTTCGAAATTTGTGACGGTCTTGGTAGTGCACCAGATGTTCTTGCAATTCCTGTTGGGAACGCTGGTAACATTAGCGCTTACTGGAAAGGCTTCAAAGAATACAATGATAAAAAGCAAACTGGTCTACCGAAAATTTTCGGTTTCGAAGCTGAAGGTGCTGCAGCAATCGTCCGCGGCGAAGTGATTCCATGCCCAGAAACAGTTGCAACTGCTATTCGTATTGGTAACCCTGCAAGCTGGAAGCTAGCTGAAGCTGCTCGTGATGAATCAGGTGGTAAAATCGCTGCAGTAACAGACGAAGAAATTTTAAATGCATATCGTTTAATAGCTTCTAAGGAAGGTGTCTTTGCAGAACCTGGATCAGCTGCTTCTATGGCAGGTGTACTTCAATCTGTTGCGAACGGCTCTATTCCTAAAGGAAGCCGCGTAGTTGCAGTATTAACTGGCAATGGCTTAAAAGACCCTGACACAGCTGTACAAGCTTCTACAATGGACATGGTTTCTTTAGCAAATGATGAAGCTGAAATTCGCACTTACATCGAGGGATTACTATGATAACAAAATGGTCCATCTCTGTTCCGGGAAGCACCGCTAACCTTGGACCAGGATTCGACTCTATTGGACTAGCATTAGGCCTCTACTTAACACTAGAAGTGACTTTACAAGACAACTGGGAATTTGAGCATCGGTCAGACCATCTTCCTGTTAAGTTTACTGTTGAGGACCATCTCGTCTATAAAGTAGCAACTGAAACAGCTGAACGTTACAGCGTTCAGCTCCCTGCTTGTAAAGTAGTGATGGAAAGTGAACTCCCACTAGCTCGTGGCCTTGGTAGTAGCGCCTCTGCTATTGTGGCAGGGATTGAAATTGCCAATCAAGTATGTAATTTACAACTTTCTATCGAAGACCGTTGTAGACTTGCTTCTAAAATTGAAGGACACCCTGATAATGCCGCAGCATCAGTATACGGTGGTCTAACTATTGCCTCGACATTACCAAACGGTCACTTAGAAATGATCAATGACCGTGATGTAGATGCAGCATTTGCTGTTTTCATCCCTAACGTTGAATTGAAAACAGAGGAAGCACGCAAAGTATTGCCATCCAACTATGACAAAGCTTACGCTGTTCACGCTAGTGCCAATGCCAATATGTTAACAGCCTCATTACTAATTAAAGATTATGAAAGAGCAGGTATATTCATGGAGCATGATTTATTCCATGAGCCATTCCGTGCAAATTTAATTCCTAATTATCATGAAATTCGCCAAACAGCGAAGGATGCAGGCGCATATGGTACGGCTATTAGCGGAGCCGGTCCAACCGTGATATCATTACTTTCAAAAGATCGTATAGATGCTTTCGTTGAAAAGATGAAGCCACTCTTCCCGAATTATGATATTAAAGCAGTCCATGTAGATACAAAAGGTATTCAAGTGACAACTGCATAATAATTGCAATGTAAAATGCCCAGAGAAATAAACTCTTGGCATTTTTTCTTGGCAAAAATCTTTGATATGTTAAAGTTAAAGTAATCATCATGCTTTTTCATTCAAAACCGATATAAACAAAGAGGTGTTAACTATGCAAATGGAGAGAAGATCCACGGCTTCCGGATTTGATACGTTAGTCGTAAATGGTTACCAAATACATAATGATACAAATCCAGTAATGGATGCAAAAAAATATGCCAATGAGCATTTCAAAGTAAATACTGTACATATTTTATTTGGCAATGGGCTTGGTTACTATGCAGAAGCTTTTAAATCGCTCATGTCGACATCTAAAGAGTACTTAATTGTCTTAGAACCACTTGAGTTAAAAGAGCGTTTAGAAGTACCCGATGTTGCTTATTACTATGGTACCGATGTAAAAGATTTAGATACGTTACTTCGCCAAACAATCACAAAAGCGGATAATCTACGCATTGTCATAGCACCAAACTATGAGCATATATTTGCCGATTACTATGAAGAGGCAGTAAAAATCATTCGTCAATTCGTCGAAGTGAAAAAATCTGATATTTCCACAATACGTTCTTTTTCAACAGAGTGGATGACAAACTATATTAGTAATATGCAATATACAGCTGATGATGCGCCAATTGACCATCTTTATAAAAGATATAATTGTCCAATGGTCATCGCATCTGGTGGTCCCTCTTTGACAAAGCAATTGCCGCAGTTAAAGAAAATACGTAATCACATTATTTTGATAGCAGCAGGTTCAACAATTAATACATTATTGCATCATGATATCGTGCCTGATTATGTTGTATCGATCGATGGTTCTGAAGCGAACTTCAATCACTTCAAGGAGCGCTATTTCGAAAATACGACTCTACTATATAATCTCGTACATCACCCTCATATCCGTAAGCAATTTAAAAGTGGCTATTATTTCAAAGATATTTTCTTACACGAAGCAGAAGCTCATTTCCAAAAATATGTGCAGGAGCCTGTTTCAACAATTGCCGGTGGTGCATCTGTTGCGACATTTGCTCTTTCCATCGCACGATTCCTATCAGATGGACCCGTTGCAGTGATTGGGCAAGATTTGGCTTATACAAATATGTTATCACATGCCGAGAGCAACAAAGGTCAGTACACAATCACTGATGAACATAAAGCGTCTCGTCGTATGTTTACAGCAGAAGGCTATTATGGTGATGAAGTGTTAACCGATCCACCATTCTTCATGATGAAGGAATCGTTTGAAGCAATCGTACCAAACTTTGGGGTGCCTATTTATAACTGTACTGAAGGTGGGATTTTCATCCATCATATGACAAACATTCCTTTCACTGAGTTTTTGGAGAAGCATATTAAAACTTCACCTGTGCAACAGGCATTACCAGACAAAAAGCCCACTGTTGTAGCTAGCTATAATCTCGTTACAGAAGCCGAGCTAAAAGCACATAATCTACTACTACGCCTACTTTCGGATAATCTTATATTAATCCGTAAAAACAAATACCAAATCGTTTTAGACAATAAAACATTACGCAAGCTTGGTAAAAATGAAGAAAAAGTGCATGAATTACTACCAAAATCACCAGTATCATTAGTTGTAAACTCCATCAACTTTGATGTCGAAACAATGTTCCCAAAGATGCCCAATGAAACTGAAGTAGAATTTTTCACTCGTGAAAACATAGCCAATATCGTCATGCTCGAAAAATTAATCTTTGCTACAAATAAAAGTAAAGATGCAGTTAAAGAACTATCTAATCAGCTTACTGTGAAGAGTTAAAAGGGATGAGCAATCATCCTTTTTCTTTTTCTAAATCAAATGCATTGACATCCCTCTTTCCTGTAACTATAATGATTACATGTTAGGCGGTGACCGATATGGTGAACAGTCGTGTTTCTGTCGCTATACACATTCTTTCTCTAATCGCTACAACAAATGATGCTAACCAGCTTACATCTGACTGGATTGCAGGTAGTGTGAATACTAATCCCGTCGTCATTCGTCGGATTAGTAGCCAGCTTAAAAAGGCTAATTTGATCGCCTCTAATCCAGGTGTTGCTGGTTATCAATTAGTCAAAGAACCGAAAGACATTACGTTATTAGATATATACAGAGCTGTACAAGCACCTGAAGAATTATTTGCAATTCACGATAACCCGAATCCAGAATGTGCAGTAGGGCAAAGAATTCAATCTACTTTAAATAACGTATATCATTCTGTTCAGCGAGCAATGGAAGATAAATTGACAGAAGAAACGCTGCAAGATGTATTAGATCAACTCTTTCACTAAGAGGAGATCTTTTTTTACAAACAACTTGTAACCGCATTAGTTACATCAATCGATATTTTAGGAGGAAATCATTATGAAAATTGGTATTATTGGCGCAACAGGTAAGGCAGGTAACTTCATTTTAAAAGAGGCCGTATCACGTGGACACGAAGTAACTGCTATCGTACGTAGTGCAACAAAATTAGTAGATAAAACGGTAGCCGTTATAGAAAAAGATGTCTTCTCATTAACTACTGGAGATGTACAAGGTTTTGACGTAGTTGTCAACGCATTTGGTGCCCCAGCAGGTGAGGAACATTTACATGTGGAAGCAGGCCGCAAACTAATCGACATTTTACATGATGCATCAATTACAAAATTATTTGTAGTCGGTGGAGCAGGTAGCCTATTCATCGATCCAGATAAAACTGTGAAGGTAATGTCTACACCAGATTTCCCAGCTATCTACTTACCAACAGCTGAAAATCAAGGTGAAAACTTAGAGGACCTAAAAGCATCATCTATTACTTGGACCTTCCTAAGTCCATCTGCTTTCTTCGATCCAGAAGGTCCTCGTACTGGTGAATATATCTCGGGAGTTGACCATCTATTAGTCAATAAAAAAGGTGAAAGCTACGTTAGCTATGCTGATTTCGCAATCGCATTATTGGATGAACTAGAAAATCCTAAGCATGTAAATGCAAGATTCACTGTAGCATCTGAAAACTAAATACTACATCCGCATAAAAGTAAAAGCAGGTCTCGCGAAATTTAGCGAACCTGCTTTTACTATTGCACTAATAATACTAAACTAATTGCCATCACTGCCATACCAGCAATAACGCCATAAATCGATGTATGTGCTTCGTCATATTTCTTTGCAGCTGGCAATAATTCATCTAATGAAATGAATACCATAATACCGGCTACGCCAGCGAAAATCATACCGAATACAACAGCATTTAAAAACGGCATTAAAACCAAGTAGGCTACCAATGCACCAACCGGCTCAGCTAAACCTGATAAGAATGACAGCTTAAACGCCTTTTTGCGATCTCCTGTCGCAAAGAAAATTGGAACGGATACAGCAATCCCCTCTGGAATATTATGAATAGCAACCGCAATCGCAATCGCAATACCAAGATTCGGATCTTGCAGTGCAGAAGCAAATGTCGCAATTCCTTCAGGAAAGTTATGAATTCCGATTGCCAGCGCAGTGAAAATACCCATTTTCATTAGCTTGGCATACTCATCATTTGTTGGCCCCGTCTCCATATCTTCTACCGTTTTTATTTCATGTGGATTGCCCTGCTTCGGAATTAATTTATCAATAAGTGCGATTAGAATCATCCCAGCAAAAAAACCAACAACCGTTAATGTGTACCCTTGCCTCTCTCCCAATTCACCTACGAGAGAATCCTTTGCCTTCACAAATATTTCGATTAGAGAAACATAAATCATAACACCAGCTGAAAAGCCTAATGAAAACGATAAAAATTTCGTATTCGTTCTCGATGTGAAGAATGCTATTAAACTACCTACTCCTGTCGCCAATCCGGCAAACAGTGTTAACGCTAAAGCGAAAACTACATTTCCATCCATATACTCAACTTCTTTCTCTTTTAAACTGTTAAGCTCATTGTATGCAAAAAGTTTCCTTAATTCAACATTTTTCGACTGAGTAAAATAAAGTGAGCGAACGAAAATTTCATTACTGACGGTGGAAATATTCTATTACAAACTCTTTGAACCGCTACGTTGTTACTGGTAAATAACATTCTCCCATATAAGTAACTTCCCGATCTATTCCCTAAATAGGAAAGATTTCTTGGGTTTTCTTAGTATCATATTGATTCAATCCCATAATGTGTGGATTGTAATTACGATTTATACTTCCTTATAATAAGTGGTATATCAAACAAATGGAATTTTAAACAAATCACTATTTTGGAGTGAACTCTTATGGATTACATAAAACGTGGCACAGTTACTTTCCGTAACGCGAGCTTAGCGTTATTTGCCGGGGCTTTTAGTACTTTCGCAAACCTATATATGACACAACCTTTACTCCCTACTTTCACAGAAGCATTTCACATTTCACCTGCAGTAGCTAGTTTATCATTATCTGTAACGACTTTGACATTGGCCTTCAGTATGCTTGTAATTGGATCATTATCAGAAGCATGGGGTAGAAAAAAAATTATGACATTCTCCATGTTTGCAGGGGCTATTTTGACTTTATTAATTGCTTTTGCACCGAATTATTCAATTTTACTTACACTAAGAGTGATACAAGGGATTGTATTTGCGGGACTACCAGCCATTGCAATGGCCTATCTAGGAGAAGAAATAGAGCCGAAGAGCTTAGGGATTGCCATGGGGCTATATATTAGCGGGAATACAATTGGTGGTTTAGGTGGGCGAATTATTGTAGGGACGATGACCGATTTATTCAGTTGGCGGGTTGGGATGATTGCAATTGGTGTGATTAGTTTCGTTGTAGGCTTCGTCTTTTACATGCTTCTACCAGCTTCTAAAAATTTTAAAGCGAAAGAACTCAATATGAAAGCATTATTACGCTCAATGCTTCTTCATATGAAAGATTCTGGATTGCTGAGTTTATTTGGGATAGGCTTTTTATTAATGGGGAGCTTTGTAACGCTTTATAATTATATTGGCTTTCAATTGTTGGAACCCCCTTTTTCATTAAGCCAAACAATAGTAGGTTGGATTTTCATTATCTATCTTGTAGGTACATTTAGCTCTGCCTGGTTTGGAAGCTTAGCAGATCTCTATGGACGTTATAAAATGTTAGTCATCGCTCTAGTTATTATGTTTACGGGAAGTCTCATCACATTGGAAAGCCATTTACTGGTGAAATTTGCTGGCATCGCTATATTCACATTCGGATTTTTTGGTGGCCATTCCATTGTAAGTAGCTGGGTTGGACAACGGGCTACACACGATAAGGCTCAAGCATCATCACTCTACCTATTCTTTTACTATATGGGCTCAAGCATTGGTGGTACTGTAGGTGGTATCTTCTGGGCAGGATATGGCTGGCATGGTGTTATTAGCATGATAATAAGCTTTCTACTAGCTTCGTTCATACTAGCTTACTGCTTACGTAGAACTTTGTATCATCAAACTCCAGAAACTACATAATGCTAGGCCAGTAATAAAAGGTTGATGCCAAGTCAAAATAGACAATTCCAATAGAAAAAGCAGCCGTTCATTCGACTGCTTTTTCCTGTGCTAACTTTTTATAAAGTCGTTTTCTACGCTCATACCAAATGACGGCGATGATAAACCAAGTGTAACCCATCGACCAGCCCGCTAACACATCTGTAGCAAAGTGACGGCTACCTGCAACACGTGACATACCAATCAGAATTGTCATGGTAATGGCACCAATCCAAGTGAATACCTTCACCTTTTTTGATTGTTGATATTCTGTCGCTATATAGGCTAGTGTAAATAAATATAAAATTCCGGTCATCGAATGTCCGGATGGAAAGCTAAAGCTTTTTATCTGATCTGGTATATCCGGACGCGGTCTTTGCACCCATACTTTCAATAATTGATTCAGCACATTCCCTGCTGCAATTGTTACTAGCGCAAAAAACATACCACGGTAATTATGATCTTTTATCCATAGTACTAATACTAAAATACTAGCGACAACACCGACAAATGCTGGTTCACCAAAATAATGGAAAAATTCTATGAACTGGTTACCCTTTAATAAATCAGATATATGTTGATCCAAATTCAATACCCAATTACTTTTCAAGTTCAAAAAAAGCACTACATATACAATAGCGGTAACAATCGCGAGTGGATAAAAAAACTTTCTCATACTAATCCCCCCTTAAACTTACATCCAATAGTTCTTTTACTATAGCCTTTTTCAACCCATTGTAATAGTAGAATGGCCAAAAATCATAAAAAAGATGCTCTAGCATAGTGCTAGAGCATTTTCAGAAATAAGCTAGGAGAGCTTATTTTATTGCTTTTACTTCATAGACGTTTTGGCTGGATTCAATAATATGATCCGGTTTGGGTTTGCCGATATTCGCTTTATGACCAGCAATATGTTCCGGACTCTTCTCCCAATTTTTCCAATCCTCTTCACTTTGCCATTGAACGAGAATCATCACTTCCTCGTCACCACGTCTAACTTTTTTCACAAGCACTTTCAAATCAATGAAACCAGGTTGCTTTGCTAATGGTGTATCGCCACTAAACCGTTCCACAACTTGTCCAGAAAAACCTTCCTGTACACTTATCTGTTTCACTTGATAGAACATATTATAGTGCCACTTCTACTTCATCAACCATTAATGAAACCGATTTTAATCCGCCACCTGATAGGTACCAAATTGCTGGATCTAAGTAGATCATTTTTCCATCTTTATAAGCATTTGTTTTCTTTACTAATGTATTTTCAATTGCGCCTTTAGAAGATGCACCTTCAGTGACTGCTGCATCACGGTCAACTATGAAGATAATATCTGGATTTGTATCTAAAACATATTCAAACGATACTGTGTTTCCGTGATTTACAATTTTAATATTTTCATCAGCAGCTTTAAAGCCAAATACGTCATGGATTAAACCGAAACGAGATTGTGGACCGTAAGCAGTAACTTTGCCTTCTGAACCAAGAAGGATTAAAGCCTTTTTATCTAGAGCAGATGCTTTTTCCTTAACTCCAGCAATTTTATCGTCAATTTTTTTCAATTCATCTTTCACTTGATCTTCTTTACCGAAGATTTTACCAGCTAATTCTGCGTTAGCTTTAAATGATTCCATGTATTTAGTTGAATCTAATCCAACATATACAGTTGGAGCAATTTTCTTAAATTCTTCGTAAAGGCTTGCTTGACGGCCAGAGATGAAGATTACATCTGGTTTTAATGCAGCAATCGCTTCAAAATCTGGTTCTTTTAATTGACCAGCGTTTGTATAATCAGAACCTTCAAATTTCTTAAGGTAATCTGGTAATAACTCTTTTGGTAATGCAGCGATTTCAACACCTAAAGTGTCAAGAGTATCTAGGAATCCTAAATCAAACACAACAACTTTTTCAGGATTTTTCTTAACTTTTACTTCCTCTTTGATGTCATCAGTAGATCCATCATCTTTTTCAATACCAAAAGTATTTGTAATTGTGATTTCTTCAGCTTTTTCACCTGAAGTTTCGTCCTTTTTTTCTTCTTTAGAGCCACAAGCTGCTAATACTAAAAGCATTGCAAAAACTAACGTAAGTAATTTCCAGTTCTTCATTGGGTAAATTCTCCTTTTATTATGAATTGAAATAGACACAAATACGGCAGCTATTCATTTCCTGAATAGGGATATCCATATCGTAAATTTCCTTTAATGATTCTGAATTAATAATGTCATGAGTTGGACCATCTTTGACAACACGTCCGTCTTTTAAAGCAACGATTCGGTCTGAATACACTGAAGCGAAATTTATATCGTGCAACACGATGACAACTGTTTTTCCTAGCTCATCCACAAGCTTTTTCAAGATTTTCATAATCTGAACTGAATGTTTCATATCTAGGTTATTTAGTGGTTCATCAAGCAAAATATATTCCGTATCTTGTGCAATAACCATCGCGATGAAAGCACGTTGGCGTTGACCGCCAGATAATTCGTCTAAATAGTCATGTTGAATTTCTTCTAGGTTCATATAATCGATTGCCTGGTCGATCATCTTTATGTCTTCCTCATTTAAGCGACCCCGAGAATAAGGAAAACGGCCAAATGATACAAGTTCACGAATTGTTAAACGTACATTCATATAGTTAGATTGCTTTAAAATTGACACTCGTTTAGCAAAATCATTTGATTTTAATTTTTTTACATCTGAGCTATCTAGTAATACTTCTCCAGTGTCTGCATCAAGTAAACGGCTAACCATCGAAAGAAGCGTAGATTTACCCGCACCATTCGGACCGATAAAAGACGTAATTTTGCCGTGTTGAATATCGACACTTACCTTATCAACTACAGCTTTCTTTCCGAAAAGTTTGGATATTTCTTTTACTTGGATCATGCAGATCGACTCTCCCTTAATAATAGATAGATGAAGTAAACACCACCGGCAAAGTTGATGATAACACTTAATGTTGTTGAGAATGTGAAAACGCGCTCAACAATCCATTGTCCACCAATCAATGCCACTAAACTCATTAGTCCTGCACCGGTGATTAACACCGTGTGCTTGTACGTTTTAAAAAATTGATAAGACAAATTTGCAACGATTAAACCAAAGAAAGTTATCGGCCCTACTAGAGCAGTAGACGTTGCGATTAAAATTGATGAAATAACTAGCATACGTTTAACAATTTTATCGTATGGCACTCCAAGGTTTATAGCATTATCTCGTCCTAATGACAAGACATCCAGGTCACGAACCATTCGCCATCCATATGCCATCGTCAAGACTACAATAATTAAAGCAAACCATACTAAGTCGCCATTAACATTATTAAAACTAGCAAACATTTTATCTTGCACGCGCATAAATTCATTTGGATCAATTAGCACTCCTAAGAATGTCGTAATACTACCTAACAATGTACCAAGAATTATTCCAACAAGTAGTAAGAAGTAAATTGGCCGTTTTCCTGAGCGGAAAAGAAATTTGTATAGCAGTAGTGCAAACACAACCATGATCGCTAATGATAGAACGAAATTTACTTTTGCATTGATGACTGCTATATGCCCTGAACCTAAGAAGAAAATAATCACTGTTTGCAACAGTAAATAAAGCGAATCTAGCCCCATAATACTTGGTGTTAGAATGCGGTTATGCGTAATTGTTTGGAAAACAACAGTTGAATATGCAATTGCCACACCTGTAATAACCATCGCTAGTACTTTTATTCCTCGACGAGGTAAGGCATAGTCATAGCTTCCATTTAAACCTTGAAACAAATATAATCCACAGAATACTACAGCTAATGCCGCTAATAGTATCATTTTCGTACTGTTACGCATACGCCCTCCCCCTAAATAATAAGAATAGGAAGACGCCACTACCGATTACCCCAACCATTAAGCTAATTGAAATTTCATATGGATAAATTAATATTCTTCCTAGAATATCGCAGATCAATAAGAAGATTGCACCTAATAATGCGGTGTGCGGAAGTGTTTTTTGTAAATGATCTCCCTTGAAGATCGATACAATGTTCGGGATGATTAAACCCAGGAATGGTATCATTCCAACCGTTAGCACAACGGTTGATGTAACGAGTGCCACAAGGATTAAACCAAAATTAACGATCCTATTATAAGCAAGGCCGAGGTTTTTCGAGAAATCTTCGCCCATTCCAGCCACCGTAAAGCGGTTTGCATATAAATAAGCGATAATTAGTATAGGGACACTTATGTATAAAAGCTCATAACGGCCCTTCATAATCATGGAGAAATCACCCTGCAGCCAGGAAGATATATTTTGAATAATATTCGCTTTATAGGCGAAAAACGTCGTTATTGACGATAAAATATTACCAAACATTAAACCAACTAGTGGAATAAAAATGGCATCCTTGAATTTAATACGATTTAAAATTTGCATAAATAACAGCGTGCCGGCTAGCGCAAATACAAATGAAACCGCCATTTTCTCAATCAAAGAAGCATTCGTAAACAATAGCATCGATACTAGTATGCCTAGCTTAGTAGCATCTAATGTACCTGCTGTTGTTGGCGAAACAAATTTATTTCTACTAAGACTTTGCATGATTAAACCTGCAATACTCATTCCCATTCCAGCCAATAGGATGGCAATTAGTCTTGGCACGCGACTAATTAGGAAAATTTGAGTTTCTTCAGATTCAAAATCTAACAAATCTGTTGGTGAAATTCGGCTCACTCCTACAAAAAGCGATAGTAGTGATAACAAGATGAGTGCTATAAATAGGTATCGTTTCTTCATTATAATCCCCGATAAATTCATTTTTATGAGTACATAACCTTCTTAATGAAAATGATTATCACTGACTCACAATTCCCATTATAGCATGTCGACCTGTGTCGTCAACCATTTTGTGAGAATGATTATCAAATAATGCTTAAAAAATTCATTCATTCCGTATATAAAACAAAAATCCCACGACAGCTAACTATCGTGAGATTTAGAAATCACCTAAATTATTTAATACTTCCCATTTTGCGTGAAATCCACGGAGATAAGAACAACATGATGACACAAATGATGATGGACATTGCACCAAGATAACCAAAGTATTGTACTTCAGAAACTTTATCAAAAACTTTTACTAATTGAGCATTGATTGCTTGTGCGGCAGCACTTGTTAAGAACCAAAGGCTCATTGTTTGTGCGGCGAATGCCTTCGGTGCAAGTTTTGTTGTAGCAGAAAGTCCAACTGGAGATAGTAATAATTCCCCTACTACTACTAAAAAGAATGAAAGTACTAACCACCAAGGGCTTACTAAATCAGTACCACCAGAAGTAATCGCCGGAATAATCATCACTAAAAATGATGAACCTGCAAAGAATAATGATAATGCAAATTTAATAGGCGTTGCTGGTTGACGGCTGCCAAATTTCATCCAAATCCCCGCAAATATTGGTGCCAATAAAATAACAAACAATGGATTCAAAGATTGGAACCAAGATGCAGGAATTTTGAACGAGCCAACCATTAAGTTAGTACGTTGATCCGCGTATAATGCTAGGATTGTTGCACCTTGTTCTTGAATGACCCAGAACATTACCGCTGTAATGAAGATAGGAATATAAGCAAGTACGTGTTGTTTTTCTTCTGCGGTTGTTTTTTCACTTTTATACATAACAATGAAGAACAGTATTGGAATCAAAATACCCAAGAACGAAATTAATGAAATAACACCATTAATTGTTAGCCATCCCATTGCCTTTGAGATGATGGCTAACATAACAATAATTACTGCACCAATTCCAAATTGGATGAAAACCTTTTTGAGTTCAGTACCAGTTAAAGGATTATTGATTTTTGTACCTGCAAGACCAAGGTATTTTTTTTGCGTTAATACATAAATGAGTAACCCAACAAACATACCAACTGCAGCTAAACCAAAACCTAAGTGGAAATTATAACGTTCTCCAATCGTTCCAACAATATATGGTGAAATAAAAGCACCCATGTTGATACCCATATAGAAAATACTGAAACCGGAATCACGACGTGAATCTCCTTCCGCATAGATATCCCCAACAACACTAGAAACATTGGGTTTCAATAGTCCAGTACCGATAATAATAAATGCCATGGAAACAAGTAATATTGTTAATCCACCAGGGAATGCTAAACAAATATGACCAATCATGATCAAAACGCCGCCCCAGAAAATTGTTTTACGAGTACCTAATAAACGGTCTGAAATCCATCCACCGATAATGCCTGACATATATACAAGAGATCCATATACCGCCATAATAGAGTTCGCTTCAGTATGCGATAATCCTAAACCCCCATCTTTCACTTCATAATACATAAAGTAAATAAGAATAGCGCGCATACCATAGTATGAAAAACGTTCCCAAAACTCAGTAAAGAATAATGTGAATAAACCTTTAGGATGTCCTACAAAACCCTTCTGAGGAACTGATTTGACGATTTCTTCCTTAGTAGGCATAAAAACTTCTCCTTCTTTCTTACTTTTATAAATAATCTATTTATTTAAAAAATATTACATCCATTATATATTGACATTTGTACTCATGTCAAAAATTAGAATTTTATATAATATTTAGAATTTTATGTATTTTGAGTTATTTAACTTCATTATAGAATTTATATACTCTACACCCTAGTTTTTCGTTATACTACGAATAATTGAATTTAAAAAGGAGCAAATATATGCTAAAACAGTTTTTTTCTTATTACAAACCACATAAGCGATTATTTATCATCGATTTTTCGAGTGCTGTAATTGTCGCGATTTTAGAATTAGCCTTTCCAATAGCCGTACAATGGTTTATTGATAAACTTTTACCAAGTGGTGAATGGGGTACAATTGTGACCGTCAGCGTGTTGCTATTAATCATTTATCTCTTGAGTACAGTGTTGCAATATATCGTCAGCTATTTGGGACATAAACTTGGCATTAATATCGAAACAGATATGAGACAAGAACTCTTCACTCATGTACAAAGACAATCATTCCGCTTTTTCGATAACACGAAAACAGGTCATATTATGAGCCGTGTCACGAATGATTTATTTGATATTGGTGAACTAGCTCACCACGGACCGGAAGATTTATTCATTGCCATCATGACATTCTTCGGGGCTTTCGCCATTATGTTCAGTATCAATCCTCAACTAGCTATTATCGCTATTGTCATGGTACCTTTTTTAATTTGGTTAGTAACTTATTGCAACGTCAAAATGAATCAATCTTGGAAAAAGATGTATGAAAGTGTTGCAGACGTCAATGCACGTGTCGAGGATAGCGTTTCAGGAGCACGTGTTGTACAAGCATTTACAAATGAACAATTTGAAATAGAGCGTTTCAAAAATAATAATGGCCGCTTCCGCCTTGCTAAACTTGGTGCTTATAAAATTATGGCGGGTACTCATTCCAGCATTTATATGATGACACGCCTTGTCACACTTATTGTTTTAGTTGTCGGGGCATGGCTGAGTTTCAACAATAAATTATCTTACGGTGAACTAATCAGCTTTGTCCTTTATACAAATGTTTTAATCAAACCCGTCGATAAAATTAGCGCCCTTTTAGAGCTTTACCCTAAAGGCATGGCTGGTTTCAAAAGATTCCGCGAGCTAATCGATCAAGAGCCTGAAATACAAAATGCTAAAAACGCCATTGCTATTCAATCATTAGCAGGCAATATTCAGTTCGATAATGTACATTTCCGCTATGAATCTTATAAAGAGACTCTATCCAATATAAACCTATCCATTCAGCAAGGACAGACTGTCGCATTTGTCGGTCCATCCGGTGCAGGTAAAACGACAATTTGTTCTTTGATACCAAGGTTTTATGATGTGACCGACGGGACAATTTCTATCGATGGCATCGACGTACGCGATATGACGTTACAATCATTACGTTCACAAATCGGTATTGTACAACAGGATGTCTTCCTATTTACGGGAACCGTCCGTGAGAATATAGCTTACGGTAAACTAGGCGCTTCTATGGAAGAAATTGAAGAAGCCGCGAGAAAGGCACATTTAGAGGACTTTATCGAAGGTCTTGAAGATGGCTACAATACTCAAATTGGAGAAAGAGGTTTGAAGTTATCTGGCGGTCAAAAACAAAGACTAGCCATTGCACGTATGTTCTTAAAAAATCCACCGATTCTCATTTTAGATGAAGCAACTTCTGCATTGGATACCGAAACAGAGAAAATCATTCAACACGCTTTAAATGAGCTAGCAAAAAACCGTACAACGCTTATCATCGCCCATCGCTTTGCGACAATCCGCGAAGCTGATCGCGTAATTGTTGTCACAGAAAATGGCATTGCTGAAGATGGACAATACGATGAGCTTGTCGCAGCAAACGGTATTTTCACAAAGCTACACAACATTCAATTCAATTAAAACTAAAAAGAGTAGAGGCCGATTTACATCGACTCTCTACTCTTTTATTATTTCAAGATGAATTCAGCAAAGCGATTAGCATCTGCTTCCTTCATTTCCACTTTCAATACAGTACCTTCTTCTTCATATGCCGTTTCTTGAATAGTGCTATACTCATTCAAATAAGAAACAATATCCCCGCGGTCATATGGAATGCATATTTGGCATGTCACATAATCCGAGAAGATGTGACGACGAATAACTTGTAATAGTTCGTCCAATCCGACACCTTCTTTAGCAGACATCCATACCGTATCACCACTTACATGCGGATACTCCGCGTTGGCAAGATCGGCTTTATTGTAAACATCTACAGTTGGAACGTCTTCTACTCCAACAGCATGCAATGTATTGTTCGTTACTTCCATCATATACTGATATTCTTCATTTGAAGAATCAACAACATGTAACAGTAAATCCGCATCACGTGCTTCTTCTAAAGTGGAACGGAATGCCTTCACTAAATGATGAGGCAATTTACTAACAAAACCAACCGTATCTGTTAATAGGAAGCTTTTATGATCCGGCAATTCAATTTGACGAACAGATGTCTCAAGTGTTGCAAAAAGCATATCCTTTTCGAATACTTGTTTATGATCTTCATGCTCTGATTTTCGTAATAACTGATTCATAATTGTTGATTTCCCAGCATTTGTATAACCCACAATAGATACAACTGGAATATCATTTTTGCGGCGTTGCTTACGCTGTGTTTCTCGCTGCTCTTTTACATCCTCTAAATCACGGCGTATTTTCGCAATTTGGTCCTCGATTTTACGACGATCAAGTTCCAGCTTCGTTTCACCCGCACCACGGTTTTTGAAACCGCCTCCTGTACCACCACCTTGACGGCTAAGTGATGCATGTAAGCCAACTAAGCGAGGTAACATATATTGCAACTGTGCTAGTTCCACTTGCATTTGCGCTTCTTTTGATTTCGCACGTCTAGCGAAAATATCTAAAATCAGCATCGTGCGATCGATAACTTTACATTCTAAACCAGCCTCAAGATTTCTAATTTGAGATGGTGATAACTCATGATCGAAAATGACTAAATTGGCATCCGCTTCATCATAGAAATTTTTAATTTCTTCTATTTTACCAGTCCCTACATAATGGGAAGGATTTACACGATCTAAATTTTGCGTAACAACGCCAACTACTTCTACATTGAGAGCTTCTGCTAAATTTCCAAGCTCTTCGAGTGAATATTCAAAGTGAACGTCTCCCCGTAAATTAACACCTACTATTATGGCTCTTTCAATTATTTCATCCAACCTGATTCCTCCTCTTTCTACGCCGAATAAAGAGTACTAAACATCCTTTTTTTACCATTAAAAATATACAGAAAAGGAGAGCTTATATGTCTACTCTCCTCTACACATAAAGTATGAGATTTTCTAAATGGACAGACGTATCCTAATTACTCCGCTCAGTCGCGGTGCTTTGCATTATTCAGTTTCATCGCAAAGTGTTCAAACGGATACGCTTATATACCATTTATAAAACCTCCATTCCAAAAAGTTAAATTTATCCTAACATACAAAGTGTTGCAAACTCAACCTTTCACAATTTCGATTGTATGCAAACGTTCCTTGCTATCAAGCTTTTCTTCAAAAACAAATGTTGTATTCGCTAGCTTCAATGTATTACCCTTTGTTGGTAATGACAGTAATCTTGACCAATGCGTTAGCTTCTCCTCAACGTTTTTCACATGGAAGATACAACGTTTTATCGCTAATTCTTCATTCTCAGGTTTGATCGTACCATCTTCTCTTAGTGAAGCATAGCGTTCTTCAATCGATTTCTCCCATTCTATAAAAAACGGATACGGTAATGTGTGATTGATTTTATGATCGATAAATAGCATCTTCCATTTACGTAATTCACCGCTATCCGTCTTTCTCTCCGCATGAATAATACCCGAGGTACGATAGCCCATTTTTTTAAAATATCGATTTTTCTTTTCTAGGTCATTCGAGCGTAAACATAATGATGCGAAACCTTCATCATCGACAATATCATATAAAAGTTGTTTTACTAAAGGCTGCGTTGATTGCTCGGCAATATTTTCATCCTCTACTGCCAGCCATTCGATATAACTATTCTTTGTATAAAATAGCGCATTATACGTTCCCCAATGTAAATGCTGGCCACCTTTAACTGGATGTATGCCTTCAATTTGTTCTTGTTCTACAATCTGCTGTGGATTCTTCGTTGTGAAATATACGACATGGTCTAATTCAAACAATCTCCTCACCCCTTATGTATATAGAAAAGTCCGTAGCTGTATATATGCAAGCATAGCCAACTACGGACACAAGAATGATTAGCCTTCTCGTTCTTCTTTTAATAATTCAATTGTTTTATCGAATTCTTCTTCAATTTCTTTATTTGGTTTGTATGTAAGCAAACTAACTACAACTGCAACAAGTAGACAGATTATAAAGCCTGGTACAATTTCGTACATAGCCGCTTTAAGGCTATCATTTGTACCCCAAACATAAGCTGTCACTGCACCAGTGACCATACCTGCTAAAGCGCCCCAGTTTGTGATCTTCTTCCAATATAATGTTAACAAAATAATAGGACCAAATGCAGCGCCAAAACCAGCCCAAGCAAAAGACACTAAATCTAAAATTTTGTTATCTTGTTTCCAAGCAAGAGCCATAGCAAAAACAGACACTAAAAGTACCGCCATACGCCCCAAGAATACATATTGTTTATCAGAAGCATCTGATTTAAATACAGCTTTATAAATGTCTTCCACTAATGCAGATGAAGTTACGATTAATTGAGATGCAATCGTACTCATAATTGCCGCTAGTATAGCCGCAAGCATAACACCTGCAATGAACGGGTGGAATAAGAGTTGACCTAAAACAATAAATACTGTTTCAGGGTTTTTTAATTCCCCACTATTTTGTTGGTAATAAGCAACTCCAACAAGTGCCGTCGCAATAGCACCGAATAAGCTAAGGAACATCCAGCTAATACCGATTCTACGAGCTTGTTTCGTCTCTTTAACACTCTTGATCGCCATAAAGCGAACGATAATATGTGGCTGACCGAAATAACCTAGTCCCCATGCCACTGTAGAAATAATACCTGTAATCGTTGTACCTGCAAATAAACTTAGAAATTTAGGATCCACTTCTTTAATAGAAGCTATTGTTTCCCCAACCCCACCAGTTAAAAATAAACCGAAAATCGGTACGATAATAAGCGCTAAAAACATGACTAATCCTTGGATAAAGTCTGTATAACTAACCGCTAAAAAACCACCAAATAATGTGTAAGCAATAACAACACCTGAAGATATTAATAGACCAGTATGATAATTATAGCCAAACGAACTCTCGAAAAACACACCACCTGCAACCATTCCTGAAGATACATAAAATGTAAAGAAGACAAGAATAATTATACCTGAAGCAATACGGAGCAACTTCGTTTTGTCTCTTAAACGGTTTTCCAAATAACTCGGAATGGTAATCGAATCATTTGAAACTTGCGTATACATACGCAAACGCGGAGCAACATACACCCAGTTTAAATAAGCTCCGACAGTTAAACCAATTGCAATCCATGCTTCTATCAATCCACTTGCGTAAACTGCACCAGGTAGCCCCATTAATAACCAACCTGACATATCAGCCGCCCCAGCACTTAATGCTGTAACTGCCGGTCCAAGTGAACGTCCCCCGAGCATGTAATCAGTCAAATTCGATGTACGCCTAAATGCATACCAGCCAATTGCTAACATTGCAATCATATAAATAACAATGGCTATAAGTTGATACATATTATCTGACATGCTAAGTCCCCCTTTAGCTGTGTAATATAGCTATTTTATCATGATTGTTCAATCATAAGTAGATAGAATCTTATTTTCGCTCCTCACAATTATATATTGCTTTCCTACAAGATCCCCTAAAATATGAGAACAGGAAATACGCCTTTTTGCCATATGCCCTGTTCCTAGTACTAATTAATGTGCTATATATTCTTGCGATAATTCTCTCAATCTAAATTTCTGGATTTTACCTGATGCAGTCATTGGATAAGCATCTGTAAATTGAATATACTTAGGAATTTTATGATAGGAAATCTTCCCTTTACAATATGCTCTGAGCTCATCTTCCGTGACATAAGCCCCTTCTTTTAATATGACCCAAGCCATCAGCTCTTCACCATACTTTTCATCGGGCACACCAACAACTTGCACATCTTGAATTTGGGGATGCTCATACAGAAATTCCTCTACTTCACGCGGATAAACGTTTTCACCGCCACGAATAACCATATCTTTAATACGACCTGTAATATCAATATAGCCATCCTCATCCATGATTGCGATATCACCTGTATGAAGCCATCCTTCATGATCAATTGCTGCATGCGTCGCTTCTGGATTATTGTAATAGCCCTTCATTATCAAATAACCACGCGCACATAACTCTCCTGGTGTCCCTACCATTACCTCATCCCCAGTGATGGGGTCGATAATTTTCACTTCGACATTTGGATGTGGTTTCCCTACTGTTGATACACGCTTTTCAATTGCATCATCCGTGCTCGTTTGTGTAATAACTGGAGAAGATTCGGTTTGTCCATAGCAAATCGTAATTTCACGCGCGCCCATATCATTGATGACCTTTTTCATCACTTCGATTGGACAAATTGAACCCGCCATAATGCCTGTACGGAGCGATGATAAATCAAACTTTTCAAAGTCGGGATGATTTAATTCAGCGATGAACATTGTCGGCACACCGTGCAATGCAGTACACTTCTCATCTTGAACGATTTGGAGTACTTTAAGTGGTTCAAACTGTTCTAGTACGACCATTGTGGAGCCGTGTAATACAGATGCAATCGTACTCATCACACAGCCAAAGCAATGAAAAAATGGTACTGGAATACATAAGCGATCATGCTCTGTTAGATGAATATAATCTCCAACGAGTCGACCATTATTTACGACATTATTATGCGTAAGCATTACACCTTTAGGAAAACCTGTTGTACCTGATGTGTACTGAATATTAATAACTTCATCTGGATCAAGCGATTGGTAACGTTCTTCAAGCTCTTCATCTGTTACAAGTCCAGCAAATTCTAGTAGTTCACTCCATTTATAAATACTTGGATATTCATTTTCACTCATCACAATCACACGTTTGAAATGAGGTATTTTATCTGATTGAATATTCCCTTTTTCAGAAGTAGCTAATCTAGGGCATATCTTTTGGATGATATTAATATATGAAGTCCCTTTAAATTCTTCCCCTAAAATCAATGTTGTCGTATCCGATTGCCGCAATAAATACTCAAGCTCATTTTCTTGATAATTAGTATTTACTGTTACGAGCACAGCCCCCATTTTACCCGAAGCAAACTGGCTAAGTAACCATTCCCTCTTATTATCGGACCAAATGGCAATATGCTCCCCTTTTGCAATACCCATGCCGATAAACGCCTTTGCTAAATCATCTGTTTCCTGATCAAATTCCGCATATGTTTTTCGCACTCCATTTTCCGGATACACATACGCCTCATTATTCGGAAATGCTTCCACCGTGTTACGTAAAACTTCCCCCACAGTCTTATGTAATAACATAAAAACCCCCCTTTGTTAGAAGTATCATCTCTATTATTTTATCACAAGATTCTGATTAGTCAGCTTGTTAAGATGGTAGGACTACAGAGTTATTATTATTTTTCCCGCAAAGTATAGCATTCTACTAGTAATTACCTTATTATGTTACATATGAATCGTTAATGCATTTTAATATAGATACTTATTACCTAATTAAAAATAAATTTCACCATCATGCCTAAAGGAGGCTATTTTATTTTGAACACTGATTTATTATCGAGAGAAGATTGGAAAAGAAAGAACTTTTTTATTTTTCTAGTAGCTGTATTTGCTTCTAGCATAGGCTTTCTTGCACAATTACTATTTGACTCAAAGCCTATGGTCAAACTTGTTATAGGCATTATTTTCGCCCTTGTTTTAATTTCCTTTATGATTGAACGTAAAGTAGTTATATTCGAACGTTTCTTCCCACACTTTATCCTATTGACAGTTTTTTTCACCATTATCGGTTCTATACTCGGACAAGGAGCTAGTACGTTAGCGACGATAGCAATATCTTTTTTCTTACTTATGATCTCTAGTATTCATTCAAGCAAAAAACTCTTAATCTTCGGGTATATTTTGAGTGCTATTACCATGGTCTTCAACCAAATCTATTTTGAAGAATTGGATATGATGGCTAACCAATTTAAAAACTTAATACTTGTTCATTTCCTATCTGGCCTAGCACTTTTTTTACAAATCCATCAAAATGCACATAATGCTAATAATACAAATAAGTTATTTATACAATTAGAAGAAAAGGCACAGCAAGAAACAATCTTAATGGACAAACTTTCTACTTCTGTACAAATGATTACAACGAATCTTCAAAGTATTACACAAAATACAGAAAGTACGACAGTAGCACAACGCGAAATGCTTATTGCTGTAAATGAGATTAGCGCTGGCTCTGAACAACAGGCCGATCGTATAGCGGATATCGTCCAAAATTCTGAGGCTACTACAAAGACCATTCGTAGCGTTTCGGGATCATTAAAAGATGCCGTACAACAATCGAGCCAGGCAGGTAACCAAGCTAATGACGGTGCGACGATCATGCAAGGTATGAAAAATGATATTGATGACTTTACTAAATTCTTCATCGACTTAAGTAAATCTTTCAAAGATTTAACAGAAAAAATATCTGAAACAAACTCATTTACAGTGGCCATTCGTCAAATCACAGAGCAAACGAACTTACTTGCATTAAATGCTTCTATTGAAGCTGCACGTGCTGGTGAACATGGCAAAGGCTTTGCAGTAGTTGCAGATGAAATTCGTAAGCTTGCTAGTGTAACCGATGAAACGCTCGTTAAAATTGACTCGAACTTACGTAATGTGAATGAATATAACGATGTAACACTTCTCAAACTAGAGGATGGGATGAACAAAGTATATAAACAAGTAACAGAAGCGGAACACTCTACTACTGCTTTTAATGAACTAAGCCATACTATGGAAACACTGCAGCAACAAATGACTCAACTATTAACAAGTATGACTCAAATTGAAGGCAATTCGGAAACGATTCAGCATAGCACAACTGAATTTGCAGCCGTTATTGAAGAAAGTACAGCCGCCCTTGAAGAGTTAAACGCAACACTTGTTAATCTAACAGATGAACAAGCCCAAATTGCGGACTATGTTAATCAAACATATGAAGTAGCAAATTCAATCAAAGCATAATATACAATCTACTCGGCTATTGACATCTTTTCGTCAATAGCTTTTTTTAATACTTGTAGTTAATTTGTGAATTGCTCAAAAATACGATAATATCATGCTTCTCTAAAATTATAAGATACTGTTTTAAATATTATATTAATGTCAAATCTATTGACTATAAACTAAAACGTGGTAGAATTTCTTATGACTTCAATGCGTTGAAGCAACAAAGTTAATATTCCGAGCGATGGACATAGTAGGTATTTTACAGACAGCAACTAGAGACTAAGTAATTGGTGCAAGCTTAGGTCTGTTCTATAGATGAATTACACCATTAGATACTCGTTTTAAATGAAGTGGTTGGATAAAATTATTCAACAATTAGGGTGGTACCGCGGAGTTCTCCTTCGTCCCTGTTTATAGGGATAGAAGGATTTTTTTATGCCATTTTATTATTTAGGAGGATTATCATGTTTCGTATTCAAGCTAAAATTACACCGTCATTTATGGAAGCAACATCACTTATAGCAATCATTATTGCGACAATGGCGATTAGTATTGGTCAGTTCGGTGCAGTACCACATATGCCTATTATTATGATCATTTTATTTTTAATGGCTTACGGCTCATTCAAAAAAGTTCCTTATAAGCAACTAGAAGATGGCTTAGTTGAAGGTTCTAAAGCAGGTCTCAGTGCTATTTTCATCTTCTTTTTTATCGGTATTCTTATTAGTAGTTGGATGATGGGTGGCACAATACCAACGATGATCTACTTAGGATTCCAAACGATTACACCGCATTTCTTTTATGCCGTTGTATTCCTTGTTACTTGCATTGTTGGTGTTGCGATTGGTAGCTCACTCACAACTATCGCAACAGTTGGTGTCGCATTTATCGGTATGGCCAATACGATGGATATTTCTTTAGCGGTAACTGCTGGTGCTATCGTTTCTGGTGCGTTTTTCGGTGATAAGATGTCGCCTCTTTCGGATACGACAAATCTTTCATCCGCCATCGTCAGTGTAGATTTATTTGAACATATTAAAAATATGGGTTGGACGACGATTCCCGCCTTTTTCATCTCATTAATTATTTATGGTGTTATTTCACCAAATAAAGACTTACAGCATGCAGACAAAATTGATGCATTCCAAAACGGCTTATTGCAAACAGGTATGGTGCATTGGTATACGCTTATTCCACTTGTCGTTTTAATCATTTTAACTTTGAAAAAAACACCCGCTATTTTGACATTAGCAGCTAGCTCGATTGCAGCTATTCTCGTTTCCTACTTCCATACGCAATTTGGATTTGGTGAAGTAATGAACATTCTATTTGAAGGTTATAAATCTTCTACTGGGCTTAAAGACGTTGATTCTCTACTTTCACGTGGTGGTATTAATAGTATGATGTTCACAATCGCCCTTGTGCTTCTAGCGCTTAGTATGGGTGGTCTTTTGTTCACACTTGGTATCGTACAAGCTCTATTATCAAAAGTAGAAAGTTTCTTTAAAAGTGCTGGCTCTGTTATTACTGGTGCCGCTGTTACAGCAATCGGCATTAACACATTAATCGGCGAACAATACTTATCGATTTTATTAACAGGTGAAGCATTCCAAGCGCAGTTCAAAAAGGTTGGCTTAAAAAGTAAAAACCTTGCACGTGTTATGGAAGACGCAGGTACTGTCGTGAATCCACTTGTTCCTTGGAGTGTATGTGGTATTTTCATCACAAATGTATTAGATGTTTCAACTTGGGCGTACTTCCCATTTGCTTTCTTCTGCCTTTTATCACCGA
This sequence comes from Viridibacillus soli, assembly GCF_016612995.1. Taxonomy (GTDB): domain Bacteria; phylum Bacillota; class Bacilli; order Bacillales_A; family Planococcaceae; genus Viridibacillus; species Viridibacillus soli. The sequence goes on from NZ_JAEOAH010000006.1 coordinate 100,059, forward strand.
TCCTAACAATCGTATTTGGCTGGACTGGTAAGACACTTTCATACATTGACGAAAAATAAACGATGAAGCCCTTATATTCTTTGATAGTGTTGAATTATGGTACACTAATGCCAACTATTAAATAATAAAGAAGGCGAGAAACAATGGATTTTCAAGAAATGAAACAACAGTTATTACAGCGTCTGTTGGATAAAGAATTGGTCACTGCTACAATTAGCCAACCACGCACAAAGTCAAATGATATTAAACGTGTAAAATTAAAGCCAATCGAGCTTAAAGGCATTTACCATATTCAGCTCGAATATCAATATGAACGCATTTTAAAGCATGAAAATATACCACTAACTTTAATTGAAACAACACTAAATGAGCTATTTGAGCAATTCCGCCAGTTACATGGGGAATTCACAAACGAAAATATTCAACTTCAACTTTCTAAGAAAAACAAAGTACTTTGGAAAGTTGAGCAAACAGCAAAGAAAGTTGTTAACCTTTCGCATAATCGTAAAAAAAATTACTTACTAGATCCGGAAACAGCTTACCCATTCCTTATCCGCCTAGGTGTACAATCTTCTGATGGCAAAGTGAAAAAGCAAAAGTATGATAAGTTCAAGCAAATTAATCGCTTTATCGAATTTATCCATGACTCACTAGATTATTTACCAACAGACCGTACTATTCGTATTCTCGATTTCGGCTCTGGCAAATCGTATTTAACTTTCGCACTTTATCATTATTTGAAAATCGAGCAAGGTTTAGATATTCGAGTAACAGGATTAGATTTGAAGAAAGAAGTTATCGAGGATTGTGCGCAAATCTCCAAGGACTTAAATTATGATCAACTTGAATTTTTAGTCGGAGATATTAATGACTACAATGATGAAACTGCCGTTGATATGGTCGTTACTTTACATGCATGTGATGTTGCTACAGATATGGCATTAGCTCGTGCAGTCAAATGGGGCGCAAAAGTTATTTTGAGTGTTCCTTGCTGCCAGCATGAATTGAATTCACAGCTACAATCTACACCATTAGATATTATGCTGCAGCACGGTCTAGTGAAAGAGCGCTTTGCAGCTTTAGCTACAGACTCGATTCGTGCAGAAATTTTATCACTCGTTGGTTACGAAGCTCAACTTCTAGAATTTATCGACATAGAAAATACGCCTAAGAATATTTTGATTCGAGCTTACTACACTGGTAAAAAACAAACAGTTGTTCAAAAAGCACGCTATAACGCTTTCACTAAATTTTTATCAGCAGAACCATTTTTAGAAAAAGAATTAAAGGAATACATTCAGTAATGATTTCTCCTATGCCTATATTTGGTGTAGGAGTTTTTTTGTATTTAACCTCTTACTATTTTCACAATATCCTGTGAGAAAGATCATATCCACCCTTTCATTTACATGATACAATTCCACAATAAAAGTTAACTAATTCCATTTTATTGATTTTTTTAACATATAACTATTGACTTTTCATTGATAATGATTATCATTACTATTATAGATAAAATCGAATCGTAGAGAGTAGGATATCAATGAAGTCAAAATCATTATTAGCCATTTTATTAGCAGGAAGCGTAATTGTTACAGGATGTAACAGTTCAGATGATGAATCAACTGAAAAAAAATCTTCAACTTTAGCAACAACTAATGAAACAACAGCCATTGACTTACAAGCTGAAGTGGATGCATATAAAGAGTTTGCTATTGATCAAATGGATCAATTCACAACTGAAACAGAAAAATTCGTTGTCGCTGTAAAATCAGGGGATATTGAAAAAGCAAAAGGAATTTACCCAACTGCTCGCATGTTCTTTGAACGTTCTGAACCAATCGCAGAAAGCTTCGGTGACCTTGATCCACGTATTGATGCTCGTTTAGCTGACTTAGAGGAAGAAGGACAAGGCAAAGAAAACTGGACTGGTTACCACAAAATCGAGTACGGCCTATGGGTGGATAATACAACTAAAGGTTACGAAAAAATTGCTGATCAACTACTTGCAGATTCAAAAGAATTGCGTGCTCGTGTTGAAACAGTTGAAGTAACTCCTAAACTAATGATGACTGGCGCAGTAGACTTGTTAAACGAAGTTTCTACGTCTAAAATTACAGGCGAAGAAGAAATCTTTTCTCACACTGACTTATATGACTTCAAAGCTAACATTGAAGGGGCAGATAAAATCTTCACTATTTTAGAAGATAAAATCGAAGCAAAAGACCCTGAATTAGCTAAAAACCTAACTGAAAAATTTAAAGCAGTTAATGATTTACTAGCTAAATATGAGACGAAAAATGGTTACGTTTCTTATACTGAGCTTACTAAAGAAGACACTAAAGCTTTAGCCGAAGCAGTAAATCACCTTGGAGAACCACTAAGTCAAATGGGAATCATTTTGGAGTGATATTACAATGACTGAAACTAAAGGCGAAAAAATACTTGATAAAAAATTTTCACGTAGACAGATGTTAAAAATGACCGGACTTGGCGCTGCTGGTGTGGCAATTGGGGCTACAGGTTTGGGAGGTGTCATCAAAACTTTCGGTATGGATTTCTTAGATGACGATTCAACAGTTACCAATAAAGTAACCTTCTATGGTAAGCACCAATCTGGAATTGCAACAGATGTTCAAAAAAATATCTATTTTGCTTCTTTAATCGTTTTAGTTAAATCAAAACAAGAATTGCAAGAGTTGTTCAAAATGTGGACACCTCTTGCTGTTCGTTTGATGAACGGCGAAATGATTGGCGATTCAATGACAAATGGTATGATTCCTCCAAAAGATACCGGAGAAGCAAAAGGCCTTGATGCTGCTAATCTAAGTATTACTTTCGGTATCGGACCATCACTATTCGAGAAAAAGGAATTTGGTCTAACATCTAAAAAACCAGCTCAATTAAAAGACTTACCTCACTTTCCAAAAGATCAGCTAGATGATACTTATACAGGTGGGGATATTTGCATTCAAGCGTGTGCTGATGACCCTCAAGTTGCTTTCCATGCCGTTCGTAATCTTGTACGAGCTGCTTCAGGGAAAGTTTCATTGAAATGGTCACAAGCAGGCTTTAATTCAGTTCCAGTAGTAAATAACAAAAAACAAACACCTCGTAATCTATTTGCATTTAAAGATGGTACTGAAAATCCAATTACCTCTAGTCAAAAAGATATGAACGAAGTTGTTTGGGTACAATCTGGTGAATCTAAAAATTGGATGACTGATGGTTCTTATTTAGTAGCCCGTCGTATTCAAATGCACTTGGAAACTTGGGATCGTACCGCTTTAAAAGAACAAGAGAACACATTTGGCCGTCATCGTGATAGCGGTGCACCAATTGGTAAAAAAGATGAATTCGAAGCAATGGATATCGACCGCAAAGATGACAAAGGTAATTTTGTAGTTCCTGAAACTTCTCATGCCTTCTTGGCGAAATCTGTCGATGCACGTATATTAAGACGTGCTTTTTCTTACTCTTCTGGAATAATGGATTCAACTGGTTCATATGATGCTGGTTTGTTATTTCTTTCATTCCAAAAAAATCCGGATCAATTTACTAAGATCCAAAATAGTCTAGGTCGTATAGACAAATTGAATGAATATATTACCCATCGAGGCAGTGCAGTCTTTGCATGCTTCCCTGGTATTCAAAAAGGGAGTTATATCGGTGAAGCACTTTTTAAAACACTGTAGTCAATTTGCGATTATCCTTGTACTAATCGTTTTAACAGCATTGCGCCCTGCATATGCCGCTGAATCATATAGTCATTTATATATTTCTATAGGTGATGCTATTATGAACTCTAAACAAGAAAAGACCACAGAAGCCGTAGATGCTATTAAAATATTTCAGTCTGACTGGGAAAAGGTACCTATCAAATCATCTGCTGAAACGAAAGCAATTGAAACTGCCCTGGATGCAGCACTAAATGCCTCATCGAAAGAAAGCCGGCTCACTGCACTAACTAAACTTTCTAAAGCATTAACTGCTCTTGAAAAGGCTGAAAATCCAGTAGATGAAAAAGCTGAACGTAAAGCATTTTTAAAAATTATAACGCCTGCACTAAATTTGCTAGATGAAGCGATCCAAACGAGCGACTTAGAAAAAATCGAAACACAGTACAACCAATTCAATACCTTTTGGAATAAAAAAGAAAGACCGGTACGTGAGCATGACATCGCTGCATACGGCCAAATCGAAACACAAATTTCATTTATGCGAATGACACTTGCAGATGAGAACCCAAGCATTGATACGTTCAAAGATCAATTCAACTTATTAAAACAAGAAATTGAAGATTTTGCTGCTGGGAAAAAAACAGAGGCCAAAACAGGCTCATATTCCCTGCAAACATTACTTGATCTAATCGAAGATACAAAAGATCAAATTGCTGATGAGGAATACTCTAAAGCATCTGCTACTATTAAAAAATTCATCACAACATGGCCTAATGTTGAAGGTGATATTCGCACGAAAAACGCTAGCCTATACACGAAAATAGAAAGTGATATGCCTATCATCGCTAGTGACTTAATGAAAGACAATGTGGATGCTGAGGATATCACTTCTCAACTAAACAGTTTTAAACAGCAAATCCAACTCATTCAAGGTGACCAAAACTATAGTTTCTGGGATTCAGCGTTAATCCTTCTACGTGAAGGTCTTGAAGCTTTATTAATTATCATCGCACTTGTTGCTTTCTTAAAAAAATCAGGACAAACATATATGGAAAAATGGATTTACATCGGTGCTGGAATCGGGATTGGTTTAAGTGCTGTCGCAGCTATTTTAATGTCGACATTATTTAACTCGGCAACAATTAACACAAGCCGTGAAATGCTAGAAGGCTATATTGGTCTAGCTGCTGCTGCTATGATGATTGGTGTCGGTGTTTGGATGCACAGTAAATCCAATATCAATTCTTGGAACAACTACATTGCAAAACAAATGAATCATGCAATGTCTAAACAAAGTGTTTGGGCTATGGCCTTTATCAGCTTCTTATCTGTATTCCGCGAAGGTGCTGAAACACTTGTTTTCTATGCAGGGATTGCACCTAAAATGTCGACTTTTGACTTCACATTAGGGATTATCATTGCACTTGTTATTTTAGCTGTCGTAGCGGTTGTATTACTTCGAGCAAGTGGCAAAATACCAATACACCAGTTCTTTGCAGTTGCAACGGTATTAATCTATCTATTAGCATTTAAAATTATCGGTGTAAGTATTCATACATTGCAATTAACGGATGTACTACCAACAACAATTATTAGTGGCCTTCCTGTTTGGGCTTCAACGGGATTCTACCCTACAGTTGAAACACTCATTGGACAAGCGATATTAATCTGTTTAGTAATCACAACATTCTTCTACAAACGCCGTAACGAAAAAGCGGCTGTATGAGACTATCAAAAAGAGCGATCAGCCTAATGGCTAATCGCTCTTTTTATAATTATAATTCTTGTCTTAAAGCTTGGATGACATCAATTTTTGTGGCCTTACGTGCCGGTCTCCAGCCAGAAAGTAATGCTACTCCAATACTAATAGCTGAAGCTACAAGTATTAGTTGCCAAGGAATATGTGAGAATACAATATCCGCTTCTTGGAATTGCTTTGAATCAGTAGCCATATCAATAATAATTGGCAATAGCCAGTTTGATAAGAAACTAATACCGTATGATATAACAATTGCAATCGCTGTTCCTAAAATACCAATCCAAGCACTTTCCATTAAGAATAATCGCTGGATCAATTTCGGACTTGCCCCAATCGCCTTCATGACCCCAATTTCACGAGTACGCTCAGTAACGGCCATTGTCATTGTATTGAAAATACCAATAGAAGCAATTAATACAGCAATCGTCCCTACAAAGATTAAACCTACTTTAAATGCTAAGAATATAACATTGATATCATCTAATTGCTCAGTAACTGAGTAAACACTTAAACCTTTATCCTTCAGTTTGGCTATTACACCTTTTACTGCTTCTAAATTCGTCGCATGTACTTTTATCTCCGGATAGAACATATCTTTTTCAGCTTTTATGTTTTTCGAATCTTTTACAGATGCCTTATAAATATTATAAAACTCGCCTTTTAGTTCATGACTAAATAGTATCGTATTTTTAATAAGCCAATCTTTTGCCGGTTTTTCTGATACACCAACCACTTTGAATGTTAACTCTTTATTAATTGCCTTATCATTATCATAATCTTGTAGTTTTACTGAAATTGTTTTACCTACTAGCGATTCCTTGTAACCAAGTTTCTTTGCTTGCTTAGTAGAAGTTGTGTCATTTTCTGCAGATTCCTCATATAACTTTTCCTGCTCTTTCAACTCGGCTTTCGATAATAAATTCTCTGCAAAATGATAACCGACAACAATTTCATCAGAATTTTGAGGTAGACGACCTTCAGATAATTTACTCCCGATCTTTTCTTCGTTATCAAAATCAGTCATGTTTACTGGTACGCTATTTGTACGTTCCTCAAATTTTACGTTAGCCGATAGTTGTGCATTTGTTTTTTCAACCACTGCTCTGACATTGTCCATTTTTCTAATGGCATCTACATCGATTTTCTTTTGAGGATCTCCGTATACCTCAATTTCAGTCACTGTTTGATCTGTTAAGATTCCTCTTTCCATCGACCCTTGTAAACCAAAACCAATGGATGCTAATACAATTAAAAACGCACAGCCCATAGTGGTTGCTAAAATAGTTGTAAACACACGTAGCCTATTTTTCTTTAAGTGTTGTCTAACAAAATCTACTTGATCCTTAAATAACATATTACAATACCTCCTTAACTAATTCGCCATCGTGCATTCTGAATTTGCGATGTGCTATATTAGCCACTTCTTCATCATGTGTAATGATGACAAACGTTAAATTCAGTGCTTTGTTAAGACTTTGAATAAGTAGTAAAATATCTTGTTCTGTTTCTGAATCTAGACTTCCTGTTGGCTCGTCCGCCAATAATATCGGAGGATTCGTCACTAATGCACGCGCAATGCTCACACGTTGTTGCTGGCCACCTGATAATTCATTTGGATAATGGTCCGAAACGTTCTCCAATCCAACTTGTTGCAAAAGTTCTTTTACCTTCACCTTACGCTTTGCCGACGGGATACCTTTAATCTTCAATGGTAACTCAACATTTTCCAATGCCGTTAGTCCTGGCATTAGTTGAAAGTTTTGGAAGATGAACCCGAAATTTTCTAATCGAAACTGTGCATGTGTAACCTCATTCATAGAAGCTGTCTCTTGACCGTTAACCACAATTGACCCCTGCTCAGGTGCCATAAACCCTGCAATAGTATTAAGCAATGTTGATTTTCCGGAACCGCTCTTACCAACAATTGACACGATTTCTCCTCTAGCAATACCAAATGATAAATCCTTTAACACAGGCACCTTTTTTTCCTTGCCCTTCTTCCCAATAGCAAATGTATGACTAACATTTTTTATTTCTATCAATTTATTTAAGCCCCTCTCTACTTGCTTACTAAAATTAAGTATACAGTAAGAATCTTAAGTAATATGAAGGGTAAAGATGAAGAAATTCTTAAGATTCAATATAGTGGCGTTACGGTATTTCTATATTTTTTATCAGGTGTGTCGATTAGGGGAATATTAGGTTGTTATTTACCGTTAAAATGATTTTTTCACTAACGTATGTTACTACATATTTTAGTTGATTGTAGCGGAGAGTGCTCGACTCCTGCGGGAAATGCAAGCGTACCGAGACCCTGCACGGAGCGTAGCGAAGGAAGCGGCTCAGTACGCTTGCCCGCGGAAATCGAGCATCCCGTAGCGGAAATCAACCTACCACTTTAATAGTAATAGTTGAAATTGGTTAAATAATTTTTTATATAGAAGCAAACTTTTCGAGGCACTTCTCAGTCAAATCAATGTAGTGTTTTCGCGATGCGCTATATTTGTAAAGGAGTTAACTAGTCATGACAAAAGAAGAAAAATACAAGCTTGTAGAAGCATTTATCCTAGAAAACCAGCAATCATATTACCGACTAGCCTTTAGCTATGTCAAAAACAAAGAAGATGCACTAGATATCATACAGGAAAGTATTATGAAGGCCCTCAAATCAATCGATTATATAGAGCAAACTGAATATATTAAAACTTGGTTTTACCGCATTATGATCAATACATCCATAGATTATATAAACAGAAACAAACGCACTATTGTCGCTCCAGATGACATATTGGATTTCCATTTACCCAATCAAGAAAACAAACTGCATGATTTAGATTTATATGACGCCATTGATCATTTACCCATACCTTACAAAACCATTATCATTTTGCGCTTCTTCGAAGATATGAAAATCGATGATATTGCTGTAACACTCGGAGAAAATAGCAACACGATTAAAACAAGGCTATATACCGCATTACGTAAGCTACGTATAGAATTGAAAAAGGATGTGGACGCATGAGTAAATTAAACGACGCCAAAGTAAAATACGATAATATTGAAATTCCAGAGGAACTAAATTTTGTCGTCCAAAAAGCGATTAAGGAAGCCAACCCAATGAAAAAAAATACACGCAAAAAAATCAACCCTGTTCAAAAATTCGGCATTGGTGCTGCAGCTGCTGCATTATTATTCACAGGTAGCGTGAACATAAGCCCCGCATTTGCACAATCAATGGCTAATATACCTGTCTTGAACTCCATTATCAAAGTCATTACAATTGATGAACTAACTGATGGCAATGATAACTCACAAGCTAAAATTTCGACCCCCAAAATTACAGGTCTTGAAAATAAAGAGCTAGAACAAACTTTAAATGCAAAATATGAGCAAGAAAATGCCAAGCTATACTTACAATTCCAAAAAGATATGGCAGCAATCAAAGAACAAGGCGGAGGCCATTTAGGCGTAGACTCGGGCTATACAATATTAACTGACACAGATGCTTTACTATCAATTAGCCGCTATACTGTCGAAACACAAGCTTCAAGTTATGAAACACTTCATAACGATACAATTGATAAAAAGAATGAGCTACTCATCACTTTACCAAGCCTATTCAAAGACAATGCTTATATCAGTTCCATCTCAGCTTACATTAAGGTTGAAATGCATAAGCAAATGGCAGCAGATGATTCTAAGAGTTACTTCATTGCAGGAGAAGAAGAGGTTGATGGCGGTTTTGATAAAATTAGTCCTAATCAAAACTTCTCTATTACAAAGGATCATGAACTAATTATCTACTTTAATGAATATGATGTAGCACCGGGTTCTATGGGTACTGTACAATTCAAAATCCCAACAAGCATTATTCAAAAAGACCTTATTAGTAACTACTATATTAAATGACAAAAAGCCTTGCACACAGCGATTATCCGCAATAGTTGTGCAAGGCCTTTTTAATTCTTTTTTAGAATTGAATCATTTTTACTGGATCAACAATCTCATCAAATTGCGCTTCGGTTAATAATCCAGTTGCAAGAGCTGCCTCTTTTAATGTCAGGCCATTTTTATGTGCATGCTTTGCAATTTTAGCTGCATTTTCATAACCGATATGCGGGTTAAGTGCTGTCACTAGCATCAGCGAATTTTTTACAAAATGGTCTAATTTCTCTTCATTTGCCTCAATGCCTACTAAACAATGCTCGTTGAAGCTACGGATGACATCGCTTAATAAGCAAACCGATTGCATAAAATTGTAGAGAATAACCGGTTTGAACACATTGAGTTCAAAATTCCCTTGGCTAGCAGCAATACCGATCGTGACATCATTACCCATAACTTGCGTTGCAACCATCGTGACTGCTTCACTTTGCGTTGGGTTCACTTTGCCCGGCATGATAGAGCTGCCCGGTTCATTTTCAGGAATCGTAATTTCACCGATTCCGCTACGCGGACCACTTGCAAGCCATCGTACATCATTGGCGATTTTCATCATATCTGCTGCCAAACCTTTTAAAGCACCATGCACATGAACGATTTGATCATGGCTAGTGAGTGCATGGAATTTGTTTTCAGATGAAACAAAATGAAGTCCCGTTTCTTCATATAGCGCTTGTGCAACACTTTCACCGAATTCGCTAGGTGCATTGATGCCCGTTCCTACAGCCGTGCCACCGATGGCAAGCTCTAGTAAATGTTCTTTACTTTCCGTAATCATCTGCTCTGACTTCTCAATCATATGCAGCCAGCCGCTAATTTCTTGGCCAAGTGTTAATGGCGTTGCATCTTGTAAATGAGTACGGCCAATTTTAATCTTCATTTTAAATTGCTCAGCTTTTGCGAGCAATGTTGCTTTTATTTCTTGTAAAGCTGGTAGTAAATCATTCGTTACAACAGTAACAGCTGCAATATGCATCGCTGTTGGGAACGAGTCGTTTGAGCTTTGGGATTTGTTAACATCATCATTTGGATGAAGCATTTCTTCACTGCCTTGATTTTGCAAATACGCATTTCCAAGATGTGCGATGACTTCATTTACATTCATATTCGTCTGTGTGCCGCTGCCGGTTTGCCATACGACAAGTGGGAATTCTTCATCCCACTTACCCGCTATAATTTCATCCGCTGCGTGAACGATAGCTTTCGCCTTCACTTGCGACAAATTACCAAGCTCTGCACTGACAGTAGCGGCCGCTTTTTTAAGAAGTGCATACGCATAAATAAATTCAATTGGCATATGTTCTGTACCAATTTTAAAATTGTCCTTACTACGTTGCGTTTGCGCACCCCATTTATGTGCTGCCGGTACTTTTACTTCTCCCATAGAATCATGTTCAATACGATAATCCAATACCACTCATCTCCCTTGCTTTTCTACGAAATTTGTTTCCCCCTCAACTATTTATGATAGCGTTTTCTCATTGAATTGTCTTATATTGTGTTTGGATAAAGATATAAAAAACCTTGTACCAAAAAGCTAGTACAAGATTTGGATAAAGATATTAAGCTGGGAATGGTGTTGGCGTTGGTTCAGCGTAACCTTCTTTATAAGTTTCATCAATAAATTGACGGATCTCTTTTAAAGTTTTTCCTTCTTGTGCCATTTTAATCGATTGAATTGCGATTTCTACACATGCTACACAACGTGTGCCGTGATCATCCCAAACGATTGAGCCATCCTCTTTTACTTCACTGATGAAGCAATTCATATTACTTTTATGGCCTGCACTTTCCCCACAACCACAATAGCAAGGGATCCATTGTAAAATTTCAGTCGCTTGTCCAGTAGCTTTATAGACCAGCTTCAAATCATCTGATTGTGTATCTAAAAAGTTAGGTAAATCATCTGCTGAAGCCGTTGTCTCTTGTATATCACCATTGGCCACAGTATGCTGATGCCCTGCTTGCTCTTCTTTGTGCTGCTCTTGTTTTACCGGCTCATCTGCCTTGTCCTGATCACTGCTACAAGCTGTCAGTAACATGGAGCCCGCTAATAACAACGTAAACCATCTAAATTTCATTGCTAAAACTCCTTCATACACTTTTCCACTATTGTACCTTATTATGAATCACAACTTATATGGCAATTCAGGAACATTATTTTTCTTTAGATTTTCCGTGTACTCTTGTCTTAGCTCTGATTTACAGACCAAAAGTGTAGAGCGCTCGGATCTGGATGCAGTCGACGCCTCGTAGTAATGTTATGCACATTGCACAACTTTATAATTTCCTTAAAAATAAAAAACTGCCTCATTTTCATGAGACAGCCCTTCATTTATTCTGCTTCGTTTTTTGTTTCGATAATTGGAGTCGGGTTCTTTTTGCCTTGAATTTCATCTGCTAGGCGCTCAATACTCGGGCGAATTGTACCTTTACCAGAGTAGTTTTCTATTAGTTCTTTCATGTCGATACCTGATGTTTCTTTTAGCGATTCTTGTAATGTTGACATTAAATTTGTTGCGTAAGCAGTGACTTTGTTGGCACCACCGCCACCTTCGCCACCGCTACCTGTATCAACGACTGTAATTTTGTCGATGTTAGAAAGTGGGCTAGCAACTTGTTTCGCATATTCAGGCATCATATGGATGACCATATCAAGCACAGCTGCTTGGCCGTATTGCTCGAATGCTTCGGCAATCTTACGTTTCGCTTCTGCTTCTGCAAGACCTTTAAGACGGATAATATCCGCTTCTGCTTCACCTTGTGCACGTTCTGAATCGGCTTTTGCAAGACCATCTAAACGTACTTTTTCGGCATCGGCCTTCGCTCTTGCTTCAATGCTATATTTCTCCGCATCGGCTTGTGCTAATTGCTTCATTTTATCTGCTTCTGCATTTTGCTCTATCGCATAACGATCCGCATCAGCTTTTTTCTTCACTTCAGAGTCATATTGCTTCTCACGACGTAGAATTTCTTTTTCTTCTAATTCGATTTGCTTTTGACGCTCGATGATGCGAACTTGCATCTCTTGTTCTGTTACTTCTTGTTTTGCTTTAGCTGCTTCTAGCTCGTATGCTTGGTCAGCGCGGGCTTTAGCGACATCTTGCTCACGACGGAATTCTGCCACTTTTAATTGGTTTTCTTTTTCCGCCTCTGCAATTTCAGTTGCACGCTCAAGTTCTGCTTTTTGTGCTTCTTTATCTGATTCTGCACGTTTAATACGCGTTTCTTTTTCTGCATCAGCTGTTGCGATATCTGCATCACGTTTAACTTGTGCAATTCTCGGTTTACCTAATGAATCTAGGTAACCGTTTTTATCACGTACATCTTTAATAGTAAACGATACGATGATTAAGCCCATTTTCGCTAAATCTTGCGATGCTACACGTTGAACTTCTTGCGAGAATTTATCACGGTTTTTATAAATCTCTTCCACTGTCATTGAACCTAAAATTGAGCGTAGATGACCTTCTAAAACTTCTTTCGCTTCATTTTCACGTTCTACTTTTGGCTTGCCTAAAAATTGCTCTGCTGCTGTTGCAATTTCAGATATAGACCCGCCAATTTTGATGATTGCAATACCATCTGCCATAACTGGCACACCTTGCTCCGTATATACTTCTGGTGTTGTCACTTCTAGTTTACTAGATAATAAGCTTAGTGGTTCTGCTTGCTGGAATACAGGCAATACGAATGTACCTCCACCACGGATAATTTTAATACGATTACCCGATTCGTCTGTATGTACATTTTTTGATCCTAAATAACTACCTGTCACGATCAATGCTTCATCTGGACCTGCTGTACGATATTTTGTTACGTAAACACCAATAATTGCTAATAGCACGAATGCTACAACTCCAATTACGATTAATAACCCTATATTGTCGAAATTCATTCCATTTCCCCCTTTAATCTATTTTTGAAAACATTGGTTCATATTCTCTGACATACACCGTGCCTTCTCTTACTTCTACTATGAGAACTTTTTTGTCATACTCAACTTCTTCATTATCAAAACCTACAGCACGTTTTGAAATCAAACCATTCACCGTTTCAATGACAACTTCACCGAAACCATCAATAGGAATAGGTACAATCACCTTACCAATCTGCCCAGCCAATGACTCATCTGTATACGCCATCGATACTTCTGCAGATTTCAGCGGCAGTAGTATAAAGAAATACAGTAAAACACTTAATACGGTAGAGATAATTACTGCAATTGCCATATTAATGATACTTGAAAATGCCGTTAAACTTTCGAAGATAAAACCTACAGCTGCGAAGAATGTTAGAAAAGAAAGAATAACTGCAGGATTAAAATACGGAATACCTTCTCCAATACCATCGACTACATCACCAAAAAATAAAAATAATACCATGCATATTGCTAGAATTATTAGGGAATATAAATATACTTGTTCGATTGCCATTCCAAACAGTTCTATTCGACTCACCTCTCATATTCACGTTATTTTTCTTTCACTATGTTATACGGTTAAGCAAAAGAAAAGTTTCATTTTTCCTAATAATTCACATAATTATTTCGTGAACTTTTCTTATATTACAGGAATGTAAATTTTAGTCGAATTCATGTAAATAATGTAGGGATTTTTATGTCATTTTGTTATGATTATGAAGCATTAAAAAGAGATTTATTAGTTGATATTTAACCTAGGAGGATTCACATGTTTAGCTCAAAAAAACAAGACCCTTTCTTTGCGTCGCTTTTGAAAATTGCTGAAACAGTTAATGAAGCTGTACATTATGCAAATGACTTTAAAATTACAAGCATCGCTGACTTAAAAGAGCTTAGCGTAACATTAAAACGGTATGAGACCGATGGAGATAAATTAATTCATGAATTAATTTTCATGTTGAACAAATCATTTATGACACCGATCGAACGCGAAGATATTTTGGAATTAGCTGTACGTATGGATGATGTTCTTGATGGCATCGAAGGCTGTATTGCTCACTTTGAAATGTTCTCATTAACAGAGGTAGACGAATATATGCGTGAATTCCTTAAATATATTGTAAAAAGCACAGATGAAATTGTCCTTGCTATGGGACATTTAGCAAACAAAAAACTAATGGCTATGCGTGAACATGCCATTCTTATTAAAGATTATGAACGAAAATGTGATGAAGTTCTTCGTACATCAATTAAACAATTATTTTTACATGAAAAGGATCCTATTCGCATTATCCAATTCAAAGATATTTATGAGCAACTTGAAGAGGTAGCTGATTACTGTCAAGATGTTGCCAAAACAATGGATACGATTATAATGCGTAACGCCTAGGAGATGTAGAAATATTGGATACTGTCTTATTTTTGACCGTTCTTGTCGTTGTCTTCGCATTAGTATTCGACTTCATTAATGGTTTTCATGATACTGCAAATGCCATTGCTACAGCTGTTTCTACTCGTGCTTTACCACCTCGAGTAGCTGTACTAATGGCCGCAACTATGAACTTTGTAGGTGCTATTACATTCACAGGCGTGGCAAAAGCGCTAGCAAAAGATATCGTTGACCCATTTGCAATCGACAATGGGGTTGTTATTATTTTAGCTGCTTTGCTTTCCGCCATTATTTGGAACTTAGTAACCTGGTACTATGGTATCCCATCCAGTTCATCACATGCCCTAATCGGTTCACTAGCAGGAGCAGCAATCGCTGCTGCAGGTTTTGCTATTTTGAACTATGAAGGTTTTATCAAAATTATCAAAGCATTGATCTTCTCACCATTTATCGCAATCATCGCCGGTTTCATCATGATGTCAATTTTCAAAGTGATTTTCAGAGATTTGAATTTGTACCGAACTAATAAAGGATTCCGTAGATTGCAGATTTTCACTGCAGCGTTACAATCTTTTACACACGGTACAAATGATGCTCAAAAATCAATGGGTATCATTACAATGGCTTTAATCGCTGCTGGTATGCAAACTGGGGACGATATTCCGATGTGGGTACGTATTGCAGCTGCAACTGCAATGGGGCTAGGTACATCCATTGGTGGTTATAAAATCATCAAAACGGTTGGCGGTAAAATTATGAAAATCCGACCTGTTAACGGAGCAGCAGCTGATTTAGCTTCTGCTGCTGTAATTTTCGGTGCTACACAATTCCACTTACCTGTAAGTACAACACATGTTATTTCATCTTCTATCATGGGGGTTGGTTCAGCTCAACGTGTAAAAGGGGTTAAATGGGGCGTAGCAAGAAAAATCGTCATTACATGGATCATCACTTTACCTACATCCGCATTAATGGGTGCAGCTTTCTTCTTTGTGCTCAATCTATTTTTCTAATAGATAAATTTATAGGCTATCATTCATCAAAATGAATGGTAGCTTTTTATATAGCCAAAACCGTTCAAATGTTTTACGACAAAAAATTATACAATGCTTTACACTATTTTTATAGAGTGTTTTAGAAAGGCGGTTCAAGCATTTGCAAAGCTTATCTCGATTCATTACGAAATATTATAAAATCATAGCAACTATCTGGTGTACATTGTTTATCGCTTTTGCATTTTTCGCTATTCAGTTACCTGGACAGCTGCAAGGTGATGGATTTAAAGTTGATGGTGATCATCAAGCCGTTATGGACGAACTGACAGAGGATTTTGGCATACCTGCCGAATCCATTTTTGTTGTCTTTGACGGCGTCTCTGATAAAGACATTAAAATGACTTTGCAAAAGATTGAACAGTTAGATGATGTCGTTTCAATCCAATCTCCTCTAGATGTTGCCAAACTCCATAAAAAGGACGTTTCCTATGCTGTATTAAATTTCGACAATACTGTAGATGATATGTCAATTATCGTAACAGATATTCGCGATAAAATCGCTGACAAAAAGGGTGTCGCAATTACTGGTGGCTCGGTTATTTCCTCAGATATTAATACGGCCAGTCAGAAAGATTTAGCTAATGCTGAAGCAATCGGATTACCAATTGCGATACTTGTTTTACTCCTTGCATTTGGTAGCGTCGTCGCTTCTATTTTACCAATTGCAATTGGTGTCGTTACAGTCGTATCCGCATTTGGCATACTTTCTATGTTAAGCGGACAATTCGAGTTATCCATTTTCGTATTGAATATTATTCCAATGCTTGGTCTTGCACTCAGCATTGATTTCGCACTATTATTTATTAACCGCTATCGTGAGGAAAGATTACATTCAACTGTTGAGCAAGCCGTGCAAACAACGATCCAAACAGCTGGACGATCGATTATCTTCTCCGCCTTTTGTGTCATGATTGGGCTTGGGGCGATGATTGTTATTCAAGTTGAAATCTTCCATAATATTGCGCTTGGTGGCACGATTGCAGTATTCTTAGCAGTCGTTGCTTCATTAACTTTATTACCTGCAAGTATATTGCTATTAGGTGATCGCTTGAACAAGTGGACGATTATTCGCGTAAAACCGAGTAGTGTAACACGTTGGCATAGTTTTGCAACATTTGTCATGAAGCGTCCCATAACAGTCGTTATCATTTCATTGATCATTTTAGGAATAGGTATTATCCCTGTGAAAGATATGAAGCTAACGATTCCACAAATGGATGCTTTACCAACGTCATATGATGCTCGTACATCTTTTGAAAAGCTGCAAAAAGAATTTAACTTAGGCAAAAATTCCACTGTATATTTATTAGCAGAACGTCAGAATGGCTGGGACTCTAAGACTGGTCTAGAAGATCTTCATAAGCTGCAAGAGAAACTGCAAAAAGATTCTTTAGTGCGTGATGTGAAAACTATCTTTACAGAATCTAAAATCGATCAAGTAAATGATTGGGAGAACCGTATGCAATTGCCTGAGGTTGCAAAGCAACTAAACCCTTTAAAGGAAATGTTCATACGAGGTGATAAGTTATTTATCCCGATTACAATTGAAGCAAAAGGTACTTCTACAGAGGCGCAAGATTGGGTGCGTAAATGGTCTAAAAAAGATTTAGGCATAGACTTCAAACTAGGCGGTGAGGCAAAATTTAATCAAGAAATTTTCGATGAAATTTCAGATAAAATTATCGTTGCTCTGTCGATTATCATTATCTCTACATTCTTTATCCTTATGCTTGCATTCCGCTCCATATTAATTCCCATAAAGGCGATTTTAATGAACATTATTGGATTGTCTTCGGCATTTGGGATTCTCGTTTATATATTCCAATACGGACATTTCGGCATCGAGGCAGGGTCAATTGTATTAATCATTCCGGTCATTACATTTTGCCTAGTATTCGGTTTAAGTATGGACTATGAAGTATTCCTAATTTCAAGAATTCAAGAAGAGTATGAAAAAGGGATGAGTAATACCCGTGCAACAATTGATGGACTTACTTCTACAAGTAAAATCATTACATCTGCGGCATTAATCATGATTGTTATTACAGGGGCATTTGCCTTCACAGATGTTATGCCAGTGAAGCAAATTGGTGTCGGCATAGCGATTGCAATCGCTATCGATGCCACCATTATTCGCTTAATGCTCGTTCCAAGCTTGATGAAATTATTAGGTGATTGGAACTGGTGGATGCCATTCCAAAAGAAAAAGAACAAATAAAAAAGGGACAACCTGTTCAAAAACCAGGTTGCCCCTTTTCCTATTTATTAAAAATGGTTAGAATACCAAGCTTTCGCAGCGTTTAGTTCATCATGTGTTAACTGATGACCATAGTCGCTCCAATATACTTCTACTTCTGCCCCTGCTACTGTTAACAGCACTTCTAAGTCTTTCGATTCCTTTGGTGGGCACATATGATCATTTTTACCAGCTCCAATCCAAACAGGAAGTTGTGGCAATGCTGGTACTTCAATCTCTCTTCTTGGAACCATTGGATGATGCAAAATAGCACCTTTTACAATTGGACCGTTATGGAATAACAGACTACCTGCAATATTTGCACCGTTCGAGTAGCCAATTGCTACAACATTCTTGCGATCAAAGCGATATTGTGTTGCTGCTTCATCGATAAAATCGACCAATTCCTTTGTACGAAGCTCTAAATCCGCCAGATCAAAGACACCTTCTGCTAAGCGTCGGAAAAACCGTGGCATACCATTTTCCACAACATTTCCTCGCACTCCTAAAAGGGATGCAGTCGGATCAATTTCTTTTGCTAAGGCGACTAAATCATGCTCATTGCCACCCGTACCATGTAGTAATAACAGCGTTGGTTTACTGTCATCTGTACCTTTAATGAAAATATGTTGCATGGAGAACGCCTCCTAATTCATATTCTATAATCAATATCTCGAATTCGAGATAATTATAGATTGAACCGTGTCAGGCGTCAATGAATTTGCTTGGCTATTTTGCGTTGGATTATTCGCATAATATCGTTGAATAGAAAGGACAATGAGAATAACAGCAATAATAACGATACTAATTAATACAATAACTGCTTTCTTGCCAGACATAGGATTTCCCTACTTTCTTTAGCAATTGAACGCTAGGACTATACGATCCCGGCATTGAATGCCGTTTTCAAAAATCTTTTCTTCATAATGCTTTATAAAATAATCGTGTTCAATTTGGATCATGTCGAATCCACATTTTTGATACAATGCAAGCCTGCCAATACTAGAGTTACCTGTTGCGATCAGAATTCTGCGGTTGCGCTTCACTAACAGCATGCTGCACAAGTAATTTACCAATACCGTGCCCTTGCCCTTTTTCAGCTACTGCAACATTCATAATCTCAGTAATTTCTGTATTTTGAGAGAATAAAACGACCACCCAACATCCTCACCCGCCATACTCGCGATATAACACTTACCATCGCGAATATATTGGGCAATCATGTGCTCAGACGGATCTGCCAGTAATAGCAATTCCATTGGTGGTCGTTCAGTTACCGTTAGCAAACGATATGTTAGTATCATTTCTTAGACGGTTTAAAGCCTTCAGCGTATAAATAGTTTTCTGCATCATCACGTGTTCCAAAACTTTCTTCAAGGTTGAACCCATGATAAATATTCCAGAAAGAATCATCATTTACTAAAAGCAATTGGTCATCATTGCGGTTGCGCCAGCTTTGCTCAATTTTCACCTCTGGTACTACTTCATCAATCTCAGATAAGAATGTAAGGGCATCCTCAATAATTTCACGAAGTTCTTGCTCAGAGAAATCACGAATATTTACAAGGCCACCACGGTCTTCTGCTTTATAACGTAACAAATCGCCTACGTAAACATAACCGTTACCGTTTGGATGTAATTTTTCTACAACAATTTTTTTCTCATATTGGCTACCATCAAAGTGGTAATTTAATCGTTTCATCGAAATTTCTTTGCGTGTTAATTGAGGAAAGCTTTCGATGATCGCTTGTTTTTGTTCAAATGTTAACATAGTATGCTCCTTTATTGTTTGCATTCATCATTAAGTATAGCATCTTTTACATGTCAATTCGCTTTATAGTAATATCTTGTCCATCTTTCGTTAATAAAAATACATCGGGATTTTTCATCGCTTGCCAACCTGAGAAACCAAAACCAGAATTATATTTCGTGATTAGTAACGATAATAGATTGCCATGTGAAATGATTGCAGCATCTTCAACAGATGCTTCGAACAATTCTTCTATTAACTGGTTAATACGCTCTGTTGCTTCTTTACTAGATTCGCCACCTTCGTATTTCACATCCATATCAAGAAAAGTTTGTTGTAATTTTTCTAACCAATCATCAATATTTTGTGTGCTTAATATGCGCTCGGCTAAACGTTCATCACGTTCAATATCAATTTGTGCTTTCTTTGCAAATGGTTCAATTGTTTGGATAGCTCTAGTGAAAGGACTTGAAATAATTCGTTTAATTTCGTATTGCTGTAAGCTTTCTGCTAATTGTTTCGCTTGTTCAATACCTTCAACAGTTAGCATCGCTTCTCTTTCTTGACCAGCCGCCTTACAATGACGAATAATATAAATTTTCTTCATGAATATTCCCCCTATCTTCTGTATAATATTGTATACTGTTGACATACTATTTTGACAATAACATTTGAAACAAAGACAAGGATTAGTAAAGATAGACCTGTTTTTAAAGAGAGAGGATTGCTTGGTGGAAGATCCTTAAAAACAACTACTTGAACCTACCTTCGAGTTCATCATTGAAAAATGATGCGGCGACAGTCGTTAACATGTTCGAGAGTAGAGCTTCGCTTTAAATAAGGGTGGTACCGCCGTAATGGGTCCCTTATTTGAATCGGGCTTTTTATTTTGAGAAAGAGGTGTTTATAATGGCAAAAGAATTTGTAAAAGATGTAACGGCAATGGATGAAGATTTCGCCAAATGGTATACCGATGTTGTCACAAAAGCAGATTTAATCGACTATTCAAGTGTACGCGGTTGTATGATTATCCGCCCCTACGGCTATGCTCTATGGGATAATATTAAAAATGCACTCGATGCAAAAATTAAAGAAACAGGCCATGAAAACGTCTATATGCCCCTTTTCATTCCTGAATCTCTATTGCAAAAAGAAAAGGATCACGTTAAAGGATTTGCACCAGAAGTTGCATGGGTTACTCATGGTGGGGAAGAAAAATTACAAGAGCGCTTAGTAGTTCGTCCAACTTCAGAAACATTATTCTGTGAGCACTATGCTAATATTATTCATTCTTATCGTGATCTACCAAAGCTTTATAACCAATGGGCAAATGTCGTACGTTGGGAAAAAACGACACGTCCATTCTTGCGTACACTCGAGTTTTTATGGCAAGAAGGTCACACGGCACACGCTACACAAGAAGAGGCTCAAGAAGAAACATTACGCATGTTAAATGTGTACGCCCAAATTTGTGAGAAGTACTTAGCCATTCCAGTATTAAAAGGCCAAAAAACAGAAAAAGAAAAATTCGCTGGAGCAGAGGCAACTTACACTATTGAAACACTAATGCATGACGGCAAAGCTTTACAATCAGGTACATCACATAATTTTGGAGATGGCTTTGCACGCGCATTTGACATTAAATATCTCGATAAAGAAGGTAAACAACAATTTGTCCATCAAACTTCTTGGGGGTTCACAACACGTATTATCGGCGCACTTATTATGGTTCATGGAGATAATCGTGGTCTAGTCGTTCCTCCACGTATCGCTCCAACACAAGTGATGATTGTACCAATCGCTCAACATAAAGAAGGCGTATTAGACTTCGCATATGATTTGAAAGAGCGTCTCCGCAAAGTTGCACGTGTCGAAATTGACGCTAGCGACAAAAAACCGGGTTGGAAATTTAATGAGTACGAAATGAAAGGCATTCCAATCCGTCTTGAAGTCGGACCAAAAGACATTGAAAATAAGCAAGTCGTCTTAGCTCGTCGTGACTCAGGAGAAAAAATCTTCGTAGCACTCGATGAACTAGAAGAGAAATTGCCAGCATTACTAGAAGAGATTCAAAATGATCTATACAATAAAGCTCTAAATCACCGAGAAGAAAATACATTTACTGTCCAAACACTTGATGCATTTAAATCTCAACTAGAAAACAAGCAAGGATTTATCAAAGCAATGTGGTGTGGTGATCAAGCTTGTGAAGATAAAATCAAAGAGGAAACAAGCGCAACATCCCGTTGCATACCATTTGATCAAGAACAAGTTTCACACACCTGCATCTGCTGTGGCAAATCAGCAGATAAAATGGTCGTATGGGCTAAAGCATACTAAATGCTAAAGGCGCTCGTTTAACGGCGACAAGCGTTGTAAAGTCTAAGAACGCCGCATCGTGCGGGCCTGAAACAAAAGCATCTTTTCAACTTTTGTCCGAGAGAACGGAAACGACCTCGAGCCGTTAGCATCTGAAGCTGGATATACTTAATGCTGAGGACGCCCGTCTAGCTGCGACAGACACTGGAGGGCTCGAACACAAGACGCTTTTTGTCTTGTGCCGAGAGACCGAAGTGACCCGAGCAGTTGGCGTCCGAAGCTAGATATACTTAATGCTGAGGACGCCCGTCTAGCTGCGACAGGCACTGGAGGGCTCGAACACAAGACGCTTTTTGTCTTGTGCCGAGAGACCGAAGTGACCCGAGCAGTTGGCGTCCGAAGCTGGATATACTTATTGCTGAAGCGGCTAGATTAGCTTCTATGACTAAACGCTTATCTGTTATAACTCGAGCACCATCTTCTATGACTCAATATCCTCTAACTCCAAAACAGTTTTATTATTAGAACAACAAACATAAATCACCGGTTTTCAAGCAAAGTTAATCCCATTATTCAGTAAAATCATCCGTTTTAAAGACGCTAGCCTAAGATCACACCTCAAACCTGGCAATACTAAAATCTAAACACCAAAATCCACCCACTCAAAAAGCACGTTGCCTATGCAACGTGCTTTTCTTATAAAACCTCATGTAATTTTGCTAACACATTCTCCATATACGATGTATTATACCCAACAAAATCAGCATATGTAGCATTTTTCGAAAGAGCTATTTTCTCTCCACTTTCGATTACTTCAAAACCTTCAACATATAGAGTATTGCTCCGACCTGAGTAGAAATCTTGCACTGCCCCGAGCTCTGCACAAACAATGCCAGCTACCTCTTCCTCCTGTAAATGGAAACCTTCAAAATCTGCGTCACGGGCAACATAGTACACATGCGCAAATTCCAAGTCGATTATCGATGGCTGTTGAATACGAGTTTCAAACACTCCGAGCTTTTTCAGATCACTAGCCTTCAGTGGTAAACCAAGCTCTTCTTGTAATTCACGAATACCATCCTCTGCTCGCTCATTGGCCAACAAATGCCCGGCAGCTGTAATATCGAATTGACTCGCATAATCCTTTTTGCAAGCGCTTCTCAGCTGAAAATAAAGATAATTCTGTCCCCCGATCTTACTTACAAGCCAACAATGGAATGTTTCATGCCACAAGCCTTTCGTATGGACTTCCTCTCTAGTCGCCTCGCCGATTGGTTCATGATTACTGTCAAATATCCTTAATAGTTCACTATCCATTGCAATCACCTAAACATTTTTCGTGGCGGCTGAACGAATAGCCTTACGATGTTCATAAATATTTTTTACAATTACTTTTCCTACAGCATAAGCAGGTACGCCTAGAAGGATACCTAGGAATCCAGCTATGTTACCCGCGGCTAAAATAATCGTAATTACAGTGAGTGGGTGAATATCTAGTGATTTCCCCATAACATTTGGAGTAATTAAATTACTATCAATTTGTTGTGCGACTAATGTGACTACGCACACCCAAATGGCTAGCTTTGGATCTTGTAAAAAACCAATTATTAGCGCCGGTACAAAAGCAATCCACGGGCCAATGAATGGAATAACATTCATAAAAAATGCAAAAACGACTAATAACAACGCGTAATCTAATCCAATAATTAAATAGCCGATATACATCATAGTTGCTAATAAGAAACTGATAAGAAGCTGTCCTTGAATATAAGAACGCAGTACATCATCAATATCAGCCAATGTTTTCTTAATCCAATCGCGACGATTTCCTGAAAACATTTTATAAATTGATGGTGCAAATTTCTCGTGATCCTTCAACATGAAGATAAAGAAGAACGGCACTAATATTAAGATAAATGCCCACGAAACAATCGTTTGTATTAGTTGCACTAAAAATACGCTCGTCAACATTGCATACTTTTGGATAGAGTTTGCAATCTTATCAATCGCTTCATTTACTTGCGGAGGTAAGCTTGTACTATTATCTTGAATATAGTTTGCCATGTTCATAATTTCATGAGCAAGATTTGGTGCACTCTTCACTAAATTATTCGTCTGCTCTGACACAGAGGGGGCAATCATTAAGGCAAAACCGCCTATAACTGCTATTAATGCGATGATAATAGTTAAGATGCTTGCCCACCGAGGAAAATTACGTTTCTCTAAAAACCGCTGTATAGGTTCTGTTATGTAATACAAAATGCCCCCAAGTAAAAGTGGTGTGAAAATTGCGCTTGCAATAATAACCACTGGGTAAAACAAATAATTAATTTCCAAGAAGTACTTTACTATTAATAACGCGAGCAAAATACCAACGCCTGCTTGAAACCATAGTTTTTTTGTCACAAACTTCACTTCCTTATCGCCTATAAGGCATCATTTTATCATTAAGTATACGTCATTTTATATTGGAAGAGAAATGTAAATCTTATTAAGAAAACTATAATTATATGAATATCCATCAAAAAATTCGAGTAAATCCAATGACATTAGTTGATTTTCTAGTGAGGTGTTGTTACGTTATTTAGTAGAACTTTACATAAAGGTGTTGGTGTAATGAAGAACAATTGGGCACATGCGTCTAAGCAATATTTACTACATCCATATACTCTCGCACTCATCGTGCTATTTATTAAAATAATTGCCTTTCGCACAGTGATATTCCACAACCGTTCCGTGCTGCAAATTGTGCTATTAGAGTATCCAATATGGGCGTTGATGATGACCCTTATCATCGTACTATTTAAAAAGCGGACATGGCTTGCTGTATGGATTTTCAATGCCGTTTTATCCGCATTATTTATTGTCATATTGTATTACACACGGTATTTTTCAACTCTACCGTCTTATTATGATGTGAAGCAAATTTACCAATCGCACTCAGTCGGTGGAACCGTTGCTTTACTCGGTACCCCTTATGACTATTTATTTTTCCTGGATGTTATTTTGATTCTACCGTTGATAAAATATTTCACAAAAGATCGACAGTCACTTTACTTCAAAGGGGCTAGAAAGGGACTGCTTGCCTTTACATGTATCGGTGTCATTACGACCTCCCTTGCATTCAGACAACCACTCATTGATGTGTCTTATTTTGCAAAAGAAAATGGCTATTTGCAAACGCAAATCGTCCAACTCTATGAACGTAGCTTCGGCATCGCACTAGCTACTAAAGAAAAGCTAATTGACGCCGATCTTGAAAAACTAAAAGGTAATGACTATGTACCATTTAATGAGCACAACACATTTGGCGTCGCTAAAAACCGTAATGTCTTTGTGATCCAAGTAGAATCATTGCAAAACTTCGTCATCAAACGTGACATTAATGGGCAAGAAATCACACCTAACTTAAATAAGCTATTAGAAGATAGTGCTTATTTCAATAATGTCTATCAACAGATTGGTGCAGGTAACACATCTGACGCAGAGTGGATAATGCATACAGGTCTTTATCCTGAAGGTATGGACCCTACTGTCAATTTACTTAAGGATATGGAAATTGCTTCGTTACCACGCATGCTCAGTGCAGAAGGTTATGGCACAGCGACATTCCATGCAGATGATATTACGTATTGGAGTCGTGATCAGCTTTATCCAGCACTTGGCTTTGGACATATTTATACTGCAGAAGATATTCCAGACCAGGAACCCATCGGCTTTGGCCCTGCCGATGAAGTGACATTCCGATATGCTGAAACCCAAATTCAAAGCTTGTTACAGCAGTATAACCGCGTTTACGCTAACATTGTTACATTGACTAGCCATACGCCATTTAAAATGCCCGAGGAGTATGAATACCTGGACTTACCAGAAAACTTCAAAGACACATATGTCGGCAATTATTTGCAGTCTATACGTTATACAGATAGACAAATTGGACAGTTTGTTGCAAATTTAAAGAAATTAGGATTATATGAAAATTCCGTTATTCTTGTTTACGGGGATCACTCTGGCTTGCATGGGAAACCTGTTACAAAAGAGGATGAAGTGTTGTTAGAAGGCTTGCTAGGTCACCCGTACAACTTAAAGGATCGCTTCATCGTACCCGTATTATTTGCTGCACCGGGTATTTTTGATAATGAAAAGATTGAGCATCTTGGTGGACAAACAGATTTAATGCCAACGCTCATGAACTTACTTGGCATAGAACCTACTTCACAGCTTATAGGACACAATTTATTCCAGTATGAACATAATCTACTCGGCATGCGTTATTACTTGCCTGGAGGCTCTTATATTAGCGATCACACGATGTATATTGCACCGAGTGCTCAGCAGCCTGCCTCTCTATTAACGCGTGAAACGATGAAAAAGGCGAAATTCACAAATCGTTCGCAAAAAAATATAAATAATACGCTATCGATTTTGCAATACTCCGACCAACTACGCCGTGAGAAATCGGTCAGTAAGAGAAAACCTCATTGAACATTCAATGAGGTTTTTTTATGCATATATAAAGTTAGGTGCCTTCCGAATTATTACTTCCCAATTAGTACCTGTACCAATACGGTAAGCATCTGCAAACGAACCTTGGTTAATCGCAATACCTACATTATCAAGTGAATTAACGTAGACAAGTGGTTCACCAATATGAAGGTCTGCGAATGAGTGGCCGTATGTCATAATACTTTTATAGATTTTACGACCATTCGTACTAATCGTTACTTCAAAAGCATCCCCGTAGCTTTCTGCAATTTGTTTAAACTGCGAACGTCTAACATTTGTCCATAAATTCCCGAAAGGTCTGTCGATAATATCTATGATGCCTGTTATAACCCCTTCCTCAATGACTGATTCTTTCAATTCCAATTCGACTATGTCACTCACCTGGAGGGATGATCCAACTTCATCATATGCAATGGTACCAGATGCTAAACGTGCGCCTGTATAAGCGAAAATATCTCGACCATGGAATGTATGTGACTCACCTGAATTCGGCAAACGATTAATAGTCTCATCAATTTCTCGAACTTCTTCAATGCCGTAATAGCGCTTAATATGTGTCAATGTTCCATTATCAGGCGTGACGATATATTGTCCATTAATCGTTTTAACAACGGCCGCTTTACGATCAGAACCAACACCTGGGTCGACAATTGATACAAACACTGTTTCTTCAGGCCAGTAACGAACCGTTTGCAATAAACGATAGCTCCCTTCCCAAATGTTAAATTGTGGGATTTGATGCGTAATATCATAAATTTTAATCGTGTGATCTACACCGTTTGCCACACCATACATAGCGCTCACTGCACCATCTCTGACACCAAAGTCAGATTGAAAAACAAGTAAACCTTTTGCCATTATACAAACATCTCCTTGTTCATTTATTAAATCCCTTATGCTAAAGCCAAAAATAGCTAAAAAAATCCCGTCCCTCTCAATCATTAAAATGATTAAAAAGGACGAGATATATTCTCGTGTTACCACCTTTATTTGTTACTTATTCACATAAGTAACCTCCATCAGTACAGAATCGCTTCAAAATGCACTCTAGACTGTGATATAGGTAACGGGTACCAACTCCCGCCGCAATCTACTGATGCCATATAGACACGTTCAAAACGGAGCTCAGAGGCCATTTTTCAAATGACGAATTTCTGCTTCTTTTCAGCTACCGAAGCTTTCTTTTGAGAAATGCATTCATCCTACTTTTTCTCTTCTACGCTTTTATTTTTTCTAACAATGTAAATTTACATTGTTAGAAATCGTATGTCAACAGTTTTCTGAAAATTTTTTACAATTTGTCATCTTCGACTGAATTTAAGTATTCTTCGATTGAATCGATTACGGATTCAACACAGCCTTCTTCAAATGGCGATACTAGATTCGCTTCCGCTACAAGTTTTGTAAAAGATTGTGAGCCACCTAGTTGACAAAGATGGATATAGTCCGCCCATGCTTCCCCATGATTGTCTCTTGAACGCTTCCAAAATTGGAATGCACAGATTTGTGCTAAAGTGTAATCGATATAGTAGAACGGACTTTCATAAATGTGGCCTTGGCGTTGCCAGAAGCCACCTTGCTCTAGATACTCAATACCATCATAGTCACGGTGTGGTAAGTAAATTCCCTCTATTTTCTTCCATGCCTCTTTTCGTTCTGCAGGCGTCATTTCAGGATTTTCATAGATAACATGTTGGAATTCGTCTACTGCTACACCATATGGTAGGAATAATAGTGCACCACTTAGATGAGCAAATTTGTATTTTTCCGTATCTTCTTTGAAGAATAGCTCCATCCAAGGCCATGTGAAGAATTCCATACTCATAGAGTGAATTTCACAAGATTCAAATGTTGGCCAAATATATTCTGGAATACCAATATTACGACTGGTATACACTTGGAATGCATGGCCTGCTTCATGTGTTAACACATCAATATCACCAGAAGTACCATTAAAGTTTGAAAAGATGAACGGTGATTCGTAATCATCGATAAATGTACAGTAACCGCCACCCTCTTTCCCCTTTTTCGCTACTAAATCCATTAAATCATGTTCAATCATGAAGTTGAAGAATTCTCCCGTTTCTGCGGATAACTCTTCATACATTTTTTTACCGTTATCCACAATCCACTCCGGGGTACCTTTAGGAGTTGCATTACCTGTTAAGAAGTTCAAACCTTCATCTTGGTACTTTAATTTATCCACACCGATGCGTTTCGCTTGGCGTTCATATAATTTATTCGCTACAGGTACGATATAATCGCGTACTTGATCACGGAACTTTTTCACCATTTCAGCGTTATAGTCAATACGATTCATTTGGATATAGCCAAGCTCTACATAATTTTTATAGCCTAATTTAACAGCCATTTCATGACGCACATTTACAAGTTGATCGTAAATGTCATCAAATTTTCCTTCATTATCTTTAAAGAATCCAGTGCTTGCTTCTCTTGCTTTCTTACGTGTTTCACGGTCCGCTGATTCTGCATAGGGCCCTAATTGAGCAAGGGTTAGTACGTCACCGTTAAATTCAATTTGGGCAGAAGCTATTAGTTTAGAATAATCAGAAGATAGTTTATTCTCTTTTTGCATTAATGAAATGAGCTCAGGCGAGAACGATTTAATTTGGAATTCAGCTAAATCAAATAGCTGTTCTCCCCATTTCTCTTGTAACTCTTGGCGGAATGGTGATGCGATAAGTGCTTTATAATACTCAGTTATTAGATCATCCATCTCAGGTCCGATTTCATCAAAATAATCGCGTTCTTTTTGATAGAATTCATCATTCGTATCGATTGAAGCACGAATGTGTACTAAATTTGATTGCGTAGAAAAATCATTACGGATGGTATTAATCGCACTAATAACTGTACTTTGTTCTTCTACTGTTTTAGCAACTTTAAACTCTTCTAACAGTTTATAGAATTGCTCTTTGCTAACAGTTAAATCAGGTCTTTTGTATTCATATTCTGTAAAATTGGCCATATGTAATCTTCTCTCCTTTATGCTTCGAATTCCGAAAAGTCTATTACATTGTTCAATATTTTCAGAAATATTGCAACTATTATTGTCGTAATTAGTTAAAAAATGGTATTTAATTACTTATTTTAAATACTACCTCTAAAACACTTATGTTTTAGTTCATTTTGTGCTAACCTATTTGCATGCCTAATTTTAAAGTGAGGTGCTTTACATTGGTAGGTCGTAACGATCCTTGTCCATGTGGCAGTGGTAAAAAATACAAAAAGTGTTGTGGAAAAAATGCAGTTGGAGATATTACAACGCTAGTGAGTGAAAATATCGATCGCATTGTAGAAGGGTTTGTGAAAGAATCCTTCAATACAGCTGATTATCACGCATTAGAAAAACGTAATCATCAGTGGCAACAAGCATTAAACCCTGCATTTGCAGACAGCCTTATAGATACAATTGCTATGGAAACATATATTTATATTGATCGCCCTAATTTGTGGAGAAACTATTTAAATAAACAACTAGCACAACCAATTCGTCCTCAAGTAAAGAATATTTTAGCAGCTTGGTTAACACCAGTCTTCTTACTTGCGAAAGTTGAATCACAAGATGGCGATTTAATTACTTTAATAGATGACGTAACTAAAAAACGTTATTTGATGACTGGCTCACCATCTAAGAAATTCAGCGGTAACTGGTTATTCGGTATTTTCATGCCAGATACTCGTAAAGGTGAAAATGGCTTAACAGCGACTAGTAGCGTTATTTTCATTCCAAATGACAAAATAGGTATTACACAAGCTTTACGAAGCAAGCTTGAAAGTAACATCACTGACTCATTTGAACTGTATAAAACGTTCCTAGAAGCAGTTGCTCCAATTAACCATGTGGAGGCAGCAGCTACTGTTGTCAAAGAAGTACAAGCAGCTAAACCTGTTGAAGAGAAGCAAGTAGTAACAGAAAGTGAATTATCACCATTCCAAACTGAAATTCTTACTCTCGTTCAACAATATGCAAATGAATACAACCTATCTGTAGATGCGTTCATTCCTTTACTACAACAATATTTAGAACAAAACGAAGTGAAAGCGAAAAAGGCGAATACTGTCGCTGCAGGTGCAGTACTAGCTGGACAAGCAGCTACTACCATTCCTGAAGGCGGTTTGTCTAAAGTAAAAGATGTTGCAGCATACTACGACGTATCTGCTTCATCCGTGTCGAAATATCGTAGCCAGATTGGCGAGTTTTTAGCACAATAATAAAAAGGCAATCCATTTGTGGATTGCCTTTTTATATTTACTTTAGTGCTCTAATAAATTCCTGTAACAGCGGTACATCGTCAGAATACGACATTGGCAAAGTCGAAAGTTCTTCGCCTTTTTTCCAAGCAATTTCATAAATTAAATTGTCTGGATCCGCAATAACTTGCTCTCCACTGATAATTTCAACATGAAAATAGTGTACATCAATCTCGATTCCTAGTGCTTTTAGTTCGTTTGATTTCGTATAAAGTTCTCTTATCACCTTTACTTCATAGCCTGTTTCCTCAAAGAATTCACGGCGACAGCATTCCTCTAGCGTTTCATCATCTTCAATACCTCCACTAGGTACCGTCCATTTCTGCTCTTCACCCGGTGCAGCTTGAAGTACCATTAGCACTTCTCCATTGTCATTGAGACAAACTCCCGCCGCACCTTGCCATTTATAAATACTCACTCAATTTCCTCCCATTAACTACTTTCCTAATATAAACGATTTTACTAATGCAAATCGTTCGCGGAAACGCACCTTTGCTTCAATAATCTTAGGCGTTTTTGCTGCTACAACATCTACTTCTAGATCCAATCGATCTGCAAGTATTTTCGCTCTTTCCAAATGGTAATCACTCGAAATAATTGTCAAAGAGCTAACTTCATCATGTATTAAATCTAAAGAATAAACAATGTTTTCATAAGTAGTTGTTGCCTTTTCTTCTATTATAATTCGGTCGGCGCTTAAGCCGTACTCTACTAAATAAGTTTGCATAACGGATGCTTCTGTTGCATCTTCATCTGGTCCTTGCCCTCCTGATACAATCAATGTAACATGAGGATATTTTTGTGCATATTGCAACGCAGCATCTAAACGATACGCTAGCGCTTTGGATGGTATGGCACCGTGCTTCACTTTAGCACCTAATACGAGCGCGTAATCATTCGAACCGTCTGCCGCCGAATCTAAACCATCTGCTAGCCACTTCGTCGTGACAATCCAAAATGTTAAACCTGCTACAACAATAATGCCTCCCCCTATTAACATCAACCTCCTCATTAAAGGTTTCACTTAATCAGCTCTCTTCCACTTTTTATTTATTAACGAATTATTTTATGGAAAAGATTCACAAAGTAAAATTAAAAATCATAACGCCTTCTCTAGCACTATTTTATGTGTACCTTTTTTGCTCGTAAATGTTTCTATTACATTAAAACCATATTTAATATTAAGAATTAACATCGCACGGCGGTGATTCCTTCCGATTGTACGAATTGTTTCATAGCCTTTTTCCTTTACTATTTTATGCTGGAGCTCCATTAAGTGAGTGGCAATTCCTTGACCACGGTAATCCATATGAACTCCACCTAGCCAGCTGTAAAATTCCCCCGTCTCTAACTCATACCCTAATTTGAAGCCAGCTACACTTCCCTCTTCTAAAGCGACACAACAAAGTAATTGTGATTTCTCCTGTAATTCACTCACTTCTATCTCTGCACCTTCAAATACGTGCTGATGGAGGCCTTGTATGCCCATAAGAACTTCTTCATTAGGTATTCCGTTGAAATATGTATATTTCATTAACTTCCTCCTTTAATCATCCGCAAAAAGTTCATTTAAAATGGCTTGCCGATTGTCTAAAAAACGCTTAGTTAATATGTAGTGTAATGTTTCTTCATAACGCACTGCTTGAATCGGCTGACTATCAAAATCATAAATCGTAGCTCCAGGATAACCCAGTAAAATAGGTGAATGTGTTGCAATAATAAATTGCGCTTCTTGCTCTAAATCTTTTATGATCCGCATTAATGACAATTGTCTAGCAGGCGATAAGGCCGCTTCTGGCTCATCTAGTAAATAGATTGCTTTATTGCCAAAGCGATTTTTAAAAAGCGACAAAAACGCCTCTCCGTGTGATTGTTGATGTAATGACCTCCCCCCATATGCTGGAAAATTTTCTGGATTCGAGTCTATATGCGAAGCAAATTGATAAAAAGTTTCTGCTCGGAGGAAAAAACCGCTCATCACTTTTGGTGACCAAGACAAACGTAGATGCTCGCCTAATACAGACTCTGCAGCGTGTACCTCATATAAATTATTTCGCCCTCCACCTGCTGTATGAAATTCACATTTATCTGCAATCCCTTCTAATAAAGTCGATTTACCAGAGCCATTTTCGCCGACTAAAAACGTCACATTTTGCGTAAATTCTAATGTTTCAAGTGTTTGCACAGAAGGAATATTGAATGGATAATCATGAGGATTTTCTATCCGATCCTTTAATAAAGTTACCTTTTTTAGAAACACGCCAATTCCCCTCCTTCTAAACATTTTTTCACTATTATATCAAAAATACCCTAAGAACTATGACTAGTCTTAGGGTATTTAAAAAGTATAAATTACATTTCAAATTGCGAAACAGCTTGAATCCTTTGCTCTGAAGCTACATTTTTTCATTTTTTTCGCTTAATCCACCAAAGCAGAATGCCAATAAGTAGTAGTAAGCCTGCAAATGCGACAATCCACCAAAGTGAAATAGATTGATTACCTTCGCTATCCTTCGTTTTACTATTCATGTATTCATTTGCTTCCACATTGTCAGCGTTTGTGAAAAATTGTTTGTTACTCGTTTGTACAATAATTGTTGCTTTTTCATCTGAATTGGCTAATTGATTAACCAATTCCTCATCCAAATATGCAGGTTTGTCCTTTTGTTGGTCGATTACAAGAATTGAGTGATTATCTTTACTCCAAGGGTTCTTTTGAATCCAGCTAAACTGCTCAACCGCTTCTGATACAAAACCCTCCTCACTTAATTCAGCTATCTCACCCTTATATGAAATCGTTAAATCATTCACCTTTTTTTGTAACAAGGGCTGTACATTAGGACCACCAATAAAGATGACATCCTCCTCTTCAACATCCGCAACAGTTACTTGATCCGCTGTTTTCAACTGTAAATTCGATTGTTGATTTCCTTTTGATAGGGCATGGTATAGATTAAGCAATTGTTCATCTGGCACATCTTTTTTTTGTGGTAATACAATCATTGGTGTATTGTCATTATTTATAAATGGATAAGGGAAAGCTGCAAAAGTATAGCCCGTTTGCGCTTCGTTATCTTGTAAGACAGGGAATGTAAATGCGCTCTCTTTATCAATATATACCCAACGTTTTTCATCTGATGATTTACAAGGATCATTAACAGCTAATCCCGTAGTTTGAAATTGCAAATCAATTAGACGATTGTCCTTCATTGCTTTTGCATCAATCGGTACAGTCACTGTGTATATACCATCTTTACTATCTGCCAATTCACGTAAATTCACAGAATGCGGTATATTGTTAACGTTCACGATTAACTCTACATTCGTATCATTTTTTAATTCAACTTGCTCTTTTAATGATGTAATTGTTTCAGATTTCTTTAATTTCAATGATAGTGTTGATGCTTTATTTAATTGCGTATTAACCGGTGCATAATAATAATAATGCGAACTATTAACACCTTGACTATCAAGCGTTAAATTTTCGACACCAAATTGCTTTAAAGTCGCACTACCATTCTGCGTTGTTTGTTGCTTTTTCGGCAAATTTTTCACTGATAAATCTACCCCGCCTAGCTGATTTGAAAATTGCAGGTTTGTTAATATCGATACTCTCTTTTCTAAATCGGCTGCTGTGTTTGCTGTTACAAACAATGCGGATACTTGGCGCTTATCCTGTTTTAGTGTACGAATTGCTAAGTTTAATGCATTTGCAGATTGCTTGATATTCGCGTCCTGCCAAAGTCTTACGATGTTAGCATTTGAAAATTCGGAGGCTAAACCTACAAAAAGAATATTTCCGTTTATTTCATTTAAATCTGATTCTCTTTTAATTTGTACTGTACTTACTTTACCTGATTGATTTCCTAAGAAGCTAACAATCTGTAAAGCGCTATTTAATGTGCTTATCGAAGCATTCTCTGGTATGACGACATAGACAGACTTATCTTCTGAACCAACAAATTTAGAAGGGTAATCTCCTAGCGTCATTTTTGAATTTTTGACAAGTCCATTCAATTGATAATATGAATTTATATTAAGTGTGAGCCAATTCGCTGATGTTCCTTGCTTAACACATATACCTTCTTTTAAAACACCATAATATTTTACAGTTACAGCATGTGTACCTTCTTTCAAAGCATCACCTTTTAAAGGTATAGTCATTTGACGTAGCGGTTTATCCCCGTTTAATGCAATTGATTTCGTCATTTTATTGTCGATACTAACTGATATTGATGAAGGTGCAATAAGTAACTCGGAGTTTTCTGTATTTAGCACGAGATTACTAGATTTACCCTCCACATCCGATACTAAATTGTAATAAAAAGTCACCTCTCCTGCAGGGCCATTTAAGGTTATTGGCGTATTTGTAATAGGTTGAGGATAGTCTGTTTTTTCTGCAGCAGTCATCTTTAATCCTTTGACTGAAATCGTAGTGCTAGCTTCACTTTTCATTGGTGAAATAGCTACTATAATTATACATATTAAGCACGCAATCAATAGTTGAAATTGCTTCATTTTGTACCTCCTTTATCTTTTTGTGCAAAGCGCTCTGTTTTATACCACTTCACTTCTTGTTTAAATAACACACGTTTTATTTCAAGATAGAGTGAATAAACGACGAGAACGATCCACATTTGCGAATACGTAAAATACATAAATATAACGTAAAAGAAATTTGTCCTATTCATTTCTGCCTTTTCAATACTTAAAGTAATCATTACCTCTGCAAGGAATAGTAAAAATGCTAATACCCATAAGGCAATAGCTACATTTCCGATTGATAAATCCAAATTATAGAACAGGTTAATAATGAAAAGTACATTCGACAAAATAACACCAAAAAAGAATAAAAAATACGTAAAGAAAAAGTAAAATAAGTCAAAAATTATCCGTTTGCGTTTTAATTTTAAAAATTGGCCTAAGAATTTTATAACAACATATTGGTTTCCCCTAGCCCAGCGAGTCCGTTGCTTCCACCAAACTTTCAGTGTTTCAGGCTCCTGTTCCCATGTAATAGCCTTCGGAAAAAAACGAATATGATAACCTTTATTGTAGACGCGAATCGTTAGCTCCGTATCCTCAGCTAATGCCTTCACATCCCAGCCACCTAGCTCCTCTACAACGCTGCGACGAATGGCAAAGTTTGTCCCAGGAATTGTCGCGACCTTAAACCATTTCCAGCGTCCACCTTGTGCCATCCATTGAAAACAAATCGTTTCAATATTAATAAAGCGAGTAAGCCATGTTTTCGCTGCATTAATAACTCGAAATTTGCCAACAACCGCAGCTGCCTTCGGATCATTTACTAAGCCCATTACTAAATACCAAACTGACATTTTCTCTGGTGTATTATCAGCATCATAAACGACAATAACATCACTAGATGATTTTCTTAATGCCTCATTCAGTGCGGAAGATTTGCCCTTCCCCTTATTTGGTGGCTCAGTTTCGATAACTCGAATGAAGGGATATTTCGCTGTAAATTGTCCGGCAATTTCACCAGTTCGATCAGAGGAATTATCATTAATAACGATAACTTCGAGCTTATCTTTTGGGTAATGTAGTCGTGACATTGCCTGTAAAGTTTGACCGATGACAACCTCTTCATTATGTGCCGGAATAAAAACGCTCACCGTAGGCAAGTTCACCATATTCTTTTCCCATTCAGGAATGACCCGCTCAAACGTCATAAAATGACGATAACCACCTTGCATTAAGAACATATGGTACAAAAGCATAATCCAAATTAAAAATAGCGCAATGTAAAATAATATATTAGCCATTGAAATTCCGCTCCTCAAACAATCGTTTTCGTAACTTTGCTCGTAATCTAACAACATACATAAAGAATGCTGTAACAAATAAAGCGACAACGATTGCTAAAATCCATAACACCATTTCAAATGGACGTTCTTTCAACCTTTGCTGTATCTTATCAGTCCAATTAATTTGTGAAGTCACTTGTAGCTCCTCATTTGGCTTTTGCTGAATAACTACCTTTTCTGACTGTACCGTTTGAGTTGTCTTTCTTAAATCTAACCATTCTAAATTTGGAACAGTCTCCATTAGACGCACCATATTCGGCAAATACTCCACCCCTAGATACGTGTGATAAAAGCCACCGATGACTGCACCCGGAACTTCTTGCACTTTCTTAATCGCTTTTTCCATATCTTCTAGAGGATTAGACTTACTCGGGTCAATATAGCCGATTGTTTCAGGATACAAAGTCATACCTTCTAGTAGCGCCGGTTTGCCAATTTTTAATGGTGAACCCATTATCTTGTGTGTATCATTTGATAATTGAATTTGTCCAAATGTAGATGTAAACTGCTCAGCAATGACTTCGTACCCAGTCGAACTCATTGCATATTGCGGTGCCTCAAATGATATTGGGTAAAGGCGAACTTCCGTCAATTTTTCGATAGAGAGATTCATTTTATCTTCAATATATCGTCTCTCTATTGCATCAATCTTTTTCAAATGTTGTTCATACTCTTTCTCTGTAGTAAAATCCGCTCTATTTTTAACTGTTTTCGGTGCTTCTTCTGGATTAACTGATGCAATTTTTTGATCGTTAATAGCATCCCAAAATTCAAAATCCGTACCTTTTTCCGTATAACGATACGTATGTGTATAACCGTGTGCAATGACCATGCCACCTGATTTTTGTAAATTACGAAGCACCTTAACGAGCTTTTTATTGTCCTTCAATTGTAATTGCTCGCCAGTTTCACTCTTCACATAGACAGGAGTAACCGCCATGTAAAAAGGGATTCCTTTTTCCGCCAAATACTCACCTGTTTCCTTCACAAGCTTCGGATCAGAATTAGGGGAAATATCCTCTAAACGTATATAAGCCATATGTGTTGCTGGAGGTTGTATGTCAAGCAAGCGGTATAGTTCTCGCGATAATATATATCTATCTTCAGATCTAAAGCTTGTTTTTGCAATATAAGATGTCCGTCCATCTTTTACAATAACAGGATATATTGTATTCAAATCCGCACCTCCAACAATTACATCACTGTCTTTTGGTGGTTTGACTTCAATAATATTCGACACTTTTAATAATGCTTTCCCATCCAAAGTGCGAAGTGATTGCTTACCCCGAAATTGCCATTTTTCAAATTGAGGGAGTTGCTCAGCATTATTCCCAAAGACTATTAGATGCCCCTTGAAATTGTTAATTGCTGTTATAAATTCTTTTGGTAGTTTACCCTTGCTCTCTCCAACAAAAACCATCACATCTGCATTTTTAAGCGTATCCGCTGTAACTTGTTTGATATGCATTAGGTGAACTTGATCAGTCATTCCTGCAAAAACCGATTCAAGAAATAAAGTATCTACGCTTGCAAAACCATCCGGCGTTTCATAAGCCATTACAATGTTAGGCTGCTCCTGCTCTGTAGAAGCTGATGCAAAAATCAACATACTTTGAATGAATATAATCAATGTAAAGGCAACTCCTATAAACCATCGTTTATAGTTCATGAGATACCATCTCACTTTCAACCCGGCTCACAATCTCCTCAAATGTCGTATCTAATCGCGGTTCGTATACGAAATAGCCTGTGCGGAATGTTAGAGTTACATATTTGCCATTTAAAAGCTGATGCGTTTTAATTTTGCTTGCTAGCTTATCAATAACTAAATCAATAGAACCCCCACCTGTTTCTGTCAATAAAATCGCAAAGCGATCTTTATCGTACCTGAACTTTTTATCTGTCAAACGCATTGCCTTGTCCATCGTTTGTGCTAACTCTTTTAGTAAATTCTTCTGTTCCTTTTCACCGTATAGCTTTTTAAAATCTTTTAAGTGGTCAATTTGTAGTAGTATTAATGTGAAAGATTTACCATAGCGATCTACTCGCATCATCTCTTCTTTCACAGCCAAGCCCATCCGATAATTGTTATCGAAACCTGTTTCCACATCAACGGCGATAAATTCCCTTACCTCTGCTTGTAAACGCTGAGTCAACTTTTCCTGGGAAATAATTATTTCATGCAAACGTCCTGCAATTAATACGAGTATGATAAGCATTACCCCGTACATAAAAAACACTTGTAAAGGTAACGTCAAGCTAATCGCTAAAGTGCTACTAGCAAAATTAAAATATAACAAAACACTGCCAATAACGAATATGAAAATTAGGCTAAAATAAAGCCCCGTTACAGTTCCAAATATTAGGGTTACTACAATTAAAATGAGCAAAAAGGTATATAACAAAACACCTTCTCGCTCATATTCCAACATAATATAAGAAGGAATTTGTAATAGCAAAACTAGTATCGTAATGAGCATAAGCGAATGCTTATTAACGTTGAATATTCGCCCCATCTAATCCCTTCCTTTCTGCAATTAACGGTAATAAATTATCAAATGCATGTGTTTCTTTCGTTTCTAAATCGATATAACCGCCGTAGTATTCCTGCTCTTCATTACTTTGCTGTAATGCAAGCATTCTCTCATATAGTTGCTGAGCAAACTCTCCATCACTGCGGCGTTCTAAACAAAGTAAAATCGCCAATGCATATACGGATGAGGATTCATAATTTACTGTTGCTTCAAGCGTTTCTGCATGATAACGTCCGAATAATTTACCGTCATTTTTTTGAAAATCGGTCTTTAAAAACTGTAATAACTTATCAGGATTTTCTTGCCACTCTGCTAAGTGATAACCAACATATAATTGATCGATTAAATTAATTTCCTCATCAT
Organism: Viridibacillus soli; assembly: GCF_016612995.1. Taxonomy (GTDB): domain Bacteria; phylum Bacillota; class Bacilli; order Bacillales_A; family Planococcaceae; genus Viridibacillus; species Viridibacillus soli. The sequence goes on from NZ_JAEOAH010000006.1 coordinate 139,618, forward strand.
AATGATAAGTAGCCTTTTCCACGTTATAATACTTTGGATAGAGTCCATTCTTTGAAATTGGTGCCTGTATAAGTAAATTGCGATTAGCTTCATATACATCTTCATTTAATAATCCTGCACTTTTTAATTGTTCAAACCCTGATGGAATAATATAGCTAAGCGTTACTTCATTGCTCTGCTGTTTGCTTTTTAAATCAACATAGTCAACCATGAGCTTATTTTTCATTTGGACATCCACTAACCGTTTACCTATCCGTTTTGCAAGTTCTGTATAAGCGGGATTCTCCCACTTTTCACCCGCTTCAAATAAGGCATCGACTATGCGTAAATCATCTATAGCAGCATTAACAGATGCTTTAACATTTCCATTTAGTTCCCAAGTGACTAAATTGTCCTTAGTTAAAAAATAGTGATTTAGCACTTCTACTTGATTATGAAACTGTCTATTACTATCTCTCTCCACTAAATATTGCATCCATAATCCAATAGATTCAGATAAATAATTATCCGCTCGATCCGTTAAATTCGTTCGTATACGACCATCTTTTTCAATCAGATAGCTTTGAGTAAATGCTTCTGTTTCAGCTATAGCTGCCTCAGCTGAAAGCTTCTTCATTTGTCCATCTGGTTGATTGGATGAGGAACATGCACTTAAAACGAATGAACATAATAGCAATATCATTTTTCGCATCTTCATATATAATACCCTTTCTCTCAGCTCTACTAGATTCCAATAATTGCACATACTTATCAATATATATACCTATATACCCGAATATTACTAAAAATAGCTTGTATTTGGGTTGATATATAATTTTATACTTTTTTATACAATTAATGTTTTAAAAAATTCTATAGAAATAATCTCTATAAAATCCTACAGTTTCTGCGCATCTGTTAAATGGGTATTTTTATCGCCTTAAAATATTTGCGTCCGTGTAGGTGCACAGCTATTCACAATCTTCTATACTTGCATCTTATATGGATTATTTCTTTGCACAAAGAATCTTCTATGCAATATTAACCACTCCTTCTGAACAAATTCTGAACTTCAGAAATTTATAGATACAAAGAATCAATAACTCGTTTTTTTATGGTATATTATCTATTTCTTTAACACTTTTACTATCTAGCGTTGGATTTTAACAAAAAAAAAGAGCTCATTCTCTTATAAAATGTAAGTGATTAAACCAACATTTTCAAAACAAGGACTCCCTTTGAACAAGAATATAACTTTCGAAACATATTAAGACGCTCCATTGAGCAATTATCAGCCTTGATAAACGATGCAAGTATGCCTAATAACACACATTGTTAGTTTTTATTGTTATCTTTATTTAATACAGCCATGGTCCACTCAGGTGCATATTCAGAGGTACAACCTTTTGCTACAGGGCGGTCATCCAACTTACCGATTCCAATACATTTTGCTGTATAGTCCGGATAACGAATCCCTATTTCAACAAGACAGCGATTCATCGTTTTTTGCTTCGTCACCGGTGCTTTTTTCAACTCTTGTTGAAGCTTTTCCAAGACAATATCTACCGTTGCAGAATCTGTCTCTTTTTTTAATAGCTTTACAATGAGTAAATTCCATCCAGAGCGACTAATATAAGCAGTTGGTAATTGATTTTTAAATGCAGTTTTGCCTATGATTTTCACAACAAATTCATCTAGTAATTTTGTATAAGTCACTTCACAAGTCATTTCATTTATTTCTTCAATTGTAAGTTGCTTATAGTCCATAATCATCGTTGCCCGCATCATTGCATCGGTATTACTCGTTTCCCATAAATCCATTGCGAGTAGATGATTCTTTTTAATCTTTTTTGGAAGTGCGCGAATTTCCGTTGTACTCAAACTGATTTTCCCCAGCACCTTGTTTTATATAAGCTTGGCGGGATTTTTCACTTCCTAATTCTTTAAGTACTTCTATGACTTCTGCTGTCGTCATTATTTTCACCTCTTTGAGTTTAAAAAAACCAGTGGCAAAATTGCCACTGGTTGTAAGTTGTTGAGGCACGCACGATGCGGGTCACGTAACCGTTGCGACAGGACGTCGCGAGCTTAGGTTACGTTCCTTAAACGAACGCCTTCAACATTTAGATTTCAACATTATGATACACATGTTGGACGTCTTCTAGGTCTTCTAGTGCGTCTATTAGGCGTTCGAATTTTTCTAGGTCTGCACCTTCAAGTGTAATTTCTGTTTGTGGTAGCATTGTTAATTCTGCTACTGTGAATTCAGTAATACCTTGTGCTTTTAGGGCTTCTTGTACAGCGTTGAATTGAGATGGTTCAGCATAGATAATTGTTGCTTCGCCCTCATCAAATACATCACGTACATCAACGTCAGCTTCGATTAGCATCTCAAGTACTTCTTCAGCTTCTTTTCCTTCAATGCCGAATACAGCTGTTGCATCGAACATATACGCTACTGCACCACTGACACCCATGTTACCGTTGTTTTTACCGTATGTTGCACGAACATCCGAAGCAGTACGGTTCACGTTATTTGTTAATGCATCAACGATTACCATTGAGCCGTTTGGTCCGAAACCTTCATAACGAAGTTCATCGAAGTTTTCTTCACCGCCGCCTTTTGCTTTATCAATTGCGCGGTCAATAATATGTTTTGGTACACTGTATGTTTTTGCACGTTCTAAAACAACTTTTAGTGCACCGTTAGATTCTGGATTGGGTTCACCTTGTCTAGCAGCTACATAAATTTCACGTCCAAATTTTGCATTAATACGACTCGTACTTTGATCTTTTGCAGCTTTTTTCTCTTTAATATTGTTCCACTTACGTCCCATGTATTTTCACTCTCTTTCAAATAGTCTACATATAAATGACGCGTAGGCATATACTTTCGCCTACATGAGGATTAGCCATTAATTTACTGTAGTATTATACACTATTTTCATTGCAATTAATATATTCGTAAAATGCAAAACTAGAGCTAAATTAGCCTTATTTCGTATTTTTCTGCGTTTTATACCCTTTTCTAGTTACTATAAGTCTTTCGTATTGAAAGTATCTCCACCTTCAAGTGTTCCATCATTAAAACCTTTTTTAAACCATTTCACACTTTGCTTAGATGTCCCGTGTGTAAAGATTTCCGGTACGATATAACCACGTGCTTCTTTATTGCTAGAGCTGCTTTTATCTTTGCCCATCCTTATATGTGCTTAGCCTTTAATAGTAAGAAATTAAATTTAATAAAAAAATAAAGCTGACTCACACATCGCTTTCGGGATGGCAAATCAGCTTATAATTCAGTCAGTTTGTAGTTATCTTAAGATATTCTAACGTCATTTTTTAATTTTAGCGGCAGGATAGATAACTCCATATAATGCTGTTTCTCTCTGTCACGATTAACGTTCGCAAGCATATCCATCTTTATCTCGATCCATTTTAGCTTGATAAGCCTTATGTGATTTAGGGACACCATTTGGATAGTACTTTCTTAGCTCTGTACAGTTTTTAAAATTAGTCTTGTTAGTTGTTGCAATTGTTACTGACTCTTTCTTCTTGCTCCAAAGTCCAACTTTGTCTTTTTGAGCTTTCTTCTGAAGTTTTACTAATTCACTTTCATATGAGTATGTACCATAATCATAGAATTTTTTTACATAGCCCTTTTGTACAAGTAATTTTTGGAGTAGCTTACCATCGACCCAAACCCACACTAATGTCCGACCATATTTGTCTTTTTTAGTGCCATCGTATTGTAATTGAATCTTTTTAGCGCTTTTAAGTTTATTACATGTATATTTAGAAGCAGTTTTACCATATGCTTCAATCTTATTTGTCGACTCTGGTGTATCTACATATAGAAAACGGGATTTCCCAGCTTTTTTGAAATAAGCTGTATCGCCATCCACACATTTAACTAGTTTATCAGTGAATTTCTTTCCGGCCTTTGCTTCAGCTATGTTATTTGCAGCGAATCCTGTGAATCCTAATACGAAGATCATCATTACGACAAGTAACTTCAATAATTTTTGCATGTTGCTCCACCTTTTGACTTAAATTATAGGGGAAAATTTTCCCTATAAATAAACCATAGCACATTTAAATAAAGAAAATAGTATTTATCTCATAATTCAAGTAAATTTACCTCCTTTTTCATTAAATTTCCTCCTTCAGTAATTATATGAATAAGTCAAAATTGCAGAAGCACCAAAATCTGTCCGCATTTATCTATATTCACAAGAAGCTTCATATTATAGCTTTTTATACAGCATTCAATGTATCCCCATAATTAGAATATGTTAATTTCGATTACATTTTTAGAGAATAAAAAAAGCATTGGCATTTTACATATACCAACGCTCTCTATTATTTAGCTAATGAAATTGGGAAAAATTTGATTTTTACTTCACCTTTAACTGTACCTTTTGCAATAAAACCATATTCTCTACTATCCGAGCTTTTTAAACGATTATCTCCCAGAACGAAATAACTGCCTGCAGGTACTACTTTTTCATCAGTTACTTCTTCTAATGTAAAGTCATATGTAAAATTGCCTTCAAGTAAATCCGCCTTCATCGTATCCAAATAAGGCTCCTCATATGCTTTGCCATTAATGTACAGAACGTCATCCTTCATAGCAACGTGATCCCCTGGTAGACCAATCACCCTTTTGATATAATTTTCATCTGAATCAGGTGCATCAAATACAATAATATCAAATCTTTCAATTGAGCTCTTTTTAATTATTAATACTTTATTATTATCAACATAGGTTGGCTCCATCGATTCACCCCTAACCGTAATAGGCGAAATCAAAAATTGACGACAAACAATGGCTATAATAATAGCGATGACAATCGGTCGTACCCATGAAAGGATTTCTTTCTTCCGGCTTTTCTCCACTTAAAACCATCTCCCCTACAAAAGTAGTTTAATTACTTATTATTATAACTGAAAATTAGTAATATTATCCCGTATACTAGCTTAATTTCGTGATTTTTTTCAATCTCTATCTATAAAAAAATGCCATATCATAGTCGATATGGCACGCCAAAATAGTACTCACTTATGTATTTGGGTGACCCTTCAATACCATGAGATGCTCTTCCGTTATCCCTAAAACATCATAAACCTTTTGTAAAGTCGTTTCGCGCACTTTCGTGTCCCCACGCTCAATTCGGCTTACTGTCTTCTGTGTCACATTTGCCTGCACTGCTAATTCAGATTGCGTTAGTCCAACTGACATTCTTTGTTTGAAAATCAGCTGACTGCGCTTTTCCGCCATCAGTTCCAACGGAGATTTCCCATCGCCATAAAACTTCTCTTCTCTTTCATAAAAATCAACAGTAACCATACGCTCCACCCCTAAAAGAAATTGTGTATTAACGATTCATTTCTTCAGTTACTTTAAAGTTGATTTGCCCCCGCAATAAGTAGATACTCTCTATGATGTTATACAGTCATCAACTGATGGATATCAGCTAGCGTCATGAGCAATTCTCTCTTCTAGCTTCTTCTGCAAAGTAACTAATTGTTCTTCAAGAAGATGCGTAAATTCTTCTCTCCCGGCTTTACCTTTAGCTGTAATATAAATCGGTTCACCATAAATTAGGTAGCCCTTTTCACGAGCAAACACTTCATTTGGTGTATTAGGACCAATATAGGCTGCAGGTACAATAGGTGCTTTCGATAGTTGAGCAATTGTAATCGCACCTTGCTTTAAAGAGCTTCCCTCCGCATTTCTTGTTCCACTTGGAAAAATCCCTACCACTTCGCCATCTTTCAGCAACTTAATTGGTACTTTAATCGCACTTGGACCTGGATTATCTCGATCTACTGGAAAGGAGTTCATCTTTGTAATAAACCAACCTAACAGCTTGTGATCAAAAAGTTGCTTCTTCGCCATGAAGTGAATAGGTTTCGGGTATATAGAAACACCAAGATTCAAAATATCGATCCAACCAGTGTGGGTACAAGCAACAACATAGCCACCCTCTGTTGGCACATTATGCTTGTCAAAAACCTTCACCTTGTTAAATAAACCCAAAAATTTTACTACAAAAAGACCTACAAATCTATACAATTTTCTACTCCTTACTTACTCTAAGAATATCTATCTTCAGCGATATCCATTTACTGCGTTTGTTACTATTTTGTACAGCCATCCTACCCTATACTAGAGATAAGCTTCTACAAAAGAAATTTCATTAAAACGATAACAACAAATAGGTGGCTAATACATTGAATCCATCATTCTACATTCCCCTACCTATTATTGTAATCTAAAATTAAAAATTTTGTACCCAATGTACAAAAAAAGGTAATAATTAATTATTTTTTCAAACATTTTAAGTTAAAAGCAGTAATTTTATGTAAAATCGTGCAGCTACCGTCAGTGTCCAAGATGAAAAAGTAGCTTTATTGAGAAAAGATAAAGGTAATATGTTCGCTGGGAGCGAAATCGAACATAGCGAAACGGCTGAACACGCAGCTATTAGAGCGGCGTTTAAAGAACTCAGTGTTCATGTTAAGCTCAAAAACTTAATCACAACCGTTTCATTCAATGGTACACAATTTTATTATTCAGCTCAAATAATAGGTGGAAAATTTGGTACCAGTTGGCGAAGAATTCACAAATTCTCCAATTGAAAGCGGCTCATATGAAGCTATCTGGATGCCCTTTCAAAAATAGATGAATTAGATGTCCGCCCAAGTAGTAAGGCTCATTATGAGCAGTGACCCTGAAATCGGCATCATAAAACCTAGAACCCGACGATACGATGCCTTTTCTTTAATTACCTCAACGCATTTGCTTTACTAAAAATCCTCCATTGAGCTTACTTGGCTCATACGAAATGATAAATGCTTTTGACGATATACCTATTATTGTCGCACGTAATTTCGCTTCATTTTTACGCTTAGCAATCACTGTCATACAAATTTTCTTACCATCTTTACCATCGGCGAACCATGATGTGACGCCGTATCCTCTAGTACGTAGCTCACCAATAAGTGCTGCCTCACTTGCGTCAACTACTACTTCAAACATTACATATCCTAAAGCCAAACGTTGTTCAATTAAACTTCCCGAATAAACACCTAATCCCCAACCTAAGCAGTAAGCAGCAATATTCCATGGATTATCCAAATTGTCTAACACAATCGTTAATCCCATCAAATAGATAAATACTTCTACCATTGATAGCAATGACGCAACCTTTGGATATCCTTTAATGACTAAAATCAGACGTAGCGTCGTTAAGGTCATATAAGAAATGTTAATCCCAATGATGAGCAAAATCATTTCAAACAAAGTATTCAACTCCTATTAGCATTCACCATAGATTTGTTTCCTTACATTTATAGTTCCCGAAAAATAGATTTATATACTTAAAAATAAAAGAAGCTAACTATAAAATAGTAGCTTCTTTCTTATCTATAGTTTATTGGACTGCTCGTGTTTTGTACTTCCTATGCAAGCTTGTGGACAAGTTGTGGAAAACTACTATCTAATGTGGCAAATGTGTACCCCGCGGTCTCGGCTTTTGATGTATCCATATACCAAGAATCTGGAATATTATAAGGAGATACATTTGACTGCTCCACCTCAGTTGCAATAATCGCCTTTTTACCGACTATTCTCTCTATCATTTCAAGCATTTTAGCTAATGTGTATGTGCCCTTTAATGTGGCATTGATTGGTCCAGTAATTTTCTCTTGTCCTACCCAACGTAAGAAAGAACCTGCTTCATCAGATGAAATAAAGGACATCCGTGCTTTTGTATTGACCATACCTATCTCTTCTCCATTTTTTACATGCTCAACATGGAAAAGTAATCTTTCTGTATAATCCTCTTCTCCGATAACTATTGGAAAGCGCACCGCTGCCACTGGAAATGTTGCTTTTTGGAAAAACACCGCTTCCGCTAAACGCTTGCCTTCTCCATACGAAAATGCATCTCGATTCCCCATTTGAATTGGATAGTCGTAAGAATCAAAGTCGGCCTCTATTTTCGCAACCCCATCAGCTGGATAAACGGACAATGTAGAAGTGAAAACATAATGCCCTACCTTATGATCGAAAATAACACAAGCCGCTGCTGCATCATCAGGTGAATAACAAATATTATCGTACACAATATCCCATTCTTCATTACCCACTGCTGATTTTAGCGCTTCCTCATTCAGTCTATCCACGGTCACTTGGCGTACTTTATGACCAAACGGATTAGTCAAATTTCCGCGTGTAGCAATCGTCACATCATGACCATCCTCTACTAATAATTCCACTAATCTCTTTCCAAAAAATCGCGTGCCACCTAATACTAAAATTTTTTTCATAATGGCTCCTCCTTATGTAATTCCTTATGCATTTATTTTATCAAATATTGGATAATACACAATTTTTAACTATAACAAAAAGAGTTTTCTCAAAGCCTTTAAACGAGTATAGGGGTATATATTTAGTTATTCTTCTTAATTTTGAAGTTTACTGGCAACTTTCTTCTGTTTACTGGCAACTTTGGACACTTTACTGGCAACTTTTTTCTGTTTACTAGCAACTCTGAATACTTTACTGGCAACTTTTTTCTGTTTACTAGCAACTCTGAATACTTTACTGGCAACTTTTACAATATTTCTATGAAAATACATACCAGGGTATGCCAAAGGTTTTCACTAAATCAAAAAGGGGCGTCCCTAAGTCAGAAAACTAACTTGTGAAACTACCCCTTTTCTATTATTTTTCTGCGACAGTAATGCTACCATTATCTGTTTTTAAAAAGATTGGTAATAAACCATCACCGAAGATTACTTTTTTCGTTTTTTCACCGAAAATCGAGCTTTTACCCATATCTTTTTTTGCTTGTATTGTAGCATTATCGGGTTTTTCTTTTACGTATAATTGAATGCTGCCATTATCTGTTTCTAAACGAATTGGTTTTTTGATACTTGGAATATACGCTTCAATGCGACCATTATCTGTTTCAGCTTCGATTGCTCCCGTCACTGCCCGCAACTCAATTCGGCCATTATCCGTTTTTAATTTCACCGTCTCTGTTTGTACATGCTCAAGCTCAATTCGACCATTATCCGTTTCACCCGTCAACGTTTTACTTTGAACGTCTTTTATCGAAATACGGCCATTATCTGTTTCAACATGTAAGTTGGTGGAGGTACTTTCTTTTAAATTGACACTGCCGTTATCCGACTCGATATGCATGATTGTGGCGTGTAATTGTTCAGCCTTTGTCGCACCATTATCATTATAAATGCGGACCATATCGTACATACGTTTAGGTAATTTAATCGTCACTTTAGGTGCACTTCCAAACGTTAAAATAATGCCGAATGCAAACCACTTTTTCTTCTCTTTAATAACGATTTTAAGTGTGTCACCTTCAATGTCCATTGTAATTATTTTATTGCTCAGTTGATCTTTCATATCGACATAAGCACGATCATCGGGTGATGGAATAATATCTAGGTCAGCAAAATCAGCCTCGATACTTACTTTCGTAAAGTATTCCCCTTTGGGCTGTTCCTCTGTCACTTTCATATCCTCCTCACCATAGGCCTTTAATAGCTCCTCTGCAATATGGGCTGGCGTTCCAAGGGCATCAACAATCTCGATGTCCGTTTTCCCTTCACTACGACCATTTGAAAAATACTCACGGAAATCGCGAAGGATATCCTGTCTTTCCTCTTGTTTTAAACAATCTAACTCTTTTTCTAGTGCTTGCAAATAACGTTCCTCATTCATTTTGCATCCCCCTCATGGATTAAATGGTTTACCCCTGCGATAAATGAATCCCATTCTTGACGTAATTCTTCTAGATAAGTTAAGCCCTGCTTTGTAATTTGATAATACTTACGCGGCGGTCCTTCCGTTGATTCCTTTAAATAAGTGGTAAAGTAGCCTTCCTTCGTGAGACGGCGAAGCAATGGATAAACAGAGCCCTCTGAAATTTCAATTTGATGTGAAATAGCTTGCACTAGCTCATAACCATAACGATCTTGCTTTTCAAGCAAAGCCAATACACATAAATTCAAAACACCCTTTTTAAATTGTACGTTCATACAGCTTCCTCCCTTCACTACTATTTATTAAACAGTACTATAACATATGACTATTGTTCATTGCAAGGTACTGAATAAAAGATAAATAAAAAACTATCCTTATCGAGAAGGATAGCCTGTGACTACATTGTATAAAAGCCAACAAAAATTGAAAATACTGCTACGCAATAACACATAATGCCAATTACCTGGCTTTTTTTGAATTCTTGTATTCCACTAAAGAGCATAACCAGCCCTAATGCTAGTGTCATATATGGCATAAACTGAAAATCCTTTGTCATAAGACCATAAATTGCTAGTACAATAACTATCACACTAAAAGTAATACGCCCTGCCAATAACCACAAATACAATCCCACTATGTTAATAAAGCTTTCTTTCTTTTATGAAATACGTATAGGTTATCTTGATTAAAAGCCAAGCAAATACTAGCCCGCTTAACGTAAAAATTAATATCATCGTTTTTTGAACGGCGCCCCCATCTATTTCATATTTGGTAATATTCAGCCATAAATTCATTGAAATGAGTGCGAGTAACAAGATAAATACTGTACTGTTCATCAAATACGCTCGGAAGGATTGCCTTTTTTCTTCAACGGCATCATAGCTCAATCTTGGTACTTTTTCGCCCTCTTCATATGACCTCGCCCAAATTATACAAGTCCAAAATCCACCACTAGATTTAAACTTAAGTTGCCAACCAGCTTCCTTATGCATTTCAAAGTAAGAGGGCGCAACTCTCCATCTCAATTCACAAACATATGAGGCCCTTTCTTTCGGTCCCTCTTCAAAAGTAAAGAAAAATCCTTTAACTTTAACTAACCTATTACCCTGTTCTGCCATGTTCATTAGCCATTGCTCTGTCATTTTCGGGAAATACGTCCAAGTCCGCTTCCATTTTTTAAATGTCCGTCCTACCACCTTCACTTGGTCTACCGACGTTTTAAAATATTTATTTTCAAGACGCTTCACCTGTCTATATTGGAATATGGTCAAGCTAATAACACTTGTATTAAACAGCACGATAACTAAAGGACCCATCCACCAAAATGGTGTTGTTTGTCTCTCTCCTGCTATAAAGAAACTCGTAATAAGGAGAGCAAAAAGCATCAGTAATTGCCATGTACCTATGAAAGCAAAAATACTCCATATATACATGTGAAAACGATTACGCTTAATAACACCATCTCTTGAAGGAAATAGCGAAACAGATGACTGTTCATTTTTTACAATTTGCCAGCGCTTTGCCTTCACAACTTCTTGCCAGCCGTTATTTTGAAGTGTTTTTGGTAATTGAGCTGATTTATCATACTGAATTTGATAAGTTGTTTCTGCTGGTAACTCTTTTTCAAATTGAAATACGCGACTAAATCGTTGAATATTTGTTAACTGTAGACCGCCCTGTGCCATTTCAGCTAACCATTGCTCTGTCTCATCTATGCGATAACTCCACAGTGGTCTCCACTTGTTAATCGTCATTCAAAATCCTCCTCGTATTTTATGACATTGACATGCAATTCCTTTAATCGCTCCATTTCATGTCGCATTAAAACCTTCCCGTCCTCGGTAATTTCATAAATCTTCTTGCGCTTCTCATCAGCATACATTGTGATAATACCGTCACGTTCCATTTTTGTAAGTGTGCCATAAATTGTACCTGACCCAAGTTTCAACCTATTACCCGTCACTTCTTCCACATGCTTAATAATGCCGTAGCCATGCCTAGGTTCAGTTAATGACAATAAAATATAAAAAGCCGTTTCTGTCATGGGGCTATAATTTTTAATGATTTTCTCTAAATTCATGCGACACCTCTTTCACTTCTACTATGTCACACCTCGACTATATCACGACGCGACATATAAAATCAACATTATTTACCAAAATAAAAAGCCATCCCATTTGAATTGGAATAGCCTTCATAACTACCTGATTTTTTTATTCGAATCTTGCCTAGCTAAAAAGATGAAAAGTCCGATTAAGCTAATGATGTTCAAAACCGTGCCGCTAATAAGTAATATCCATTGCATCGTCAAAGGTAAATTACGCGTCATACCAAATGTGATACCAAGGGAGCCGACAGCGATTAGCACCATGTATATTGGTAAACCTTTTAACAAATTACTTCGCCTCTTTATTTGAAAATTTCAGTCTTATTTATTTTGATAGTACCATGGCAAATACGAATCTGCCACTAAAAGAAATTTACTCTTCAACAATTAGTTGCTCAATATTTTGCGACAAAGCGAACAACTTTTCTTTAATAGGCAACGGATGTAACTTTAAATTCTGTAACTCATCAGCAGTCACCCATCTATAAATGAGTTTCTCACCTTCAATTCCGTAGAAAGGTTGCTCTTTATCATATAAAGAGTGGTCTTCTGATGAAACTGTATAATAGAGGCCTATTTCATGAAATTCTCTGCCTGCAAACTCAAAAAAGTTTTCCACAATCCACAATAATCTATCCACATGAATATGTACACCAAGCTCTTCATAACACTCTCTTACAATACTATTTTGTGAGGCCTCTCCTATTTTCACACGCCCACCAGGCAATGCCCAAAAATCATCTTTCTTATTTTTGTGTATAAGTATTTTGTCATTGTGTATCCATACACATGCTGTACGATAATTAAAAATACCCTCATCTACTTTGAAACAAATATCCACAGGACAGCACCTCTTTTGTTAATTATTGTACAGCTGCTTCTAAAAAGTAAAATTCGATTCCTTCATCATTTGCTTGAATCCTAGCTTGAATACCGTTTGGTAATATGAACATTGGATCTGTATGGCCAAAGTCAGCATTATAAACGATTGGGAAGTCATTGCATTCCAACAGTAGCTTTTGAAGTTGTTATTTAGGGTGTTTTCTACTTTAATTCACATCTCAATTATCCACTTTTCATCATCCAACGCTTGTGGCAATAGAACGAGCGAGATACCTGATAAATGCTGGGCATATTTCTTCTGAATAATTCTAAAGGCAAGTGCTTCTGTGACGAAGAAATATTTTGCAGTAGCTTGTTTACTAGTAAGCTTTCTAAAATCATGTAGAATTCCGCCTTTTTGATGTGGTCCAAAATCATTCGGCAATGCGGGCATAGCAGTTTTTAAAGTTGCTAAGATTCTTTCGCCATCGGCTGTTTTCTCATCATATAAAAATGTAGCTGGATCTTCCTGCTTCCTGTTCGGAGCAAAGGACGTAATCGTATATTGATCTACTAGAAACTCCTTCACTAACTGTGCGGCTAGCAAATTCATATCCAGCTCAATATTCCCTAGCATTCTTCTCCATGAACGGATTACATCAAATTGCTGTTGTAACTCTTCTTCTGCAAAGCGGCGATGTGAATTTTGTGCAAAAAATGTCTGAATCAAATCCATCTTAGAAGTTATCTTTTGAAAGAATTCAAATTCCTCCTGTGCTATATCTAAAATCTCTTCTTTATTTGTAATCATTTCTTCCTTCACTACTTTGTTCTTTTTCTTCGTCAAGATTTCCCGGGAAACTTTTACAAACTCGACAGTTTTACCAAATTGTACGTCATCCACACGGAATCCAGCCTCAAGCCATGCTGCCGCTTGAACATATGTACCGCTCCTCGTATTGCCCCACCAAGCTTGATATGTATAAGCTGATCGTGGCAACGTCACACTTAATAAATGCTCGATTTCTTCGAAGGTTAGCACAACTCGACGTGCTTCTTGCTTGCTTAAATAATTAAATAGAGGGGAATATTTCCCCTGTACTAATGTAGTTCCCATCCTTCATTACACCCCGCTCGAAAAAAATTACGCAATATTAGTACATTCTAACATAATTATACTAAAAATTCTAAAAATTCTTTCTATTATATTCGAATAACGTATTTTTTCTAAAGAGAGAAGATTAGAACTCATAATTCTTTTTACACTTCGTGTTCCACCCTAATATTTTTTTAATAAAAAATTATGCTATAGACCCCTTACAAGATCTATAGCATAGTATATTAGTTTACTTTTTCTTCTGATCCTTTAAAAACATCTCATAGAGAGGCTTTAGTGTTTTAGAATTGATGTCAATGTCATTTTCATACGCATATTTCACGGCATAACCGAGTGCAATTGTCATGCCACCTGCAACACTCGCTCCTGCTATGCTACCTGCTCCTGGCACGAATTTCACAATTTGTCGGAAGATCGTCTTCCCTACATTACCAACGATCGTAGCAATAATCATTTCCTTCGCTTTGTCTTTAGAGATTGGCTTGCCATAGAGGGTCGATAATTTTAACATCATACCTACTTGTAAAGTCGTTAACGGTACGAAATCCGCTCCAGGAATCGGTACTGCACCAATTGCTGCTGCCGATGCACCTGCTCCTAAAATCCACTTTTTCGCGGTAGCTGATTTATCGGCCATATAGGCGGCCATTAAGATGTCTTTTTTTTTGACCTCCAATAGCTCTAGCACCTTCTCTTGTAACATAGACATGTTTTCTCCTGTGCGAGAAGAAATTGGCGTTACTGGATAATCATAATTTGTATGGTCCTGTACATATTTCACAAGGCTTGGAATATCATCTGCCGCATCAATTTTGTTTAGCACTAGAATAATATCTTTATTGACCTCGCTAATTTTCTTCAATGAAGCCAGCTCTGTCTCTGAAAGTACAGTGCCTGCTGCGTTTAGGAAAAATAACACAACATCTGCTTCATGATAAAAATTCATCGTCATTTCAGAATGCTCGCTTTTAATATCATCAAGCCCTGGTGTATCGACGAAAACAATTTTATCTTTGTATATATACTTTTTAATCTCCTGTGTTTCACCTGGTTTTGCTCCAACTGGCGCCACTTCGTCACCCATTAATTTATTTACCGTTGAGGACTTTCCAGCATTCACATCGCCAATCATCGCAATCAAAACTTCACGGCTCAGCTGGACATTGATTTCCTCTGACTTTTCGTCAAAAATCTGATCGAATTCTGCATCTGTAAAAGGTTGATTTGAGTTCATCTATTATAACCTCCTGAAGGTTGGACAATACTTATCATATTTTAAAGCTATAACAGACCTCTTTAGAATGCAAACTTTTTACTTTTCTGTACTTTTAAGTGCCTGCTGTATTAGCACCTTCGTAAAATCACCCATATGTGCAAAACGCTTATCTTTTGTCTGGCCATTATAATAACGATAATAAATTTGCTGGCAAATTACCGCTAATTTAAAATACGCAAACGTTAAATAATAATGGATATTCGATACATCACGACCACTTTTCTCAGCATAACGTGCGATAAATTCATCTCGTGAATAAAAACCTTCCTTCACCGTAATCGGTGGATCACCTAAGCCGTATAACATCATAGAAGGATCATTAGGCTCCATCCAATAACTAAGCGCTGCTCCAACATCCGCTAAAGGGTCACCAACTGTAGTCATTTCCCAATCAAACAGTCCGATCATTTCCTCATAATCATTAGAAAACATTGCATTATTTAACTTATAATCATAATGAATAATCGCCGGTTCACCAGATTGCGGTAAATGTTCTGTAAACCACTTCGTTAACTCTTCGACTTCCTTAATGTCAGACGTTTTCGCCTTTTCATAACGTCCAATCCAACCTTGAACCTGTCTTTCCAAAAAACCATCAGGCTTTACCATTTCAGCAAGTGCAGTCTTTTTATAATCAATTGCATGTAAAGCCACTAATTGATCAACCATCACTTCAGATACTTTACGAGCAATCGTGACTGCATCGATTGTACCTTCAGGAAACACCGTATTTAATACCACGCCCCTTCTTCTTTCCATAATGAAAAAAGGACTGCCTATAATCTTCATATCATTTGAAAAAACTAGCGGCTTTGGTGCTATAGGGAACACAAGGTGCAATGACGATAGCACCTTAAACTCTCGCTCCATATCATGTGCCTTTGCAGCAACTGGCCCTAGTGGAGGACGACGCAAAACCGCTTCCCATTCGCCAATTGCCAACATATACGTTAAATTTGAATGTCCTGCACCAAACTGCCGAACTACAAGCTCCCCTTCAGGTAAATCTTTTATTTTGTCATACAAAAATGCCCCAAGCTTGCCAACATCCAACTCTTCTCCACTACGAACAGGTATCGTATCTTGTACCATGAAAAAACCCCCTAGCTTTGAATGCCTTGCAAAATAAAAGCCATATATTGAGCCGCTAACAGCTCTGCAGTCATATCCCCATCCGGATCAAACCACTCATAGCTCCAATTGGTTACTCCTAAAACAGCAAACGCCATAAGCTTTGGCACAAGCTCTGCCTTAAACTCTCCTGTTGTTTGCCCCTGCTCAATCATTTTTTCAATTCGCAAACGAAATAAACTACGCTTCTCTTTCACAATAGTCGCATGATCCTCACTCAAATGACGCATCTCTCTAAAATAGACACGCGCATAAGAGCCTTGTTGTCCAATATCAAAAATAAGCATCTCTACAATTTTCGTAAGTTGCTCCTTAAAAGTCCCTATATTCTCCATAATTTTATGCTGACGAAGAAGTAAATCATCAATATAATGTTGGTGAATATCCATTAACAACGCTTCTTTACTCGGAAAATAATAATAGAAGGTCCCCTTTGTCACACCAAGAGCCTGTGTAATATGTTGAATCGATGTGGAGCTAAAACCCTGCTGCTCAAAAAGCTCTATGCTCACTCGAGTAATATCTTCTTTCATCTTTACAAAACCCCTAACTTAAATTACGGCACTCATCCCGCCATCAACCATGACAACATCACCCGTCACATAATCGGATGCCTTTGAAGCTAAAAATAATGCTACACCTTTCAAATCCTTATCTGACCCTAAACGCTGTAATGGCGTTGCATTCATAATATACTCCATCCCGTGCTCAATCAAAGCAGACGACATTTTCGTTGGAAAAAATCCCGGTGCAATCGCATTGACATTGATATTATACTTGCCCCATTTTGCCGCTAAATCTTTCGTCAACGTAATAACTGCACCTTTACTTGTGTTGTAGCCAACTGTATCCATAAAGTCTGGATGTGTTCCCGAAACACCTGCTACAGATGAAATATTAATAATTTTGCCGAATTTTTGCTCAATCATCACTTTACCAACCGCTTGGCTCATTAAAAATGTGCCATTTACATTGACATCCATAACCTTTTGCCACGCCTCATAAGGCATTTCAACAGCCGGCGCTCCCCATGAAGCACCACTATTATTAACTAAAATATCAATCGTTCCAAATTGCTTCACAGTTTCCAAAACGACATGTTTTACATCCTCAGGATTCGTCACATCACAAGCAAGCCCAATAGAGCGTATTCCTAATGTCTCGAGCTCTTTACTCATCTCCTCACAAGCCTCTACCTTACGGGAACATAACACGACATTTGCTCCAGCCTCTGCAAAACCTTTTGCAATTTGAGCTCCTAATCCGCGTCCACCACCAGTGACAATTGCTGTTTTACCTCTTAGGTTAAACAGATTCATTACGCTCATCACACTCGCTCCTTCACTTTAGAAGTATGTTTTTTTAACTCGATTTTCGCAATTTGATTGCGATGAACCTCATCAGGCCCATCTGCTAAGCGTAAAGTTCTTGAGTTCGCCCACTGTGCAGCTAATGTAAAATCAGAGCTCACCCCAGCTGCACCAAATGCTTGAATAGCACGATCAATTACACGTAGCGCCATATTGGGTGCCGTTACTTTGATCATTGCAATCTCAGCCTTGGCTTCTTTATTGCCAACAGTGTCCATCATAAAAGCTGCCTTCAACGTTAGCAATCTAGCTTGTTCAATATCAATACGAGATTCGGCAATACGTTCACGAATAACACCCTGCTCCCCTAAAGTACGATGGAAGGCCGTACGCTCTTGCACGCGAATACACATTTCCCCGAGAGCTCTCTCAGCCGCTCCAATAAGTCGCATACAATGATGAATACGCCCTGGCCCAAGTCTTCCTTGAGCAATAGCAAAACCCTTTCCTTCACCCCATATAATATTTTCTATAGGTACCCTTACATTCGTGAACGTCACCTCTGCATGGCCCTCAGGTGCATGATCATAGCCAAATGCTGATAGCATACGCTCAATTTTCACACCTGGTGTTTGAAGCGGCACTAAAATCATTGATTGTTGCTCATGAATTGGCGCGATTGTGTTCCTATGTTTGCCCATGAAAATGGCTACTTTACAGCGGGGATCCCCACCACCAGTTGTCCACCATTTATGACCATTTAAAATATACTCATTACCATCGCGCTCGATACTCGCTTCAATATTCGTAGCGTCACTTGAAGCTACGTCTGGCTCCGTCATTGCAAAACAAGAGCGAATTTCTCCTGCTAAAAGCGGCTCAAGCCACTGCTTCTTCTGCTGCTCTGTACCGTATCGCACGAGCACTTCCATATTGCCCGTGTCAGGTGCATTGCAATTGAAAATTTCTGGTGCAATAAGTGATCTCCCCATAATTTCACAAAGCGGTGCATACTCTAAATTGCTCAAACCAGCCCCGTACTCACTATCTGGTAAAAACAAATTCCATAATCCTTGCTCCTGCGCCTTTTGCTTTAACTCCTCTATAATTGGCGGAATCTCTGACCAACGATTTTCTTGCGCCTGAAGCTGCTCCGCATACACCTGCTCATTAGGATAAACATACGATTCCATAAATGCCGTCAATTTCTGTTGTAAAGCTACTACTTTCTCTGAATATGAAAAATCCATCATTATTAGCCCCCTTATTTATTCAGCACATACTAACCGGACAGTATGTTTAATGACTGAATATTCGTTCATATCAAAATGATAGCGTTTATAAAAGTGGAATGCAAGGATTATATTTACAATTTTTAGCATAAAAAAAGCCACTTCAATAATGAAGTAGCTTTTTTGTTAAATATTTTTTTCAGTATAATAAGCCGTTAGCTCGTTGTAATATTTGTTTAATGAAGATGTTGAAACCTCAAAGTTTTCAGCAATTTCTTTTACTGTCATACTAAGTGGTTCAAACAATTTTTGTTCTTCACCAAAGCGAATTGCGCCAGCTGCAATAGCTACTGCTTTACGCGCTTTCGGTTGGCGCTCCACGACATAATCCTCTACAATTTCAAGAACTCGTCTTGGATCTTGTCCTTTGTCCTCTAAAAACTCAAGCACACGTAAAAATACATCTGCCTCAAAATCAGTGAACTCTCCACCTTCAAAGCCAGCTTGTCCAAGCTCTTTCCAGAAGCTCATGCTATTTTCTTTCCAATAAGCTTCCTCATCTAAAGTAGATTGCGCTTTAAATGTAGCAGCTAATTTTCCAAATACAGCTTGATGGTCTTTCGGGAAGAAAATCATACTTGATACCGCTAATACATGTCCTTCTTTGTTCGAGCCATCTGGCAAGATAAAGCAGAATACATGGACACCTACAGGTACAGGCTTGTCGCTTTCACGACGTAAGTGTAGCTCTTCATCTGTTAAAATATTACGCACCATCATATAATTCTCTTCAATGACTGTCACTTCTGCAACCATCATCGTTGGATGCTCCCAAGTGTTTAATACAGCTAAAGTTGATGGTCTTACAATTTCTTTTTTCACTTTTTGCAAATATCCTTGCCAAACATCCGTTCTTTCATGGAAGAAAAATGCGTCCATTGCGATTGCTTCGATCATATCTGGTACTAGATATTGTTGTACAGCCGCTTGCCATTTTTCAGCTACTTCGCCGTATGAAGCGTAGTCACTACGTAACGGATACTTATCATAAAATGTTTGCAATACTCGTTCTAATTCTTCTGCGTATACGGTTTCTACTGTGACAGCTTCTTTCTTCTCACAGCATTTTTTGTATTTCTTACCACTACCGCATGGACACGGATCATTACGTCCAGGCATTCTAACACGTCCTTTTCATTTAAGTGCTTTTTTAGCATACCATCTTTCGATAAATAGCAAAAGGTTACGAAAAAATTCTCCTTTCCTTAATGACTGAAAATCCTGTCGTTTTATGTTATGGTTCTTGTATGAAAAAATTAATTCCACTACTCATATTACTATTAGTCATTTTTATCTCGTCTAGTCAGAGTTATGAGCAGCAATCCATCGTACCAACATTACGCAGTTGGTTTCCGAATGAACCGCTAAAACCTTTCTTGTCTCTATTCGAAATTCCATATTGGGGCATTATTGTATCAGTGGAAGAGCGCGGTTATTATTACTTTTTAGAATTTCTAATCCGTAAAGCGGCACATTTTGGCATGTTTGGATTAATAGCGATAACAGTATTCATCGCCTTACCTAAACATAAATTCCGTCTATTTACCGCAGCACTTCTGACATTTTCATTAGCGGCACTTGATGAATTTCATCAATATTTTACATCCGGTCGAACTGCTACTTTTCAAGATGTAATGTTAGATACGGTAGGTGCTGTCACATTTCTAATTCTTTTCAAATGTATACTTTTACTAATTCGAAAAAACCCCGCAAAGGCTTAATACCTCTGCGGGGTTTCGAATTAACTTAGTGTCGCAAAAATACTATCAACTTTAAGATTTTTGTTTTGCTAACTGCTGAATAGGATCCCATACACCGTTATAGGGAGGTGCATAGGCAAGATCTAAATCAAGTAAATCGTGCAAAATCATCTTGTGATAGAGAGCAGTTGCAACAACATCAATGCGTTTATCCACGCCATTTCTACCTATAATTTGTGCGCCGTACAATTGCTGCGTTGTTTTTTCGTAGATAAACTTCAATTGCATTTCCTGTTTGCCAGGATAGTAGCCCGCAATATCGGTCGCCTTTTGTTTATGCACTTCGTAATCTAACCCAAGCTCGCTGGCTTCTCTTTCAGACAGACCAGTCCTACCCAAGGTTAGATGAAAAAACTTCACGATAGAAGTTCCAACGATTCCTTTGAACGTTTCGGCTCCATCGGCCATATTCACACCTGCAATACGGCCCTGCTTGTTCGCGGTCGTCCCAAGCGGCATATAATCATTTTTCTGCTTTACACGATGAAAATGACTCGTACAATCTCCTGCTGCATAAATATCTTCTAAACTTGTCTCCATATATGGATTTACAAGTATCGCGCCATTTTGCATCGTATGAATACCTGTTCCCTCAAGGAATTTTGTATTAGGTCGTACGCCAATTGCTGCCAAAACGAAATCAGTCGCATGCTCTCCTTGATCTGTCACAACAGTTTGCACAACACCTTCACCCTTAAAACCCTTCACTTCTTCCCCAAAAATTAACTCAATTCCATTTTGTCTTGCCTCTTCATGAATGAGCTCTGCCATATCTTCATCGAAAATTTCCGCTAGTTGATTGCCAAGTTGAATAATCCGTACTTTTTTACCAAGTGTCACAAAACTTTCGGCCATATCCAAACCTATGGAGCCACCACCAATAATAGTTACTTGTTCAACCGAATTATCTAACGCATTCAATATCGCCTTTGTATCAGGAATAGTTTTCAACGTATGAATGCCTGCCAATCCAGAACCCTCAAAATCCGGGAGTATAGGATTAGCACCTGTAGCCACAAGTAAACGGTCATATGCTATTTCAAAATCCGCACCTGTCTCAATCACAACTCCAGACACTGTTTTCGCATTCGAATCGACACGTGTTACTTTATGACCTGTTTTTGCATCAATACCATATTTCGTTCGAAACGTTTCTACACTGCGCGCAATCACATCATCCGTTGATGGAATTCGCCCGTCAATAACATATGGTAAAGCACATTGCCCATAAGAATAAATGTACCCTTTATCCAATGTCGTAATTTCAGCACTCTCGTCGCGGCGTACAATTTCCATTGCTGCACTCATACCTGCAGCATCCCCGCCGATTATTACATATTTCATATACATTCACCTCTACTTTCATTATTCCCATTCTTTGAATAATAAAACTAGTTACTGTGTTTTGATTTCATGCTTCCTATCCATATACCATCTGTAAAATTCATTCGCTACCTCGTGAGGTACATCAATAAGTTTGTTATGATGCACTGGTTTTGCACGATTCACCGTTTCAATTGAGGCCACATTAAAGTACCGCTGTAACTTCGAACGTTCTGCCTTCACTTCAATGACTTGACTACGCTTTGTAATAAATAATGTCGTAGAAAATCCACCTTCTTTCATTTGAATGAAGGACTCATTCAGTAAATATCGGCTATTTTTAAAATCTAATATACGAGAAACATAGATGACTAGAAGCAAAGCTAGCGAAATCCACCATAATGAAGGCTTGAAATACCAAATTGCTGCCGTTGCAATAAGCCAAATATAACTTGGACGAATCATACGAATCCAAAATGCATTCCCCGGCAATTTATGCATACTCTCTTCCACTTGATAATCCGGTAACAGCTCACTTATCAATTCATATGCCCTATGCACCGGTAAAAATGGATACAGCGTATTCGTCTCTACTTCACCAATCGTCGTATTCCCCGCACTAATCAGCTTCACTTCAGCAAGTCCAAGAAGCCTCTTCATAAGCGATTGCGATATCTCAACAGCCTGTACCTTCTCCTTACGAATCGAAAATATTGACTCATCTAGCACACCTTTTTTTATATAAACCTTCTGTGTATCTGATGAAATTTCATACTTGCCATACTTTATAAAAGTATGAATCATACCAATTGCTATGGAGATAAGAAGTACACCAATAATTACAATCGCTAAAATTGCCCAACCCCATTTCAAAGCATCCGTCACTTCATCCGCAAACGTATCGAACTTCACAATATCATCAAGCTTAAAAATAATCGGAATCAAAATTAAAAAGCTAAGTGATGTAAAAGATGCTTTCACCAAATCCCGCTTTGTCGGTGTAAAATGAGTGGTCTTTTCAGATTTCGGCTCTTGTTCTACTAGCTGCTCTTCAAAAAGTTCAGCTTCAGTTAGTTCATTAATTACCTGCTGTTCATAAGTTACTGTAACAACTCTCTCTAAACTTTCGGCTTCAGCTCTAGAAATTACATCAAATGTAATAGAACTTTCTTCACCAACAGCTGCCGTTTCTAAAGTTAAAGACGTCACTTTAAAAATCTTATGAAAAACTGTTGTTTGGCGTTGGACATTCTGCACTTTTAAAAATGGCACAGTTTGCTCGCTTTTTAAAAAAATCCCCGACTTAATATAGATAGCATTATCTTTTATCTCATACCTATATGTTAACCATTTACCAATATTCACAAAGAGCATTATCACTACATAAGCCAAGAAGAGCCATTTTGCTGTTTGAATCCACCATTTATCAGATCCCATATTTAGTAAAAAAATAAATACAAAAAAGATAATGTTACCTTTAATTAACTTATATAAATCGAATGCTAGAATGAACGGATGTAGTCTTTTCAACGATTGCTCCATTATTCCACTTCCTTAATTTTTGCATAATGTGCAATTTGATCACGCAATTCAAAAGCCTCTTTCTCAGGAATTGCAGGAATAGCATGCTCTGTTCCCATCGTACCAATCTGAATAGAATACAAGCCATATTTACGCAAGAAGGGCCCTTGATTCAATTCTACAGACTGTACCTTTGTCATTGGAATCAATTCATTCACCTCTTTTAAAGCCCCATGCTTTAATTGAATAAACTCCTCATCCACATCATAACGCCAATACTTTTGCTTTAATGTTGGCTCGAACAATATCTCCCAAATTGCATTTAAGACAGTCAATATTAGAAGCCCTAAAATAATCCAACCGATCCATTCCTTCCACTCGAAACGCATATGTAAATAGTAGAGGATCCCAAGTACTGCAAGAATTCCGGCATTTTCTAACGTCTCAGTTATACGCCAAACCTTTACAGCCTCTTTCGAAATACTTCGCTGTGGCGCTTCAATCTTTAAATACATCAAATCACTCCTTCTTTATTTATACGGATAGGATAAGGAAAAAGTTTCTAAATAAAAAATGTCCCCCGCTAAAAAGCGGAGGACTATCTTATATTTTCCCAACTAATATATCTAAATCAATCGTAATTTCAGTTAAATTTATAGCTGTATCATTATTATTTTGATGCCAGCCCATCGGTGTCATATGCATTAATAGAGGCACCAATTCCTGATCTATTGCTATAGTTTTTGCAATACGCTTTATCTCAACTTCACGGAAATTCTCTTTGAATCGTTCAACAGTAAGTTCATTTGAATAGGATTCTTTTTCAGAATCCGCGAAAAACATAGCGCGTAATTGCTGTAAATATCCACTTTGCGGCACGACTTTAATAACCATTCCATTCGGCTTTAATAGCCGTTTAAACTCCGTATAATTTGCAGGTGATAAAATGTTCAAAATCGCATTAAAGCTAGTTTGTTGATACGGACTTTTTGCTAGGTCGCCGACACACCAAATCATGTCATCGTAATTGCGCCCTGCTGCGATAATTCCTTCTTTTGCAATATCAATACCTACTCCAACAAAACTGTGATCAGATTGCTCCTGGAATTCATTTTTTATGCTTGCTAAATGTGACCCTTCTCCACAGCCCGTATCTAATACAACAACATTAGTATTCATCTGCTTCAGTAAATCACAAAGCGCTGTATGCATCGGTGCATACAAACCACTTTCGATAACCTGCTTACGCGCTTCAAATAAACCTTTCCCATACATTGAGGTAGCAGCATGTGTCATAAAATTCACATAGCCTTGCTTCGCAATATCAAAGGAATGCCGATTATCACAAACAATACTGCAATCCTCCGTCACCATCATCTCGCTCCCACAAACTGGACAAGCAAAAAGCTCCTCACGTTCCCTCATATAATTCGCACTTGCTACTTTCCTCGGCAATGCCATGCCAAACACCTCGTTCATTTTTCTTCTTTACTTAGTATACAAAACTAGGGGGTGATTGGCTAAGGATAAAATATGGTGGGATTCGAGGAATTAATAGTTTGCTTTTGAATAGCATTCATCCTCACCAAAGTTCAAAAAAATGCTAGCACCCAAATGCTAGCGTCTTTCCTCTCATCCCAAACTATATATAACATCCAATCCAATTATTTTGTTTTATTCGGAGCAACAAGTGCATATCTTTCCCAACGACGACTTTTCCATCTGAAGAAGACGAGAATAGCTCGGCACCATTCATCTGCTGCAATCGCTAACCACACACCTATTAATCCCATATCCAATTGAAATACAAGCAAATAGCCAAGCGGCAAACTCATACAAACCATTGAGAAAAATCCAATGACTAACGGATATTTGGCGTCACCTGATGCACGTAATGAGTTGATGATCGTAATATTAAATGTACGTCCTGTTTCTAACAAAATACTACATACTAACACCGTCGCACCAATTTTTATAACCTCTGGATTATCGGTAAAGAGACGCATTAATGGATAACGGAAAATAACGACTACTGCGACCATCACTAATGTAAAGATAATTGCCCACTTCACGCTTACCCACAATTGTTTATAAGCCACATCCTTCTCATTAGCACCAACGTAACGACCGACCATAATCGCTGTACCTGTCCCAATCGCTATGGCAAATAAATAGGTGAACATTGAAATATTATACGCATATTGCCGGGCCGCCAGTGACTCTGCGCCTAAATACGTCACATAATATAAGAAGACAATTTGACAGCCTTGGTACATCACCTGCTCAAAAGCAGATGGAAGGCCAATTTGCATAATCTTACCGATGTATTCTTTCGATAATGACACATAGTATTGTAATTTAATGCGCACCTCTAGTACTTGATACAATAGCCAGAAGAATACTAGTAGAGCCAAAACACGGCTGACAACTGAAGAAATGGCTGCACCTTGCACACCTAGTTCAGGGAAACCAAATTTACCGAAGATCAAAGCATAATTCCCTATTACGTGAAAAATATTCATTCCAAGTGACACATACATCGTCTGCTTCGTCCAACCATGCACACGAATAATCGCTGCTAATGAATTAATGATTGCTTGTAAGAAAATAGCTCCCCCAACAATGAATAAATATTTACTAGCGTACTCAAGAACATCACCTTGTAAATTCATTGCTATCATTATATTTTTTGAGAAAATAACAAAAGCAACACTCATTATTAAACCAATAACTAAATTCAATGAAACGGCCAATGCTGAAATTTTAGAAGCTTCTAAATAACGCTTCGATCCTAAATATTGGGCAACAACAATCGATGCCCCGTTTCCTACTACTTCTAAAATCAATATTGCTATATGAATATATTGATTGGCTGCCCCTACACCTGAAACCGCATCATCAGACAATACGCTCAGCATAAATGTATCAGCAAGCCCCATCAACATAAATAAAAACACTTCTAAAAAGATTGGCCATGTTAAATGAAATAAATTCAATTTCTCCTTAGGCGCTTTCACTGTTGCCATTGCTGCCATTCAACCACCTATCTTTCCTCATTAAATTGAGATAGATTGTATCTTAACATATAAATTAATGCACCGCTATGACATAATGCCATTTATTACAATCTATTTACTATGATTAACTTACATCTTGCCAATCACATTATTTATGTTATATTGATGATGAAAACTAAATCGCTTTTAACCACTAGGGGAGTCATTTATTTGACTGAGACGCACAACACTGCGGACCCTTGGAACCTGATCTGGCTCATACCAGCGGAGGGAAGTGGCGCTACCAGTCTATTTTGTTTCATTGAAAATGATTGTCCGCCGCCTCCTGACTAAGATTAGGGGCGGCTTTTTATTTTCAAAAAATGAAGAATTTGGGGTGCAAAGAGATGACATTTTGTGAAGAAGTAAGACAAGAATGTAATGATTTATGGGAAGGAAGCTTCCAACATCCATTTGTAAAATCACTAGCAGCAGGTACTTTACCACTCGACATTTTCCAATATTACGTACAACAAGATGCTTACTATTTAACCCATTTTGCAAAAGTGCAAGCACTCGGAGCGGTAAAAGCAATTGATTTACATACAACACAACGTTTTGCCAAACACGCTGAAGAAACATGTGGTGCTGAGTTAGCTCTTCATGAACAATTTTTCGCAATGTTAAAAATTACTGAAGAAGAGTTCGCAGCGTTTGAGCCAGCACCGACTGCATACGAATACGTATCGCATATGTATCGTACAGCAAATAATGGTGACTTAGCCGACACTCTAGCTGCATTACTTCCTTGTTACTGGCTTTACTATGAAATCGGCGAACGTTTAAAAGACGCAAAACCTAATCACCCTATTTACGATAAATGGATTCAAACATATGGCTCTGAGTGGTTCGGAGAGCTAGTCGAGGAGCAGATTAACCGCATGAATGATCTCGCAAAAGACTTACCACCTACACGTATTCAACAGCTGAAAGAGCATTTTCGTAAGAGTAGCTACTATGAATGGCATTTTTGGAACATGGCTTGGACAAAACAACAATGGACTATTCAAAATTATGAAACGGAGTTGTCTAAATAGTGACCAAACAACATTTACTTGAAAAAGTACGTACCCAAAAACCACTTATCCATAATATTACGAATATTGTCGTTGCCAATTTTCAAGCAAATGGCCTAATTGCACTCGGCGCTTCCCCCATTATGGCGCAAGCGATTGAAGAGGTTGCTGCAATGTCTAGTCATGCAGACTGTACGGTACTCAACATTGGTACCCTTGACCATGCAAACGTCCTAGCCATGATTATCGCTGGTAAAAGTGCCAATCAAAAAGGTACACCCGTTGTTCTCGATCCAGTTGGAGTAGGTGCAAGCGAATTTCGTAAGCAATCGATTGCCAATATTTTAAGAGAAGTCAAAGTAACCATTATCCGTTGTAATGCCGGTGAACTTGCAGCACTTGCTAATGTCGATTGGCAGGCAAAAGGTGTCGATGCTGGTGAAGGGCAACTAGATGTCCAAAACGTTGCTGAACAAGTTGCCAAACAACATAACTGCATCGTTGCTGTTACTGGGGTTAAAGATACGGTCACTGATGGACAAACGACGTTCCAAATTGAAGGTGGTCATAACTTAATGCCACTTATTACAGGATCTGGCTGCCTATTAAGTGCCGTTACAGGTGCATTTCTTGCAGTTGCTGATGGACAAAATCTGCAAGCTACCGCTACTGCTCTAGCATTTTACAAACAAGTAGGCGAAAACGCAGCACAAAACGCGATTGCTCCAGGTACATTCGCAGTCGAATTGATCAACAGTCTATATTCATTCACTTCAGAGGATTTGCGTGACAATATGACAATTGTAGAAAATACGGGCATTCAATTATGACGAATGTAGCGATGACAATTGCGGGTTCTGATAGTGGCGGTGGTGCTGGTATTCAAGCTGATTTAAAAACGTTCCAAGAGCTCGGCACATTTGGAACGTCAGCACTCACTGCTCTAACCGCACAAAACACATTAGGTGTTCACGATGTTTATCCCGTAGCCGTTGAAGCTGTTGTTAGCCAAATTAGTGCCGTACTAAACGACTTCCAAGTAAGTGCTATTAAAACTGGCATGCTCTTTTCAGCAGACATCATTCACGCTATCGCTGAAACATTAAAAGCCTATAAACAACATACACTTATCATTGATCCAGTCATGATTGCAAAAGGCGGAGCATCACTGTTATTAGACGACGCCGTGAACGCACTTAAAACCGATCTTCTGCCACTCGCAACCATTATTACACCGAATATTCCTGAAGCAGAAGTGTTGACAGGTCTCACAATTAAAACGGATAGCGATGTAGAAAATGCAGCTAAAAAGCTGCTTGAAATGGGAGCGGAAGCCGTTGTACTAAAAGGTGGGCATCGTGATACAGCAAATTATGCAGAAGATTTATTTTTAGCTGCCAACGGTGAACGTTTCATTATGCGTTCTGAAAGAATCAATACAAAAGATACACATGGCACTGGCTGTACATTCTCAGCAGCTATTGCAGCCCGCTTAGCGCAAGGCTTCACCGCTTCTGCTGCAGTGATTGATGCGAAACATTTTATACAAGCTGCTATAGCAAATGGTCTACATTTAGGCGCTGGTCACGGACCGACAAATCATTGGGCTTATCGTGAAATTTCAGAAAAGGTTCGAAAGGAAGTTCTGATCATTGAATAGAGAACAACTTCAATTATATTTCATCATGGGCAGTCAAAACACCGGACAACGTGATCCTCTTGTGGTCTTAGAAGAAGCACTTCGCGGAGGTATTACTATCTTTCAATTAAGAGAAAAAGGGGCAGACTCCCTTACAGGACAGGATAAAATACAATTTGCAAAAGCCTGCCAAGCTCTATGTAAAAAATACCACGTGCCCTTCATCATCAATGATGACGTAGATCTAGCAATTGCTTTAGATGCAGATGGTGTACACGTTGGGCAAGAGGATGCTAGCGCCAATGTTATAAGGGGAAAGATTGGTCCTAAGAAAATTTTAGGTGTTTCTACTCATTCATTAGTAGAGGTGACTGCCGCGATTGAGGACGGTGCTGATTACGTAGGCATTGGTCCAATCTACGCTACAACATCTAAATCAGATGCAAAGCCCCCTGCTGGTACAGCTTTAATTGTGCAAACGACTACTGTGTATCCTGACTTACCATTAGTTGGCATTGGTGGTATTACAATTGATAATTGCCAAACCGTCATCCGATCAGGAGCAGATGGCATTTCACTCATCTCTGCTATCGCCGCACATGAAGAACCATTTGTAGCAACACGACAAATACTACATGTCTTGCAACAGCAGACGAAAATATTATGACAACACGTAAAATGATCATAGCTATGTTTGTCGCAATTGCGGTAGCAGGATCGGTTTTCATATCATTTCCAGCAGGTATTGCACGCGCTTATCCTGTTCAGCATGCCGTAAATGTTTTAGCAGCTGTTATGCTTGGGCCTGGACCTGCTGTACTTATCGCCTTTCTCACAGGGCTCATTCGAGTAATAACAGGTACTGGCTCACTACTCGCCTTTCCAGGAGGCATGATTGGTGCTTTTTTAGCGGGCATTCTCTATAGGCATTACAGAAAATTTTGGCTCGCTGCTGTCGGTGAAGTCATTGGCACAGGTATATTAGCTTCATTGTTCGCCGTACCATATGCCAAAATTTTAATGGGTACGTCCGTTACTGCGCTATTCTTCATGCCTGCATTTCTTGTCTCCAGTATTAGCGGTGCACTACTTGGCTGCATTATCGCTATACGTCTAAAGGAAACAAAATTTGTTCATCAATTGCAGAAACATTAATTTTCACTATAAAAAAACTGTCTAGTATCACTTGACTACTAGACAGTTTTTACATTTATGCAATTACAAAAAATAGCTAATAACTAGTCCTACTGACAATAAGAATCCGAAGAATGTATTTGTTAGCGCCGTAGATTTCATCGCAATCCCCTGCTTCGCTGGCTCATTTACGCCCTCTTTGAATGCCTTTATTGCTTGTAGCGGTTTTGGAATACTAATGAAAACAACGAGTAACCACGGGCTAATTGTACCCATAATAACAAGAACGATAATCCATACATAAGATACGACAAATGAAATGGCTAGTAAGTTTACAGCCTTTTCACGGCCAAGTAGGATCGGCAATGTTTTACGTCCTCCAATTATATCTTCCTTGATATCGCGAATGTTGTTTGACATATTAATGCCTCCAACTAATATCCCCATCGGAATTGACACTAAAAAGCTTGTCATGCTCACCGTTCCAGCTTGGATAAAGTATGAAATCAACACGAATCCAATCCCCATACTAAGACCCGCAAACAGTTCCCCGAACGGTGTATATGCAATTGGAAAAGGTCCACCTGTATATAAATAACCGATTGCCATACCTACTGCACCAATTGCAACAAGCCACCAGCTACTACTCATACATATAAAAACGCCTAGTACAACAGCAACTCCATATAACGCTAGTGCAAAAGTTAGCACAGTAGATGGTTTTGTACCGTGACGTACAAGCGCGCCCCCAATTCCTACAGAGTCAGCTGTGTCTAAACCACGTTTGAAATCATAATATTCATTGAATAAATTCGTCGCAATTTGTAGCGCTAAACAGCATACAAGCATTGCCACAAATAATAACATA
This sequence comes from Viridibacillus soli, assembly GCF_016612995.1. Taxonomy (GTDB): domain Bacteria; phylum Bacillota; class Bacilli; order Bacillales_A; family Planococcaceae; genus Viridibacillus; species Viridibacillus soli. Next base: position 170,768 of record NZ_JAEOAH010000006.1, read on the forward strand.
TCTATTTTTACATCGAACATAGCAAGTACTGTTCCAAGAATAACAGGTACAAATGTCGCTGTTAATGTATGCGGACGAGTTAGTTGCCACATTAACTTTGCCGTACTAATTTCTTCTATATTCTGATTACGATTTTGACTCATAATCAACTTCCTTTCATATTAAACTACAACTACTCTATATTAACTGATTTGTAGGTATCATGCCAAAGGAGAAATTTCTAACATATTAGATGGAACGTACACATCTCTTCTACACAACAAAAAAGCTACTCCTAAGTAATACTTAGGAGTAGCCCCAAAATCCATATCTTATTTATAGACTTTCACACGATCTTCAATTGGTGAATATTGTTTTTCTCCAGCTGCAACAACAGGTTTACCAAAAGGCATTTCAGCAAGTAATTTCCAATCCTCAGGAATATTCCACTCACTTTTCACTTCTGCGTCAATTAATGGATTGTAGTGTTGTAATGTGGCACCAAAACCTTCTTGTTCAAGTGCAGTCCACACTACATATTGCACCATACCTGATGATTGTAATGACCAAATCGGGAAGTTATCTGCATAGGAAGGGAATTTCTCTTGCAATCCTTTTACAATTGATTGGTCCTCGAAAAACAGCACCGTGCCATAACCTGCACCGAACATTTTCATTTTTTCGTCAGTAGGCGCGAAATCATTAGCGGGTACTACTTTACGTAAAGTTTCAGTTGTGATACTCCATAATTTCGAATGTTGCTCACCAAGTAAAACAACTGCACGTGCAGTTTGAGAATTAAATGAAGATGGTGTATGTTTCACTGCATGTTCAATAATTTCTTGGATACGTTCATCGGATACGATTGCTTCATTATTAATTACATAAATGCTACGGCGTTCCTCTACAGCTGTTGCAAAATCTTTATTAGTCATTATAAATCCCCCAATTAATGTATATTTCTTAACTAATATCAATTATGATGTAAGTAGTTACGAATTGTAAGTAGGCACATTTTTTAAACATAGTATTAAAAAAGATACTAATGGGAGGTTACACATGTTAAAGGACAAAAAAAATCCACAGCAATGCCAAATTGTCGTCGCATTAAACATGATTGTCGGCAAATGGAAGCCAATTATTTTAGATCACTTATTACATGGGGAACCACTTAGATTTAATGAATTAAAAAAACTCATTCCAGATATCACACAACGAATGCTCACAATGCATCTACGTGAATTAGAGGAACATGACATCCTAACACGTACTGTATATCCACAAGTACCACCTAAAGTAGAATACCGAATTACAGAATACGGCATGACACTTCAGCCTATGTTAAAAACGATGCAGCAATGGGGCGCCAACCACATTGAACATATGAAAGAAAAAGATAACTAACAATTGCACCTCCGCTGCCCCGCTCGCATATACTACGTAATGAATACTTGCAGAGGATGTGTAAAAATGTGTGGTTTTACAGGATGGGTGGACTTCAAAAAGGATTTAAGGCTACAACAAAATGTTTTACATAGCATGACTAAAACATTAAAAAAACGTGGTCCAGATGCAGAAAACCTTTGGACCGAAACACATGTAGCCTTTGGGCATCAACGACTCATCGTTATTGATCCAAGTGGCGGTGAACAACCAATGACTCGGTCAAAAAAAGGCACTAATTACACCCTCGCATATAACGGCGAACTATACAATACCGATGAATTACGCCGTGAATTACAAAAACGTGATTACCACTTTTCATCTAATTCAGATACTGAAGTTTTACTTATAAGCTATATTGAATGGCAGGAACAATGTGTCGATCATCTAAATGGTATTTTCGCATTTGCTATTTGGGATGATGCCACAGAAAAACTCTTCATTGCACGAGATCGACTTGGCGTTAAACCACTCTTCTATACAGAACATAATAGCGGCTTATTATTCGGTTCTGAAATAAAGGCACTCCTCGCACATCCAGAAGTCCAGCCGATCATTAAGCATGACGGACTTGCTGATGTTTTCAGCCTTGGTCCTTCTCGTACCCCTGGCAATGGAATTTTCCACAATATTAATGAATTGCGCCCTGCTCATGCACTTACTTTTACGAAGGGTGGCCTTCGTATTTGGCGCTACTGGAACGTTAAAAGTTCCGAGCATATAGATTCCTTTGATCATACAGTTACCAATGTGCGGGACCTTGTGACAGATGCGGTGGAGAGACAACTTGTTTCCGATGTACCCCTTTGTACTTTCCTATCAGGTGGATTAGACTCTAGTATTATTACAGCAATAGCTGCAAATAAATATAAAAAAGGTGGTAATGAGGTACTTCACACCTATTCCATCGATTATGAAGATAATGCTAAGTTTTTTGAATCAAATGATTTTCAACTTTCCACAGATGCTTTCTGGATTCAGAAGATGACCGACACATTTAAAACGGTACACCACTCGGAAATCATTACACAACAACAGTTAATTGATCATTTGAAAGAAGCCGTGCACGTCCGGGATGTGCCTGGTATGGCAGATGTAGATTCGTCCCTATTATGGTTTGCAAAAGTAGTGAAAAGGGATTTCACAGTTGGCCTATCAGGTGAATGTGCAGATGAAATATTTGGTGGCTACCCTTGGTTCAAACATGCATCATCCAACTTCCCTTGGATTAGGTCCATTGGTGAACGTGAATCTTTCTTACGCACAGAATGGCAACAAAAGCTTAATATTCAAGACTATATGCAAAATGCTTACGAAGAATCGATTGCCGAAACGCCACGACTTGACGGAGAAGCACCAGAAGACGCAAAACGACGTGAATTGTTCTATCTCAACATGAACTGGTTTATGTCGACACTATTAGAGCGCAAAGACCGCATGAGTATGGGTGCGGGATTAGAGGTAAGAGTCCCTTTTGCAGACCATCGCCTCGTAGAATACATGTGGAATATTCCCTGGGAAATGAAATCTACAGGTAATATGGAAAAAGGTCTTTTACGAAAGGCAATGGAAGATCTTTTGCCAAAAGAGGTGCTCTATCGACAAAAGAACCCCTATCCTAAAACTTATCACCCTGCTTATACAGCTGGTGTTCAGCAATGGCTTAAAGAAATTCTCCAAGACAAAAACTCAATCCTACACGAATTCTTTGAACGTAAACGTCTAGAAAGCCTCATAGATTCCGGTGGCACTTCATTTAAAGTCCCTTGGTTTGGGCAATTAATGGCCGGCCCTCAACTTCTCGCCTATCTCGCACAGATTCATACTTGGTTTGAAGATTATCAAATTCAGATTGTTGAATAGTAAAGAGCACGCAGATGTCTGCGTGCTTTTTTTATGTTTCTGTATCAAAAGCTATACACCGAATCTCTTCAGTTTCCTCACGAATAAATTTACTCAATTGATCTACGATAACATCCAAATCATGCAACACAGCTTTAATGTACAAATGAACCCTTGCCGCATCTGGAATTTCCTTTTTATTGTCTGCTTCAATTTCAATACCAATATGACCCAAACTATCTAAATTGAAAAAGCGCATCGATAAATAGTCAGCTGAAGTTTCGCTATCTTTACCAAATACAATTTTGAACTCATTACGTTTAAAATGTGCAAACTCAGAAACACCCTTTCTTAATTCCCCTAGCGCTTCATAATCCGTATATACATCCACTGTAAAAGCACACACTTCATTCGCCAACTGCCAGCGAAGCTGAAAGAACGTTTCATCTTCCCATATCTTCTCCATTTGCATTTTGAAATGTTGCACCACAAACACCCCTATCTATTCTATTCATTATAAGCGGAATGTTAATCATTGACAAACAACAAACAAAGATTTATCATGTTTATATAAAGACAAACAAAAACAATTAAAGTTTGAAAATAAATAAACAGAAACTGAAGGTGTTTATAAATGGAGAACTCCGAACTATTTTGGAATGCATCAATCGATCAACTTAAAAAAGGCTACTCAGAAAACGCACATTGTTACACTTGCCTACTTTGCGGAGAACAAATAGAAAAAGGCTATATATATCCTCAAAATGACGTACTTTATGAAGCAGAGAAATATATGCAACTGCATATTACAGAAACACATCAATCTGTTTTTACTTATCTAATTGGGCTAAATAAAAAGATGACAGGTCTAACTGAGCATCAAAGCAATCTGCTCCGCCTATTTTATGACGGCAAAACAGATGCTGAAGTGCAGCAGGAATTAGAAATCGGTAGCGCCTCTACAATCCGCCATCATCGTTTTGCCTTAAAAGAAAAGGAACGTCAAGCGAAAACGTTTTTAGTTATGATGGAGCTATTAAAGGAAAAGGATATGAATGCACCAACTTTCGTGCCTGTTCATAAAACAGCAACGATGGTTGATGACCGTTATAATACTACCGACAAAGAGCAGGAGGAGATTTTGCAAAAACTTTTCCCTGAAGGTACAAATGGTCCTCTTCTACGCTTTCCGAAAAAGGAAAAACAAAAACTGATTATCCTACGCGAAATTACAAATCACTTTGATAGCGAATTAACTTATACAGAAAAAGAATTGAATGTTATCCTCAAGCCAATTCACGATGATTATGCAATGATTCGTCGCTATTTAATCCAATACGGCTTTTTAGATCGTAAAGCAGATGGTAGTGCATATTGGATAAAAAAATAAAGAAAGTAGGGACTTCATAGTGGACCGTCAAAAAGAACTCAAACAAATTTATAAAGAAACCCCTATCCAATCAGGTGTTTATAAAATTACCAACACAACTAACAATAAAGTCTATATTGGCAGTACAAACAATCTAAAAAGATTAAACGGTGTACAATTTATGCTGAAAATGAATAGCCATACGAATAAAACACTTCAAGCAGATTGGAACAAATTTGGTGCAGCTTCATTTGAAATTGAAATTCTCGAAATGCTAAAGAAAAAAGAAGAAGGTTACTTCGATGCGAAAAGAGAATTAGCAAAGCTTGAAGAGAAATGGATTGCTAAATTAGAACCGTTCGGTGAAAATGGCTATATCGAAAAATAACCTTCTCACTTGAAATTCTTGTCCATTTTCATTACAATTATCTCAACTTGATACGATAATGATTTCTAGGGTTCCGTGGCATACTTGCTAGTCTGGTCCGAGAGAAATCTCATAGCGATTTCGCTATGCCACGGAAGGATAAAAGCCTGGGAGACTGCTGAGCAATCAGTGTCTTTCAGGCTTTTTTATCACCAATTAGAAAGGATGGATGAGATGAATAAGCATTGGTTAATTGTTATTGTAGCCTCTATTTTTGAAGTGTTTTGGGTTGTCGGTTTAAAGCACTCATATAACGTTTGGACTTGGGGAGGCACCACGTTCGCTATAGTCTTCACTTTTTATTTATTGCTCGTTGCAGGGCGCTACCTCCCTGTTGGAACGGTGTATGCGGTCTTTGTAGGTCTTGGTACAGCAGGCACTGTTATTACAGGTATTTTATTTTTCGATGAACCATTTAAAATCTCGAAAATTTTACTCATTATTCTATTACTTGTCGGAGTTATGGGTTTAAAAATTGTGACTGATGATAAGAAAGAAGGTGCAGAATAATGGCTTGGATTGCGTTAATTGTAGCAGGATTTTGCGAAGTTTTTGGTGTAGCCATGATGAACAAATGGCAATATGAAAAGAAAGCATCTATTATGGTAAGCCTAATCGCTGGCTTTGCAATTAGCTTTTCTTGTCTCTCTTATGCTATGAATACAATTCCCATGGGTACAGCCTATGCTATTTGGACTGGTATTGGTGCATCTGGTGGAGCACTCATTGGCATTTTCTTTTTCGGTGAATCAAAAGATTGGAAACGTATTGTTTTTATTACAATGGTGCTAAGTGCAGCTGTTGGACTAAAACTTGTCTCTTAAATTATTTTCAGATAACTACACTATTCTTATGCTAAATTCGATATAATATTTCAAAGCATTGAAATCTATTATAAAAGAGGTTGCATATATGGCAGAACAAGTTATCATCGATACAATGACTCCCGCTGATTGGGACCAAGTTAGAGCTATTTTTATCGAAGGTATTGAGGGAGGGAATGCAACATTCCATGCAATCCCTCCTAGTTTTGAACAGTGGGACGCTGGGCATTTAGAAGAATGCCGTTTTGTCGCACGTGTGGATGGAGAAATCGTTGGATGGATTGCACTTAGCCCATTTTCCAGTAATGCATTTCACAAGGGTGTGACTGAAGATAGCATATATATTAGTAGTCGAGCTCAAGGAATGGGTGTTGGTACTAAGCTATTAAAAAAATGCATCGAAGAAAGTGAAAAGTATGGCATTTGGACAATCCAGTCACAAATTTTCTCTGACAATGACGCAAGTATACATCTACATCGGAAGTTCGGCTTCAGAGTGGTTGGCGTACGCGAACGCTTTGGTAGGTTAAATGGTGTTTGGCGTGACGTTACCCTACTTGATAGAAGAAGTACGATTATAGGGCATGACTAACAAGCAATGGGATAGCCCTTGTATTCTCAATGGACAACATAAACGGAGCCAGGAAAAACACTCATTTCATGGCTGAACAATTATTAGAGATTCTTCATACAGCACCTGTTAAAATAACTTATAAGACCAATGAATTTTCAGAAGAATTAAAAACATAGGAGCTGAATTATATGAAAGCGCACAAAATCACAACACAAGAAGATTTACAGAAAGCATTTGATATTCGCGTAAAAGTATTTGTAGAGGAACAAAAAGTACCTGCTGAAGAAGAATTGGATCAATTCGATCATCTTGACGGGGAATGTCAGCATGTTCTTATTACGAATCATGATGGTCAAGCAGTTGGAACTGGTCGCGTTCGTTTAGTTGAGGGCGTTGGTAAAATACAACGTGTCGCTATTTTAGAAGAATATCGTAAACATGGCCTAGGTCGTATTATTATTCAAGCTTTAGAAGATATAGCAAAAGAATTAGGTGCTGCAAAAGTAAAATTGGATGGTCAAGTTCAAGCTCAAGGCTTCTATGAAAAATTAGGCTATCACGTGGCATCTGATATTTTTCTAGATGCAGGCATTGAACATGTATTAATGATAAAAGAAGTTTAAAACTTAAAAGAGCTGTCCCCTATTATTTGGGACAGCTCTTTATACTTGTGGTAATTCAACAATCTGTTTACTCGGCTTAATTAACGTATAAATAATACCTGCGAAAATAAGTACTATGCCAGCAGTTTGCAACAAAGTAGGTCGGAAATCTAAAATCACAATATCCAATAAAATCGCCACCACTGGATCCACAAAAACTAACGCGGACACAACAATAGTCGGCAACTTACGCAAGCTATCAAAAAACAAGTAATAAACAAAACCAGTATGTATTAAGCCTGTTCCTAAAATGTACAACCAATTTGAAGTCGTCAGTCCCTCAAACACCCCGAAGTCCAGAAATGGCGGTAAAATAACAATTCCAACCATTGTCTGTACAAAAGTCAAAGCATAAGTACTTAAATGCGTAATGCCCTTCCCTACGAACATTGCAAGTGCATAGCAAACTGCAGACAGCATCGCCCAGACAAATCCTGAATTGAACAATGCCTCAATAGATGTAAATTGATCCAATCCGATAATAAAAACACTTCCAAGAAAACAAACAATAACTGCCATAACAGCTTGTACTGTCATCTTTTCTTTTAAAATTAAACTTCCTAAAATCAATACAAAAATGGGTGCTAAATTATAAATTGAAATAGCTACGGATATCGACATCTCTTCAAATGCCTTGAATAAAAACACCCAATTGAAGACTAAAAACACACCACAAATGAGCGTCTGAGTAACTTCTTGGCGTGACCACTTCTCCGTTTTATAGCCACCTGTAAAAAACCACATTCCTCCTAAGAATAACGTCGCGCAAATACAGCGAACAAACACAAGCTCCTCTGCTGGTATTCCTGTATTCACTGTAAAAAAGCCAATGGAACCGAAAATCGCCATTGCTACTGTCATCTTAATCATTGCTGCTATATTCATATTGACACTACCTTCCTTACATAACCAATTCTTATCTAAATTATTACATATCATTTATAACTTTTAAAAATCAGAAAATAATAAATATTATAACAAATAAATATTATCTATTTCTATTTAGTGATTATTTATCCCTATTCACTATTTCTTCAATTTTATGCACTAAGAACTAAAAACTCTGTGATATAATCAGCATTATTGACTATTATCTATTATTAATTAACTAAGAGGTGTTTAACTATATGAAGGAAATTCAACGACTTTTCCCAAGTGAAGACGGGAATCTAGAACAACGCAAAGAGATTTTAAATTATATCGAAAAAATCTTCACATCACTTGATCAACTAAAAGATCCACAAAAAAGCACATTAGGTCCTGTGCAAGAGAGATCCGCTAATTTTTATAAAGAGCTGATAGAAAACTATGAAGTTCCTATAAAAGCGATTGGAATGGACAATGTAGTAAATGATTTAGTCGACTTAATGAAGGGTCATCCATACCATACTAGAAAATTTGTTACGAATGTCCTTCCGATGGCTAGTATCCCTGGCATCATCGGATTATTAACAACGACATTATTAAACGGTAATAATTTATGGGATGTCTACGGACCAGCTGCAGCTGAAAGTGAAGTAAAAGTCATTGGTATGATGTCGAAGCTAGTTGGTTATGATTTCACACAGAGTTGGGGTTATACAACTTGGGGAGGACAAGGGGCTGTATTTAGCGGCTTACGTCTTGCAATTGCAAAACAATTTCCACATGCAAAAGAAGAAGGCGTTCCACGTAATTTATATTGCTTCGCTTCCGAAAATGCTCACTATAGCTTATTAAAATCTGCTGAAGCTGTCGGAATTGGTAGTAATAATCTTATTCGAGTTAAAGCAACTAGTGATCATTCAATGGATCTTAAAGACTTAGCAAATAAATTAGAAGAAGTCATTCGTAAAGGTGGCATTCCTATCTATATCGTTGCTACGACTGGGGCAACAGATAGCTTTGCAATCGATGATGTCAAAGCTATCAAAGACATTGCTACAAAAATTGAATCAAAATACGATTTACAACCTATTCATATTCATGCTGACTCAGCGTTAGGCGGATTCTATTCTTTCTTCAAATCTTATGATTTTAAATCAAACCCGCTTCAATTCGAAGAAAATGTACTTGCAAGCTTACAAAGTATCAACGAACGTATGCAACATATTTCTTTAGCAGATAGCTTATGTTTCGATTTCCAAAAGCTTGGCCAAACACCTTATTTAACAAGCTTATTTTTAGTGAAAGAAGGAAAACACTTAGGCTTACTAGACTTAGAAGATTTTGATACGCCTTATGTTGGTAATAGAGGATATGGTAGCTATCATACAGGCTACACTTTAGAATGCTCTCGTATGGGTAGTTCAATTGCCATCTACGCTGCTCTATCTGCTTTTGGCGTCGAAGGCTATCAGAAAATATTGGCTAACTACGTCCGTGTAAACTTAGCTTTCAGAGACAAGATCAAAGAAAAACTTCCAAATGTATCCGTTGTTAACGATGCCAATATCGGTCCTGTTACTGCATTCCGTCTGTATCCAGATGGATTAGACTGGTCAAAAGAAAAAACTGGTACTTTAACTCTTGAACAAGTTCAAGTAACTAATACACTGAACCAATCTTTATTCGAAATACTTGGCCACAACCGTGAAAATGTATTCTTTGGTGATACAACGAAGGTTTGTACTATACCTGTTAGAAATTCGGAAGAAATGATTCCTGTAGCAGCAGCGAAGCTTTTCGCTATTTCACCTTATACAGAAGTACAATATTTAGATGAAATGATAGATTCTATTTCACAGGCCATTCATAATTTGGAGGAGTCTAACGTTGAATCTATTTACTAAGTACAAAAGTTCGATATTGTATAAATATATTTTTAGTTTTGTAATACCCATCACAATTTTTTCCATCATTTTTAGCTTTACAATGTATTCTCTATCAACACATATCATTAACGACTACGTTATTGTTGAATTCGAAAAAAGCCTTAATTTAATATCTACTGATGTTAAGTCTGACATAGATAGCGACATTGTTTCTAGTGCAGATAAAGGAAATAATGAGAAATATGAAGAATTACTCTCTCTTTTGAACAAGGCACAAAAGAAGTTCGATGTTGAAAACATTTACGTTCTCTCTAATTCTAATGGTCAGGAACATATCGTTGCTTTAAGTAATACTGATAATCGTAATGATAGCTATACATTTGACGCGAATATGGATAAAGCGATTACTGAACAAACTTCTCAAAAAAGCGACATTTATAAAGATGAATTTGGAGTGCATAAGTCTATATTTGTTCCTTTCGAAGGAACTGATATCATTTTCGGGATAGATATGGATGCTTCCTTTATCCCAGCACTACAATCAAAAGTAGTGATGATCTCTATTGGCATGACTCTAGTATTCATATTGCTTGGAGCGCTTATTGCCTTCTTCATTAGTAAACGTATTACGAATCCAATCGTATCAGTTGTTGAGTATGTAGAAGAAATTGCAAAAGGCAATCTAACAATGTCAGGTTTTAAGACGCAAGGACAAGATGAGGTTGCACAATTGTCAGAAGGCGTTCAAAGAATGTCAACCGATTTACGGTCTTTAATTACTTCAATTGCAGAAAATGCAGAGCAAGTTGCGGCAACTTCTGAAGAACTTACCGCAAGCTCTGAACAAACAAATGAATCAATTAAGCAAATTACCGAATCTATGCAAGAGGTTGCGGCCGGCGCTGAAACACAAACAAGCGCTGTAGAAGAGATGAATACTACCGTTACAAATATCTCTGGAAAAATGCAGCAAATTGCTTCAAGCGCTGAAGACGTATCGGTTAAAGCACAAAATACTTCTCAAATAGCTGCAAATGGTAACACGATTATCCACAACGCAGTAGAGAAGATGAATACAACCTATGATACAATACAGACAACATCTAAAGTAGTGAATCGTCTTAGCGATAATACGAGAGAAATCGGCAAGATTGTTACTCTCATCACAGAAATTACAGATCAAACAAATCTACTTGCATTGAATGCTTCTATTGAAGCAGCACGTGCAGGTGAGCACGGTAAAGGCTTTGCAGTAGTTGCACAGGAAGTTCGCAAACTAGCTGAACAATCTCGCGAAGCAGCAAACGAAATTAGAACACGTATTGAAACAATTCAAACCGACTCAACAGATGCTGTTGACTCAATGGCCATTAGCTATAGTAACTTAAAAGACAGCGCAACGACATTTGAAAATGCCGGTGACGCATTTGAGGACATTTTAACATCGGTAAACCAAGTAAATACTCAAATGAATGAAGTGAATAGAGCTATTGATAATATGAACAAGGATGTTGAAAACATCGCCGAGTCAATGGATCAAGTAAGCATTATCTCTGTTGAAACATCTAGTAGTATTCAAAACGTAGCTGCAGCTTCGGAAGAACAATCTGCAAGTGTCGAAGAAATCTCTATTTCTTCAAACAACCTTGCTAATATGGCTGAAATTCTTCACAACGCTGTTCATAAATTTAAAATCTAAAAACACCAAAACTCCCCATTACCTTGTCATTTATGGTAATGGGGAGTTTACTTTATTTGGGCTCATAAAGTTATTCTAAACAATTCGCTTGCAATGTTTTTCTCTTTTCTTCTGTCAATCCAAATTCCTTTTCAAAAAATGTATCGTAATTTCCATAGCGTTCATTAATAGCATCAAAAGTTGCTTGTAAATACTGCTCTTTAGCACTCATGATATCACCAAAATGCTGTAATTGTTCCTCATTTAAATGCTCCGACAACATAGGAATCATTGCATCTCGTACCGGCTGCATGTAATCATTTGTTACTAAATAATCCTTCATAACGTTTTCCTCATCTACACCTAACGCAAGTAAAATAAGTGCACCACCCACACCCGTGCGATCCTTCCCTACCGCACAATGATGTAATAACCCAAGATTTTCAGGGTCTTGAATAATGTCCATCAAACGCTTATACGAAGGATTATCCAATGGTAAATGTGCATAGAGCTTCGTAAATACGTCCGCATTCACAGTTTGTAGAAATGCTCGATTATCCATTTCCTTCAAAGAAGATGTCGGCATTTGAAAACCTACATCGCCCTTTGCAGGAATACGCTCGTTATGTACATTTTCAAATATCGGATCCGGCTTAGTTTCCGCTTCTCCATCATCTCGATAATCAAAAATAGTCTTAATCCCTAATGTTTTAAAAAGTTCATGGTCTGCTACCGTCATTTTATTGAGCCCACCCGAGCGATAAAACACCCCGTATTTCACCTTTCGTCCATCTGCTGTAGGATATCCCCCCATATCTCTAAAGTTCACAACTTGCTCAAGCGGCAGCACACGATTTTCATTTACGTTAGACATATTACATCCCCTTTTATAAATATTTGAGTATTTCTTATATAATAGATTAGCATTATTTTAAGGAATAAGAAATTATTAGGCTATTTTCAATCCAGCTATCTCTTCTATACGATTTTTTATTGTAATCACTTCGTTATTGTCACTATAAAGGTCGAGAGCTCTTATACAACGTTAGAAATAAGTAACTTCGAACTAATTAGTAATACCCTTTATAATTAGTTTTTTATGTCTTTATAACCAATACTTATTGACTATTTGTTGTTTTTCCATCAAAATAATTATTATATGTAAATTTTAAAAGGAAAGAAGGCTCCAAACAATGTCCGTCGGAAAAAAATTAAATATAGGATTTCTTAGTCTTATTAGCTTATTAGTAATAATAATAGTCACGACTTATTATCAATTTTCGAAAATTGAATCACAAGTAGAGGAAGCAGTCGATTATCGCGTTGTTCAGTTGCAATTGGCAAATGATATTCAATTTGGCTTAGCAATGCAAGACTCTCTATTACGTTCTTATTTCATAAAGGACACAGAATCAAGACGTGAAGTTTTACAGAATTATCAAGACTTCGTTGACAACAAAATTACAGAACTTGCAGAACTATCCCGCGCCGAAAAAATGCAAGCATATATAAAGGATGCAAAAAAATTTAACGACGATTTTAATACAGCAGTTACAAGTGCACTGAAAGAATTTGATAACAGCAATAAAGAGGCAGCAATTGAGATTATAGATACTTCTGCTTCTAACGCAAGCGATGGTATTTTAGAATCAGCTAGCAACATTATTAAATATCAAGACATGCAACTTCAGACAACTGGAAATTCCATAAAAGTTCTCGCTAGCCAATCGCTACTTGGTGACATTATCGCTTTAATACTATGTATTCCTCTTGGTGTATTTTTCATCAGATTCGTTAGAAAATCTATCACAAAACCATTGGGTGAAGTAGCCCAAGCAGCTGAAATTATTGCTACTGGTGATTTATCTAAACCTGATATCGCCTTCACTTCTAAAGATGAAATTGGGACTTTAGCAAATGTCTTCAACAAAATGAAGGGGAATTTACAAGAGATCGTCCGTAATATTCAAACAAACAGCGAGCATCTCTCTGCTTCATCAGAGGAATTATCTGCTAGTACAGAGGAGATCACTGCATCTGCAAATGAAATGTCTATGCGTATTCATCAAACAGCAGACATCTCATCTATATCTGCTACTGCTGCTAAAGAAAGTGCTGTCGCAATGGATGAAACGGCTGCTGGTATTCAACGCATAGCTGAAGCTACACAATCTTTACATCAAAACACCGTCGATATGAGCACGACAGCAGAGGATGGTATGAAAACAATTGGCGTGGCACAACAGCAAATGCAAGTCATCTCTAACTCAACTAACTTAATTGCTGAACTAACAGAAAAACTTAGCAAACAATCACAAGAAATTGGCGCTATTACACATGTCATTACAGATATTACAGACCAAACAAATTTACTTGCACTGAATGCAGCAATTGAAGCGGCTCGTGCAGGCGAACAAGGCAAAGGTTTCGCTGTTGTAGCAGACGAAGTTCGTAAACTTGCTGAGCAATCAAAACAATCTGCAATACAAATCGTTACACTAACCAAAGAAATACAAACCGATACTAAAAACGTTGAATCTGCAGTACACGAAGGTCTTTCTTCTGTTCAAGATGGTGTTCAAGTCATTGGAGAAGCAGGCTCAGCCTTTACAACAATTACTTCTGCTGTTAAATCGATCACCGTTCAAGTAGAAGAAATATCCGCTACTTCAGAGGAAATTTCAGCTAGTGCAGAAGAAGTTTCTGCCTCTGTTACAGAAATTGCAAACGGTGCATCAGATGCATCTACAAATACAGAATTGGCTGCCTCTGCTATTGAGGAACAATCTTCTACGATGAATCAAGTAAATTCAGTCGCAGAAGATTTAAATGCAAACGCTCAAAATTTACAAGCAATGATTCAAGAATTTAAAGTATAAAAAATGCTGTTATAAAAGACTAAGCACTCATACATGCTTAACAACAAGAAAAGGTTTGCCCATATCTGGCAAACCTTTTCTCTAATACAAAATATACTTCTTCTTTTACTCAAGCGTTAGTTGCCAAGATACGCCAAACTGATCGACAAGCCAACCAAACCTTTTACTGAAGCCATAGTTATCTATTGGCATTAATTCACTACCACCATTCAATAACTTTTCATATAAATAATCGATTTCCTCTTCTGTATCACATGTAATATAGAGCGAAAATGACGGCGTAAATGTAAATGCATGCTGTACATTACTATCAATACATAAAATTTCTTGCCCCTTCAATGAAAAAGCAGCCTGCATTACACTACCTTCTGCCCCTGCTTCATTTGCTCCATAACGTTTAATACGTAAAATTTCCGAGTCCGGAATTAATGAAACATAATAATTCATCGCTTCCTCAGCTTGCCCTTGGAACATTAAAAATGGCGTCACCTTTGTCATATGCTTTCACCCTTTCATATCAGTCATTATTGGCTGAATATTACATATTGATACCGATTATTCCTTATCCTTTTCAAACTGATTTTCAACAACATACTTTAGTTTCGTTAATTTATTATTCCAAAACTGCTCATAGAAGGATAGCCATTGCTTCAGTTCCGTTAATGGCTCTGGTTGTAGGCTATAAATCTTTTCTCTACCGACCTTTGTACCACTAACAAGTTCTGCATCTGCAAGAACATGGAGATGCTTAGCAATCGCCGTCCGGCTCATATTAAAGTGAGAAGTAATTTCTGCAATGGATCGCTCCTTTGCCGCTAATAAGTGAAGCACCTCTCTACGTGTTGGATCAGCAATTGCTTGGAACACATCGTATTTTTCTGCGGCGGACATAATTAGCCCTCAACCACTTGTTTGAATTTATGCTGAACGATACCAACCCAGCCCTGTTCCATTGTGGCACGAATAACCGAACTTGGTTGCTGCGCTTTTTGTACGATTGCATCCGCGTTTTTCCAGCCACCATGAATAAGCATAAATTCAGTTTGCTCGCCCATTTCTTTTAACATAAATGTCACAACCCAGCCATCTGTATCCCATTCAAATGATAAGCGATTTGGTTCATCAATTTCGATTACTTTACAAGGTGATGGGCCAAATGGTGATTGTACATGAAATTCATACCCTTCTTCTAATTGGAAATCATTTGGCATAAACCAAGCTTCAATGCCCTCCGCAGTTGATACGTAATTCCATACTTTTTGGATAGGTGCATTCACTAGTACTGTTTGTTTAATATCTGGTAAATTTTCTTGATTATTATTTGTCATTCTTATTCTCCTTTTCAGCCTTTAATACAGAACCATTTAGTTTCGTGTTTTGATTATATGAAACCAGATGGTTCTATGTCAAATATAAACTTCTTCCCGGCCTTGTGATTCCAATTATTTTGCAAAGTACTATATGCTTACAGGTGTGTTGATTAGGGGAATATTAGGTTGTTATTTACCGTTTATATGGCTTTTTTATGTTCAATACTAACGTATGTTACTACATTTTTCAGTTGATTGTAGCGAAGGGAGCAGCTTGGTGTTTGCCCGCGGAAAGCAGCATCCCCTAGCGGAAATCAACCTACCACTTTATCAGTATGGTTAAAATCGGTTAATCAACACGCCTGATATGATTATTATTCAAAGAGGATGATATTAACTTAATGGATAAAATAGATGGCAAATATTCTAATTGTAAATGATAATGTTAATATTCTAAATTTGGTAGAGCTGCATTTAGAAGATACTGGTTGCCATGTATATAAGGCACATGATGAAAGTATTTTACCGTATTGCGATAAAATCTATGAAATGAAAAATGGTCAATTGGCATTAAGAGCAACGTAAAAAAGGCGACATATCTGTGTCGCCTTTTCCAATTAATTATGATTCAGCACTTTTTATAAATTTACTTTTGCTTATTTAAAAGAGTGATAAAGTTCCTTTGCTCTCTTTTACTTTTAATCTTCAAAGATTTTCTTAAACCATCCATAGCCTTTTAACATATGGCGATTAATTTTCTTACGATTTAATTTAGAGTTGGAAAATAAATTAACAATGCCCTCCAAAATACTTAGACATACCTCTACTATAACCTCAAACAATTCTTGCATAGCTGAAACCCTTTCTTACTTAGCCTAATTTAAAATGTTTGGCGACTTGCATATACACAACACCTTCTAATTTGGGCATACTCTTTTTAATTTTCAGCGCAAAATATAATGTTTTCATAAAATGTAATGTACACGTTCTTGCTTTAAAATACGATGGATCATACCCTCTACTATTCAAATAATGATCTAACTTATCGAAAACTTGCTCTACCCATTCAATGAGTACATCGTCTGAAACACCTTTTTTCATCATTGCTTCAATCACTTCGATTAAACGTTCTTCCTCATCATCTACATAAACAACATCTTTCCACAAGCAAGCTTTAATTGCTTGTAGTATTGGTGGTGCCATACGCAGCTCAAAAGCTGGATGACGAACTGTCGCTGCGGCTAAATCTGCACCATGTGCAACACTATGTGCCCATCCCTTACCGTCTACAAAACCCCGAACATCGCGTTCTTTTTGTAAAAATTGATCACTTCTCTCCAAATATGTAACCAACATCTTTTCTGGCAAGAACCTCAATTCTGCATCCACTGTTAAAATACCTGTTAATAAAAGCGCTGAAAAAGAACGCGTAAATACCGTATCAGTCTGTTCATCACCAGTATGGAAAAATAAATACTTCTCTGTCACAGTCTCTTCAAATAATAACTGCATTTGCTCAAGGGATAATAACTGATCGCCAATCATCTCCATAAATGTCCGATAAATCAACTGGTCACGTAGCTCCGCATCTACAGAGCCAATTTCCTGTAACATGTTCGAAACTAGTTGGTCTCCCTTCTCAGCTATCAAAGTTTTACGTTCTAAAGTAGACATCGAAGTCCAATCTATTAAAATCTGTTTTAAATCCATAAAATCCTCCATTAATTACCTTCATTTGTCACTGTGTCAATTATGCCATGAACAACCAAATTGCTGTATCAGAACATACAAAACGAAAACCACCTATATTTTAAAGGACGATAGATGGCTTATAATTCACTATTTTATTTGTATGATGGTTCTTTACTATTCGTTTAACCATTCTTCAACCATTTGTTTAAAATCATCTCTTCCCCATGCAATAACCGCTTCTATTTCACCTAGTGAATCAACCTGCTTTTGAAAAAAATCAGCTCCTAAAAAATATGCTAGGCGTGTATGTTTAAATCTTTCCCCACCATTAATAGAAAACCACTCGAAAAACAATTCATTTATGTTTAATTGTTGATAATCTTCACGAAATGCATCTTTAATCTCTTCATAATTTTCCTCGGCAAATAATAGCCACTCTGCCTCTTCATCGTAAGAAAAATACTGATGTGGAAGTAGATTCGGCGCAGCTTGTCGAGACAAATAAGTAGCCGCACCCTCTTGATTTAACCATGTGAGAGGACTATTCCAATCTACTTTTGTCCAATCTATTTTCTTCTTGTCTGAAATAATATGATGTGTGGCATGACCAAACTCGTGTGCCACTATATATTCCAAATGATTCATTTCTGGCGACAGTTTTTCTAACGCAAAGCTAATATTAGGAATGATTTCTCTATATGTATACGCATTAGAACCATAGCCACCAATCAATAAATCCACTTCTATCGGAAAATCCACATCATATCTTTCTTTATAGCTTAATTCTACTCTCTCAATAATTGAAACTATATTACTCCTGACTAGTCTAATATTATCGAAATCATGTTCATATTTACTAATCGATTGAGAATGACGCTCCTCTGTATCCTTACAGTGATACATAAAATACTCTTGAAATATCTCAGGATACTTGTCATAGTAACTTCTTAAAAAGCTAATCGTTGGCTTATAATTTTTTTAAAAGTAGTTAGTCGTATCGAATATTCTCATTTACTAATCTCCCTCACTTAATGAATATTGACTATGATCCAAAAACTCTTAGAAATTAAGATTGTTTTAATAAGACTTGTTCTATCCCCATTAGCTCTTTACCACTAAATGACATCTTATAAATATCTGGCATTTGAAGTTTTCGCCAAAACTCAAAGCCATATTCTGCATTAAAATAATTCATGATGAGCACCATAATATTCCCATGTGTACCAATCACGATATTGCGATCTTCATATGTTTGTAAAATGGACATAAAACCTTTTATTCCTCTTGCTTGAGCATTGAGATTCGATTCTCCACCGTCAAATGCAAAATCAGGTTCTTGCCAAACCTTAGTGATTGCTGCATTAAAATCTTTTACTTTGCCTTGTGCCAATGTACGTTCTTGAAAGGCCTTATTTAGTTTAATTTCGGTTTGATAATATTTTGCTAAGGGCTCAATTGTTTGAATTGCTCTTCTATATGGACTAGAAATAAAATCATCAATCTTTTCACTTTTAAGTGTAGTCAAAATACTCTCAGCGTCTCGCAGCCCTTTTTCAGATAATGGCCGAGTTAATTCGTCTGGTGTATAAACGGAATGCGCGTGCCTGACAAGATAAACATTTGTTGTCATTTCAGCATCTCCCTAAACTATTTTTTCATTGTTTGGTGTTATCAGAAGAACTCAATATGTTGTTTATCCTGCATATAATAATCCATTCTTTCTTCTAGTGTACCTGTATGAAATTCAAACTTATGTCCATCTAAATCTGTAAAATAAATAGATTTCTTATCTCGCTGATCTCTTGGACGACCTGGTAGTATATTTACATTCAAATCTCTAAGTTTTTCATACATGGTATCAAAATCCGATTCCTTTATTGTAAAAGCTATATGTGTATAGGACTGGTGTATTTCATTACGCGGAATATCCTCTTCAGCATTTAATGCTAGCCATATTCCACATACATCAAAATAAGCTGTTGTACGGCCCTTTACTAGTAGCTTTGCATCAAATACATTTTGATAGAATTCAATGGACTTATCTAAATCTGAAACGGAAAATAAGAAATGGTTTAAACCTTGTATATTCAAGAAATCCGCCCTTTACTATACATATAAATAGACACTATTTTATCTTTTCAACAATTTCTTCAGTGATTTCAGTTAAGTTTTTGTCCTCAGTATTAATATAATATGAGAAATCATTGTTTTCGTATGCAGCCAAACATTGATCCGTCTGCTGAAAACACCAATTACCTTCAACTTCTCCGCGTTCTACTAATCGTTTATGAATTGTATCTTTTGATGCTGTTAAACAGAAATGATAAACTTCCTTGTCTATTTTATTTAACCCTTCTGTAATTTCTCTGAAGTATTCAAAATTCCTAATAGTCATTGGAACAATCAATGTCTTTCCGTATTGTTCTTTAAAACATCGTGCTGTTTCTACAAATAATTTTCTCCATAAGATAAAATCTTGAAAATCTCCACTAGGTGCTTCTAATTCTTTGATAGCATTCGGCAAAATATTTCTGAGCATAAATCCTACTTCTTCTGGGTCAAAAACAATGCTATTCTCTAAATTTTTATGCAATCGTTCAGAAACGCTCGTTTTCCCAACACCAAAGGCACCATTAATTAAAATAATCATAGATTCTCCTTCGTCTAAAATGATTCATCGACATAAATAAAATCCTGCATAGTCTATACAGGATTTTATTTATCAAACTTTACTTCAAAATTGCTTACATAAAAAAATACTCTCTCAATATATATTCAGTATTTTTTGTAAATATCCTCCTTTTATTTTTGTAAATGATATGGGACCGTAATGAGCACTACATCTCTTCGATGCAGTAAAGATGTGCGAATCATTAAACTTGATTGGTTGTGAAGTATATTTTGCCAACCTTTCTTCGGCAAAAATTGTGGAATGATCACCGAAACTTGATAATTGGCTTTACTCGCTTTACGTTCAACTTTATCAATAAACTTCGTCAGTGGTTGAACAATACTACGATAAGGAGAATACAGTGTCACGAGTTTCACATCAGGCTGCCACTTCTTCCACTGCTCCTCAAATTTGGCTATATCTTCTCTTTCAAATGCAATATAAACCGCAATAATCTGGTCTGCTGACAGTGATTTAGCATAGTTTAATGAATTCCTTACAACCTTCGTAATGCCAGCCACAGGGACTATAATGACATTTCCCTCAATCTGTATAATTTTCTCATCTGCTATTAATTTTAGCTGTGGTCCAACCGAATCATAATGCTTTTTAATACGATGGAACGAGTAAATAATAATCGGTAAAAAAACAAATACTGGCCATACTTCATTCAATTTGGTCACAAAAAACACTATCGTTACAGTAAATGAAATCATCGCACCAACCGAATTTATCATTAACTTTGGCACCCATCCCTGAGGTTTTTCCTTCACCCATTTCACGATCATACCCGTTTGAGACAATGTAAAGGGAATAAACACCCCAACAGCATATAGCGGAATTAAATTCTCAGTTGTCCCGTGAAAAACGATAATTAAAAGAATTGCTGCCAAACCAAGTAGAATAATCCCATTGGAGTACCCTAAACGATCCCCCCTTAATTGAAACATTCTAGGAATAAATTTATCTTTTGAAAGATTCACAGCAAGTAATGGAAACGCCGAATAACCTGTATTTGCAGCCAGCACTAATATTAAAGCTGTTGTCCCTTGTATGAAGTAATACATCAAATTGCGACCAAAACTCTCCTCTGCAATTTGAGAAACGACCGTTGCTGTTGCACTCGGTACAATGCCGTAATAATAAGCTAAAAAGACAATACCTGAGAATAAAATTGCTAATAAGCCACCCATCGCCATTAACGTTTTCGCAGCATTTACAGGTGCTGGTTCTTTAAAATTTGGAATGGCATTGGAAATCGCTTCTACACCAGTTAAAGCCGAACTCCCTGATGCAAAAGCTTTTAATAATATAAATAAACTAAGCCCTGCAACTGGCGTGCCAATCGATGTATGCAAGCTTGGCGAAACATTACCTGTCACAATATTAAATATCCCTACACCAATTAAAATAAATAACGCTAACACAAACAAATACACAGGATACGCTAAAACAGAAGCTGATTCTGTCACACCTCTTAAATTCAAAATCGTCAATAAGATAACAAATACAATTGCAATCTCAACATTATAACCATGTAAACTTGGCATCGCAGACGTAATGGCATCCGTACCCGCAGATACACTAACAGCCACCGTTAAAATATAATCGACCAATAAAGAACCACCAGCAACAAGCCCTGGATTGACCCCAAGATTTTCTCGTGAAACGACATAAGCGCCTCCACCATGAGGATATGCATAAATAATTTGACGGTAAGACAATATAAGTGCTGTTAAAAGAATAATGACACCTACAGCAATCGGAATCGAATACCATAGTGCAGCTGCTCCTACTGTCACTAAAACAATTAAAATTTGCTCAGGTCCATATGCCACAGATGATAAAGCATCCGAGGAAAGAATCGCTAACGCTTTCTTTTTATTTAATCGTTGCTCTCCTAATTCAGTCGATTTTAAAGGTCTACCAATTAACAATCTTTTCAATGAAGATTTCATATATCTCACCCGTCCTAGAGGATTTTTATCTTTTAGAGAATAAAAAAAGTCTACAGGTCATCAACAAATAGACCTGTAGACATTAGAATTTCTGTCTAACAAGCTCCACTTTCCTTCTCATATAACGCTTACGAGGTTAGCTGTCGGATTCGGGCCTTGAGTAGCCCTTCCTTCTTAAAAAGATTCACCCCTAGGATTACAATGCAATCCTCAAAATGGTTCCCCCGTGTATTTCACTTCAGCGATTTAGAAATTTGAAACTGATGTAATATTACTCTCAAGTTTTGGAAAAGTAAATAAAAATATTTTTGAGTCGAAAAGGCCCACTTTCTTGATGAAAGATGGCCTACTTTAAATTATTCAAGTATGGATTTTAGATGATTAGACGTATTAAATAAAGGATTGATTTTTCCCGAAAAACAGAGTATTATAATGTAATTTATGGAAAAGAAGAAAAAAGGAGGTATTATATATTATGGATATATTAGAACGTGCTACCAAAAGAAAACAAATAGCTGTAGAAATATTGACTGAGCTAAACTTAATGGACAGTTGGCGTGAAATCGGTGACCCTTATATAGTGGGTGCCACCGCATATAATTTAATTGTCGAACCTGATATTGATATAGAAACATTTAGTGCTAATCCTCGACCAAATCAGGCTCTAAAATTCTTAAGTTCTTTATCTAACAACCCTAAAGTAATTGAAATCAAGTATCATAATTATTTGGATTCACAGTACAATGGATTTTATTTCAAACTACTCTATAGACATGAATCTGCAGAAATATGGAATATAGATATGTGGCTGTTTCCGCTTGAAAGGCAAGGAGCATTGTCCAGAGATTTAGTTCAAGAAATGGCAAACACTTTAACCGAAGAACAAAGAATAGCTATATTAAGTATTAAGGAAGACTTGTTAAAACAAGATCACGAATACCCATCTATATACATCTATCAGTCCGTGTTAGAATACAACATAAAAAATATAAAAAGTTTTCTTAATTGGATGGAGAAACAAGAAGTTGATAAACAACTCGATTGGAAACCACATTTTAATAAGGCGTAATAAATTTTAAGGTGTTATATTTTACATCACTCTATAACTTGGCCATACTCGTTCATCGCCGGCCTATATGTATGGATGTCAAAATACCCTGTAATAGGTATTATTAAATTGAAAAAGTACAGCGATTTTTCTTAAAATAAAAAACTGGCCTATTTTGGCCAGTTTACTCAAAGAACTATTTTCTTTATCTATCACTACTCCATGTCCTTAGGAGATTTATTTTAAAAATTATTCTACTACAATTTCTTTTTGAGCCTTCTTAGTTAATTTTTCAAAAACTAAATTATATGAATGTAAAATTAGATTCTCAAATAAATCAGTAGGTAAATCTGATTCCAGATATAATGAATTCCAATGTGTTTTATTCATATAATACCCTGGGATAATGCTCTCATAAGTCTCACGTAACTCTACAGCACGATTAGGTTCACATTTTAAAGTTATAATAGGCTTTCTTTCAGAATCTCCTCCTAACATCGCAAACGTCTTCCCACCTACATGATAACGATCTGCTTGCCAATCTACTTGGTAATCATGAGTTATACCCGGTAAACCCTCACAAAACGATTGTAATTTTTTTTCATCCATTAAAAGTACTCCCTTCATGAAATAGTCATTCCTGTATAGAGCTGAGATAAAGTTGATCATTACTAATTTCTTTTTCGACCCTCACCACTATTAGTTGAAAAACCGTTATAGATCTTTCTTAATCATTACAATAAATTCAGTTGAATCGTTACGAAACTCCATAATCCTAACAAAACCAAATTTTTCATACAGATGAATAGCTCTCTGATTAAATTTAGCAACAGTTAGGCGGATAGGTATGCAATTTTCATCTTGAATATGATTAAGTACAAATGAAAAGAAGGTCGAACCATACCCTTTACCTGTTAATCCTGGTTTCATCCCTATACCAATATCAATCATTTCTTCTGAATAGGTACCAAACTTTGAACCACTTGGTACTTGTGCGGATTGTCCAATACAAAAAAAGCCTACCAATTCTCCACTATTATCTATTACCGAATAATATGGATTTTCAAGTAACTCACGTAATGTATCCGTATCTAAATCGTTGTTATAAAAGTCATAAGGAGCCTCATATCTCCAACTTAATATTTCTTTTGCAAGATCTATACTCATATTTTCAACAAATAATTGCTGCATTGAATCGCCCCTTCCTTATGCTATTAAAGAATAATATTCACTAGCTATTTATAAATCTACTTTATAAATATGTAGGTGCATATAGTCCCTCCTATAAAGTAGATTCGAACTCCCCTAATACATCAAAATAATTTATGCATATACAACTCATTCACAAATTCACCATCAATTAATAGCGCTGCAACCTTTTCGCCTTCGAATTCAAATCCCATTTTCCGATATAGGCGGTAGGCCGATTCGTTATCTTTAATCACTGTTAACTCAATCCGCTTAAATGATTTTCCTTCCATCCATTTGAATATAGATTCAAATAGTTTTGTTCCAATACCTTGACCACGTGATTTTTCTGATACGCCCACCACAATCCGGCCGATATGATTTCTCCGTTCAAGATCATCTGAAATTAAGCCTAAATAGCCAAGGAATTCGCCAGCTTTTTCAGCCACTAAAAAGACTGAACGCTCATCAATTGCAAATTGTTCTAATACTTTTTGTTGCTGTTCAACCGATGTTTGACGTTCTCCAGGATTAAATAGCATACGATTAGAATCATCAATCTCTTTTAGTAAAGTTAAAAATCTCTCTGCATCTGCAACCTGCACTTCACGAATGATCAAACTAAAGCCTCCTCTATAAAAAATATCCACAATTTTGAGTTGCAAAAAGGAAACGTTTCAAAGCTTTACGATAAAACGTAATACCTGCATTAATCAAAATAAACAGGGTCTTGTGGATTATTTATAATCTTAAACACCCAGTCAACTTGTGATTTTGTATTCCGAGCTATTGATAATGTTGGTAATTCATTTTCAGAGAAAAACGCCACGGCATTTGTTTCGATGCCTTCCATTGCTTGCCCACCAGTTATCTCACATTGAATAAATATTTTATAAACATGATAAAGAGAAGGAGGATGTGGATGGCACTTCTTATCTAGTACACCCAACAACTTAACTACTTTTACATCAAACCCTGATTCTTCTTTCACTTCTTTCACCGCGACTTCACTTGGCGTTAATCCAATGTCAGCCCAACCACCTGGTAACGCCCAGTCACCATCAGTATTTTCTCTAACCATTAACACTTTATTATTTTGAAAAACGACTGCCCTAATATCTACTTTCGGAGTTGCGTAACCGGTTTCATTGGCAAATAAATCCTTTATTTTTGTCGCATCTATTTCTGTTTGATATGACAGCATTTCTACGCTGATTGTTCGTATTAGTTCAAATCTTTCCAAGTCGTAGACATCTTTTGAATAAGTTAATCCCGCCTGTGCAATGGATTGAAGTTGTTTTGCCCATTCAAGCCATTTAGGTTCCATTGATCATCACCATCCGTCCTAACTTATGTAATGTAATTATATAAAACATCTGACAACTTGTATATTATGTAAAAAAAGAATCCATTTTGAAAATAATTAATCAAAGTGGATTCTCTATTTTGGGTTTTTATTGAAAAAATATATAAAATAAGTAAATATGAAGTTAAATTATCATTATAGCTATTTGTTTTGCTTTTTGAATATCATGATAGATACTACGGTAAATACGATTGTCGTAATAATAATGATCCATAAATGATTTGTTGTACTAACAAGCTTGTCATTCATTTCATACACTATGCCAAACTGTTTTTTATATTCTAGTATTTGTTCCGGCGTTGCATTTTTGAATACAGTTTGAATTGAATCTGTCATGAATGCATCTCTCAAGAGAACTGCAGTATGGCTGATGGGAAAGTACATAATAATATTTTGAACAAAATTTGGAACACTACCGATAGGAACATAGACTCCACATAAGAAACCGATAACAGTCCCAACAATTGTATTTAGTGTTGAGGCAGCACTTTGCGTTTTTATAAAAAGAGCTAAGAATAAGTTAATCGAACTGGA
Organism: Viridibacillus soli; assembly: GCF_016612995.1. Taxonomy (GTDB): domain Bacteria; phylum Bacillota; class Bacilli; order Bacillales_A; family Planococcaceae; genus Viridibacillus; species Viridibacillus soli. The sequence goes on from NZ_JAEOAH010000006.1 coordinate 196,965, forward strand.
TAATGCAACCGAAAGAATAATGATGCCTATAACTTTTAAAATCACTATACCACTCAAGATTTCGCTACCTGATAAAACAAGAAATAGTTCACAACCAACAAAAGCAAGCAAAGAGAAAAATAGACCAATGACAAATGCATTAATAACGTAACTTAACTGTATCGTAGCTCTCGATAATGGAGTCGTTAAGAAATCATGCGTTTTTTTGCTTTCCTTATCTTGAATCATAATTCCAAACGCACCTAGTGTTGTGGTTACAGCAGTTATCGATAATAACCCTGCAATCATCCACTCGTTCACCATATTTTTAACTGCCTTTGATTTGCCAATCATCTCTTGAATGGCATCAACTTGGGTTTGTTGTAAAAACACTGCATACAATATAATTACGATGAACACTGATAATAGTGAAAGAAATACTAACGTTCGATCGCGGCGGTATATTTTATTATTCCTGCTAACCAAATGGAATAGAGATTTCATCATACGACGCTCCCTTTTTCTGCAATAATATTAATAAAGACATCATCCATACTTCCTTTTACAACCTCAAAAGACTGTATTTGACCTTCTAGTTTTTTTAAGATGTCATATGCTTCTAGAGTAGACGCGACGCGGACGGTATAAATCGAGTTTTTCAATGCGTAGGATAATTGTTTTTCTTTTAACCATGGCTCCGGGTCAAATGTATGCTTAAACTCTAAATGTACGCTATCAAAAGCATATTTTTCTTTTAACTGATTAGGTGTTCCTTCTGCAACCAAACGTCCTTCTTTAATGACCACAACTTGGTTAGCAACGGACGCTTCTTCCATATAATGAGTCGTTAAAAAAATAGTCATATTCGTTTCTTCTTGTAATCTCTTAATCGCATCCCAAACAAATAGCCTTGTTTGGGGATCCAGCCCTGTTGTTGGTTCATCTAAAAATAAAATAGTAGGTTTATGTATAATAGCCCGAGCGATGTCTGCTCGCCTTCTTTGTCCACCAGATAAAGTACCATATTTTTTGTTTTGAATATCATCTAATTTCAAATAATCTGATACAAATTGATAGTTTTCTTGAATTTGATGTTTACTTAAATTATAGAATTGACCACGATTAAGAATATTTTCAAAAACGGTTAACCTTTCGTCTAATACACTCTCTTGGAATACAACCCCGATTTTCTTTCGAATATGATTATTCCCTACTCCCTCACCAATTTTATAACCATCGATTATGACCTCACCTGCACTTTTTTTGAGCAGCGTACATAGAATATCGATTGTTGTCGATTTACCTGCCCCATTTGTTCCTAGAAAAGCAAACAACTCTCCCTTTTTTACGGAGAACGATATCCCTTTCACTGCTTCAAATTCACCATAACTTTTCATCAAATTCGTAACTTGAATAATGCCTTGTTGCTCTGACATTCACTTCACCTCAATATAATAATTTTTTAACTAACTTGATAAACTCGCTATCCCTTTTTCCTGTTTAGAGCTTCATTGAGCGATGATGGGTGCCTTCCGATCGTCTTTTTAATTTTTCATTAATATTCTTTACTTCTTGATAACTCACTCCATAAATAATTACGAATACTGCAAGATAAACCGTCAATTGAATGGCAAAGAACATAATAAACTCTCCTGGCTGCTCCACTGGATTTTCATACCATTCACCAATTGCTCCACATACAAGTACAAGTGATAAAATAACAACATAGTGTATGATTAACTTCACCGCAATCGACCATCGCTCCATGTAGAAAATAAGTGAAGTGATACCGCAGCCAATTCCAAGAAATATAGCCAATTTAAATTCCAAAAATAGTTCCTGCCCATTGAGTGTGTAAGTTGGATTGACTAATAAATCGATTGTAATAATCATATATGAAGTACTTAAGCCAATAAGCGCTCCTAAAATTGCGACTTGGGTAATTTTCTTCATCATACATCCCTCCCGATTCCTAATCTTTTCTTTAATCCTTTTAAATACATACGACTAGCATGAGCAGTCGTATCATTATCCATCACGAGCTGCATCATACCGGTTCTTTCCATCTTCATAGACACGATTTTAGATATATTAACGAGTGTCGATTTATTCACACGAACAAAATCTTTTTCTAATAACTCCTCAAGCTCATATAACTTGCGCTTTGACTCATATTCATGCTCATCTGTTTGGAAATAAATCTTTGCACCTTCTGAATACACAGAGTAAATATCCGTGATTTTCAGCATGTATATGTCTTGCTGTAAATACCCGTCAATAACATCCGTACTTGTAGCCTTCAAATACTTCATAAGTTGCTCTAATTGCTCACTATAAGCATTTGCGTGAATATGTATTTCCGTCTCAGCATATTTCTCATCGATTATTAGCTTAATTTGCATAAGCATCCTCCACTTCTTAAACAAAATATACCATGGAAAGTTCTAGGTATTTAAAATTCCACTATATGTGGTAAAAAACTTACAACAAGTTACCATAAATAGGACATGAAAAATGGACCTCTTAACAAGATAATTGGTAAGTATCCTACTTTCTCCTTTAACAACTTTACAATCCATCCCCTAAATATCCAACACTTAAAAGTTCCATACTTCATAAAGAAGTAACAAAACCACCTATCATTTTGAAAGGTGGTTTTAATCCATAGCATTCCTTCTTTCGAGAAGAAATAATTTACCAATTTTTTCAAGTTACCATAATTAGTTAAAAAGACTTAATTTTTCAAAATCTTTTGATATTTTATTTTAAATTTCTCTTTAAAGAATATAACCAAATAGAAAGAGGTGTTGTAAAGAGACAAATTAGTCACTGTCTAAGTAAGCTTATGTGAGAATTGAAAAAACGTCGTGTGAGTTCTATTTGTAGCTAGCAAAAAAATAATAAGTAAAGGATGGATAATATGCCAAAAATCGAGTTAGGTAAATACAAAATTGTATCATTTCACGATGATTTAGAAATAATTCCCCCTGGTGTAGATCTAATCAAAGCAAGAGAGGTTTGGACTGAAGCTTCTGAAGGTAGTGGAGTAGTCGTAGCTGTTTTAGATACGGGAATCGCAACAACTCACCTAGATTTGGCAGACTCTATTATAGATGGATATAATTTCACAGATGATGACAATGGTAATCCGACTATTTTTGAAGATTATAATGGCCACGGTACACACGTCGCAGGAATCATAGCAGCTAGAAAGAATGGCGTGGGAGTAGTAGGCATTGCTCCTAAAAGTCATTTATTAATACTGAAAGTTTTAAACAAAAACGGAGCAGGTTCTTATGAACAGTTAATTGAAGCTTTGAATTATGCGATGGCATGGACAGGTCCTAATGGTGAAAAAGTAAGTGTGATTAATATGTCATTAGGAGGTCCTACACATACAAATGCATTGTATGAAACAGTAAAGAATGTATACAATTCCGGAATTATTATCGTTGCTGCAGCTGGAAATGACGGTGACGGTGACTCTGAAACATACGAAATTTCTTATCCTGCATACTACGAGGAAACTCTTTCAATCGGTTCTGTAAATAATGATTTAATTCCTTCCGTCTTTTCGCAGACGAATCTTAACCTTAAATTTATGGCACCAGGAGAAGATGTTTTATCAACTCATTTAGATGGGAGATATGTTAAGTTAACCGGTACTTCAATGGCAGCTCCACATGCTTCTGGCGCAGTTGCATTAGCATTAAATCTGATAAACAAATATGAACAAATACTGCTTCCATCGCAAATTGAAAGATATTTTAATAGCCATTCGAAAAAAATAAATTACCCTATCAGCCAAGTGGGTAATGGTTTCATCCAATTAAAATAGGAGGGATAATATGGGGGCCGAAGCGGATTGGGTATATTTAATCTCAAATTTTGGATTTCCTATTGTAATTTCAGTATATCTTTTACTAAGATTTGAAAAAAAATTAGAAAGACTAGCCAATGAATTGGATTCTCTCCGAGGGATAATTGTTCAAAAAGATAGGAGTTAATTTACAGAATAAATTCATTTCCAAGAGAAATTGTTGTACCTGGACATATCATTATATAGTAAAATTAGACTATCATCTACTTTTTATATACAAAGTGAGAAGTCCCTTTATTAAAAATTGATATTTCACTTTAACAAAGATATGTTCTTTTTATAAAAAAAATATAAAAATTTATCTTTTTCCTTCAAAAACACGCATGTTATCGTTAAAAGCAACATAAGTATTAATAGTAACTACACAAAACTAATTATAATTATCATTTATCAAAAAACACTTTTTACATCCTTAATAATTCACAACAATATTTTTCGAAAAATTTGCTAATATATTTCTCTCTTATATGAAAGGAGGGGTGTTGATGAAGACTATTAGAGAAAAAGAATTTTTCAGAAAATATGCTAACATAATGAAGCAACCTATTATGAAAGGATTCTTAAAAAGTAATGAAAATCAAAACATTTTTAGTAGAGCAATAAATAGCATGGATAAAGATAGTATTACTCAGCTGAACTCTGCATTTCGCCAATATTATAAAAACGTCATTTTAATTTCATATATCTCAAAAACCATACATTTCTCTGCCATTGATTTTGATAAAAGATTACGAAATTATTATAAAAAAAACCTCCCTATTCCAGGAGTTGCTGAAGAATCTAACAATCAAGAAGAACATTTTTCAATGGACGTTTTAATGTCCTCCATCGAAGATACAACATTCAATAACTTTCAAAATAGCCAACATAACATAAGTGATTATATCGGTAATCCAGAGCTAATCTCCAGTATGAAATCTCTATCAAATAAACAATTGTACATTCTCGAATTAATCTATATTCATAATATTAATAATAAGCAAATCGCCAAAGTATTGAATGAATCCGAACAAACCATTTCATATAACCACCATGCAGCTTTAGAGAAGTTAAGAAAGGCCTGTATTAAAAGCAAAATATGATAATTACTTTTAGTCGCAAACAATACAATTTTGTTCTGACACCTATTATTATTTAAATTAATAAAGAAATGGGGGAGCATGATGGAAAATGAAATTTTGCATCAAGTAGAAAACAAAGATCTAGAACGTTTACTAGAAATTTTCAGACCTGCTATTAAAAAAAGTTTGCATCATACTCGTATGCAGGAACGAGAGGATTTAGAACAAGAAATTAGTATGAAAATTCTTGAAAAACTAAATTACCTACAAGATATAAAAACACCTGATTTCTTTGAATTTATTGAATATAGTATTGATTAATATACTATAAACCGATTTTATAGTTTCTTAATCATAAGCGTCCCTCTTTACGATATGCTAATGATTTGGTTCTAATAAGGAAGCCGGAAGGTCATTATGGTAAACCCCAAATTTATAAAAAAGAGGGAATGTATTTATATTGAGGATAAGTCTCCACATATTTGAATTAAAAACGGATAATCTCTATAACAAGGCAACAAATAGAGGGCGAGTTATATAAGTGCATTTCCTACGTAAAGCAGGCACTTACTATTTCCATTCCCGAATTTGTTGTCTTTTTTATGTTCGTGCGAACTTTAATGCCCTTTCATATTCCCTGTCTTTTGCAAAATAAAAATACATAGTGTTTTTTGCTCATTATATTCTTCTTCCTATATATGTATAATTGATAGAGGGAGGTTTTTCAATGAAAAGTGAAGTTACATTTAGCAGTTGGTCAGAATCCAATGATTTAACGGATCGACAACAAGAGTTTATAACTACGTTTATGACGTTTTTTTCAACTGTTAAATACGGTGGAGAAAAATATGAAGGCATGATTGATAAATTAAAACAGGACTTTCCTGAATACTCATTTGAACTATCTGCCAATGATTTAACTTATAATGATTTTGATTTAATAATGAATACAGTAGTAGGTCCAAATGTAAATTCAACAGAGATACTACCAATTTTTATTGAACAAAAACTTTGTAAACCACTTGCATTGGAAATTTTGAAATCCAAGTAATATAAGGTGGATGATCAATACGTATTTACTGTGGTTGTTTTAGACTGTTTATGTCGGGGTTAGCCGGATTTTCCAGTGGCGCTGTTTGCATCACCAATCCATTTTCATAGTACAAATAGGAGGAATTCTAATATAAAAAAAATATTACTATTTGGCCCAGTACTCATTGGTTTAGTCTATATTGTCGCATTTATATTTGAAAGTATTTCTTTATATTTTGGTGTAACTCTATTAATGGTTTTATGGGCTATTTTAGTGGCGAGAGTTATCGATAAAAAGTATAAAAATAACTAGGTGGCAGCCTGTGTTAAAAGATAAGTAGGAGAAAGATAATTAATTTATAGCCCTTGTTCACAAAATACTAATTTAACGAATAAGAATAAAATAGAAAAAAGAACCCATTTTGAAAAAACAAGAAGCAAAATGAGTTCTCTTATCCGCAATCCTAAGTTATATTTTTTTAACAAATTCAGATTTTAGTTTCATAGCTCCAAAGCCGTCAATTTTGCAGTCAATATTATGATCTCCATCAACTAAGCGGATACTCTTCACTTTTGTGCCTATTTTCAGTACTGATGAACTGCCTTTTACTTTAAGATCTTTGATCACCGTGACATTATCACCATCATTTAAAACATTTCCATTTGCATCTTTAATCACATTTGTATCTTCAATATCTTCAGTTTCTAAAGTCCATTCATGCGCACATTCTGGGCAGACAAAAAGACTTCCATCCTCATAAGTGTATTCTGAATTACATTTTGGGCAATTTGGTAAATCTAACATAATTGCATTTCCTCCATTCGTTATCGTTCTATTTCCTTTTTACAGCTTCGTCAAAATAGCTATTACGAGCTGGACATTTACAAAAAGTATATAGGTTGTTCCATATATGCTTATATACTGTCATAGTCTTCTCATATTGACAAGCCTTCCTTCACTTCCCCTTTTTCAAAAAAACAAAATACTCTTTAATTACTCCTATCCTCTCTCTATTTTCACCCATAAAAAGCGCCTGAAATCACAGCTATTTTAGTTGTAATTTCGGGCGCTCCTATATGAAAATTCTTCTGTTGCAATACCTTTATCTGTATAGAATTCGATACAGCTCATCAAGCTTTTGAATTTGATAGGTCGGAATAATTTCGGTATTATTCAGCTTCATTTGAGGGCTGAGCCAACATGTATCTATACCAGCTAGCTGTCCACCTTTAATATCCGAACTTAAGGAATCTCCGATAATTAATGTGTTTTCAGCTGAAAAATGAGGAATTCTCGCAAAGACGTAGTCAAAGTATTCCTTCATAGGCTTTTGATAGCCCGTATCCTCTGAAACGAAAATATTCTTAAATAGGGAATGTAATCCTGAAGCTCGTAAACGTTTATCCTGTGTTTTGGAAACACCATTTGTCACTACATATAAATCATATTTATTTTGAAGGCTTGTGATTAATTCCATGGCACCTTCGATAAGCTGATGTCCTTCTTCTAGATGGATTCGATAATTCCTTTCCAATGCGGCACCATCAACTTCTTTACCGTACTTATTGAATAAAAGAGCAAAGCGGGTGTTTACAACCTCATTACGGTCAATTTCCCCTTCTTCAAAGGCTCTCCATAGACCTTGGTTGATTTCTTTATAATGCGCTTCAATTTCGGCCGTTAAGAGAATTTCTTGATCCTTAAAAAGGGAATGCAAAGCTTCCTTTTCTGCTGCGCCAAAATCTAATATTGTATCGTCTACATCAAATAATAAAGTTTGATATTTTTTCAAAATTGCTCCCCCGCTTCTACTGTTCTATCACCAAATTTAAAAACGATTATGCCACTAGCTATGATCAATACACCTAGTAACTTTTGGGGCGTAAAGGGCACTTGCTCTAGACCAAACCAGCCTAGTGAGTCCCATAATAATGCGAAACAAAGTTGTGATGACAGTAAAATTGAAATGGCATATGTCGGACCAAGCAATTTAATACCATTCAAAATACAGGTAACGACGCCAACACCGATTAACCCGCTGAACCAATACCATGGTTGCATATTCTGTAAATTAAATAAGTTTCCACCCTCAACAATTAACCCCACCATCAGTGATGCTAAAAACCCCATTCCTAACACCAATGTTGTTGAAGCCCAAGAACCTGTATGTTCATTTACTTTGCTATTAAAAATATTTTGCAAACCAACTAATGAACCTGCTACAAGCGCTAATATTAACCCTACAATCATCATCGCTACTCCTCTCTACGTTTATTTCATTCATAAATATTGTGATTGGCAAGCGTGCTCAATGCCTCACGATCTGTTACGTGGATTGAATCTTTCGTACGTTCAATTAACCCTTCTTTGCATAATTGCTGGATAACTCGATTGAGATGTCTGTAACTCGTTCCAATTAAATCCGCTACATCTCTTAAACTATTTGTACTTAGTCCTCCATCATATTGTGCATCGGATTCATCAAAAGAAATGGACAACAGATAACTAGCTAATCGTACTTCTACTGGATATAGCAAATTAAAGCTAAAAAAGTTTGATTTTATATGAAATTTTCTTGAAACGGTTTCGAGTAAGAATTGCAATAATGGCGTATAATCGCTCCCATACTTTTTTAGCCATTGATATTGAATACCTATCATAATAACAGGCGAAACAGCTTCAACTGTATTTATGATATCTATATCTTGAACGTATTCAATATCTCCAATTAGATAAAGTGGATTCTTAAAAGAGAGTATTAACTTTCTACCTTCCAAGGAGGTAGTAAAAACTTTGATTTTCCCCTTCACAAGTATATAAAGATAATGCGAAGAATCTCCCTGCGAACAAATATCTTCACCTTGATCGAAGCTGTACAGTGATAAATGCTCTATTAAAGATTCATTGAAAATGGATTCTAATTGATAAGCTTTTAAATAGTGATTGAGTTGCTCACGATTCTCTATTTTCTTCATGAACCATCTCCGCCTCCTATACTTTCATCTTAGTCGTTCTAAACGTTTCTTATAAACCTAAAACAATAACTCCCGCTACCATCATTCCAATACCGATAAACTGTGGTAACTTCATCTGTTGTTTTGCCACACCAAACCAACCTTTAATATCAACGAAAAAAGTTAAACCGAGCTGGGCAATGAGAACTGCTGATATAGTTAGCGTAACACCAATCCGATGAATTGCCGAAATATTGCTAAAAATAATTATGGCGGCAAATGCCCCACCAACCAAATAATATGGTTTTACTTTTTTGAACATTTGCAAGCTGCCATCTCTGACAAAAAGGAAGATTAGTAAAGCCATTACAAATCCCGTGAATTGCGTTATTGTCGCAGTTTGCCAAGTACCAATATCTTGACTAATCCGCGCATTAGCTACCCCTTGTAGCGTAATAAAGGCCCCCCCTAAAAACGCAAAAATAATTCCTCGCATGTTCCTCTCCCCCATTCAAACTGTTCTCTCTATTAAAAAACACATACACTTATTTTGAAAAGGACATATGTCCCTACTGCATTTCACTACATATAAAAACCCCAAAAGGGATTATTGAGTATCCGCAATTTGAGGCTATTCTTGCTATATTAATTTACAACTTGCTTTATAGATGCTTATGCTCTACACGCGATTAGCAAGCTGAACCATTTCGTTCCGATTTATCGTGGGAACTTCTCCTTACTATTTGCTAAAAGCTCCATTATCCCAACACAGCATTTCATCACTACCAAAATCATTTTTTCAAAGAACTATATGCCTTCCAAATTAATAAAAATGTAAAGAATAAAAATGTTAGAACTACAATTGTAATCCCAAAAGCATTCCTCGGTAAAAATTTTAAAGACCAAATTGCAGCCATAATAGAAGCAAATGTAAAGCGATCTATTTTCGTTTCTTTATCCATCTTTTTTAAATTTAGAAGAATTATTAAATATCCTATTGGTGGAGCTAAAAATGATATAGCAATAGAAGGATTACTTCTCAAATACCAAGGTAAATCTTTCTCTTTATCTTTTTGCTCATACATATTACATTTATCCCCTTTTTAATTTATATTCATATCAAACGATAGTATCTTATGAAATCAGGTGTGTTGATTAGGGGAATATTAGGTTGTTATTTACCGTTAAAGTGGATTTTTTATGTTCAATGCTAACCTATGTTACTACATTTTTTAATTGATTGTAGCGGAGGATACTTGCCCGCGGAAAGCAAGCGTCCCGTAGCGGAAATCAACCTATCATTTTAATGATAATGGTTAAAATTAGTTGATCAACACGCCTGTTATGAAATAATACCATTAAATACATAAAAAAGAGCCATTAAGAGATCATTCTCTCAATGGCTCAAATATATATAATCTAATTTTCCAACATTACAATGATGCGCGATAGATATCCATTACATCTTCTTTGTTCAGTTTCGCAAAATTACCGAATTCACCATAAATCATTGCTTTGTCTGCCATAATCTCTAGTTTGCTATCATCAATATCATAATCAGCTAGACGTGATGGGGCACCGATGCTGTTCCAGAATTCGCGAAGTTTTTGAATACCTTCTAATCCTGCTTCTTCATCAGTTTTCCCTTCAGAATCAACACCAAATACTCGTACAGCTAATTGTTTAAATCGTGCTGGTTTCACTTTTAAATTGTGTTCCATCCAATGAGGGAATATAATCGCAAGTCCACCCCCATGAGGAATATCATAAACTGCAGAAACAGCATGCTCAATATAATGAGAAGCCCAGTCTCCACTATAGCCCATATTTAAGATTCCATTTAACGCCATAGTCCCGTTATATAAAATTGTAGAACGATACTCATAATTTTCAAGATCATTTAACAACTTTGGTGCAGTCTCCATGACCGTTAACAATAATGATTCGCACATACGATCTTGGAAAAGAGTGTTTTCTTCAAGATGGAAATAGTGTTCTAATACATGCGACATCATATCTACCATGCCATAAATCGTTTGATCTTTAGGAACCGAGAAAGTATTAACTGGATCTAAAATTGAAAATTGTGGGAATGTCACAGTACTTCCCCAACCATCTTTCTCTCGAGTTTCCCAATTCGTGATAACAGAAAGAGCATTCATTTCAGAGCCTGTTGCAGCTAGTGTTAATACCGTCCCAAATGGAAGAGCTTCTGTTGCAAATGCTTCTTTAACGACTAAATCCCATGCATCTCCATCATATTTTGCACCTGCTGCAATAAGCTTCGTACAATCTATTACACTACCGCCACCAACTGCTAAAATGAAATCGATATTTTCAGTTTTACAAATATCAATCCCTTTTCTAGCTGTTGTAAGTCGAGGATTAGGTTCTACTCCAGGTAGCTCAAAAACTTCTGCGCCAATTTCAACTAACGTAGTCATTACAGTGTCGTATAGACCATTTCGTTTAATACTTCCGCCACCATAAACAACTAATACCTTTTTACCATATTTCGGCACCTCGGTTTTTATCTGCTCTAACTGTCCTTGCCCAAAAATTAGTTTTGTAGGATTCCAAAAAGTAAAATTTTGCATTTTATATATCCTCCTCCATCATTATCCCTTTTCATTCCTATTATAGATTTTTTTGGTATAAATAACAATACCAGCTTATTAGTAATTTGAAGAATAAAATGCTCAATACGAGAAGTAATTTAAATTATGCTTTTTATTAAAGAATGTAGAAATAATCTATGTTACTATAAATTCACAGAACTATTTAAAAGATGGAGGGGTGTAAATGCTTTTGGAATTATTATTTGGGCTATTAAGTGATTGGCTTTACTTTGCTCATTTAGCAGAGCAGGCATATTTAACTGTGCCCTTACTCCTTTTCTCTTTTGTGTTTTATTTTCATAGATGGTGCTATCAATTTCATTATCGACATAAATGGTATATGCAGGAAAATGTAAAATCAACAATCTTGGAAGTTGTATTTGCTTGGCTACCGCCACTCTTGAGATGGAGAGTTAAGTGTATTTATACAGGGCAAGATAACGAAGAAAATATTCCCTTTTGATTGATAAGTTATTTATAAATCAAAAGGAGGAAATAAATTGAAAAAGTATTTTGGTTGGTCAACATATTTATTAATTGCATTGTTCGTCTTGACAGGTTGTGCTTCAAATGAAAAAGGTGCTAAAGACTTAGGCTTCTTCCATGAACATTTTGTAATCCCTTTTATGGATGGCATACACTTTTTGGCTCATCATTTAAATGGAAGCTATGGCTTAGCTATTGTTGCTATTACGCTAATTATCCGTTTACTTCTGTTACCACTGATGTTAAAAAACTATAAGGGTCAGAAGATGATGCAACTTAAAATGGCAAAAGTAAAACCTGAAATGGATGCTTTGCAGAAAAAAGCAAATGCATCAACTAACCAAGAAGAACAAATGAAATATCAACAAGAGATATTTTCTCTCTATAAGAAAAGCGATATTTCAATTATGAATTTGGGTTGTCTTCCATTACTCATTCAAATGCCCATCTTAATGGCACTTTATCTCGCAATACGAGGAGATCAATTAATTGCAACGCAGAATTTCCTTTGGTTTAATCTTGGAACACCAGATCTTATTATGACTTTGTTGGCTGGAGCACTTTACTTTCTGCAATCCCAATCTTCCCTAAAAGGCATGAATGGAGAACAACAAAAGCAAATGCGTATAATGGGTTTACTATCTCCCATAATGATTATGATATTTAGTTTTAGCAGTCCATCCGTTCTTCCCTTATACTGGGCAGTTGGTGCATTAGTGCTGATTTTGCAGCAATTTATTTCGCATAATTATATTAAAATTCCCGATAAATAATTAAATAATAGAAAAATTATTAAAAGGATGGAACTAATCCATCCTTTTTATTCCTTACTAAATTCTATTGTGCTTCTTACTGTATCAATTGGACGCACTAATTTTTCAATTTTTTCACGTTTTGGTTCTAAGAATGGAGGTAAAGATAATTTCTCTCCAAGCGTTTCATAAGGCTCATCTCCCATAAATCCAGGGCCATCTGTTGCAAATTCAAATAAAATTCCAGGCGCAACTCTTACGTATAATGACTCGAAAAAGTGACGATTAACATAGCCAGACGTATTAAATCCAAAACCTTCTATCCGTTTAATCCATTCTTCCAAAACAGAACGGTCTTCAACACGGAATGCAGTATGATGTACTGTACCAAAACCTTGTTGTCCTTGAGGAAGAATCGTATTATGTTCGACAATTACTTGTGCACCATTTCCTCCTTCACCAACTTCAAACAAATGAAATGATTCTTCTTTAGCTATTTCTTTAAACAGTAGAACTTTCTCCATCATTTCTTTAAAATATTCAAAATTAGCGATACGAATAAAAATCGGCCCTAAGCCTGTAATTGCATATTCTAGAGGGACAGGCCCACTTTGCCACGGTGTACCAGAAGCAACACCCTTATTAATTTCATCAGAAATCAATTGATATTGTTGATCATCAAAATCAACAAATGATAGCGTCTTTTTACCAAATTGCTCGCTAACTCCAGTATGTGTTACTTCTAATCGGTCAAAACGTTTTACCCAGTAATCTAATGCCATGTCGCTTGGTACACGGAAAGATGTTTTTGATATCTCATTTGTACCATGTACACCTTTAGGAATACCAGGAAAATCGAAGAAAGTCATATCTGTCCCTGCATTACCTGCGTCATCCGCAAAAAATAAATGATACGTTTGGATATCATCTTGGTTAACTGTTTTCTTTACTAAGCGCATACCTAAAACATAAGTGAAAAATTCATAATTCTTTTCTGCACTACTCGTAATAGCTGTTACGTGGTGAATTCCTTTTAAGTGGTTCATTTTCCATTCCTCCAAAATAATAGTTAATACTCTAATTCTATATATCTCGATTTCAATGTATATGATAAAAAAATTACATTTTCTTTGCGTGATGACCAACTTTTTTTAGCAGATTAATGATAACTTCTACTTCATCCTCAGATAATTCATCAAAGATAGCTTCCACTTTCTTTTCATGTTCTGGAAACGCCTTATCTATAAAAGCTTTTCCCGATTCTGTAATGACCGCATAAGTTACTCGACGATCATCAGGACATGCTTTGCGACGCACTAACTCTTTTTTTTCTAATTTATCTACTACGTAGGTAATACTACTACTCGTGATTAATATTTTTTTACCAATATATTGTATAGGTTGCTCACCTTTATGATAAAGCAATTCCAAAACAGCAAATTCAGTTTGGTGTAAACCATATTGAAGTATGTCTTTCCTTAAGACTTCTTGAACAGTTTGAGATGCTCGAAGCAATACTGTCAGTGCTTTAAGTTTATTATTTACTTGTATCATATTTAATTCCTTTCGAAGGATACAGTTATCTCAAATTAAAATATCTTGAATTAAAGATAAATTTATCAGAGATAATTAATACTGTCAACAATAGTGTTTTATTGTTGGTGCATTGGACAAATAATCACTATTATAAAATAGGTACCATTTACCAACGATATTAAAACCTTCTACATTCATTCAATAAAAAAAGCTTGTTTTGAAAAGGATTATTCAAAACAAGCTTTAAAATTATATAAATATGCTTCAATCGATCACTTTTATCAATTATATACTTAAATTGATCGGTAAATAAAACTTTTCTCCTCTATTCCGCTCTGTCTAATGTGCATTAGGAAACACTCTTTTTACCGTATTGGAAAATTCATTGAAAAACCCTTCAACTGGCTCGTTAGCCCTAACTTTTTCCCCATATTCATTCATTTGTTTCACAAAATCAGGGTTCAATGACACATACACATTTTTAAAATTAGCATTCGTAGCTCTTGCTTGATCTGCAATCTTATCCTCAATCTGTTTATTTCCATTAACGCCTTCTTTTAGCCTAATCGCCACGTACGCATTCTTATTCGTTACAAGAACATTTGCACTTTCCACTTCTTCCATTTCTGTAATTTTATCCGCTACATCATCCGCCAATTCTATTTTATTTTCATGATTAGTAGTCGGTGTTTTTTCTGTAGGTGTTTCTGTATTGTTGGTCGATTCATTTGCTCTGTTCTCTGTTACATTGGTCTCCGTATCATTTTTGACAGTCTCATCGACTTTTTTATTCGCCCCACATCCAGCTAAAGAACTTATGAGAAGCGCTGCTAAAGATATTTGTAATAATTTACTCAATTAAAATCCTCCTTTAAATATTTAAGTAAGGATAGAGTGCACTATTTTTTAATGATTATTCTTTGTTCGAACAGATATTTAAAAAATTTAATATAAATACACAACTTTTAACTATTTCGCACCGTATGATTTGTTTTAAACTACAAAAAATAGAAAATACATTAGAATTTTGCATCGCTTACTAAATTTTAAAATCACTAAGAAAGCTTCATTAATAACTGGAGAAAAATGTCGATAATAACAAAAGACTGTGAGAAAAGTCACACAAAATAAAACTACTTTTATTTATAATGAACGAACAATATATAAATAGATGTAAAACCATATACGAGGAGACTAACTATGAACAAAATGTACATGTCACTTAAACAAAAAGTAATTATCTTATGTACTCTTCTATTAATAATTCCTACAATTATCATTGGAATCAGTACATACACTACTTCAAAAAATGAACTAACTGAAGCTGGAAAAGAGGAGCTTCAGCAAAATACAAACATGGTCATCGCTATGATTTCTGTATTAAATCAAGAAGTTGAAGCTGGAAATCTTACCTTAGAAGAGGCGCAAGAAAAATTAAGAGTTCAATTATTCGGAAAAAAAGACGCTGACAATAAAAGACCTATAAATGATGAATATACAATCAGAGAAAGCGGTTTTGCTTATGCAATTGATGAAAATGCTGTTAACGTGATGGACCCACGAAACGAAGGTGCGGAACTCATGAATAAAGAAACAGAAGACGGCATATTAATTGGAAAAGAGCTTTTAAAGGCTGGAGAAAAAGGCGGTTACATTACTTACAAATGGATGAATGCCAAAACAAATAAAATTGAAGGAAATATAGCATATGCCCAGAAAGAGCCTAATTGGGGATGGACTGTTACTACCAAATCATTTGAAAAAGAATTTAACAGCGGTGCCTCAAAAGTTGCTATCATGACTAGTATTATTGGGGTCGTAGCTATTATTATTGGCATCATTATCGCGTATATCTTTTCTAGTAGATTAACGAAACCAGTTATCCAAATTAGTCGCGAACTAAATCGAACAGCTTCTGGTGATTTTTCAGGGGCCGATGTAAAAGTTACTTCAAATGATGAAATTGGTCTACTGACAAATGATTATAATACTATGAAATCGAATATGAAGGCGCTTCTTATTCAAATTAATCAATCATCAGAGCATGTAGCATCTTCATCTGAACAACTAACCGCTGTCGCAGATGAAACTAGCAAAGCTACAGAAGAAATAACAAATTCAATACAGCTTATCGCAAACGGCTCAGAAGAAAGTACAAACAGTCTACTAGAAAGTTCACAATCTCTCGAAGAGGTGACTTTAGCAATTCAAAATTTAGCTGAAAACTCTGCAGATATTTCTGAAGCTGGCACAATGATTACTACACAAGCGCAACAAGGAAATATGTACGTTGAACAAACAGTAAAACAAATTAACTCCATCAATCAAAAAGTAAATGAAAGCGGTGAAGTACTGCAGTTACTTGATTCAAGCTCAAATGAAATAGGAGAGATTTCTAAAGTAATTACTGATATTGCTGATCAAACGAATTTACTAGCGTTAAACGCTGCCATCGAAGCCGCACGTGCAGGTGAACATGGTAAAGGATTTGCTGTCGTTGCAGAGGAAGTTCGTAAACTTGCGGAACAATCTCAAAAATCTTCTCAGCAAATCTCAAATTTAATAAAAGATATTCAACTAAACATGTCTCGCTCTACAGAATCGATGAATCACGTTAAAGTAGAGGTACAAGATGGACTAGCTATTGTCAGCAAAACAGACACAAGCTTTAAGGAAATCGTCGATGAGTTGCAAGATATGAAAGAAAAAGTAACGGATATGGCCGCTACTGTAGAAGAAATGTCCGCTAGTGCTCAAGAAGTAGCTGCTACTGTCCTAAACAATACACACGCCACAAAAGAAGCTTCTGAGCATTCTCAAAGAGTTGCTGCAACAACAGAAGAACAATTAGCAGCAATGCAAGAAGTCACTTCTTCTACAAAATCATTATCTAAGCTTGCTGTTGAATTGCAAGATTTAGTTAGCAAATTCAAAATGTAGTATTACTCATAATAGAAAATCTAAAGGCGGCTTTTCGTTAAATATAAAACGAAAACCGCCTTTATTTGCATTTTTTATATCGGCATCTGTAATTAGATATATCTATATCAACAACAAAAATAATATAAATGTGATTTATTCTTAAAATTTTATTAATTACACGTGTTTACAGATTGATAGAAGCGGTACAAAAATTTTTACGTTTAAGCTATTTAGTCAAGTTTCTCATCAACCATTCAACTGGACCTCTTGAGAATTTCTGTTTCCAAAGTGTACTAAATACAATACATAAAATATAGAACAGAATGCAATAGCCATATATAACGAATAGCGATGGGTGCTCAGCTTGACAAATCCATTCTAAAAAACTAACTCCAATGAGGATATGTGCGATATAATGCGTTAATGTCATCTGCCCAGAGGCAATGATGGATGTAACAAGCTTACTTTTGGTATATCGCTCAGTGATGTATAGGGTAGCTATTAAAATGATTAAGGCTGAACCACTCGCAGAAATAATATAAAGAATACTTGGTAAAATAGGTCCTGTATTAAACAAAAATTCCGCTACTTCTGTAGTTAAAGCAGAGGCAGTTTGAGCTATCAGCGCTTTCGACAAAATCTCTGCAATCGCAAGACTTATTATCCCTAACAACAATAGCTTACGGCGCGTCTGGTTACTTTTTAAGTCAAGGCTGCCAATAACGAAACCAATTAATACAAAAGCAAACCATGGAAAAATTGGGTGATAGCCATTGAAGAATAGATTACGCAAAAATCCACTAATAGTCCAAAAATCTACATACTTCATATACAATGCTTCAGGTTGCCAGCCTACAAACATATCGAGTGTTATCTGCAAGCTTTGTGCGGCTAAAATAATGACTACCGCTATGAATAAGAGTACCCTTTTACGGAAGCCAATTAAGAACGCTATGAAAAATAAATAGCTGCCGTAATAGTGGAGGATATCACCGGTCCACCCGACTATATATAATCCCAAACCTGCTACAAATAGAAATAACGCTCGCTTCCAAATGACAATACGCATACCCTGAATCTGTTGATGATTGTTTCCTTCTCTAGCTCTGCGCGTCATTAACGCAATACCAATACCAGAAAGTAATACAAAAAGGGCTGATGCACGTCCTTCAAAAAGAAAAGTCAATCGTACTAACCAGTTAGGTCCATTAGTCTCTGCACCCGTAATAACAGAAAAATTCACAATGAACATGCCGAACATCGCTAATGAACGAGCCAAATCTAGACCCGTAATGCGAGCTTGCGTTTTACCCATGTAATCCATCCTCCAAGAAGACGAGTTGAACAGCTGTTTTCCATATATTTCGATAATCAACCGTATCATCAAGCATCATAAAATTCCCGATATTATCGATGACAAGAGCTAAAATATGCGCCTTTTCGGTTAAAGAATATAAAGGAATTAAACTCCAATCGGCAGCTTTTAATAATAGCTGCTCAAAGCCTTTTAAATAGTCCTGTTGCAATTCAATAAAGCGTCCCTTATAAGAATCATCTCTCGCAGCTAATGACAAAAATTCCTTCATCACATTGCCGAAATAAGGATCATTTGCTTGTTCTTGAATCATTTGAAAGCCAACTTCTATTAACTGTGTAGAGAATTGCTCCTGTGTAAAATGCTCAGCATTGAAAAAATGCTGGAAGCTAATTTCTGAACAAAATTGTTCAAATAGTTGATAGATCATATCGTTCTTTGAATCAAAATAATAATAGATGGATGGCTTTGAAATACCAACTTCCTTCGCAATGAGCGCAAAACTTGCCTTTTGAATACCGTGCTCCGCAATCAATTGATAAGTCGTATTCATAATAGCTAAACGTGTATCTGTATTTTTTTCCATATCAATTCTCCTTTTACCGACCTATCGTTAGGTAAATTATAAACCGGAATAAATCCCTTTTCAAGTATTAATTTCCAATAAAAAGAATAGGCCAAAATGATGTCATTTGCTGACTTCATTTTGGCTTTGTATAGGAAGTAATTTGAATAAGAACTTATTCCACAACGCTAATCAGCTCAATATGTTCTCACAGGCGAAATGAGCTGAATATAAGAAGGGTTTTCTAAAGGTTCTATTAAGACCGGTCTCATTGGACCACTAAAACTTAATTTAACTTCTTTTTCTTTAACCGCCTTTAAGGCATCTAATAAAAAATTCCCATCGAGTGAAATACTCAAATCCGTTTCACCAACAATCTTCTTGATAGTTTGTGTTTCTACTATTTCTCCTATTTCTAATGAGTTAGAAGATATCTGAATTTTATTACCATCTTTGATTTCTAATTGAACATTATTATTTCTCCATTCACTTGCAAATAAATAAGCTCTATCAATACCTTGTAAGAATTGAATTGTATCAAGAATTATGCCTGTTTTGTAATGTGCTGAAAATAACCCCGAGACGTTAGGATAATTCCCTTCTATCAATCTTGAAAAAAGTGAAATATTATTTGATTTAAATACTATGTAACTTTCTATTAAGTAAATATGTATCATACCTAATCCATTATTAAACAGCTTGGAAAGCTCATTTAGGTTTGCACTTGGAACAATGAAAGAACCATTAATATTTGATTCTATAGCAAGCTCTCTTAAAGCTAAACGATGTGAATTCGTTGCAACGCAGGTAAAGCGATTTTTATCAAATAACATATTAACTCCCGTTAAGACAGGCCTAGTTCCACTCTTTGAGACTGCAAATATAGTTTGTTTAATCATTTCATTTAATTCAATACTAGGAATTTCAAGGTGTTTAGTCCCGTCAATATGAGGAAGTCTAGGATACTCTTTAGAATTAAATCCTTTTAAATTTGTTGAAACCTCTCCAGAACGGATAGTCACTATTTGTTGCTCATTTACTTTTACAAAAATATCTTGAGGTAACTTTTTAACAATTTCACCTAAATATTTTGCAGAAATCACAATACAACCTGTATTAATAACTTCCAATACCTTTACTCCATTAATAAATAAAGGAATAACCTTTTCGATAAAAAAATCAGCATTGCTTCCAACAAGAATTAAGCATTCACTATTCGCTACAATCTTAATGCACTCCAAAATAGGTAAAGGCGATTTTCTAGATACTGCTTTATTGACTTCTGTTATGGCTTTGTAAAAGCATTCGTTATTTATTTTAAATTCCATAGTAATCCATCCTATATATGTCGTTAGTAAAACTAATTCGACAATATATTAGAAAATACCTCTTCTTTTTTACTACACTAACTCTATTTTGACATGGAAAAGGAGCATCCTTCCAATAACCTGTAACTGTATTCGCACTATAGTATTTTTATTGATCCCAAAAGAACATAAGAATTCTATTTAATATGACTATAGATCCATAAATCCAAGCTAATTCCACTTTTTTAAGGTTCAAGAGTAATAAAATCGGCATCAAGAAGATACAGAATTCCAGCAATAGATGGAGAGGTGCCAATAGTTGGATATCGGCTTTTGGAGAACCAAATATTCCCCAAATAATAGCTATTCCCAATGGAATAACAATGCTTAAAATACCTTTCATAATATTTGTGTTTCCTATTCGAAACCCCCAATAACTATACACAGCAAGTGCACACAGTTCTAATATAAACCGAAGCAATAAGTTTAACAGTTTGAATCCTGCAAGAAAGGCTATCAAAATTATTCCCCCTGTAAATATTCATCCTCATTGCTAACAACTGTATGAATACCCTCTATAAAAGTATTGATTAGAATTGAAAAACTTTTATTGATATCAAGTGGCATTCCGAAGCCACCCATTTGTTCAATAGAAGTAAACCCATGTAAAATACTGCGTAATCCTCTGACCATGTGAATCGCAATTTCTTCTTGCAAATTGTAAGCTTGGAGCACTTGGAGAACAAGTTGTACGATTGACTCCTGCGCTTGTTGTAATTCTTTATCATTAGCATCAGGAAAACGAGTGGTCGCGTCATACAACCCAGGGTGAATTCTTACAAATTGAATATATGCCTCACTTACTGAACGTATCGCGTCATCACCCGAGCGTCCGACTGCCGCCTGAAGCATATATTCATTAAGTTTTTTAACTCCATCTAGTGCTAATTTCTGTTTCAATCCATTTAAACCGTTAATATGGTTGTATAAAGATGGGGGGCGTATTTGCAATTCTTCGGCCAATGAACCTAATGAAAGCTGATCTAATCCCTTTTCATCAACTAGTTTTGTTGCCTTTTGCAAAATAATAGATAAATCTAACTTCATACGACGAGTCATCACATTTTCACTTCCTATTTTGTTGAAATTTTATCTCTGCTTCTGCTACTGCCCGATCTATTTTATCTGCTGGTTGCTCCAACATTTTTCCGTGACCTACAGCAAGTAAGCTTGGATTATAACTACTTAATTTCTTAGCGCTTTCAAGAGCTGTGAGTTTATCCCATGTTCCAAAGGCTGGAAATGGAAACAAAGGTTTAATCATTCCAGCCACCGCTATACCACCTCGAGTTTGTAAAGCATCTCCAGCAATTAAACTACGGTTCCGAGTGTCTAGAAGGGTTATGGAGCCTGGTGTATGGCCTGGTGTATAAATAACTTCCAATGAACCAATACGATTGCCATTTTCGAGTAATAAATCTGGTTTGGTTTTAATGCTTTTAGAAACTCCACCACGGATTGGGGAGTTTGCTTCATTTGGCAATAAGGTAGTATTTCCAGCCAATAGCAGGGCGTCTCTAGAGGAAATGCTTACTTGAGCATCTGGCAATAATTCTTTTAAGGTATCTAGTGCACCAATATGATCATCGTGAGCATGAGTGAGTATTATTCTTGTAATCGGTTTTCCAATATTTTTGGCAGCCTTTATTATACCCTTTGCACTATAAGCTAGGGCTGCATCGATTAATGTAAGTTCATTTTCCTCTTCCACCAAATAACAATTAATCGGAAATAAACGTGGCATGAAAGACAGTTGATATACTGTACCAATCTTAGTAATTCTCATCCTTTATCAAACCCCTTTTAATGTTAATTAATTACATTACTATTTTTACTAATTGAATTAGTTTTTACAACTATATACTGTATGTAAAAAAACTTCTGATTTATAGGCGACGAATATAAATAACACCGTTCTAAATTCGAGCGGTGTTGAAGTAAAGGAACTATTTATTTTAAAGGACTCAGTTTTAAGATGGTGTGTAGTTCAAAATTTCATTAACAAATGCCATTATTAATAATGGATAATATTTGGTGGTCTTCCCATCTTCCGTTAATTCTAGCGTTTTCTTTTGCAATGCCTTCTTTATAAAACCCTACTTTTTCTAACACCTTAATAGACGCTCCATTACGCGGCATGACTCCAGCTTCAATACGATGTAACTTTAATTCATTAAACACGTAATATACGGCCAGTTTTACAGCTTCTGTCGTATATCCTTTCCCATTCTGCATTTTGTCTAAATAATATCCAATCCAACAGCTCTGTAAATCACCTTGTACAACTTCAGATAACGTAATATTTCCAATTAAACGCTTGTCTTCAGTAAGAAAAATACCAAAAGAATAAAGAGTACCCTGCTCAGCAAGTGAAATACTTCTTTCAATACGCTTTACTTGCCCATCAATTATATAAAATTTTTCATCTTTTAATGGTGTGTAGAGTTGAAAAAACTCTTTATTCTCTGTTTCTAGCTTAAGTAAAGCCTCCACTTCCATAATTGTTAATAGCCTAATAAATATCTCTTGTTTTCTCTCCATACTTCTTCCTCTCCTTTGAAAACAAAAAACACAGGAAATTCCTATGTTTTTTAGTCACTACTTTTATGCAATTAATTTTTCGTCAACAGCAGGAGAAGATTCATGCCCTTTAGAACGAAATGCTACAAAAAACCAAATTGAATTAATAATGATATCTAAGCTACCAACAATAAATACTCCTATTAATTGAGGAATGTTATTTTGCGCTAAGCCAATAACAACACTACTTCCTAATATTGCTACGAAAATAAATAAGCCCAACGCGCAGAGAACAGCCATAACATATTTCATCCACTTCATACCAGCAATATATATTAATAAAGGTATGACATAAAAGACAAGTATCTTCCCTACCGACATCCACATATCAAGTGAGCCAAACTTATTCGCGTTAGGACCCAATTTCGATAGTGGTGATAGTGAAATGGTAACTAGAAGAATGCTAAATAATACGGCAGAAAATATGGTCATTATAATAGTGCTCTTTTTATTACTCATTAAAAAACCTCCATTTTAATTTTTACTGCTTAAATTAAAGGTTATACACATACATTAATTACTAATTATATTGCGTGTTTCTAAATAATAAGCCCAATATTTTGCTATAGTTTTATTTAGAATTAAATTAAAAACACTTTACACTAACGCATTCTATGGTAAATAAAATAAATCCATTTCGAGATTAATCGAAATGGATTTATTTATAGAATATTATTATTTTGTTTAGCTTTTTATAAAGTGTTGGTGATAGGCACTCTCTCATAATTTATTGTATGGAAAGAAACAAACCCCAGTGTATTTATCTATAATTGTTATGGGTTGGCTGAAACAAGTCCTCATTACTATTTCTAACTACAGAAAAACAATCTACATTATAGTGACCATGAAGTATTTCATTATGATGACTTATTATCTTTTCAGCAGATAAGGTTGGAGAGTCTGTTGTTGAATGCCCATCTTCCACTAAAGTTACATCAAAATGATTTATTGTTGCAGTTCTAACAGCTGTATCAATACAATGTTCTGTTTTACATCCCATAATAACTAAGTGTTTGATTTCATGATCCTTTAAAAAGTCCATTAATGGCGTTCCATAAAATGAATTCGTAGCCTCTTTATCAAATAATTTTGAAGCGGGCGGCACTTTAATTGCCTCATGAATTTGAAATCCTTTACCTACACCATCAGCCACATCTTTATCTCTCACAAAAACTACTAATGCATTTGATTCTACGGCTTTATTTATAACTGAATTGATATTATTCAGCAGATTTTCTTTATTCAAAACACTTTGCTCTTTTTCGTTTCCATCAATTAATTCTTGTTGAGCATCAATCACTAGTAAAGCTTGATTCAATAGCAAAACCCCTTCTCATTCTAATTTAAATATCTGTTCCCTCAAGCCATCTTCTACTGTTATCATTCATAATTACAGCCTCCCTTTTGTAAGGTTAAAAACACCATATGATTTAAATTATGTTTCACTTTCTAATTCGTTATCGCATCATTACAATCCTCCTTTTCATTGGAAAATTATCTTTATTATTCTAATATTTTTTATAAGCATTGGTTTTTAGGATAAAAACAGTAATTATCAAATAGCTTTAAATCTAAAACGACTTGTTTCAAAAAGTCCTATGTGGCTAGGCGATAAAATTTTCTGTGCCACTTGAATCATATGGAGTCTTTCGTATTCATCTAAAATTTTTTTCAACTCTAGATGTTCTTCTTTTGACATAAAAACACCCCATTAGATAATCCTATCTAATGGGGCAAAACAATCGAGCCTAATTTTAAATATACAGCATCCAGTTTGGTGCTCTTTTCATATGAATTATAAGCTGTTGATAGTCGCTCTAATTTTTAACTTCTTGATTTCCACTGTCAATAAGCTCCGATATGGTTACAAATTTATAGCCCTGCTTTTGAAGTTCCGGTAATATTTCTTCAAGCGCTTTGATAGTCTGAGCCCGGTTACCTCCTCCATCGTGAAACAAGATAACATCACCAGGCTCCGTACTTTTTAATACCTTATTTACAATCCTTTTGACACCAGGCCTTTTCCAATCTTCCGTATCTTGATGCCAAGACCACATTACTACTTTATAGCCATTTTTCGCAGCAGCATTTATCATGTTGTCATTATATTGGCCGCCTACAGGCCGATATAATACTGGATAAAAACCTGTAATACTATAAATAATATTATTCGTCTTTTTTAATTCTTTTTCCAATTTCTTTACTGATGTCTTAAATGGATGTGTATAAGTATGATTTGCTAATTCATGTCCTTCACTATATTCCCTTAGAACAAGCTCCGGATGTTTTTCTGCATTTTCTCCTATAACAAAGAAAGTAGCTTTAGCATCATATTTAGCCAAGATATCTAAAATTTCTCCTGTGTATTTTGGATGCGGGCCATCGTCAAATGTAATGGCGATAATCTTCTCCTCAGTTTTAATATCCCAAAGCATTTGCCCTGTTTCTTCATAATATGGCCTTCCCTTGTCAGCAGCATTACTAAAGCCAACGTAAAATATTGAGATGATTAAAACGCAAGCAGTTAGAAATAAAATATTGTTACGTGTCAATACATCACCTACCAAGCTTAATAATTATTACAAAGAACACCGTTGTCTTAATATTTACCGAATGCAATAAATTATACTGTCAAAAGATTATATATATACTGACCAGGTTACATTGATTAAACATTAAATGGTTAATTGAACAAGCCGAACACGAAGCCAATCTTCACATCTTTGAAAAGAAGATTGAAGTGCAATTAGATGTTCCTTTATCCGAACTTCGTGCTAAAATCCCACAAGATCCGGCATGGGGTGCAGAAAAATAGTGAAGGAAGAAACATTTTTTGGTATGGCTATAAGGCTCACTTAGCAGTTGGCACTACAAGCCAATATATCCTTCAATCTGTCTTTTCTTCTGGCAGTTTGAAGAATGGAACAGCGGCGATTCCTTTATTAAAGGGCATTCAAGAGCGTGTATCTTTGCCTACTTTGTTCCTTGAAGCAATGGATACAGTATACGGTTACGAGCCTATTTATATGCAAATTCATCGCATGGGCAATCAATCTTTAAATCTATCGTAATTTTCACTTTGTATTTCTTTTGACAGAGACCTTCATTCGCCAAAGGGCTATCTTTACATTCCTTTGGTCGTGTATATTTGAGAGTTTCGTACTTTTTATCAAAGCTATCGTAATGATACGAATGTTCACGGAAACAAGTAGGGGCGAAATGTTGTTTATCAAAACCTATCGGTTCAGGCTCATTGCGCTTATTATAAGCAATTACAAGACGATACACAGCATCAGCTCGGGGCCCCAAAGTTTGGAAAATAATATTTAAACGCCGTATAGCTGTAGAACGTGCGAATGCTTATCTCAAAGAATATTTCCAATTAAACAATGTTCGTTATCGTACTGGGAAACGCGCCAAAGTTCATTTTGACCTCGTTACTTTAGTTTATAATGCATCAAAACTAGCTGCCAATCGTATCAATGTTATGTTAAATCAACATCAAGCTGCATAAACTTGAAAAATTTTTAATGAATCGAAATTCTGCAGGTCTGTGTTTCTTTAAAATACGGAATTATAAAATTGATTCTTATAATAATAAATACACCTTATAATGGTCTACATAAATATTCATTAAATTTGTGTTTAACGCGAGGTTTATTCATTCTCCCTTTTTCATTCATTGTTCCAATGTCTGTTAACATTCTCGATTTTGGAGAATTAATAATAAAAACCGAACGACGGATGTAAGGTTCCGGCATTCGGCTTTAATTATTCTTCAATGATTGAATTTAACTCTTCATTACACTATCCACTTTGCACAGCAGCGCTTCTAATTCCTTATATTCGATGAGTACCGGTTTCTCAGGGAAATTGGGATTAATCGAACATAAGGAGCACTTATATAGAGGATCGATATCATATTGTTTCACTAAATTGGGTGAAAGATGATCTTGCCTGATTATGTGGATTTGATCTTTTCCGGCTTTCTTAACGGTAAAGGCATTCAAATTGACTGAAAGCCCTGTTCCCAATGCTTTGACGTAACTTTCTTTTATCGTCCATAATTCAAAGAAATACTCTAGCTTTCTGGAGGCATCTATTTTCCGCAAGTCTTCATTTTCTTCTTCTGAAAAGAAGTTTTTAGCGATCGTAAAGTCTATAGGCTTAATCAATTCGATATCAATTCCCAAAGGAATTTCGTCGACTGCACAGACAATCCAATTTCCTGCATGGGAAATATTAAAAGAAAATTTGGGAAAGCCGTGAACATACGGCTTTCCATATGGGTTATTGAAAAATTTAATATCTTCGTTTGAAACCTGATATTTATCCATTAAGAGGTGTCTGACCAGAAGATCAGCAAATAAGGTTCTATAGGCATCTTCCGGTTTATAAAACCGCTCAATTTTCCTCTGTTTTTCTGTGGAAACCAGCTGCAATAAGTCTGTATACGAATGATAATCTATTTGATCAGGAATACGGAATGCATATAATTCGATCATTTTCGGTTTCTCCTTTCTCTTATTTCCCAATCATTTAAAGAACTTGATATACTGCTGGTTCCTTTATTATTTTATCCTTTGGCGACGTCGACCCGTTTAAAACCAATGATCAAGAAGAACAACAGTGCAAAGGCAAGCATGACGAGAATATCTATATTAATAGATGCCAGCGTTCCGCCGTTCAGGACTTCTTTGACAGCCCGAAGGAACCATGTGGTTGGTACGAAGTTGCTGATGGTCTGCAGAAATTCAGGCATGACATTCCGCGGCCAGAAGACACCGCCAAGCATACACATCGGTACAATCAGCAATGCTGACATCGCGTTGGCTTGTTTGACATTCTGACAGATCATACTGATACCGACTCCTAACGATACACAGACAATAGAGAAAACGAAGAAGGCTGCGAACATCGTAGAAGATGAAACTAGATCGACTTTAAATCCTCTGACTAGGATCCGGAAGATGATAATGATCTGGATGGCAGATAAAACAATAAAGCTGGCAATATTCTGGACCATATAGCTTCTTTTGGTCAAAGGAGTAGAGAAGTACCTGGTAAAGACACCGGATTTTTTATCTTCTAAGATAAGGGTAGAAGCTGAAGTCATTAAAAACACCATGCTCATAGCAAGAAATCCTAAAGTGCTAAGGGTCTTTTCTTTATCTTGCTGGCTGCTGTCTAATCCTTTATATTCTGCACTAAAATTTCCTTTTTGATATTGGGCCAGTCCGTTATAAAATGCTGTGCTGTCCCCTTTTGAGTAGGCTGCAATATTTTTTGAGGCATTAAGAAAGCTCTTGGAGTATAATTCAAAAGGCCGTGATTCATTTGACTCCTTTATGCTATAGGCTTTCATCTTCACATCTTCATTCTGAATAATTTTATCGGTAAATCCTTTGTCAATGACCAAGGCATAATCAATTTTTGAATTGATCAGCTTATCTTGAATCTCACTTTTTTTCATTGGAATCAGTTCAGCTTTTTCTTTCATTGACTTTTTGAAAATTCTTGTGAACTCTGTATTGTCTTTATCTACATAGCCAACTTTGTACTTGCTTTCGCCCTGTGTGCCGCCGATTACCATTAATGCGAAGACAATAGGGAGAATCAACATAAAGATTAGGTTTCTTTTTTTGCGGAAAATTCGTTTTATATTATTTCGAAAAACTGTCATACAAACCGCCTCCTACTTGCAAAAAATGCACTGATAATAACACATGCTGTGATGGCCCATATCACTGATAAACATACTTGGCTCTGCAAGGCAGATCCGCCGTAAATATTATTGAAAATTGCTGTCTGTGCTAAGTAGTTTGGAGACAGATACATCAATTCTTCCAAATCGAGCTTCACATACCCGCCGGCAATGAAGGTCATGATCGGAATAGTAATAGCGAGAATCCCAGATGCGCGCATGGAGTCTTTTGTCAGAATAGCGACGAGTGCTCCAATGGAAGTAGCCATAAATGAAAGGGAAAATACAATGCCGAATATAGCCAAGTAGTTGGATCCCCAATTGGCATTAAATACGAGCTTTGAGATGAGGAAGACAATCGTAATCTGTAGCAGATTGGTAATCAGAATTCCAAACATCTGGCCGGCGATCAACTGCCAGTCAGAAACAGGCGATATTTTAATCCGTTCTCCCAGCTTACCGTGATAATATTCTGACATGCTTTCACTGGAGTAAATAGCTCCATACATCACACAAAGGATCAGCATGGTTACGGCATAGTAATCAATGGCCCTCGGCCTGTTTCCTGAAGCGGTTATTGTTTTATCTTCCACTAAATCAAAGCTTTTTAAGCCCACCGTTTTTTCTCCCATAGCTGTGACGGCCTGTACGGTATTTGCACCTTGAATGAAACTATCGACGATGTTATTCACGACCGTAATATGGTAATCGCCGTCGTTTGAGCTATAGACCTGAATGGGTTTGTCTTTATTTTCAACGATAGCTGCTGAATAGGTTGGATCGATGTAAATAAGCGACGTGACATCTCCTTTTTCAACCAGCTCTTTCCCTTTATGTAAGGATTTTACGATTTTTACATCCAGCAGTTCCTTTACTTCTTTTTGGTCCAAAAAGGCAGTAAAGTTTTGAGAAACTTCTCCTTGATCTGTATTGAGATAAGCTACTTTTGTCTGGTCGAGTTCGTCGGTAGCAAATACGTTGCTCAAAGCAGTACCTAAAATGACGATTAAGACGATCGGCATCAGCAGTTTGTTAATAAAGGATTTTTTATCCCTTACATTTCGAATAAGTGTACAGTATGCGACTGAAAAGAAATTCATTGTGCCCTCCCCCTAATCCCGTAGCTTTTTACCGGTCAACGTCAGGAATACATCTTCGAGCGAAGGATTTTCCACATCAATGGCAATGATCTCAGCGTTGTATTTGGTAATGGTTTCAATAACGAGGCTCAGGAATAAATCATTTTTTTGTTCATAGAGAATGGTCATAATTTGATTTTCTACTGTACAAGATTTAATCCCGTCTATTTGGTTCAGTTCGTCAATTAGATACTGAGTGACTTTTTTAAGTGTGATATCCATCCGTTTTTCCGAAGAAATTAATTTTTTTAATTCATCGCTAGTTCCCTGGGCAATTACTTCGCCATTATCCATAATGGCGATATTCCCACACACTTCTTCTACTTCTTCCATGTAGTGGGACGTGTAAATAATAGTCGAGCCACGCTTATTTAACTCTACAATAGACCGAAGAATATGATTTCTTGACTGAGGATCTACCCCCACTGTCGGTTCATCCATGATGATCAGCTTTGGCTGGTGAACAATCGCACAAGCAATGTTGAGCCTTCTTTTCATGCCGCCGGAAAATTTCTTCGGATACTCTTTTCTTCGATCCCACAATCCGGTAAATTCAAGAGCAGCTTGAACGCGCTCTTTTAATTCGGTTCCCCGCAACCCGTAAAGCCTTCCGAAAAATTCAACGTTCTCCTTAGCTTTTAAATCTTCAAATATCGCAATATCCTGGGGTACGAGGCCGATATTTTTATTGACTTTTTTACGATGCTTAGCTGTACTATCGCCTAATATCCGTATACTTCCGCTATTCGGGGAAGTTAAGCCGACCAGCGCATTAATGGTGGTGGTTTTTCCTGCTCCATTCGGTCCTAAAAAGCCAAAAATTTCACCTTCTTTGATGGATATATTGACATTATTAACGGCTTTTCGTTCTTTGAATTCTTTTACCAAATTCTCTATTTCAACGACCATTCTAATCTCTCCTTTGAAATCGTTTCTATATACTGTGTATAAAACAGGTTGATATATCAAATTATACTATTTTGTATACAGTATGTAAATAGTTTTCCCAAAATTATACTGACCACTGCGTCGTCAATCTATCCAGTAGCGCGTTGGGGCAAATGGGTAGACTGGCAGGCTGATTTTTCGGCAGGAATGATTTTCGTACAGGGTCTGCCAGTTTATCTCCTCTCCGTGAACATAGCTGTAGCAGAGATTTTTTGTATCACTAAGCGAAGAAGTGCCCCCCATACCCGCAGAGGTCTCCCAGTTTCTATAATTCTCCATATTTTGCTCATGAAGACTGGAGTAAATCCCTGGTCCGCTCTCTTGTCCATAGCGGAATTTCTCCAGCTTTTCTCGAATTTCTCCTGCAGTTTTGACTTCTAAAGCCAGCCGTATCTGATGGTGAGTTCGTCCCGTAGCAGCTGTATAGCAAACATCTTCTAAATCAACCTCTTCTTCGTTCATTTTCAAGAAACTAATATACGCCTGAATCAAACGAGCGAACGAGTAAAGATTGTTAGCTGACAATGTGAAAACATAAGCAGACTGCCCGCCATCACGCTGTTTTAGCTGTTTTGGTGCTTCTTCTACAATTACATGGCAGTTGGTTCCGCTGAATCCGTAAGAGTTTACACCTGCCCTTCTTGGTGTCTCTTTCTTTCTCCAAGGTTTGGCCCGGTCGCTGATATATAAAGCGGATTGTGTTAAATTTGCCATCTTATTGGGTTCTGAAAAATTAATACTTGGCGGAATGGTCTGTTCCTTTAAAGCCGAAATGACTTTGACAAGGGAAGTTATCCCGGATGCGGCAACTAAGTGACCGGTATTGCCTTTAGAAGAGCCCAAAGCACAAAATTGTTTTTTGGGTGTTCTTTTACGAAAAGCCGACTGAATGCCGCTGATTTCCATTGCATCTCCGATACTAGCTGCAATTCCGTGTACTTCGATATAGTCAATGGTTTCAGGATCAACGTCTGCATCTTTCCAAGCTTCTGTCACTACTTCTTCCAGTGCTTTTGAACTCATTTCGGACAGCTGGCTTCGGCTTCCGTTATTGTTTACCGCGCTACCTTTGATGACTGCGTGAATATTATCCTGATCTTTCAATGCCTTTTTCAACGGTTTGAGCAGCAGAGAAACGACTCCTTCGCCGAATGATGTACCGCCGGGATTACGGTCAAATACACGGGTTTTAATTTCGGGTGTATTTTCTTCCATTCCTACTCCTTTTACATCCGGACTTGAAGGAATAAGAAATACATTGATGCCTCCTGCCACGGCCATTGAGCAGTCTTTATTATTCAATGCTTTACAAGCAGTGTGAACAGCTACCAGCGCCGATGAGCATCCGGTATCAATAACCATGCTCGGTCCAGTCAAATTAAAAGCATGTGAGACTCGGCTGGCCAGGACACTTGTCCAGGAGCCGATCATCGTTTTGAAATCCTTCGCTTGGAGAATCCCTAGGTAAGATGCTAAGAGTTTATTTGTATGGTCATTCCCAATATATACACCGGTACGTGTGCCATTTATAGTGCCCCCCGCATACCCAGCATCTTCAATGGCTTCATATGCCGTTTCCAAAAACAAGCGGTGATACGGGTCCATAATCTGGGCTTCCTCCTCAGAGATCCCGAAATAGTCTGCGTCAAACTGGTCGATGTTTTCTAAAAAACCGCCATTGAAATATTGTTGAGGCGGATGCCCTTTTTTTTGAAAAAGGGCATCCACATCTTTCTTTCGGTTTCCTGTAAACGACTTTTGGACATTGACACCATGGACTGCTTGATTCCAGAAGGTCTGTACATTGTCAGCCCCTGGCAACTTGACGGCGATGCCGATGACGGCTATGTCATCATCAGCTTTATTTAGCATCTTTAATAAATCGAACGCTGTGGATTTATCGATTTCTCCTTTTTGATAAAGTTCCAAAATGGAGCGATTTAGTTTTTCAGTCTGTTTCATGAGTTCCTTCCTTTTATTCCGTCATTTTTGCCATTAAACTTGAAATATCCTCTTCCCCGCTTTCTAAGTTATCCAATAAATCAAGCAGTTCTTGATCTTCTTCATTCTCTGTTGTTGACGCTGCTTCAGCAACACCTGATTTTTCATCAATAAATTGAGCCATTTCAGACACCGTCGGATAAGAGAACATATCTGTTAAATCTACTAATCCTTCATACTCTTTTTCAATTTCTTTGAGCACTTCGGTTGCTAAAATCGAATCCCCGCCCAGTGTATTAAAGTTCTCATAGATATCGATTTCTTCAATATCTAAACCGTATGCATAGATTCGGGCCAAAGTTGTTTCGGTTTTGGTATAATCGGTGCTTTTTCCAATGATATAGACTTCTTTTCTTTCCTTACTCTTTGGTTCGTTTGTTTCTTTTTGTGCATGCTTCTTCAGTTCCCGTGCAATGCTGCTTGACAGTTTAATCGGGAGTTCTTGAGCAGCAGTGGAAGCAAACATTTTATAATTTAACTGCCCTGGAATCACATTTGTCAGTTCATTGGCAACAGCCTGATCCATAATGGAATGCGCTTCCTGATTATTAACCGATTTAAAGAGAGCGACTTGATCTGAAACCTTATAGTCCACAGCCATACCGGTTTCACTCCATGCTGGCCAGTTAATGGTGATCGCTTTTAATCCTCCCTGTCTTCTAAAGTCAGAGAAGGCATTCAGATAGGCGTTTGCAGCTGTATAGTCGCCTTGTCCACGCGATCCAAAGAGTGTGGAAATTGAAGAGAAAGAGACAAATAATTCGATTGGGTCCTTACGGGTCAGCTGATCCAGTATCCAGGTTCCACGCACTTTCGGATTGATTACAGAATCAAAGACTCTCTGTTCCTTTGTAATCAAGAATCCGTCTCCAGCGACACCAGCACAGTGAATAATGCCTTTTATCGGTCCGTGATTTTGGCGTAGCTGATCGAGTGTAAGGCGCATTTCATCATGATTGCAGACATCCGCAGCATAGCTGTGAATTTCTGATCCTCCGGCTTCAATTTCTTGAAGCACTTTTAGTTTTTCCGCAATGGATGCCTCTGCAGATGTTTCTACAAGGTTATTCCATTCGGACTTCGGAGGGAGCCCGCTCCTGCTGAGCAGTGCGATGGTACCAGTTTGTTTAGAGGCAATGTATTTCGCCATTTCCATGCCTATTCCGCCTGTTCCTCCTGTGATTACATACAGGCCGTTGGAGAGAGACGCCTCTTCTTTTGCAAGACTTCCTGCTTCCACACCGGTAAATACTTCTTTATATTTTTGATTGGTTCGATAGGCTGTCCGGAAATCTGGTTGACTGCTGTTAATTTCATTGATTAGAGTCTCTGCCTCGGTCGCATCATCTATATCGATGGTGATGCATTTAATTTTCCCGGACTCCTGAACGACTACTTTAGCTAGAGCTAAGAACGACTGATTAAGCGGTTTAATCGCCTTTTCTTCACCAGACACAGCAGAGGCATAATCGGAAATTAACACCAATTCAATTGATTTGAGGGATTTTTCCCCCTCTATTGCCCGGAACAAATGATAGAAACTGTCCAATCCTCGCAGCTGGGCATTCTCAAATTCGTTGATGTCTGTAATTTCGTCCGCTGCAGTTAAAGAACTCATATGAATAATCTGCTGGACCGATAGGTCTCTTGTATCTTCGAGCAGCATTTTGTAGCTCTCCGGCCTGCCGTTAATAACGTAGCTGTATTTATTTCTTTGTTCATACTCCTCTCCGAATCTGACTTCTATCAACTGGTTCCCCTGTTCCTTCAGGGAAACTGTAAATTCATGGCATATAGCTTTTTCTCCTGTAAATACCAGTACATTTTTCGGCTGTTTTTCAGAGACGGATGGAAGTTCCTCCTGCTCCCAAACTGTTTCAAAATAACGCTGACGGTTGCCTAATTTTCCAATGGTATGGGCATGAATTTTCTTAATTACATAATCTTCAATAATGGCGAACGGCTTGCCGTTTTCATCTGATAATTCAATATTAAAAGTCAAAGTCTCCAGCGTTCCGCCCGTCTTTTCTTCCTTCGGTATATGAGTAATATGTGTATAAAAACGCTCAGGCATTGGCGCATACAATTTAAAGCTTCTATATCCTAAAGGCAGATAAATGTTTCCGTCACCAAAGCTCTGGGTAGATGCATTTACTGCATTATCCAGCATACCTGGATGAAGAGGATAGGAATTTAGATCATTTTCGCAGCCTGTTGGAAGCTTTAATTCAGCGACCACCTCTCGTCTGCCTTTATAGACATGTTGTGCGTTCAGCCAGCGCGGTCCGAATTTAACGGTATTTTTTCCACTGGTTAATTCTTCCTTATCGACTACAACTTCTTTCATATCCGGCTGATTTCTTATGCTTTGAATGTCGCAGTATCTGTCACAGCTTTGTTCTAGCGGATAAATGCTCATTTTTGTGTGCGAATTCCAGGAAACTGCTTCTGTTTCCGGATCTATGGTTTTGCTTACCGCTTTGAAATGCAGATGATCTTCCTGTTTTTGCACAATCAGATGGACTTCTTTTTCGGTTCCATCTTCTACAGCTATCGGTGCCAGGAAGGTAATGTCACGGAATTCCAGACCCGATTCCGGATAATACATTGAACCGATTTCTCTGGCCATATCTACATAGGCGGTTCCCGGGATAATAGCTACGCCGAATAATACATGATCGCTTAATACCCAGTGTTTCTCCCTGCTGAATTTCGTCATATAGACATCCTGGTCCATTGATTGGCTAAGGCATTTTTCCACCATAGGATGTTTTGGTTTTGCGAATCCTTCGTTTCCTTTTAGCTTGGAAACTTTTATTTCGCCCCAATAAACGTTTCGTTCAAAAGGATAAGTCGGCAAGCTCGCTTTTTTTCCGGCTGGATATAAGGATTCCCATTCGATATCCGCATTTCTTACGTAATAATCTCCCAACAGCTGCAGGTGCTGCTGATCAGCAGTATCAAATATTTTTATAAAAGATTGGACTTCCAGGTTCAGTTGTTTTTTTAGATGATCTGTCAGTTCGTTTTCTCCAATCGAAGCCCGTTTATCAGAAACGATTTTCCAAAATCCATAATAAACTCCTTCTTCTTCAATTTGTTTGAAGGATTGCTGTGTTAAATTTCTCAGCTTGGTTCGTAATTCATCCAGGTCATGAGCGATAACAGCGAGACGGTGGGAGAAGTGTCCCCTTCCCGTACTGGCGGTATAGCATAGATCTTCCAAGCTGATATCTGGATCTTGATGAAGAAAATCTGCGTAGCGGTATACCAGTTCTTTTAACAGGTGCTCTTTTTTTGCAGAAAGAAAAAGAAGGTGCGGCACCGGTGTTCTCGAAACAGCGGGTTCTTTGACTGGCGCTTCTTCCAAGATCATATGGCAGTTGGTTCCGCTGAAGCCAAAGCTGCTGATCGCGCCCCGTCTTGGGGTGCTGCTTCTTTTCCACTCCTTGTTTTTATCTACAACAAATAATGGAGAGTTCGGGAAGTCAATATGTTGATTGGGTTCTTCAAAATTTAAATTGGCCGGGATCATTTCATTTTTCAAAGAAAGAATGACCTTTATGATGCCTGCCAGTCCAGAGGCACCAACTAGGTGGCCCATGGATGTTTTAGCAGATCCGATTCCGCAAAATTGATTTTTATTCGTATATTTACGGAAGGCTCTCGTAATCCCTTTAATTTCAATTGGGTCCCCGAGCAGTGTCCCGGTACCGTGCGCTTCAATGTATGAAACAGTTTCTGGTTTGATTTTTGCTTGTTTCCAAGCTCTTGTAATGACATCTTCCTGAGCTTTCGGATTTGGGGCAGTGATCCCATTAGAAGCTCCGTCATTATTAATGGCACTTCCTTTAATCACCGCATAGATTTGATCCCCGTCTTCTTTGGCTTTACTTAATTTTTTCAAAAACAGGGTACCAATTCCTTCTCCGAACACAGTTCCTGTTGACTTTCTATCAAAAGTCCGAACAAGGTTATCTGCTGAAGAAACGGTATTAAGTGCATCTGCTTCTTCATCTTCGTCTTTCTGCTGAGCAGATGTGCCGATGGAAATCCCACCGGCGATTGCCATTTCGCATTCATTATTTCTTAGTGCCTGTGCAGCCATGTGGACAGCCACCAGACCTGAAGAACAAGCCGTATCAATTACCATGCTTGGTCCGCTGAAATTAAAAATATAATTCAGCCGGCTGGCTAAAATGCCTTCCCATGTACCTGTTAAATGCATAGGATCACGTTCAGTGATATAGCGGTAGAAAGTACCTGAGGTACAGTCTCTTCCTAAGAAAATGCCGGTATCTGATCCATATAATTTATTGCCGCCATATCCCGCATCCTCTACAGCGTTCCATGCTGTTTCTAAAAATAAGCGCTGGGCCGGATCCATAAAACGGGCCTCTCGGGGAGGAATGTTGAAAAAGGCTGCGTCAAATTTATCAATATCTTTTAAATATCCGGCTTTTCCTTCTTCTGCTTTTGTTTCTGGCTCGTTTTTAAATGTGTTTCCAAGAAATTCTGCATAATGAGGATTATTGGTTAAAGGCGAAAAATATTTTCTCCGGTCTTCCGGAAAATCGATTAGACAGCTGTTTCCATTAATCAGATTCTCCCAATATTCATCCGGGGTATCTGAGTTGGCAAACTTGCATCCCATTCCGATGATGGCGATGCCTTCTTCCTCATTGGATCCTGAACTGCTTTTTTTCAACTCCAGCAGCATCTCTTTTGCTTCTTTTTCTGGCAGCTTGTTTTTGCCGACTTGTTCTAAAATATATTGTTTAATATGATCCATGATCTTCCTCCTCAATAGGTTAAACTGTCGTTCTTCTCCGGCAGGAGACGGAAGAGCCGTTCCTGCCGGAGCTGTTTTTAGATCAATTTACCAGCATCGCTTGCTGCAATTTTACCTTCAGCTAGCTTTTTCAATATTGCATCAAGATCTTCGTCTGACGTATCTTCTTCCAGCCCGATCGGCTCTTGGAGGGAATCATCTATAAAATCCGCCATTTCCTGAATAGTGGAATATGTGAAGACGTCGGTAATATCCAACACAGAAGGAAAATCTTTTTCCAGTTCTTTTAGCAGATGGATTGACAGAAGAGAATCGCCCCCTGCTTCAAAGAATTTATCTCCCATATCGAATTCATAAAGTCCGAGTACATGAGACCAGGCTTTTGCCACTTTCATTTCAATCAATGTAAAATCGGCTTTTCCCGTTAATACAATCTCTACAGCAGGAGCAGAATTATTCTCCGGTTCGGCCTTTTTAAGCTGATTTAATTTCTTCATTGTCCGGCTGGACAGAGCAATTGACAGATAATCTGTATTTTTTTTCAGCTGTTCATAATTAAAACGGCCGACCAGGACTCTGGAAATACTGCCGCCTGCAAAGGCTTGAAACGCAGTTATTCCTGCTTCGTTAGAAATTGGATCAAGAAGGTTTTTCGTTAAATCTACCTGATGGTTCAGAACCATCCCGGCTTCGGCCCATCCCGACCAGTTAAATGTTAGGGTACCGGAATGCGTTTTATTTCGGTATGCAGCAAATGCATCCTGGTACGCATTTGCTGCACAATAGTCGCTTTGACCTGGAGCTCCAAAGGCTGTCACGAAAGAAGAACTTAGAATAAAGAAATCTAGCTGGTCTTGTTCGGTCAGTTCGTGAAGCAGCCAGGTTCCTTTGATTTTTGGAGCCAGCACTTCTTCAAATGTGCTCGTTTCTTTAGTCATAATGAACCCGTCGCCCGCGATACCTGCGTTATGAATAACGCCGTTGATCCGGCCGTACTTGGCTTTCAGAAGCTGCAGAGTTTCATTCAGCTGTTCTTTATCTGTGATATCAGTACGGCATAGATCAATTGTCGCTCCCTGGCTTTCTATGACCTGGAGCTGCTTGATTTTGCTGTGTGTTTGATCATCGCGGCCACTGTTCATCCATTCTTTTTTATCCGGAAAGTCTGACCGGTTCAGCAGGGCAAGATGACCAGCTCCGGCTGATGACAGATGTTCTGCCGTAGTCAGTCCTACTCCTCCGGTTCCTCCCGTTATGATATACACGCCCTCTGGTTTCAGATGGATGCCTTCTGCAACTGCCGGACGGGAGCTTTCTGTTAAGGATTCCGTGAAACGTTGATGGTTCCGATATGCAGTTAAAAAGGCAGAATCAGACTTGCCTATTTCGGAAAGCAGTTCATTGCTCGTGATTTCGTTATCTGTATCAATGACCCGGACATGTAGGTTCTCATGTTCATATTGGATAGACCTGCTGAAACCAATTAACGCACTATTTTGAGGCTTAATATATTCTTCTGTATGGGTAACTTCGCCGGCATAATTGGTGATGATCACTAATTCAATTGGTGTCCGTAATTTGTTCTGAATCAGCTGCTGGGTCAGATAAAAGAGGCTGCGGACTCCATGGGTCAAAGCTTTATCCAGCATATCGGCGTTTTCTATAACATCAAAATCCATACTCCCTAAGTGGATAATGCGGGAAATAGATTCAGTTTCCAGCTCCTTTACGAGCATTTGATAATCCTCTTGTGTTCCTGAAATTCGATAGGTTTCCGGCGAAAATTTGCAGTAAGTCTCTCCGCTTAAAACATTAATAACCCGGGCCCCTTTTTTGTTGAGAATAGCAGCCAAATCTTTCAGACGACCATTTTTCCCGTGAATGATGACATAACAATCTTTCTCACCGACTTCTGATTTTGGTAAAGGGAGGACATCTGGCATCCATTGAACGGTATGGTAGAGATCTTTATCGGTTTGGACGGCGGGTGATACCAATTCGGCATGACGCATTTTCTTAATCGCATATCCCTCAATCTCTCCGAACACGCCGCCATCTTCATCGATTAATTCAATATCAAAAGTAGCCACTTCCTTATCCCCCTCTTGATGGTCTTTCCTCGTTAACAGACTGTAAAAAGATATGGGAATAGACCGGAAGATTCGGAATTTCTTATACCATAATGGCAGGTACACATCATGTTCAGAACCGGCTGTTCCATTTGCGGCATTGACCGCCCCATCAAGTAAGGATGGGTACATAAAATAACAGGCTGCTTCTTCTCGGAATTCCTCTGACAGTGTTAAGTGGGCCAGCACTTTGTCAGGGTGGATATAAAGATGATTAATATTTCTCCACCTTTGGCCGACTTGAACCGTTGCTTCTTTTAACATCTCGTCATTGAGCTCAAGATGATTTTCAGCTTCTTCTTTGACTGTCTGTAAATCCGTTCTGTTCTTTTCTGGAAGCTTCTGGGCTGTTTGGATATTCCCTTCAGCATGGGTTTCCCAAATCTCTAATTCTTCGTTATAACTGTTGATGGAAAACGATGCTGTTGTTTCACTAATTCTGAGTACGATCTGAACATTTTTTTCTTCGTCTTGCCCGAGTACAAACGGAGAAACAAACAGGACATTGTTCAGTTCTACAAAGTCTGCTTTTAACGCATGTTTCCCGGCAATCTGGGCAATTTCTATGTAGGCTGTTCCAGGAAGTAAATGATTGCCGTTTAGGACGTGTTCCCTTAGTTCCCAGTGGTTCTTTACGCTGAAAACTGTTTCATAGACTACGAGATCCTTAGATCTTACAGCTACCCGGTCAATCAGCGGATGAATTTTCTGTTCCAAATTCCTGCTGATAACTGGAGTCCGGTTTTCCAACCAGCACCGGCTCGGTGTAAAAGGATAAGCCGGCAGGTTTATCTTTTTGTACGGATCTTTATATCGAGATTCCCAATCAATTTCTTTTCCGCTACTGTAAGCTTCTGCGAGCGAATATAAGACCGGATCTATACCTGCTGCTGGTATTTGAGCGGATGGAATGGAACTACTGTCAGAACTGCACCAGATTCCTCTTTCCGGAATGCTCTTGATTGGTTTCTGTAAGAGAAGAAGTTTGGTTTTTAACTCCTCTGTATTTTTGGCTATAACGGCAAGGCGGCAACTGTGATGATGCCGTCCGGTATTGGCTGTAAAACAGATCTGGTTCAAATCAAGTACTTGCTGCTTTTCCAGCAAAGCTGTATAGTCCCTGATCAACCGGCTCAGTCCATCTTCGTTCATGGCAGACAAGGTGAACAAATCGGCGTGCTCCTTCTGCTCTGCGGTTGGTTGAACAGGCGCTTCTTCTAATACAATGTGGCAGTTTGTGCCGCTTAATCCGAATGAGCTGATTCCACAGCGTCTCGGGTGAGGGCTATCTTTCCATTCAAGGAGCCGGTCATTAACAAACACGGGAGAATCGATGAACGGAATCTTTTTATTAGGATATTTAAAATGAATGCTGGGCGGAATTTTTTTATTTTTCAAGGCCAATACGGCCTTGATCAGGCCGGCGATCCCTGCGGCTCCGTCCAGATGGCCGATATTCGATTTAACAGAGCCGACCGCACAGAACTGCCGTTTACTTGTAAAATGTTCAAAGGCATTCTGAATGCCGGCGATTTCCACCGGATCTCCGAGAGGAGTCCCTGTCCCATGGGCTTCAATAAAGGAAATTGTTTCAGGGTCTATTTCCGCCCGGCCCCATGCTTTTAAAATAACGTCTTCCTGGGCCTGAGAATTGGGGGCAGTAATGCCTACAGACTTTCCATCTTGATTTACGGCGCTTCCTTTAATAACACCGTAGATGGTATCTCCATCTTCTAAAGCTTGAGGCAATGATTTTAATAAAATGGCTGCAACGCCTTCTCCGCCTCCTGTACCGTTAGAATTGTGGTCAAAGGTCTTGGTACGGTCATCCGAAGAACGGATTCCAATGTCTTCATTTTCATTGTGAAGTCCAGGTAGAATACCGGCTTTCACACCGCCTGCCAGCGCCATTTCACAGTCTCCGTTAAGAATGGACTGGCAGGCTAGATGGACCGCGACGAGTGAAGAAGAACAAGCTGTATCGACCACGAGGCTTGGTCCTTTTAAATCAAGCAGGTAGCTTAACCGGCTGGCGATGATGGACGTAATGTTTCCAGGGGCAGCCATTGCCAGCAGGTCTGGATTCATGGTTTCGATATAATTTAAATAATTGTTGGTTGTCATGGTACAGAATCCTGCAAAGACACCCGTATTGGATGAGGCCAGTCGGTTCCCTCCGTATCCTGCATCTTCGATGGCAGACCAGGCTGTTTCCAGAAAAAGCCGCTGGTTGGGATCCATCAGAGACGCTTCTTTGGGCGACATTTTAAAGAATTGGTAATCGAACGTATCAATAGCGTTCAGATAAGCTTTATCGAAAAACTGCGATTCATTGGCACCGGGCATGACAGCCGTTAAATAAGGACTGATGTCTTCGATTCGGTTTTTGGGAAAGGAATGAATGCCATCATTTCCAAGACAGAGATTGTCCCAATACTCTTTCAAACTTTCCGAAGCGCCAAATTTCCCAGACATACCGATAATGGCAATCTCTTTACCGGCATGTTCGGGTATTTGTCTGTTGGTTTCGATTAAATCGATATCACTAAAATTTAAGGACATACTTCTTCCCCTTTACGACAAAACTTTATTTTGGATCAGGTCATCTGCATGAGGAAAGATTTCAGTCAGACCAGATTCCTCAAGAATTTGTTCAATTCGTTCTTTTTGCTCCGCTGGGGAGGTTTGCTTGGTTTCCATAATCACAACTAAGAGACGGAGTACTTCTTCCAAATCTTCTTTTTGCGGCGCTGTTTCCGATTGTTCAAATTTTTGCTGAATAGCTTCAATTTGTTTATATGGAGTGACAACTCCGGCTTTATAAGCTTCCTCGTCCCAGTTATGATTTTGCGTACTGACGGCCATTCCTAGTGAGCGAGAGATGAGGGTCATCGGATTAGCCGATACTGCCATTTCTCCTTTGACCTGGCGGACTTCTTCCGGCAGTCCGAATGGATAGACGGTAATGGCCGGTTCAATATTTTTCATCAGCCGGTTGAGCACAGCACCCGGACCCATTTCAAAGGCAAAATCAACGCCTCTAGCTTTTAAATAGCGGATAGACGCTTCCCACTGGACGGGATACGTAATCTGGCGGGTCAGTAGGTCAGTTATTTCTTCTGGTCCTTTGTAAGGCTGAGCAAAGGCATTTGAAATAATGGTCATCGTCATATTGTCAAATGTCATGGAGCGTAGATCTTTCTGTAATTTTTCAGCTGCGGGTTTCATCAGCGGACTATGAAAAGGTGCGCTTACTTTCAAGTAGGTGACATGAGCGCCGATTTTTAACAATGCTTCTTCTGCCTGCTGGACTGCTTTCTTATGGCCGGAAATGACGACTTGCTTCGGACTATTGTAATTGGAAATGACAACCGTATTTCCGGGCGATGATAAATCCAAGCAGAGCTTTTCTACATCTGCGATTTCCATGTTCGTTACTGCAGCCATGGCACCATCTCCTAAAGCAACAGCTTCCTGCATATATCTTCCTCTCTGACGGACTAATTTCAGTGCTTCGGTATAATTCATGGCACCTGCACAAACGAGTGCGGAAATTTCCCCTAAACTATGACCTGCAGCGAAATCAGCCGGCTGCCCTATTTCTTCCATATACACCCGGTAAGAAGCCACGCTCGCCGCTAAAATGGCTGGCTGCGCATTTTCAGTTTTGGTTAATTCTTGGATGTCACCACTAAAACAAAGGTTACTGAGATCCATCGAAAGGGCATCATTGGCTTCTTCCATGGTTTGTCTAGCAACGGAAAATTCGTTGCAGAGATCTTTGGTCATCCCGATATATTGCGAAGCTTGTCCTGGAAACAAAAATATTTTTTTACCCATTTATACATTTTCCTTTCTGTCATCCTGAATGATTAATTGGATGAGTTTCATATATTGGTTGATTAATAGTTCCATTTTTTGATGATTGAACTGCCTGCGGCTGTACTTCAGCGTTAGTTCTGTTTCTCCGCCAGGGGGGGCATAGCATTGCAGACTCAACTCCCATTCCTTTATTCCGCCGTCAGGTACTCCTTCGGAATAGGAGAAATGAGGAATGACATGATAAGGTTTTCTATCCTTCTTTGAACTGAATAGCCGGCTCTCCAGCAGAAGTTCAGCCAACCCGCGGTCTGATGAGATTTTGACTTGGCGGAATAATTGATCAAAATTCAAAATATGTTTCACATTAATTTCCACTGGGTATATATCAGATGACCGGCTATCTGCTGAGTAAATGGTCAGCTTTTTTTGTTTGGTCAATGCTGAGAGTATATATCCATATAAGGAAAGCAGAATGGTGCTGGAATCTATACGATACCTGGATGCCAAGGCTTCGATTTGTTTTTGATCTTTTTCCGTTAATGAGAAAGAAATAGACCCTTCTCCGAGAAAAGGGGGGATAAACCAATCCGGCGGAAACAACAAATTTTTCAGAACGGATTTTTTCCGTCTGTTTTCTATGATAGCAGCCAGTTTTTCGATTGTAGGATTAGCAAAAATATCTGCAATACTGACTTTGTCTGGGAATTTCCCCTCGATCTTTCCATGCATCATGACGAGTCTCATTGAATTTCCGCCTGCATCAAAGAAATTATCCTTTGTTCCCAGGCGTTCTGTTTCCAAGATTTCTTTCCAAATATTCAGCAGCACTTCTTCTGCCTCTGTACGAGGCTTAGCTTGATCCCCGCTGGAAAATACAATTCTGTCAGGGAGAGGAAGCGCCTTTTTATCAATTTTGTCGTTGGCTGTTAAAGGAAGTTCTTTCATTTCAAGCAAGGCAGCTGGAATCATATATTCCGGCAGAAACTTCTTTAAATGGCTTTTGACGGTTTCTGCTTCGAGTGAAATCTCCGGTACGTAGTACCCTGTTAAATAAATTTCTCCATGTGCATCTTGGTTCGCTGTTACCGTTCCTGTAACAATCTCGGGATGCTGAAGCATTCTGTTTTCTACTTCACTTAAGAAAACCCGGTTTCCTCTGATCTTCACCTGATCGTCCGAACGTCCGAAAAAC
>NZ_JAEOAH010000060.1 GCF_016612995.1 Viridibacillus soli
ATCAAAATGGGGTGTATTTGAAGTGCGTGGTCCAATGCCTGATGCAATGCAAAAAGCTTGGAAACAGATATTCTCAGAATGGTTCCCATCAAATAATTATAAGCATGCGGGTACCCCCGAATTAGAAGTGTATACGGATGAAGATCCGT
This sequence comes from Viridibacillus soli, assembly GCF_016612995.1. Taxonomy (GTDB): domain Bacteria; phylum Bacillota; class Bacilli; order Bacillales_A; family Planococcaceae; genus Viridibacillus; species Viridibacillus soli. The sequence continues at coordinate 150 of NZ_JAEOAH010000060.1, forward strand.
CTAGCCCGGATTTATATTCTGAAATTTGGATTCCTTTAAAATAATTAAAGGTGCATGAAAAAGAGCATTATTAGGATGTAATATATACCAAGCATATTCACTACCCAGCAGAAACAAATATGTTTCTGCTTTTTTGCCTTTAAACGAAGTAAAAACCGCCTTAACAGCCCTTCCTCCTGTTTCATTTATATTATTTCATTTTCTAATATTCACGATCCTCTGTGGCCATTATCATTAGATACCAACCAAATTTTAATCTATTTTTTAACTAATTTTCTATTATTAAAAGGAAAAGAAGGTAAGAGAGTAGAATAGAGTAGCAAAGGGTAACGAAGGATAGAGTAAAAAAGAAGTTGGTCAATACACTATTTAAATGAATTCTAATTTCTATCATTAAAATGCATTTTTTTTGAAAAAAGAAGTGAAGAAAAGTTTTTATTTCTTTTTATGAGTTGGATACTTATTCAAAATAAATAGGGTAGAGGTGAGCGGATTGAAAGTGGCAATTGATATGAAACCAAGGTTACAGGAGTTATTAATACATGACCCCTTATTTGCGGTCATATGTGATACACCTATTGAAGATACACTATACAACGATTCTTATTTACAAGAAATCGTTGAGGAGAAATTTTACTCAACACCTGAAGTAGCTAGTTGGTTTGACATATCAGATGCGCAGCTACGTTACTATATCAAACCTTTTCAAGAATATATCTTTACTACTGATGAAGAAACGCCTTCCACAACAAATGTCATTCGGTTAACGTTTACGGCCATATTAAAACTACGAATGATTATATTGCTAAAAGATGAATATCGGGTTAAAGGTTTAAAACAGTTGCTGGGAATAGATGCAGAGGACCGCATAAATCCACGAAAACATCACACGACAGAACCAGAAGTAGCAATGCAAGAGGATTTATCAGAAAAAGTAGCAATTATTAGTAACATACTAAATCAAATGCTGCATACGGGCCTGTTTAAATTCAAACAACAAGAGAATGAAGATGTGGCAATTTTGGTGAACAACGATTTTCTCACTCATAAGCTAAACACTTTGCCAAATGTACAACTAGCACAAATAAAAGTCCAAACGGATCAGCTGATAAAGGAAAATGAGACTTTGAAGGATCAAATCCAAGAACTAACGGATGATAAGGTAAAGGACGTATCGATTAAACTGAGAGAACGCCATTTAGAGAATACGGTAGTTGCGCAATTACGTGCTGAAGGTCTCAGTAAATTTTCAAGGCAAAAAAAGTTCGGCTTATTCAAAAAACTTTTCCATTCTGCGGAAATTGAAAGAGAAAAAGAACATTACATCGCTAATTATCTATCTATACATTTGTATAACCGTTTAGAAACGGAATTAGCAGAGTACTATGAGTCTAATTAAAAAAGAACAAAATAGAATAATCTGTTTTAAAAATGAAAAATACCTATTTAGTGAAGGTAGATTTAATTGTAGATTGGTCCAAAATCTACAATTAGGTGTCGTTGAAGATGATAGGATCAATGGTAAAAGGCCTCCATCTAACTTAGATAGAGGCCTTGATTTATGATTAGTCCATACCTATTGAAGATACCTATCTCATTATAACTGAAGGATAGGTATATTACGATTAAAAAATGATAAAATTAAAGAATTACAAGCTTATTAAAGGAGATTAATAATGGATATTAGGAAACTTGAAAAAGGTGAAAAACTTCCAATGGAATTGTTGTTATTAGCTGACCCCTCGAAAGAGATTGTTGAGGAATATGTCAACAGAGGGGAATGTTTTGTAACTGAAAGTGAACAGCAAATTGTTGGAGTTTATGTACTACTTCCAACAAGACCTGAAACTGTAGAGTTGGTGAATGTTGCAGTAGTAGAAGAGCATCATGGTAGAGGTTTAGGGAAGCAGTTAGTAATGGATGCAATACAAGTAGCCAAGACAAAAGGTTTTAAAACAATTGAAATTGGTACTGGAAATTCAAGTATTGGACAATTGGCTCTTTATCAAAAATGTGGCTTTAGAATTATAGGTGTCGATAGGGACTTTTTTATTAAGCATTATCCAGAAGAAATTATTGAGAACGGTATACAGTGTAGGGATATGGTCCGTTTATCTCAAGATTTATAGATTAAACTAGAGTGAGCCTTGTTCAACTAACGGAGGCTGATTAACATATTGTACATGACCAATATGTCAAACAGCCTATTTTGAAAACTTTCTTCTTTAACAGCCCCAACTAATTAAATAAAAATCGTCGCATCTATCAAGCCTCATTTATATATTTTTCACTCAATAAGTGGTGCAATACATAATATTTATAAAACTTCATTCAAACTTCACTCTTTTTTTATAAAATAGTATAGTTCTTTAATAATTGAATTATATCTAGGAGGAAAGAAATGAATAAGGATTTATATAATCGCTTTTGGCGATGGCATTTTTATGCTGCGTTATTTATCACACCACTGCTATTAACTTTGACACTTAGTGGAATTGGCTTCTTGTTCTATACGAATGTCGAAAATAAAGCATATGATGAGTACTTCTTTGGTAATAGTACATCTACTGACGAATTAACTATTGATGAGGGGATCTCTAATGCTAAAGAGCAAAATAAAGGGTATTCAGTATCTAAAGTTATAGTTCTTGAAGACCCATATAATACACGCTTAACGATGGGGAATAAAGAAGGCGACGAAAAATATGTTTTCTTGGATAAGAATTACCAAATTGTAGGTACCCAAAATGCAAAATATACATTTGCAAATGTCATGCGAAATTTTCATAGTTCCTTATTTGTTGGAGGAACAGTTGTCAATTACCTAGTAGAATTAGCTGCTTGTTGGGCTATATTCCTACTATTCTCAGGCGTATACATGACTTTTAAAGGGAAAGCATTAAAGAAAAAAAATAATGCTTCCAATCGTCAAAAAAATAAGAAATGGCATGCACTTGTGGGAACAATTATTACTATTCCGATGATTGTTATTATATTTACAGGATTACCTTGGTCGGCTTTTATGGGGAATTTCATCTATACAGCTTCACAAGAGCACCCTTCTATTGGTAATCCTGAATTACAACAAAATCCACCGACTTCTGATATGAGTGAAATTCCGTGGGCTACTCGAAAAAATGAGGCGCCGGTTTCTTCTAACAAGGATCCTCATGCACACCATAAAGGTATGGATATGTCTAATATGGATATGTCTGAAAATAATAATATGCTAGATGTTCAACAACTGATGAAAAAAGTGGAAGATGCTTCTATTTCTAAGCCATATTCTATTGTCTATCCTTCAGGTGAAGATGGTGTTTATACAGTTGCAAAAAGTAGTAACACAGGTGTAACTGGATTAGATGTTAGTCCTGACGATGAAATGACAACTTATTTTGATCAATATAGTGGGAAGTTAATCTCTAAAGTAGGCTATGATGACTATGGCATCTTAGCTAAGTGGTTTACTTGGGGTATTCCATTACATGAAGGACATTTATTTGGATGGCCAAATAAAATCATCAATTTACTTGTATGTCTTGCCTTCATCTTTGTAATTTGCTGGGGTATTAAAACTTGGTTATCTCGTAAAAAGAACGGAGAATTTTCTGCACCGCCTAGTACTTCAAAAGGTGTTTCTGTTGGATTTGTCATCATAATGATTCTTCTTGGGATTGTTATGCCACTTTTGGGTATCTCACTTATTCTTGTATTAATAGTAGAAAGTATCATGTGGTTAATACAGAAGAAAAGAAATACGTAGATAGAGATTATACTATGAAAATTAAATAAGCATGTGATAAACGCCACTGTGATTCAATAATTTCAGTGGCGTTTCGCATTTTTTCTAACCTTTAGTTAAATACAATTTATGAAATACTTTTAACGAATCGCGAAGGTGATTAGCTCAGTGTAAGTTCTACAAACAACTCCCTTAGTTTAGTACATTTCTTCATAATATTTTTTACGATGCACGTTTGAGGTGGAAGTTGCTTATATCCAACAAATGAAACAAACGCAGCGATTGCATTAAAAAAAATGATAGCATAACTAGGCTTTCGAGAATATTTGTAGAATAAATTATCTATCATAAAAGGAAAAAAGCTATTATTGAATAAAAGTGCATAAAATTTAAAATAATAGGGGCTGATTCTATGAAACGATTAGTGTCATTGATATTTGTTTTTGTTCTTTTATTAGGAGGGGGTGTTTTTTATTATACGAATGTAGATAAAAATTATCATACATTACAAGAATTCTATGATTTACCTGTTCCTAATGATGCGACATTAGAAAGTGAAAGTGAGAATGCCAAAAACTATAAATGGGAACCATCAACAGGTACAGAGGTTCCACTGAGTTATCGATTAATGATTAAAAAGAGTGGATGGAAACAAGTGGAAAACGATGGGCATAATGTTATTTACAAAAAGGATAACAATTTTATTAATCTTGGTCTTGCACCATATTATATCGATATTTTAAAAGAATCGAAATGAATAAACTTCTTTTATGATTTTTTTCAACCATTAGATATGGTAGGGGAAAATATGAAGGTATGATTGATAAGCTAAAACAATATTTTCCTGAATATCCATTTGAATTATCTATTAATAATTTATCTTATAACTTTAAATGAGTAATTTTTAATACAAATATTACTATATAAAATGCAATGACTGGTACCTTATGCCACTTGAAGCTCATTTTTGATTTGTTCAAGTGGTGTGCCGTCTGTTGTTGCTACGTAGAATGTATGGCAAAGGTAAAAGGTGTGTCATGCAAATTTCAAGAAGTTAAACAAAAGAGGTGGTGGAATACATCTCCCACCACCACATTTCACAGAGAACCAATTAATGTTTTATAGCCTCTTGTCCTCGAATATTCCAAGTGATTGCGAATAAGATAATTGCTAAAACACAAGAACCCGTTAATAACATAAATCCTCCATTCCAACTTGAAAATTGAACAACATACCCAAGTAAGGCATTAGCCATTACTGCTCCACCTAAATAACCAAATAAACCCGTTAATCCAGCTGCAGTACCTGCAGCTTTTTTAGGCACGAGATCAAGGGCTTGTAAACCAATTAACATGACAGGTCCATAAATTAAGAACCCAATCGAGATTAACGCAATATTATCTATCATTGGATTTCCTGCAGGGTTTAACCAATAAACAATAACTGCGATTAATACTCCCGCCATAAATACAGCACCGGCAGGTCCACGACGTCCTTTAAAAACTTTATCGGATATATAGCCACATAAAAGTGTACCTGGAATACCTGCCCACTCATATAAAAAGTAAGCAATACCTGATTCTTTCATATTGAATCCCTTTTCTTCACTTAAGTATATTGGTGCCCAGTCAAGCACACCATAACGTACGAAATAAACGAAGACATTTGCAATTGCAATGGCCCAAACCCATTTGTTATTTAATACGTGTTTGAAAAGGATTTCTTTCGTTGTCAATTCAGTTTCATAGATTGTTTTAGAATTATTCGCGTAATCGTTACGATACTCTTCAATCGGAGGTAAGCCAACTGATTGAGGTGTATCACGCATTAAAATAAATGATAATACTGCTCCTAAGATTGCAACTAAAGCTGGTAATATAAATACTCCTTCATAACCTGTATAGGTTGCTCCAAAATATGTCGTAATAATTGAAATTCCACCAATCGCTAGAGGTGCCATTAAGCCACCACCTACATTGTGAGCGACGTTCCAAATTGCTGTTTTACCCCCTCTTTCACTTACACTAAACCAATGGACAAGCGTACGACCTGATGGTGGCCATCCCATTCCTTGGAACCAACCGTTTAAAAATAACATGACAAACATAATCGCAACGGACGATGTAAAGAAGGGGAAAAATCCCATAAATAAGTTAATAATAGCAGATAAAATCAGCCCTGCGAATAAGAAATACCGAGCATTACTACGGTCCGACACGGTTCCCATTACAAATTTACTTATCCCGTATGCAATCGAAATCGCAGACAATACTAGACCTAATTCCCCTGTTGTGAAACCTTTTTCAGTTAAATACGGCATCGCAAGAGAGAAGTTCTTACGAATTAAATAATATGCGGCATAACCAATGAAAATCCCCATGAAAACTTGAAATCTAAGCTTTTTATACTCAGAATCAATCTTGTCTTCAGGTAACCTTTCAACTGGTGGGGCAGACTTAAATAGTTTAAGCATATAGTCCTCCTTTATTTTGAAGTTAACAAGAACTTGATCTTGAATACAGAAAAAAACCCACACTTCAACAGACATACTACCACTTGGAAAGTACCTTTGTAGTGTGAGTCTCCGAATCTCCATCACGTTATTAACTTGTATATAAAAGTTAAACTTTTTTGGAAACGGTGTCAATATTTTTTTGTGACTATTTTACTTCTATTCTTTTAGTGGGGGTAGCACTACATCCCCATCAAGCTAAATTGAATTGTTATCATGTGGGAAAAAACGCTATTCTTTTTGTAGAATATACAGAAAGGATGGCGTTTTCTATGACTTTTTCTATTTCAGAAGAAATGAATCTCTTTTCTTAAGAACTACAAAGCTACTTGTCTCCAATCGTTCTCCAACAGTTAGCCAAAAAACTTGGATTTGTAAAACGATCGAGCAAATACCAAGCACAAGAATTAGTTGCCTTATGTGTATGGCTTAGTCAACAGTACGCCACTCCCACAATTGTGTAGCCGTCTCGAAGCATCTACAGGTGTCCTTATGAGTCCTGAAGTGCTTAACCAACGATTTAATGCTTACCGTGCAGTTTCTTCAACAAATTTTAGCAAACCTTTTCATTTCTCCCCCAAAAAAATATTCTATTGCCCTTTGGTTGAAGGTTCGACTGGTGAATACTCCTTGTGTTTATTATAAACGATGTTCAGCATAATGATGGCAACACGCTTGCAGCACCGTATTCACCAAGAGGAAATGAAAAAGGTTTAATAGCAACACGGCTACATTGGACTGAAGTGAACGATTCTTTAAAGCCCGATATGTTTACTGTTCCTGCTGTCATAGAGCGTATTCAGAAATAGGGTAATCCATTTCATCCGTTCAATCAAATAGAAAATACACAACAATTTGCGGATATCCTAAGACAATTAAAAGAGGGAATACAATAAGTTACGTAGTTATAAAAAAGGGGTTGTCTAATAAATACAATTCCGACTCCTATTCTGGATTTCTTTATTTGTTTTTCTGTTGATTTACCCCTTTTGGGACACCTATCTTTTGGATAACGGAAAATGAATATTAGCTTGTGAATTTTTCATTCACCAATTTAAAATAATCGTTAGTCCACAACAACCATTTTCATTCAAATTAATTCTAATACTGTCCGGTGTATATTTAGTATCGAACGTAATGGTGATTCCTGTTGCTGAAATCAATTTATCGAATTCAGTTTTATTCGAAAGTTGTGCAGCGTTTATTAAATCATGTGCAAACTGTTCTGACACTGCAATTTTATCTATAAGCAAATGAGCTTGCTGCATAATGTTCTGAATCTCTTTCGCTGATGTCTTGAACTTATGTGTATCTACAGGGGGAAAGGGACTGCTTTGTGTTGAGTTCGTCGGCATTGCTAGGTGTCTAGGAATTTGAGTAGGTGTAGAATGATTTGACATAATCCACTGTGGATAGTGATTTGAATAGAGAAAATACGGATAAGGACTGAAATACAACTGGATTCCTCCTAACCAATAGTTAATATATCTTATCTTATGAATTTAATGACGTTAGGTGTTAAAGGTAATATTTCACTCGAATCAGAATACCGAATATTCTTATATAATTACAGCCATTTAATAACAATATAATTTTATACGCGTGTTGACTATCTAATTTCTATAATAAAACTTGTTTCCGTCAATCATTCATCGCTTTCAAACACCTAAAAACACTGAATTCCAACATTATGAAGCGTATTTTTGAACTTTAAGGGTGCCCAAAAGTCTTCTTTTAATTGATTCGACAACGATTACCGTTGGAAAAACGCGCGGGGTTATCATGGTGAACGTTAAGGGATTAAATTACAAATGAATTTCACGAATGAAACGACAATGCCACGTCAAGTTGTGAAAACAACAGGGCTCAAGAACGATAGCCCGGCCGATAAGGTTGGAAGATAAGTGTTTTATCGTGAGATTCAATGCATTAGCATATGATGTTTTGAAACAATGATTTCTATAAATGGCTATATGGGGATTAGAGAGATGGGAAAAGACTTTAATATTTCCGTAGACCTCACCCGCCCTGGCTGAACGTCGAGCAGAAGTCATTGAATGAATCCGAGGGTACTATGAGGTGATAATTGGGGTTATATAAGACTAGGCAGAATAGTTTTGGATAATAAGATCACCCATGATGCGATGAAGCAAACTATCCACTTGAAAATCAAAATAATAGAAGGAAACGGAATAAACGAGCTTATAAAATACCAAAGATTCGTTTTTATGATGAAGACCATTTTTCCTTGTCATTTAGATATAGCCATCGTAACGTCTCAAACGACGTAGGGCGAGTTAAGAACGGAATTATTAGTATGGGGTGAAGTTCTGTCAAGTGATTTAAAATTTAAATTGGTGGAGGTTACTGAATGAGTGAATCCAAAACAAAAAATTTAAAGTTGCATCTCTTTGGCTATACGGATGATATCGATGTTAAGAAAATTAATGACAACTTCAAAAAGCTAGACACGGAAGTTATCACTCCAAAAACACAGGTATTTGTAAGCGATTTTCCAGGGGCAACGGATGCCATCAAAATCCAAGCGGCCCTGGATTTTGCGTTTGCGAATAAGCAAAAAGTCGTCATTGCGGAAGAACGAAAATATCAACTAAACGCAACAATCAAGATCCGAGAAGGGGTAGAGTTACGCGGAGAACGTGCAACGCATTACTCATTGGACGTGAATTTAAGGGGCTTTGAGTTGGAGCAGGGTGCTTCTTTTTGTGGTGGTACGATCAGTATAGGGATTGAAAAGTACTCACAGGAAGTTGTCTATTTAGACGGAAAATATAAGTATGATAGTGTTAGTGCCAAAACAGTTATCCGTGATTTAGTCATGTGGAACTGGACGGCAACTACGGGCGGGGTGGGTTTATCTCTATTCTCGGGTGGAGAAACGCATCAGATTCAGTTTCTAAACATCGAACGACTGGTGATATGGAATTTTGACATCGGAATTCGATTAAGAGCAACGGAACCAACTACGGGGCAAACATGGATCAATGCAAATCGATTCGATAAAATCACATTGTCAGAGTGTAATCAAATGATTGTGATTGAATCAAACACTACTGTTCCATTCGAATGTTCGGGTAACATATTCACTAACCTGCAGATTCAACCAAGCACTACCACTAAGCAAATTCTAAAAATTTCGGGCATGGGAAATACGTTTACAGGCGTTCTATGGGATACACAGATGATCCAACAAACGGGGCCAATTGCAGAATTCTCCTCTACAAGTGCTATGAACAATATTAATATAATGTTCTTTCCTGAGGATCGCTGCGTAAACAATGGTGAAAACACTAATAGAATCGGTGTGGCTGGATTGTCCGCAGAAGGGGAATTGGTAGAAAGGGACTGGAATACGATTCAGAAGATGGGAACGTATCGAATCATTGAGCCATCCGGACTTACAGCAGCACGTCATCAGCCTGTAGGTGCTTACGAATATGGAATCATGACAGTTTTTGCAATTGACGACAACGTATCTCAATTTTACGTCCCTCATCAAGCAACTGAAGGTATCTATATTCGTTCGAAGTTCGGTTTAACCGACTGGACATCGTGGATACAGTTATCGTCATCGGCACAGCTAGAGGTATTAAAAACGGCTTTGATTCAACGTAGACAGATTAAAAATACGGATGATTTTAACTTAATAACACAAATGGGGACGTATCAAATTTCATTCGCAAATTTATCTTTTGATACGAAAAAGAATCAACCGCCAGCCGAGGCGACTAGTTCCGGGCTTTTGCAAATAACGACCAACTTGCACTCGATTGTTCAATTGTACTTTCCTCACTCAACAGACGGCATGTGGTTTAGATCCAACTTAAATAACGTAGGATGGACACCATGGAAATTGAGTGGAAAAGGTGGTGGTCCTGCAATCATCGAATCATTATCTGCAGATCCTGGGAATCCTGCGATGGGTAAGATATGGATTAGGAGTGACCTTTAAATGGGTACGCCTATCGCCTATCAACGCATCCGAACAGGGAAGGGGACATTTGAAATTCCTTTGTATTCGATGACTGATGCATCTATTCTGGATAAATCATTGCAGGTGATGACGCATAAGGGCCTAGCTTGCTATGACCTAGTGGATTCGAAGGTTGGAGGGGGCGAAAATCCTTCCATCCTTCGAATTCAAACGCACAAGGGCATCAAAGCCATTAAAGGGGTCGTGAATATCATCAAGCCGATAAGAACGGTCACAGCAAGGGCAAATGACGGGGCATCAATCATCACAGAAAATACGCCAGACTATTTCCACGTCACTACAAAGCGGGCGGGGACGGGGCTTGTCGTACCGATTGGACCACTTGTACCAAATCACTATTACGATTTTACGATGACTATAAAAGTATCGACCTTAACTGGAGCAGATTTTGTACAGGTGAGTGTAAGGAACGCCACTCAAAGAACTTACTTAGTTAATGGTGGGGCTATTATGTTTACCACTCCAAGCGTTAGGGTAAAACAGGATCTAAAAAGTGTACGGTTTAACACAGGAGCAATCTTACCGACAGATCAGATTGAACTAGAAATATTTGCGGCAAGCGGCGACAATAACAAGGATAATCCGGTGAACTTTAAAGTCTATAAAGCAGGAATGACAATCAAATTAGTATAAATTCATGGGAGTTTATAATGTAGTCATTTTGGGGTCCTACCAACAAAATGTGGAAAACATACGTTATCAAGCCTAAAATCGTAAAAAAGTTATAAAAAATAAAGGTATCACATATTAGTCATGACTAATATGTGATACCTGTTAAGTGACAATAAAGTCGTTTAAAACATAATAAACATTTAAAAAGTCAGAATTTTTTTCCGCTAAAGGGCTAAATTGTGGAAAGTAAACTTATTTACAGAAAGATTAATGGTGATATCTGAGAACTATACCACAAATAGTGGTATAGAAAAGGTTTGAAATAATATTTGATAATGAGATACAAAGGCTCATATAATTGAATGACATTTTACAATGACTATTTTGATGCTAGTGGCGCAATGTAAAGGGATTAATTTATGCTTGGAGCTGTTATCCAAGTATTTTTTTAATCCTAAGCAATATAGTTGCGAATCAGATCATGAGTAAACCCTTTTCAAATAATGCAAAAACTCTTGCTCAACCTATGTAACTGATCATCCCTATTTGTTTGTTATAGATAATCCATAATAAGTCGTAACGAAGAATCCTTTTTTTTAGGTGTGTTGATTAGGGGGAAGGTAGTTGGTGCGGTGAACTGTATTATAAATGAATAAGGTTTGTTCTATATATTAGAGATTTAAAGATGAGGGATATACACAGATATTGGTGCAGCACTTATTCAAGCACGAAATGAAGGGCTAGATCAGTTAATGCTATTGAAATAATTATGCGGTGGGATAAAATTGTTTCTTCCGTAAAAGAAGCTAAAAATTAGCTCACCCAATGGAATACGACTATCTAGATTTGTTAGAAAATCGGATTTCTTATCTAACTATGTTGCTAAGAAACATATTAAGTAAAAAGATTGATTTAAAGAACCTTGAAGTTATTGGAATGTCATAAATTTAATGTATTGATATACCAAAAGATCATATTGGCAGAAGAGATTTAGCTAGTTATGTTAAAAAGTGAAATCTAGGTAATTTATACATAAAGTTCTACAGGTTTATCGGGATTTTTAAAAGGGGGTATCTTCTTGAAATTCCTATCAAAACCAACACTTTTAATATTTTCATTTATAGCTATCTTTGGATTATTATTTGTATTCTTGATTAATATAATATTAGAAACAAGTAACAGTAAAGTCTATTTTCACTCTGAAACCATGGATATTAGTGTTACTGATAAGTTCAAAAAAGAAAATGAAAATGCCACTAATTATGTAAATGCTAAAAATTTAAATGATCCTTATCAAGAGTTTTCAATTGCGCTTGATGATGAAAGAATATGGAATTTAATTAATATTAAAAAAACTTACTTTGTCAATATAAATTGGGAATCAGCTAGACATGATGAAAATATCAGTAATCAAATTACAACTCTTCTTAGAATTGAACAATTAAAAAAGTAATATCTGATAATTTCTGTTTTATTTCTTTAGTTTTACTCCCAAAATCAACTAACGTTCTACTCGTCTTTAACTTCTTTATTACACCCTTCGCATACTTTTTAGAATAGAGTGTTCATTAATAGGCGTTTGTATTCTTATTTCATTATTTTTAAAAGGCTGGTTTTCTTTTTTCATTACAGTATAAAGTGTACAAAGAAAAACAAACTAATACAGTAATAAATAAATGAATGAGGAGGTCAATGAATGGAGGATCAACATCATCCAAAGTCTAATAACAGATCGAACAGTGCGGCAAGAGTACAAAGCATGATTGAAAATACGGAAAAAAATATTCGTGAAGCAGAAATCAGTATGGAATTTGCAGGTGAAGAAGAACTTGAAAATCTTCAGGAAAAAAATCAACGTCGTAAACATGAAATAAATATCAAGAAAAAGGAAATGCTAGACAAAGCTGAAGCAGAAGCTAGAAAAAACAGTTTTAAATAGGAGCTTGGAGGCTGAGATAATAGTATTTTATATACATTTATCTCAGCCTTTCTTTTACCCAGATTGTTGGAATAATTATAAATTTTTCATTTTTGCTAACTAGCGTTGCATTAAAATAACTTTAGTTTTAAAAATACTCAAAAAGTTCAATAATCTTGTTTTGTGCATAAAAAAGTCCTTTATAATTGATAAAGTCAGGTGGTAACCCGTCCAAATCCACTAATAAAGGTCATTCTTAAAATTACTGCTTTTTGCGCAGCTACATGAAGCAGAAAGTCTACACGCACTTAGTGATTGCCTTTTTAACGATCAACTTCAAGAAAAGAAAAGGAAGCGGGTTATGCAGCACGTACATTAACGCTAGGGCTATCATATAGCAAGCATGCCATGATAAAAGGCTTTTCGCTCCAAGACGTTAAAGAATCCAACAAGCGACACAATGGTGCTTTACGCGGTATGTGTAAAGAGTTATTAGATAAATACTTTGCAGGTGAACTAGCACGTCAACTGTCTGTAAGCATTACAAACTTAGAAGCAGAACAGAGCATACAGTCCAAGCGGGATCAACAGTGCCAAGTGTAATGGGACAGACAAAAGAAATACAATCATAATAATAAATTCTTTGATGATCAAGCCCACCTTTATAGGTGGGCTTTTATTGTACTATCAATTACGCTACATATTTTGCAGATGAAGCCGTAAAAAATGAAACTAGTAAATTTTAAAGTTGCCTTATTAATGGTTTAACTATTAAAATAGGATAGATAAGAATAGGGACTTAATACGTAGGTCAATCATCTTATCTATTGCTTTTTATATAGTTTATGCACCGTATAATCTCTTCCACCATCTTCTAGCTAAGAAAGTACCTACCTTCTATGTAGGTACAATGTGTAATACTTCCTGTAACAACATCTGTAAGAAAGACATTATGGACATCTTTGTTATTGGTATCTTAATTAATTGAATATAGTTTTTTTGTGTTGGCTATAGGTTGGATTTTAACTATGGAAAGCTTTTTTGTACTTGTCAATTTATTCCTTATTATATAAATAGGTAAGGGGTTTTTTGGAGAGGGATTTTTTATTATGGGGTGAGTTCAATGAAAAAGAAATTATTTACTGTATTAGTGTTAGTTACTTTCATCTCTTCTTTTATGTTGGTGGGTTGTAATTTATTTAAATCCAATACGTCTGATGAGGGAAGTAAAGAAGTAAATGAGAAGAAAAAGGACGAGCTTGTGTTGGCTTTTGATTCTGAGCCAGAAGCTGGTTTTGATCCAACAACAGGATGGGGGCGCTATGGTTCGCCATTATTCCAAAGCACGCTTCTTAAAAGAGATGACAAGCTTAACATTGTAAATGACCTTGCAACGAAATATAAAGTTAGCGAAGATGGTAAGGTTTGGACAGTTAAGATGCTTGAAGATGTGAAGTTCTCAGATGGTGAGCCACTAACTGCTGCTGATATTGTTTTTACATTTGAAACAGCTATTAACAATGGATCAGTAGTTGACCTTAATGGTTTGGGTAAAGTAGAAGCAGTAGATGATTACACGGTGAAATTCACATTAAAAGAACCACAATCAACGTTTGTAAACGCTTTAGTTGCAACAGGAATCGTACCAAAACACGCTTACGGAAAAGATTATGCTGAAAACCCCATAGGTTCAGGTCCTTTTCAACTCGTCCAATGGGACAAGGGGCAGCAACTTATTATAAAAGCTAATCCAGAGTACTATGATAAAAAGTCGAATTTTAAACAGATAACGTTTTTATTTTTAAATGAAGATGCTGCATTTGCTGCTGCACAAGCGGGCACTGTAGATTTAGCGTATATACCTGCCGCATTTAGTAAGCAGAAAGTGAAAGGCATGAGACTAGAAACAGTACAAACCGTAGATAATCGTGGTATTGTCTTCCCGTTTGTTAAATCTGGTGAAGTTAATGAAAATGGATTACCTATTGGTAATGATGTAACAGCAGATCCTGCTATTCGCCATGCGATTAATATGGGAGTAGACCGACAAGCACTTGTTGAAGGAGTGTTAGAAGGACACGGTACACCGGCCTATACATCAGTAGATGGACTTCCTTGGTGGAATCCAGAAACGGTTATTAAAGATGCTGATATGGATGGTGCTAAGAAGTTATTGAATGAAGCTGGTTGGAAGGATACAGATGGAGATGGGATTCTTGAGAACGGCTCTTTAAAAGCAGAGTTTACTCTTTATTACTTAGCGAACGATGCTATTAGACAATCTCTTGCTATTTCTGTTGTCGATATGTTGAAACCGTTAGGCATTAATATCAAGTTAGAAGGCGGAAGCTGGGATATGATTGCTAAGAAAATGTATTCAAATCCTGTACTAATGGGATGGGGAAGTCATGATTCACATGAAATGTACAATATTTATAGTAGTGAATCTGCTGGAATAGAGTATTACAATACAGGTTATTATCAAAATAAAATGGTAGATTCATATTTTGAAAAAGCCCTTAGCTCAAAAAATGAAGAAGAAGCAATTGAATTTTGGAAAAAAGCCCAATGGGATGGTACAACTGGTTTAAGTGCAAAAGGTGATGCCCCATGGGCTTGGTTAGTGAATATCAATCACTTGTACTTAGTGAAAGATGGACTTGATATCGGAGATCAAAGAATCCATGTTCATGGTCATGGTTGGCCAGCTACAGATAACATCGTTGATTGGAAATGGACTAAATAATAGTGCGTAAAACTAAAGGTGGAAAGCTTGGGTTATTTATATTGATGAAGGGTATACGAATGACTACATTATTGATAGCCATTTGTTTTATTTCCTTTCTATTAGTAAAAAACTCTCCGATTGATCCAATTCAAGCCTACATTGGCGCAGATATGTTGAAGGTAGGTCCTGAGCAGCGAGAGAAGATAGCTGAGTATTGGGGATTAGACCAACCAGTAATAGTTCAATTCTTGAATTGGGGATCTGCTGTTCTAAAAGGTGACTTAGGAACTTCGATGATTTTTCGTCGACCGGTAATTGATGTTATTAGTGAGAGATTCTTGAATTCACTTGTTCTTATGGTAGCGGCTTGGGTACTCTCAGGTGTAATAGGTTTTATCATGGGAGTTATAGCGGCAATGAAAAAAGGTACTTGGATTGATCGAATCATTAAATGGTATTGTTTTACATTAGCATCGACCCCAACTTTCTGGATGGGACTTCTCGTTTTAATTGTTTTTGCTGTATGGCTAGGTTGGTTCCCAATTGGACTAGGTGTCCCAGCTGGTGTTCTTTCAGAAAATGTTACTATGATGGATCGAATTCAGCATCTTATTCTACCGGTGCTGACGCTAAGTATATTGGGTGTTGCTAATGTAGCGCTTCATACGCGACAAAAGCTAATTGATGTTCTAACTAGTGATTATGTATTATTCGCTAGAGCGAGAGGTGAGCAAGGTTTTGTCTTATTTTGGAGACATGGATTACGCAATATTGCATTGCCTGCGATTACTTTACAATTTGCAGCTTTTAGTGAATTGTTTGGTGGAGCAGTATTGGCAGAGCAAGTATTTTCTTATCCTGGTTTAGGACAAGCAACGATAGAAGCCGGGCTTAGAGGGGATGTACCTCTGTTATTGGGGTTGGTAATATTTAGTGCTATATTTGTTTTTGTAGGGAATTTATTTGCTGATTTAAGCTATCACATATTAGATCCGAGAATGAGAGAGGTGAGGAAGTTATGATTCCAAGCCTAAAAAATCCGGATAAAAGATTTTCTCTGAATCCAAAGCAACTGACATTATTTAAAATACTAATTTCAATCGTATTTTTAGCCATTGTTATACTAGGTGGAGTTTTCCTTGATGAGGGGAAAATTGTAACGAATCTTAGCGAACGTAATTCTGCTCCATCACTAGATCATCTCTTTGGCACGGATTGGTTAGGTAGAGATATGTATACACGAACAGTGATGGGGCTTTCTTTAAGTATAGGGGTTGGTTTGATTGGAGCAATAGGCAGTGCTTTGATTGCTCTATTCCTTGGTATGGTAGCTGCAACAATGGGTAAAATGGCAGATCGAATTATTTCATGGATCATTGACCTCTTCTTAAGTGTTCCGCATCTTGTAACCCTTATCCTTATTGCGTTTACTTTTGGTGGGGGATTTAAAGGGATTGTAGTTGGATTAACTTTAACGCATTGGCCAAGTCTTGCACGTGTCATTCGGGCAGAAGTTATGCAAGTTCGTTCCGCAGAATTTGTTCAAGTTTCTCAAAAGATGGGAAAATCCAAATGGTGGATTGCTTTGCATCATATTTTGCCACATATTGCTCCACAACTTTTAATTGGTTTTATGTTACTTTTCCCTCATGTTATTTTACACGAGGCAGCAGTGACATTTTTAGGTTTAGGATTGTCACCGCATGAGCCAGCAATTGGAATCATTTTATCTGAATCGATGAAGTATTTATCTTCGGGTATGTGGTGGCTTGCTTTCTTCCCAGGACTTTGTCTATTGATTGTCGTGAGAACTTTTGATCAAATTGGAGAAAACATCCGAGTGCTCATGAATCCTACTAAGACTCATGATTAATCATATATGTGTAATAAATAAGAGGAGTTAATAAATGTCTATTCTTGAAGTGGAAAATTTATCAGTATCTTTTAAACAATATACAGATGGATTTAAAGAAATGAATCATAAGGTAATTTCAAGTTTAAATGTAACTCTTGAAGCGGGTGAGATTCTAGCAGTTGTTGGTGCGAGTGGCTCGGGGAAAAGTTTACTTGCACATGCCATTCTTGGACTACTTCCTAGCAATGCTAATGTCAGTGGGACCATCAAGTATAAGGGTGAGGAACTAACACCAACTCGGCAATCTGGACTAAGGGGTAAGGAAATTGCTCTAGTTCCACAATCGGTAAACTATTTGGATCCCCTTATGCGTGTTGGTAGTCAGGTTCGTACTTCTGTTGAAAATGGAGATGCTGTAGCTGCTCAACGTAAGGTTTTTGAACGTTATCGGCTTGGAAAAGAAGTTGAAAACATGTATCCGTTTCAACTTTCAGGGGGCATGGCAAGAAGAACTCTTTTATCCACCGCCATGGTAAGTGATGCAAAAGTAATTATTGCGGATGAGCCTACTCCAGGATTAGATCCTATTGTTATTAAAGAAGCATTAGATAACTTTAGAGAGTTTGCCGATAGCGGTTGTGCTGTAATGTTAATCACACACGATATTGAATCAGCTCTTCAAATTGCCGATAAAATTGCTGTATTTTATGCAGGGACTACGATAGAGGTTGCGTCTATAGAGAATTTTGTAGGTAAGGGAGAGGAGATACGCCATCCTTATACTAAGGCTTTGTGGAGGGCATTACCTCAAAATGAATTTATCCCTATTCCAGGTTCGCAACCTCATCCGAGTTCATTGCCACCAGGATGTTTGTTTGCACCACGTTGTGAAATGGCAACACCCGAATGTCGACAAGCACCACCTGAAATGAGGGAACTTAGAGATGGAATGGTGAGGTGTATTCATGCAACTTGAAGCAAAAGACATTGGATTTCGATATGGAGATGGACCATGGTTATTCCAAGGAGTTAATTTGACGATAGAACCAGGAGAAATTGTTGGTATTACAGGTCCAAGTGGGCGAGGGAAAACTACTTTTTGCAGAATATTAGCGGGATACGAATCACCAATTGAAGGGGCTGTATATTTTAATGGTGCTAAGTTACCGAAAAATGAATATCATCATGTTCAAATGGTCCTTCAACATCCAGAAAAGGCGATTAATCCAAGATGGAAAATGCATAAAATTCTAAATGAAGGATATCAACCCGATAAAGAGTTGTTAGATTTACTAGGTATTGAACAAGAATGGTTAACACGTTGGCCACATGAATTATCTGGGGGGGAGTTACAACGATTTTGTGTTGCTCGAGCATTAGGGCCGAATACTTGTTTTCTTATCGCAGATGAAATGACTACAATGTTAGATGCAAATACACAAGCTCAAATATGGCATGCTATTATCGAAATTGCTAAAAAGAGAGAGATGGGCATAGTTGTTGTTACACATGAATCTAAGCTAATGCAAAGACTTTGTCATCGTGTCATTGATTTCAATAATAAATAATATTAGATATTAGAAAAGGAGGCCTCTTTAATGGGAGGCCACTGAAAAACTTACGTTTTAACTATGAAATTGTTTTTTGAATAAAAATAAGGCA
>NZ_JAEOAH010000061.1 GCF_016612995.1 Viridibacillus soli
TTGATTAACGTCTTGCATGTTCAGTTTTCAAGGTTCATTGTTTTTAGCCGATTTGTTGTCGACTTATAATATAATATCAGGATAACATTTCGTTGTCAACAACTTTTTAAAATTCTTTTTAGGTTGTTGTCCTAATTAATCACTCTGTTTTAGCAGCAACCTTTATATTATATCAACTTTACTCCTCAGTGTCAACAACTTATTTAAGTTGTTATTAAGTTGTCGCGCTAACTAAATTAGCAACCTAATTAATATAACATGATTCAAAACCTTGCGCAAGTGTTTTATTAAAAAAAGTTGTAATAGATGGATATTGCTAAAACAGAGGCTACTCCCGGTACTCCTAATAGCGTTACCAATAGACCCGAGAAAAAGTTAATAGGAACAAATAACCCTACAAAACCTAATGAATAGTGTAGTACAAACAATAGAACGAAAGCGAATGCTATACGGAACCAAAAGATCGATAACCATTCAATTGTTTTTCCCCAATGCTTTCTTGTTCTCATTAATAGGAAGAAAAAAAACAGCACCCCTACGAAACCAATAAGTGGTTTCCACATCATATATGTCCAACTCCTTTTAGGATAGTAGTGAACTATATGATTGGGATGCTGTTTTTAATGCATTATCTTAATAAGATTTTTCGGATGCGCGCTTCTTTAAATAGATAGAAGTGTTTACTTTCAGCTATTTTACGCTGCACAATTGTCTCTAAATCATAATCGTCTAGTAATCCTTCAATTTCTTGCGTCTGTTGCCAATTCCCTTTTGTTTCTCTCATTAATACTACTAACTTCTCATCGAATTCTTTTCGTAGCTTTTGTTTACGAAAAAACATTATGTTTCGCCCCTTACTTTACAGTTCGCGTCTTCCTTCTAACGCTTTTGATAAAGTTACTTCATCGGCATACTCTAAATCACCGCCTACAGGTAGACCATGAGCGATACGAGTTGTGCAAATACCGGATGGTTTTACAAGGCGCGAAATGTACATTGCTGTTGCTTCCCCTTCTATTGTAGGGTTTGTAGCTAAAATTAGTTCCTGTACTTGGTCATCTTGTAACCTTTTTAATAATGAAGGTACATTGATATCTTCTGGACCAATACCATCCATTGGCGAGATTGCACCGTGAAGAACATGATAAAGACCGTGGTAATCACGCATTTTTTCCATTGCGATAACGTCTTTCGGATCTTGAACCACACAGATTGTTGAAGCATCACGTTGTTTATCCTGACAAATATGGCATGGATCCACATCCGTAATATGACCGCAAACCGAGCAGTATGTTAAATTACGTTTAGCATCGACTAATGCCTTTGCAAAAGATAGGACAGTGTCTTCCTTCATTGTTAATACAAAAAACGCCAGACGAGCCGCGGTTTTCGGCCCGATACCTGGCAACTTCATAAAACTATCGATTAGTTTTGAGATTGGTTCTGGATAATGCATATCAATTCCTCCTAGAACATGCCGGGAAGATTCATGCCCTTCGTGAATTGTCCCATTGTAGCATTTGTTGTTTCATCTACTTTTTTGATTGCTTCATTTGTAGCAACGACAATTAAGTCTTGTAGCATTTCGATATCTTCTGGATCTACTACTGATTCATCAAGAATTACATCTGTTACTTTCTTTTCACCAGACATAACGACTTTCACCATACCACCACCAGCTACGCCTTCAAACACTTGAACAGCTAGCTCTTCTTGAGCCTCTACCATTTTCTTTTGCATTTTTTGCATTTGTTTCATCATGTTATTCATATTACCCATACCACGCATATTCGTTTCCTCCTCAAATTGTTTGATTTTAGTCTTCTACAACTTCCACAAAATCTTTGCCGAAAATTTTCTCAGCTTCCACAACAAGTGGGTCCTCTGAAATAATCTGTTCTTCCACAAAGAGAGACTCAGTCGATTCGTTAATATGGTCCTCAGGTGACTCTTCTGATGAAGTTACTTGTTTACCAAGGCCATGCTGACGGATATAATCTGTACGTATTTTCAACCAATTCTCTTCAGGTACCACAACAACTTCATAGGTTGAGCCTGTTAGTTGTTGCAAGATTGTAGTCATTGCTGAAAATGTACCATTATTTGTCCCTATTGTGCAATATACTGCTTGCTTCAATTTTAACACAAATGCATTAGAAGTTGCGGCCACAGGTTCAGCTTCTTCTAAAAGTGCAGATTGCGATCTTTGAAGTTGATTTATCACATCAGCCCACGCCGACTTAATCATTTGTAAATCTTTTTTCGTCGCCACCTTTAATACTTCTTGAATTCGGCCGACGTTAATTTTTACACCACTATCTACTTTTGGTCGTTGTCGTTGCTGTGCAGGTGCGGCATTGTGTTGTTGCATTCCACCTTGTTGAAGTTGGTGGACTATTTCTTCTAATGAAGCAATTTTCGCTTCAAGCACTTCAACGTTTGGTGATTCGCCAGCAGCTTGCATCATCATTTGGCTATTTGTTTGGATTATTGATTGGCCTGGAGCGAATTGTGCCATTTTCAATAATGCTGTTTCTAAGTATATTTTGGAATGATGTGAAAAACGCATTTCCTGTTGTGTTTTTGAAAGGATATCAACATAGCCGTACAATGTATCCATTGTAAATTGGTTCGCTATTGTTTTAAATTTCTCATCCGATGAAGCGAGTTCAAGTAAGTCTTCTAAACCAGGAGCTGTTTGAATTAGTAATAAGTCGCGGAAAAATGTGATGAGGTCCTCCGATAGGCGAACAGCATCTTTTCCTTCGCTTATTAGTTTTTCTAAGAGTGCTAGTACTTGAGCAATATCTTTTTCACTTAAGGCTTTCGCTAGGTCATAGAAAACGTCCTGACTTATCGATCCTGTGACGAATAATGCATCATCTAGTGTTAGTTTGTCACCGCTGAAAGATACAACTTGGTCTAACATACTTAAAGCATCACGCATACCTCCTGCAGCGGATTGGGAAATAACCTTTAATGCTTGTTCATCATATGGGAGTTCTATGTCTTCTAAAACAACTTTCATACGTTCTAATAAATCAATAGAAGAAAGTCGTTTGAAATCGAAGCGTTGACAGCGTGAAATAATAGTTGCTGGTAGTTTATGTGGCTCCGTCGTTGCCAATATGAAAACGACATGTGCTGGCGGCTCTTCTAATGTTTTGAGTAAGGCATTGAAGGCACTTGTTGATAACATATGAACTTCATCGATGATATACACTTTAAACCTGGCACTTGCTGGTGCAAAACGCACTTTTTCGATAATTTCGCGCATCTCTTCTACACGGGAGTTCGATGCGGCATCAAATTCAATGACGTCTGGATGGGATCCATTTGTGATGCTAAGGCATGTTGCACATTCATTGCAAGGTTCATCAGTCGGTGCATGTTCACAGTTTAATGCTTTTGCAAAAACTTTCGCCGTACTCGTTTTCCCTGTACCACGAGGGCCAGAGAATAGATAAGCATGGGTCGTTTTATTGGCAAGGAGAGCATTTTGGAGCGTCCGTTTAACATGCGACTGTCCTGACATTTCCCTGAATGATTGTGGGCGATACACACGGTAAAAAGCTTGATACGTCAACGTTTTCCTCTCCTTTTTTGCCTATTAATTGAATGAATTTATTATACCATAAGAGCTCTGATTAAAGCCCTTCTATAAATTTAGATAAAAGAAAAACTCATTCGCCGAAATCGACGAATGAGTTTGAAATTTGCACGATAAATGCCGTGCACCTTCCTTCGACAGCCGTACATAAGCGTTACTTTTGTCGTTAGCTCTGATTAGGCGACCCTACGGCACATGAGTTAAGCCGCTTAATGCTGCTTCCTTCCGGACCTGACATGGTTCGCGGGTACGCATTGCGCAGGACCCAATCGTCAACACTACGTGCAAAAGGCAGACCAAACATACGGACAGCCTTAGAAAAGGACTTCAGTCTCGCTAGAGCGGATTGCGAGTTATAGGACACCGCTACCTTCCCACCTAGCACGGCATATATTAGTATACGAATAATAACGAAAAAAATCAATAAAAAACCCCTAAATCGAAATATATAATCATAAAAAGACAGAATCTACATCAGTTTACCTCGCTATTGTGACTGTTTTTCAGTTTCTGTATATAGGCTGCATACTATACTTAATAACGAAGCTTTTTACATAAAAATATACTCCGTAATAATCTTTCTCTTTTTTTATAAAAAGTGTTGACCGATGATTTAATACGTGATATATTATTACTTGTCAGAAAGACGACACCATAAATTTTCGGAGGAATACCCAAGTCTGGCTGAAGGGAATGGTCTTGAAAACCATCAGGCGGGTTAAACCGCGCGGGGGTTCGAATCCCTCTTCCTCCTCCATTTTATTTTTAAAAACACACGCGCATAATATTGAGATTGTATTCGTTACTAACGTAACGAATTTTTTCTCAAATACATATAGTCAGAAAATTTTGAAGCAAACATCGACGTTTGCTTTTTTATTTGCCTTTTTAGATAAACCCCACTGCGATACTTAATGCAGCGGGGTCTTTCCTTTTATACAGTATCATTTAATTGCACAATTTTTATATCTGTTGTTTAATGATACATTCCATTTTTCTATCATAAATATGTAAAACTTTAATGGTTATTTTCAAGTGTTATTCATCTCGACAATTTATTTATAAAACGTAAAAGCTCCTCAGGCGAACTTACGACACCGATTTTACCCTGCTGACTTTCATGCATGAAGCCTTCATCTACGGTGTGCTGTAAATGTGCCTGTAGATGATTGTAATAGTGATTGATATTATATAAGCACACTGGCTTAGTATGCTGTCCTACTTGAGAAAGTGTTAGCACATCGAAAAATTCATCCATCGTGCCTGCTCCACCCGGTAAAGCGATAAAAGCATCTGCTAATTCAATCATTTTAGCCTTGCGCTCATGCATTGTTTCTACAAATAATAAATCCGATAAGCCACTATGTGTGACTTCTTCCCATTGCATAAAGGTCGGCATAACACCAATTACTTCTCCACCATTCTCTAATGCTTCATCTGCCACTTTACCCATTAGGCCTACAATGGAACCTCCGTAAACAATGCCAATCCCTTGTTTAGCCAAAAATCCACCGAGCTTTACAGCCTTTTCCGCATATATAGAGTTTTCACCCATCCTGGATCCACAATAAATTGCAACTCGCATAAAAAACGCCTCCTCTTATGTAAAAGTATAAAAGAAAGCGACTATATATGAATATATTCAATTAATTTTATTTTTCGCTTATGTGGCAATTGCTATTTTAATATGGACAATAAAACGAGCTGAGTATTTTCGGGAATACATGATTGGGCATATAGACTATGAAGTAAAGAAAGCAGAGATTCCTCTACCGAATATCGTTACGAATGATTTATTTTTTAATATATCTATATTTATAGCGGTTGTACTTTTTCTTATTGGTATAGGTGGTATTTGTCTATCTGTACAATAGACTTAATATAAAAAGAAGCTACCACTTTTGTGACAACTTCTTTAGCAATTATTTACGACGTAAATGTGATGTTTGCTCCATAAAATGACTGATGCGTTCCACGATTACTTCAACCGTATCTGGATTTTTCATTAAATCATAATCGTTAATATCCAAGCGTAATACTGGACAAGCGTTAAAGCCATCAATCCAGTTTTCATAGCGTTCATTCATTTCATACCAATAGTCTTTTGGCGTTTGTTGCTCCATTGGACGACCACGCTCTTCAATACGCTCTAAAATGTCATCAATTGGGCCCTCCAGGTAGATTAATAAATCTGGATGTGGGAAGTATGGTGTCATGACCATTGCATCGAATAAATTTTTGTATGTTTCATAATCGATCTTGCTCATCGTTCCTTTTTCTTCATGCATTTTAGCAAAAATACCAGTATCCTCATAAATTGAACGGTCTTGAATAAAACCACCACCATATTCAAAAATACGTTTTTGCTCTTTAAAGCGTTCAGCTAGGAAATAAATTTGTAAATGGAAGCTCCATTTTTCAAAATCATCATAGAACTTGTCCAAATATGGATTTGAATCTACTTTTTCAAACGATGTGCGGAAATTTAGTGCATTGGCTAACGCTTTTGTCATCGTTGATTTGCCGACACCTACTGTTCCCGCGATTGTAATAACAGCATTAGCCGGAATGCCGTATTTCTCTCTTAAATTCATGATTCGAAACTCCCTTTTTCTAATGTTTCCTCAACAGTTTTCAAGATTTTCTGTAAATCTGCTACATTTTTTACAAAGTCCATTTCATCACCATTGAAGCGAAGTACTGGAATATCTGGATGTTGTTTTTCAAAACGCTCGATAAAAATATGATAATCTGCAACAAGCTGCTCCATATATTCTCTTGAAATCATTTTCTCGAATTCGCGACCTCGCATCGCAATTCGCTGCATCAATGTATCGACGCTTGCATGTAGATAAATAACTACGTTTGGACGTGGCATGTCCGCAGTTAAAATACGATGAATTTCTTCGTACTTATGAAATTCAGTCAGTTTTAATGTTCTTTTAGCGAAGATTAAATTTTTAAAAATATGATAATCTGCAACGACTGCATCTTCATGCGATAGAATATGATTCTTAATATCTGTTAATTGCTTATAGCGGTTACATAAGAAGAACATTTCTGTTTGGAAACTCCATTCATCAATGTCTTCATAAAATTTATTTAAAAACGGATTTTCGTCCACGATTTCTTTTAATAAGTGCAACTGAAATGTCTCAGCAACTATTCTAGAAAGTGACGTTTTTCCGACGCCAATTGGCCCCTCAACCGTAATAAATGGAACAGGCATCAGAAGTCCCCCTTCATCGTCTTTTTAATCAGTGCTTATCATTTTATCATAGTGATACGAAAAGCTAAAGCGGCTCGTCCAGACTCGAAAAGCACTGCATAAAGGAACACAGTCTAGGAACGCCACGTCCTGTGGCGACGACTGCGTGACCAGCATCATGCGGGCTCGAATCAAAAGCATCACTTCAGCTTTTGTCCGAGAAGGTGAAAGTGACCTCGAGAGCCTAGCCGCTTTAGCTAAACATATAGAAAAGCTAAAGCGGCTCGTTTAGACTGGGCAAGCGCTGGTAAAGTGTGTACAATCTGAATCCAATAATTTATCTCTGAACACGAAAAACCTCCAGTATTCACTGAAGGCCTTACATTTACCTTTTTTTCACGTGGAACATTTCTCTTAAAAGTGCCCAATTTTGTGGGAAGGCGAATCCCATATGCCAATAACTAATGCCTTTTAATTTTAATTCTTTCAGTAAATTAAACTTCGCTTCAATAGAGCGCGCATCTTCAAACCATACAACATGCTCTACCCCGTTTCGCCAATAATGAAAGAATGGTGCTTCAGCGACCGAATCGTATGAAATAGCCGCATTTTGATTTTTAGCAAGGGCAATTGCCTGTTGTGGGCTTAACCCTCGTGCAGGTGGATTACCCGGTGCATATGGCAGTGTCCAATCATAACCATATAAATTTTGCCCCATCATAACTTTGTTGGCAGGGATTTCACTTACACTGTATTCCAACACTTGGCGTACTGGACCAATAGGTGATACCGCCATTGGTGGACCTCCGCTATACCCCCACTCATACGTCATGATGATGACGAAATCTACTGCCTCTCCTATGCCTTTATAGTCATGCCCCTCATACCATTTACCAGGCTGATTGGCGCTTGTTTTTGGTGGTACAGCGGCAGATATCGTTAACCCTTGTGCATGAGCTCTTGCTCTAAAACGATTCAAAAAGGCTACATAACGGTCTCTATCTTCAGCTTTTAAGTATTCGAAATCTAGGTGAATATCTTTTGCCTCTTTGGCAGAAGCTTCACGTAATGCCGCGCCAATTATTAAATCTTGAAGTGTAATATCGGTTAAAATGGCATGCGCCAACGTATCACTAAAGCCGTGATTCTCTATATTTGTTAACACAATGGCTGTTGCTGATTGGCTGGCATTCGCAATTTCAGGAATGCTCCCCCATTCTAGCGGTGTTAACGTACCATCACGGCGCACTTCATATGAAAAGGGCATCATATACGTTAATAGTGGGGCACGTCTTCTCACCTGGGCAATTAAACTTTCAGGGAGCTCCTCTGTATACCACTCAATGTAACCATTTGTGTCAATAGTAGGACGATTTGGGTTTGGCGTTTCAGGCAATACGAGCGCTTGACCAATAACAAGTACATCTGGATCTGGTAACTCATTGAGCGCTACAATTGTCGCAGCGGTCGTATGATGCGTCCTGGCGATATCATATACGCTATCACCCTGCTTCACTACATAAATCAAATGCAACCTCCTCTAGCATCATTTCTCCAGTAATATATGCGAATTGGGTTCAAACCGTGCTACACTATTTGGCAAGGAGCGATGAATCTATGGACGTTTTAGAAAAAGATTTACACTTTATGCAGCTAGCCATTGAAGAGGCAAAAAAAGCTGCTGCATTAGGCGAAGTACCAATTGGCGCTATCATTGTCTACAAGAATGAAGTAATTGGCAGTGCCCATAATTTACGTGAAACATCTCAAAATGCAGTGACTCATGCAGAACTAATGGCTATTCAACAGGCTTGTAATAAAATTGGCAGCTGGCGTTTAGAAGAAACAATACTTTATGTCACTTTAGAACCCTGCCCCATGTGTGCAGGTGCTATTTTACAATCAAGAGTGCCTCGCGTCGTTTACGGAGCCAGAGATAGTAAAGCCGGCTGTGTAGATTCCCTATATCACCTACTCAATGACTCACGATTTAATCATGAATGTGAAGTGACAGAGGGCATTCTAGCTGCAGAATGTGGCCAGTTATTAAGCGATTTCTTCGGCAATTTACGTAAAGAGAAAAAAGCTACACGGGCAACAACTGGTCGTAAAGCAATCCCATTCACCAAATTAAAATCAGCTGTCGAAAGTTTTTTATGTGAACCATTACAAGGGCGCATTGAACTTCGTGCAGCAGCATATCGCCATTCACATGATGAACGTTCACGTGTTTCGCTGACACTAGATACGGAACAAATTTTTAGTGCAGCTGATTTATCATATATTAATGAACATTTCAATCTTGCTGAGCAACTTGAGAAAGAACTCAAACTCGAGCGACTTTCCGCGGAAGAATTAGCGGAAGCGCAATTGAAAGAACAAGGTATAATTGCAAGCTGGCATTTATATAGAGCTTTGGCGCAATACCCAAATCTATCTATTGCAGACGCCCTCACATCTGAAAATCCGCTCATCCGTTCATACGCTCTGCTTGATCGTCGTGTAGGCAAACGTAAATTGAAAGATATGAATGTTCCACAACACTCATTAGAAAAGAGGTTTTATGAAATCCGCTGTGGTGCAGAAGGTATTCACAGCTAAACTCCAGGGGGGTCACCTATGCAGTTTAGCAAAATTAAAAAGCAGTATGAAAGCTTTTTGTGCGAAAAATTACAAGGACGTGTAAAACTATATGCAAATGTTTACCGTAAAGCACATGACGGACCAGCAAGGGTGTGGCTCACTCTAGATAAACAGGAAATGTTAAATGCTGATGATTTAAGCTTTATCGTTCCAAGAAATATTCTGTACGAGCAAATCAAAGAAGAACGTATGCACAAATCGATACCCTATAATAGAGACTTCAATGTAATGTTCGAATCCCCTGAAAGACAGACATTAATCGATGCCAACGATTTAGCCGAAGCAGCTTTAATGGCGCAAGGGAAATTTGAAAGCGACTACTTCTATAAAGCTCTTATGCAATACGGGCAGATATCGATTGAGGAAGCAATGCAATCAGGAAATATACTCACTCAAGCTCTAGCTATGTTTGATCGCCGATTAGGAAAACGTAGATTACAGAAATTAGATATGACAAGAGTTCACCCTACTATCCAACAATTTCATAAAATCCGCTGTGAGGCTGAAGGTATTTTTACTAAAACAGAAAAAGGCTAATGTATGGAAAAATTCCATCACAATAGCCTTTTTGTTTATAGCTTATTTAGTTGGAGCTTGAATTACTTCTTTACCACCCATATATGGACGTAAAACTTCAGGAATTACAACAGAACCATCCGCTTGTTGGTAATTTTCAAGAAGCGCTGCAACAGTACGGCCAATTGCAAGACCGCTACCATTTAATGTGTGTACGTATTCAGGTTTTGCTCCTGCTTCACGACGGAAACGGATATTCGCGCGACGAGTTTGGAAATCTTCAAAATTTGAACAAGAAGAGATTTCTCGATACGTGCCTTGCGCCGGAATCCATACTTCTAAATCGTATTTTTTCGCAGCAGTAAAGCCTAAATCTGATGTACACATTTTTAACTTACGGTATGGTAAACCTAAAAGTTGGAGAACTTTTTCAGCATGGCCCGTTAGTTTTTCTAATTCATCATAAGAATCTTCTGGTTTCACAAAACGCACAAGCTCCACTTTGTTAAATTGATGCTGACGGATTAAACCACGCGTATCGCGACCTGCAGACCCTGCTTCAGAACGGAAAGAAGCGCTATAAGCTGAAAAACCTTTTGGCAAAATTTCATCATCTAAAATTTCATCACGGAAGAAATTTGTTACAGGTACTTCTGCTGTAGGGATTAAGAAGTAATCTGTATCCGCTAATTTGAAGACGTCTTCTTCAAATTTTGGCAGTTGCCCCGTACCTGTTAAGCTATCACGGTTAACGATTACAGGTGGTAGCATCTCTTCATAACCGTGTTCTTCAGAATGTAAGTCCATCATGAAGCTCATTAAAGCACGTTCAAGGCGAGCACCCAAACCACGATAAAATACGAAGCGGCTACCTGTTGTTTTTGCAGCACGTTCAAAATCAATGATATTCAAATCTGTACCTAGATCCCAGTGAGCTTTAACTTCAAAATCAAATGCAGGGATATCGCCCCATTTAGCTACTTCCACATTATCATCTTCCGTGTCTCCAACTGGTACACTTTCATGTGGAATATTTGGTAAACGCATCATCATATCGCGGAATTTATCTTCCACATCACGAAGATCTGTATCCATTACTTTAATGTCATCACCAACTTTGCGCATATGCGCAATTTCAGCGTCTGCATTTTCTTTATTACGTTTCTTTTGAGCAATTTGTTCAGAAACTTGATTACGCTCAGCTTTTAATACTTCTGTTTTTGCGATTAAATCACGACGTTGTTGATCAAGTGTTTCAAATTGATCAAAGGTTCCTAAATCTTCATTACGGTGAGATAATTTTTCTTTAATTTCCGTATAATTATCACGGATTCGTTTAATATCTAACATCTGTCCATTCCTCCAGTTTTGTAAATTCGATAATAAAAAAGTATGAGTACCATCTTACGAAACAATGCTTTAGGTCTAGGTTACTTTAAAAATAAACAGCAAAAAAGCCCTCATCCCCAGGAAAGGGACGAGAGCTACCCGCGTTGCCACCCTAATTGATTGCACTAAAAGTACAATCCACTTGTTTCATAACGGCTTGTTGGCCGGCTGCAGCCTACTAACGATTCAGCTGAGCAACTCCAGGACGGATTCACAAGGTTTTTTATCGACTTGCACCACCCGCCGACTCTCTTTGAAAAAACTTACTTGCTACTACTTCCTATCATCGTGTTTAATTTGAAATTTAACCATACTTTACAATAGATTTCACGGTTTTGCAAGTGTGGTCAAAACACTCTGCCGAACCATTTTCACAAAGTACGCCATGATACGCGTATCATCGGTCAATTCCGGATGAAATGAACAACCTAAAAACGGACCTTCTCTCGCTAAAACAATACGTCCTTCATGTTCTGCAAGTACTTCTACATTCGGACCAGCTGCTACGATATGAGGTGCACGGATGAATACGGCAGGGAAGTTTTCACCGATATTTTTCAAGGAAAGGGCCATTTCAAAACTATCGACCTGCCTGCCAAACGAATTGCGCTCTACAACAACATTCATCACACCAATATGTGGAGTTGCTTGATCAATAACCTCACGCGCCAATAATATCAATCCCGCACAAGTACCGAACATTGGCTTACCCACTGCAGCAAATTCGCGAAGTGCTTCCATCATGCCATAGCGATCAATAAGCCTCCGCATCGTCGTACTCTCGCCACCTGGTAGTACTAGGCCATCAAGCTCCTCTAACTGTTCCACACGCTTTACAATGATGGCATCTGCCCCAACGGCTTCAATAGCCCCCACATGCTCACGTATAGCACCTTGTAATGCTAAAACACCGATTTTCACCATATTACCATCCTCTATCCTGCATACGATCTTGTGGATTTAAGCGGGAAATTTCGATACCTTTCATCGGAATACCCAGTTCCTTTGAGATTTCAGCGATCAATTTATAATCTTGATAATGCGTAGTTGCCTCTACAATGGCTTTCGCAAACTTCGCTGGGTTTTCAGATTTGAAGATACCTGAGCCAACAAAGACACCATCTGCTCCAAGTTCCATCATTAGTGCTGCGTCAGCAGGAGTAGCTACACCACCTGCAGCAAAATTCACAACTGGTAGTCGACCTAAACGATTAATTTCAAGTAATAATTCATAAGGTGCTCCTAAAATTTTTGCTTCTGTCATCAGCTCGTCCGGTGTCATATTCGTAACTTTTCGCACCTGTGCATTTACTTGGCGCATATGACGAACAGCTTCAACTATATTACCCGTTCCTGGTTCTCCCTTTGTACGAAGCATAGCAGCACCTTCACCAATGCGACGTGCTGCTTCTCCTAAATCACGACAGCCACAAACGAAAGGCACTTTATAATTACTCTTTAACAAATGATATTCTTCATCTGCAGGTGTTAGAACTTCACTTTCATCTATGTAATCTACGCCCATTGCTTCTAACACGCGCGCTTCCACAATATGACCAATACGTGCCTTTGCCATTACTGGAATCGATACTGCAGCCATTACTTCTTCTACAATGCGAGGATCTGCCATACGCGCTACACCACCAGCTGCACGAATATCAGATGGTACACGCTCTAACGCCATAACTGCTACTGCGCCCGCTTCCTCCGCAATTCTTGCTTGCTCTGCGTTAATTACATCCATAATAACGCCGCCCTTTTGCATTTCTGCCATTCCACGTTTTACTCGATCTGTACCTGTTTGATTTGTCATTTCCTTCGCCTCCATTTTCTTGTATGATGTTAGTATAATGAAAATTGACCATATAAAAAGATTCAGTTTTAACTTTAATTATGTGGTCAGAAGAGGTGTTACGATGGATATGCTCATGTTTCAGTTAGAGAAAAAATCAAATAAACCTATGTATGAACAGCTCTATGAAGGCATTAAGAACGGAATTACTGAAGGTACAATTCCAACTGAATCCAAGCTCCCTTCAAAAAGAAAATTAGCAGAATTTTTAAATATTAGTCAAACAACAATTGAACTTGCCTATGCACAATTACTCGCGGAAGGCTTTATTGCATCAAAACCACGCGTTGGCTATTTCGTAGAAGCTGTTGAAGAATTAGCATATGTAGAAAAAGATATACAGCATCCCGTTATACCTGATCCCACACCGCGCGAAGCATTTGCAATCGACTTTAATCCAGGACAAATTGATACGGAATCATTCCCATTCCATCTTTGGAGGAAATATGCGAAAGAAGCCATTGATGAGCAATCAAAAGAGCTCCTACTCATTGGTTCGCCACAAGGTGAGCAGGAATTACGGGAAGAAATTGCAACGTATTTATATCAATCAAGAGGTGTTATATGTGCACCAAATCAAATCGTCATCGGTTCTGGCACAGAACAACTTATGCCAATGATTATCCGCCTGCTCGGAGCCTCCTCACGCTTTGGAATTGAAAACCCGGGTTATCCATTAACCCATCATATTTTTAAACAAACAGATCGTCCTGCGATACCTATCCAAGTAGATGATGAAGGTCTATTGGTCAACGATTTGGAGCACTCTAAGGCCAACGTTGTCTATGTCACACCTTCGCATCAATTCCCGACTGGTGCAGTACTATCTGCCTCACGCAGAGCACAGCTTTTAAACTGGGCTTCTCAAAAGGATAATCGCTATATTATTGAAGATGACTATGATAGTGAATTTCGTTATATCGGGAAACCAATTGCAGCACTTCAAGGAATGGATAAAAGTGACAGCGTCATTTACATTAGTACCTTTTCAAAATCACTCATGCCTTCACTGCGAATTGCCTATTTTGTACTACCTCCAAAACTTTTAGAAGTATATAACCAGGCGTTTAATTACTATACATCGACAGTACCACGCTTTGAGCAGCATATTCTCGCGCAATTCATGCGAGACGGCCATTTTGCGAAACATTTAAATCGAATGCGTAAAATCTACCGCAAAAAATTAGAGAGGCTTACAACGGCCCTAGAGCCGTTTTCACCGACTGTTAAAATTTCTGGTGAACAAGCTGGAATGCATATTGTATTAACCATTTCTCATGCCAAGAATGCAGTTGAACTGAAACAGTTGGCGCAACAAAGTAGTATTCGAATTGTACCTATTCAAGAATATATGATGGGCTCTAATACACTTAAGGAACCAACGCAATTTTTGGTTGGCTTTGGGGGAATTAAGGATGAGGAAATTGAGCGTTCTGTACAACAATTAATGAGAGCGTGGGAAATTTAGGCATAAAAAAAGGCAATCATTGCGATTGCCTTTTTTCTATATTAGAATATTTTATTCCATAAATCTGAGAAGAAGTTACCAATTCCTTTGAAAGCTAATGAAATCCAGCTAGCTTTTTTTACAGCTTCTGTAGTAACAACTTCTGCATTGCTTGCTTCTCCATCGATAAATCCATAATCTTTACCTTTTGATTTATCAATTTCAACATGGCCAACAACGGTACCTTTTTCCACGGCCGCATTTAATTCTTTTTTATCTAGAACTAATTTCGGCTTGTACAAATCCTTGTCTGTCGTTTTCACCATAATTGAGATAGCTTCTTTTGTAGCGACTTTCACTTTATCTTCTTTACCATCAATTACAGGTATAGTTTTTTGCCCTTTAAATGAATGGTTGGCTGGCACAATTTCTTCTGTAGTGAATTGATTGAAACCATAATCGAAAAGTGAGCGTGTCGCATCAAAACGGGCTTTATATGTGCTTTCACCTTTTGCATCTACGGCATCCAAGACAACAGCGATTAAACGGGTTCCATTACGTGTTGCAGTACCTGTGAAACAGTAACCGGCATACTCAGTTGTACCAGTTTTTAATCCATCTACACCTTCATATTCAAATACAAGACCTGGTAGCATGAAATTCCAGTTAGACATATCAATTGCATCATCTGTGCCTTCACGGAATGTTTTTTTGGTAATACTCGAAGTTTTCAATACAACAGGATGATCTTTCAATAAATGATAAGCTAATTTTGCAACAGATTTTGCAGGCATTTTGTTTTCAGCAGTTTTACCCGTACCTGCTGGCTCCATGCCGTCAAGTTCTGCATTGTTCAAGCCTGTTGAGTTAACGAAAGTATAACCTTTCAAGCCCATCTTTTTTGCTTTTTTGTTCATCAGATTCACGAATTCGGTTTCTGATCCAGCAATTGTTTCAGCAATTGCAATAGTGGCAGCATTTGCTGAATAAATTGCCATTGCTTCATACAATTCACGAATTGAATATTCACCGTCAGCACGTAGAGGTACGTTACTAAGTGCACGATTTTGGGAAATTTTATATGCATATTCTGTTACTTTATATTTTTGATCCCAAGTAATTTTTCCTTCATTAATTGCATCTAGTAATAAATACTCTGTCATCATTTTCGACATACTTGCAATCCCTAAAGATTTGTCCGCATTCTTTTGGTATAAAATTTTACCAGAGTCTGCATCGATTAAAATGGCGCCTTTTACACGCAAACTAAGCTCGTCTTCTGCATTCGCTGCTTTAGGTATTGTTACAAACATACTTAACAGCAAAGCAGAAACCATGATTATACGTAACCATGTGTTTTTTCTTGATGTTTTCACCATAATACCTCCATATGTGTTCATATTACTCCTCTTACTCCGCTCATTTTAACATAGATTCAGCGCTAGCAACTACGGTGTATAAAAAAACACCCTTTCTACATCTAGTTTGACGTAGAAAGGATGGGAAAGTTTCGAAATTATGAGATTGAGTAGTTTGGTGATTCTTTCGTAATTTGAACATCATGTGGATGACTTTCACGTAAACCAGCGCCAGTCATACGAACAAACTGTGCATTTTCACGTAAATCACGAAGATCTTTCGTACCGCAATATCCCATGCCTGAGCGAATACCTCCAACTAATTGGTGGATTGTATCTGCTAGAGGTCCTTTGTAAGGAAGACGTCCTTCAATACCTTCTGGCACAAGTTTTTTCGCATCTTCTTGGAAGTAACGATCTTTTGAACCTTTTTCCATAGCTCCTACTGAACCCATACCACGATATACTTTAAAACGTCGTCCTTGGAAGATTTCAGTTTCTCCTGGAGATTCAGATGTACCTGCAAGTAAGCTACCTAGCATTACTACATGTCCACCAGCTGCTAAAGCTTTAATAATATCGCCAGAGTATTTAATTCCACCATCAGCGATAATTGTTTTACCCTGTTTACGAGCTTCTGCTGCGCAATCGTAAATTGCTGTAATTTGAGGTACACCAACACCTGCTACGACACGTGTTGTACAAATAGAACCAGGTCCGATACCTACTTTAACTACGTCAGCACCAGCTTCATAAAGAGCTTTAGTAGCTTCAGCTGTTGCAACGTTACCAGCGATAATATCTAAATCTGGGAATGCTGCACGAATATCTCTTACTACTTCTAAAACACCTTGTGAATGACCATGTGCTGTATCGATTACAATTACATCCACTTGTGCATCCACTAATTTTTGTACACGAACCATAGAATCTTTTGTAACACCAACTGCAGCGCCTACAAGTAAACGACCTAAATGGTCTTTAGCAGCGTTCGGGAATTCCATAACTTTTTCTATATCTTTAATCGTGATTAAGCCTTTTAAGACGCCTTCATTATCAACGATTGGTAATTTCTCAATTTTAAACTGTTGAAGTATTCTTTCTGCATCGTCTAAAGTTGTTCCGACAGGAGCTGTAACTAGATCTTCTTTAGTCATAACTTCATCAATTTTTTGAGAGTAGTCTTGTACAAAGCGTAAATCACGGTTTGTAATAATCCCTACTAATTTAAGGTCTTTATCGTTATTTACAATTGGAACACCGGAAATACGGTATTTACCCATTAAATGTTCTGCATCAAATACTTGATGAGATGGTGTTAGGAAAAACGGATTTGTAATAACTCCATTTTCAGAGCGTTTTACTTTCTCTACCTGATCCGCTTGCTCTTCAATGCTCATATTTTTGTGGATGATACCAATACCACCTTGACGAGCCATAGAAATTGCCATTGGTGCTTCTGTTACTGTATCCATTCCAGCACTAATAATTGGGATATTCAACTTAATTTTTGGTGTTAAATTAACTGATAAACTTACATCTTTCGGTAATACTTCAGAATGTGCTGGTACAAGCAATACATCATCAAATGTTAAACCTTCTTTGGCAAATTTCGTTTCCCACATTTCGGTAACTCCTCCTGTTTTGTAAAAGAATATTAATTGTAAGATTAACAACGTGCCTATTCACTTGTCAAGGACTCTGCAATAAATAAGATTATTTAGAATTTTTCACTGCAGCACTAATTTTAAGTCATTTTCGATTTTTTCAGGCGAAGTTTGTGGTGCATAACGCGCTACTACCTTACCATTCTTATCGATTAAGAATTTAGTAAAGTTCCATTTGATTCCCTCCGTTAGCAAACCTTTCTTCTCGGAAACTAAATGTTTAAATAAAGGATCGGCACTTTCACCCTTCACATCAATCTTAGCAAACAGGGGGAAACTTACCCCATAATTCATTTGGCAAAATTGCATTGTTTCATTAATATTATCAAACTCTTGATTATTAAATTGGTCGCATGGAAATCCTAAAATCTCAAATCCTTGCTCTTTATATTTTCCATATAAAGCTTGTAATTCTTTAAATTGCGGGGTGAACCCACATTTGCTTGCTGTATTAACAATAACCAATGACTTTCCTGCGAACTCACTAAGTTCCTGCTGTTCTCCATTTGTTTTTTTAACTGTAAAATCATAAACAACTGTCATCTTACTACGCCTCCTTGTTAGAATAAATTCTAACCATTTCCTTTTAAATCTATTACTTTCAACCATATGCCTTATTTAATATTTCTACAAGAAATACGAATTTTATAGGGTATTTCAGCATAAACTATAATGGATGTATTATAGTTACTGAAGTCTTTAGCAACGGATTTCAGGCTTTTTATGGCCATTTTCACGTATAATGTCGTAGCTCACAGTATTCACTACGACATTATAACAAAGGAATCCACGAACAAAATTGTAATTTTGATAACAAAAAAAGTACAACTGATAAAATCAGTTGTACTTAAATGTGCCTAGCAACGTCCTACTCTCACAGGGGGAAACCCCCAACTACCATCGGCGCTAAAGAGCTTAACTTCCGTGTTCGGCATGGGAACGGGTGTGACCTCTTTGCCATCATCACTAGACTCTAGACGGCTTCCAATACACATTACTCGTGTCTTGAAACCCTACTATCGAGAACTTGTT
>NZ_JAEOAH010000062.1 GCF_016612995.1 Viridibacillus soli
AATTAAATAATAACAATCATAATTTGGTAAATCCTGTCCATTTATGCTTTGTTTGGACAGGGTTTTATGTAATGGTTAAACGTCAATTACTTCACTTCATTAAAGGTACCTTACATTGATTACAACGAAAAAAACCTGTGTTAATTATTTACACAGGTTTCAGCTTAGTTAACTGTCATTTCAAATTGTTCAATTTTTAAGAGAGCCTTACCTTGAACCCCGCTAGATTTTGAAGTGCTAAAATGCATCTGAATCTTCCGGTAATGTTTGACCACCATCAATTACGATCGTTTGACCTGTAATATAGCCAGCTTCCTTACTACTCAAAAACAGTGCTGCGTATGCGATATCTTCTACTTTTCCTAAACGACCAAATGGAATAGTTTGTGCCATTTTTTTAAGATATTCGTCACCTAGTCCTTCTAAACTTTCCGTTTCGATATTGCCAGGCATAACTGCGTTAATGGTAATATTATAAGGTGCTAGCTCTAATGCCGCTGAGCGCATAAAACCTAGTTGAGCTGCTTTACTTGCTGCATAATGTGTCCATCCTGCATAGCCCGTAATTGGTCCTGTAATAGATGAGGTAATCACAATACGGGCATTTTGTGATTGCTTTAAGTATGGTAAACATGCTTTTACAGCAAACATTGTACCACGGGTATTAATATTAAGTACTTGATCCCAATTGTCTGTCGTCATATCTTCTAATTTTACTGAAGGGAAGATTCCTGCATTCGAGCAAAGAATATCGATTGCACCAAATTGCTCAGCAACTTCGCTTGCCATTTTTTCAACAGATTCGTATTTTTCTACATCCACTGAAATAGCTGAAGAAGTATAACCTTTATCCTTTAGTTCCTCTGCTGTTTTATTTGCTGCATCTAATGATCTGCCAGCAACAACAACATGTGCACCTTGCATTGCAAAGACACTAGCAATCCCCTTACCAATCCCTTTACTACCACCTGTTACAACGACAATCTTGCCTTTTAAATCCACTTGCATATAAACCCCTCCTGCAATTTTCTTTTAAAGTATTTATACATTAAGAAGTTGGTTTTCTAGATATCCCTTGCATTAAAGTCACGACAAAACCAACTGGATGCGGAATAATATTGGAAGAAATATAGAATTTTCCATTCAATACCTACCACCTGCGAACAATGTAAATCTCGGCTATTTTTAGTCTTTAACATCCTATTTCAAGCGAAATGGTATACCTAACGTTTCATCAATCCCAATAGATTTTTTCATTCGTCACTTTCATAAATTATTTAGGTAATCATTATATAAAATCGGCTAAATTCGTTAATTTTTAAGTTATTTCCATTTTCTTGAGTACAACTTTCTATTTTCAATCCAGCAATTTATATCATTGATTTTGGGGCTTTAGTAATTTGCACTAAGGGACTCCATTTCAAATCAATTCTTGCTTTGTAAAAAGTGAATAGGCTACACTATATTTGACAGGAAGAATGAGGGATACTAGATTAAATTTAACAACTTAATAGAGAGTGCTAATATCCTAAAGGTTAAAACAATTATAGTAAACGATGAAAGTGACTAGCGAAATGAGTATATGTAAAAGCAAATGCATAATTTGGTGTGTAATAAAATTATGTTTAGAAGAAAAAAGAGTTTCTTTATGGTGATTTTGGGGCTTACTCAAATAATGAAGGTGGGACTATTTGTGAAGAGTATATTATATATCGAAGATGATTTATAGATTGGCAACATTGTCAAAGAAGATTTGGAACACCGCGGTTATATGGTGCGTTGGATTACTTCGGGAGAAAGTGCAATAGAGGCACTTAGCGATACAGACTTGGTCATATTAGACGTGATGCTTCCAGGGCTTGATGGTTTTACAGTGGGACAGCGACTGAAAAACTGTCATCCCGATATTCCGATTTTGATGTTGTCAGCTAGGACAGCAGTCGAAGATAAGCTACAAGGCCTACAGTTTGCAGATGATTATGTAACGAAGCCATTTCATCCTGACGAACTTTCAGCGAGAATTGAAGTGTTATTTAGAAGGAACCAACAGGCTTTTCCTGAGGAAATTCAACTTAGCCATTTAAAGGTTATCATGACAGAAAACCGGATTTTAAAGAACGATGGTGAGGAAATCATATTGACGTCCAAACAACATCAGATCTTTATGTACTTGCTACAACATCCGAATCAGATATTAACAAAAGAACAGTTATTTGAGGCTGTATGGGGCGAACCTTATTTGGAAGGCGATAAAACATTGATGGTCCATATCCGCTACTTAAGGGAAAAGATTGAACAACTTCCGAGTACGCCGAAAATCATCGAAACAATTCGTGGAATCGGTTACCGGGTAAAGCAATGAAGAAGCTGCGTAATTCTTTATTAGCTCAGTATTTGTTGATCATTCTTGTCGCGACAATGATACTCCCTATTTCCATCCCTCTTTTATCATTTTTTTTATACAAAAGTGTTGAACAAGCCGATTCTACGGGGCGGTATTATAACGGAACGGATTTAGAAGAGATGTGGCATGAAACGGCCAAAGGATTAACGGGTGCTTCCGAAGCTCAAATCCATCAAAAGCTATTGGAAATGAAAAACGTTTATCAAGAGGCATCCATGTATAGGGTAGATGGAACGGGACTAACTAGAGGAAAGATTCCAGAATCATTAGCCATTCCTGATACATGGACAGCGTCTGATGCGGTTGATTTTATGAAAAAAAATCAAGGCCATACAATCGATCCATTTACAGTTGTCGCTTTTATTGGGAATGAAAAACAAAATGGATTTATAGTGTTACAAATTCCTCGCTCAGATATGATTAAACCAAGTGATAAATTAAGAGCACAAAACAATTATATTTTTCCGATTGCCCTTCTATCAATCTTCGCCTTTTTTATTTTAATATCTACCCTCTTTTTTTACCGGATACGAAAAAGGCTCATTTCTTTACAAGACATAATGGCAACACCGGAAGAAAACGGTATTCCTTTAACCATCAAGGTTTATAAGCAAGATGAAATTGGACGACTTGAACAGTCATTCAACCAGATGGTTCAAGAACTAGAAACTGGGAGACAGCGTGAAAAAAAGGAAGAAGAACTAAGAAAAGAGCTTATCGCCAGCATGTCTCATGATTTACGAACCCCGTTAACAACGGTACGTGGGCACGCCTTCCGCTTGAAGACAGAACCACTCAGTACTAAGGGACAGGAGTCTGTGGACTTCATCGATGAAAAAGTAAATTATATGGGAGAACTGATCGAAAATTTGCTTTCCTATACCCTGTTAACGACCGGAAAGTATCCATTCAATCCTAAGAAAGTGGATATTGTTAGACTTATTCGAACTTCATTTGCGGCATGGTATCCTGTATTTGAGGACCTACAGTTTAATATCAAGGTGGATATTTCCGAGAAGCGATTGATGTGGGAAGTCGATCCTCAGTGGATTCACCGCGTACTGGATAACCTCTTTCAAAATGTTTATCGGCACGCGAAAAGCGGTCGTTTTGTGTCAGTACGAGTCGAAAATGAAGCGGTTGTGATTGAAGATCATGGTCCTGGTATGA
This sequence comes from Viridibacillus soli, assembly GCF_016612995.1. Classification (GTDB taxonomy): domain Bacteria; phylum Bacillota; class Bacilli; order Bacillales_A; family Planococcaceae; genus Viridibacillus; species Viridibacillus soli. The sequence continues at coordinate 3,575 of NZ_JAEOAH010000062.1, forward strand.
GGGGAAAGTCGACCCAAAGTGGTGTGGGCATTGGTCTCTCTATCGTCTCCCTCATGATAAAGGAAATGCAGCTTGACTGGACTATTGAATCGGGTGCACACGGTACAACGATAAGAATACAAAAATAATTAAGATGAGATAGGCAATATCATGCCTATCTCTTTTTTATTTTTAAACAAAATTTAAACTTTATCACCTCGTCGTTTTAACCTTCGGACGATAGGATAGAAAGTGAGGTGAGGAAAATGAGTAATGTGATTATTGAAACGAATAAGTTAACGAAAACATTTGGTAAAAAAAATGTCGTTGATAATGTGGATTTAAAAGTGAGGCAGGGAGAAATCTATGGCTTTCTAGGGCCAAATGGAGCTGGAAAAACAACAACGATACGAATGCTTTTGGGACTTGCTCGACCAACGAAAGGGTCGATTCATATTTTCGGTAAGGATATACAGCAAGAAAAGTACTCCATTTTAAAAAAGGTTGGTTCTCTTGTTGAGTATCCTTCTTATTATGGACATTTAAATGCTTATGAAAATTTAGAAGCGGTACGTATTTTATTGGATGCTCCTAAATCCAAAATTGATGAGGTTCTTTCAATTGTCCGGCTTACGAAAGAAGCAAAACGACCTGTAAGAGGATTTTCTTTAGGGATGAAACAACGACTTGGAATTGCAACTGCCTTACTTGGCAATCCAGAGTTACTCATTTTAGATGAGCCAACGAACGGTCTGGATCCATCTGGAATTATTGAAATTCGTGAGCTTATTAAAAGCATGCCAAAGGAGCATGGAATAACAATTATTATCTCAAGCCACTTACTTTCGGAGATTGACCAGATGGCGACACAGGTAGGAATTATCTCGCAAGGTCAAATGATTTTTCAAGATTCACTCTCGAAACTAAGAGAACGATCTAAGAGCAAGATAAAGTTAACGGTCAATCGGGCGGAATCGGCTTGGAAAACGTTGTTGTCTCATGGGTATACGACAGAACTTATGCAAAAAAATCTCTTTATTAATAATGATTCTGATGATCAAATTGCTAAAATTATAAAATTACTCGTTCAAAACGACTTTTCCATTTATCGAGCAGAAGAAGAAAAAAAGTCATTGGAAGAAATTTTTCTAGATTTGATTGGTCTGGAGGGTGGTTTGTGATTACGCGGATAATGGCCTCTGAATTTCTAAAGATTAGGAGGAAAATGATTCTATTTCTTATATTTTTAGGTCCTTTCGGGGTCATTGGTTTACAAGCCTTCAATTTCGGACTGCGCTATGACTGGCTCACCAAAGTTCACAAGGACGATTTATGGGGTGGGCTAATTGGTGCGGTTTCCATGTTGTCCATTCCTACACTCCTCATGGGTGTAACAATAATTACTTCGATGATCGCAAATATTGAGCACCAAACAAATGCTTGGAAGCAACTTTTAGCACTACCTATTTCTAAAAAAAAGGTATTTACAGGAAAAATACTGTTAACGGTTCTATTACTTTTTGTATCATGTTTGCTACTGGCAGTAGGTACGATTGTCCTTGGTCTTCTATTAAAGTTCGGAATTAATATTCCTTTACTTTATTTAATCAAAATGTGTTTCTTTCCTTTTCTAGCTTCCATGCCTCTTGTAGCTTTGCAAATTTGGCTTGCAATTACAATGAAAAATCAGGCGGTTCCATTAACAATTGGAATTGTTGGGGCCATTTTATCATTGTATTCAACAAATTTCCCTGACTGGGTTCCATGGAAATGGCCGTTATTAATAAATGATTGGGGAAAACCCATTTATTCGGTATTGGTTGGTCTCGTAACAGGACTCCTTCTTTTTTTCATAAGTGTTATAGATTTTAATAGAAAGGATGTGAAATAAATGGGGAAATTATTTCATTCCGAATTTCTGAAATTGCGTAAATCATCGATTTGGTTGCTCATCTTTGTAAGTCCGATTTTATCGTTGTTACTTGGTTTGAGCGAATTAAATAAATTTCCTGATCTAGAACGAGAACAATGGATCTCAGCACTTGGTATTATGACAATTAGTCATGCTGTTCTATTTCTACCGTTATTAACGGGTGTTTTTTCAGGCTTTATTTGTCGATACGAACATGTCGGAGGAGGCTGGAAGCAACTATTGTCATTACCCGTTTCTAGATGTAATGTGTATTTCATGAAAATCATAATCGTGAGTCTTCTCATTGCATTGACGCAACTTTTATTTATTACTGGACTTTTCATAGTTGGATATGTGAATGGATATCCGACTGACATTCCTTGGAGCGTTATCACGACAAGTGTTTTGGGAGGATGGATCGCATGCTTGCCATTAATTTCCTTACAAATGTTTGTATCCGTGGCGTGGTCAAGCTTTGCAGCGCCCTTTGCAGTTAATGTGATTTTCACAATACCAAATATACTAATTATCAACTCAGAGAAATTCAGCCCTTTTTATCCATGGTTACAACCATTCCTATTGATGACGCCGAATTCAGTCGAAAGTTTTGGCGCCTTTAGTGGTTCAGCTGCACAATTCGTCGTGGTTTTCGGAAGCCTCATGCTATTTTTGGGTAGTGGGTTTTGGTATTTTAGTAGAAAAGAAATATGATTATCCTATGAAATACGTGGATTTCCCCATGCGTTTGTTGCAGTGCCAATCTAATAAGCAAAGCGCGATTTTTTAGCTGTAGCAATGTGATAGTATTTTTCATGAGAGATTCCTCGTTTCTTAAATGTTTGGGTTGTTACTTACAATTCAAACGAGAAATCTCTCATTTTATTGGGAGAAGTTGGCTAATGAACTCCTTAGAATAAAGAGCTTACTACCTTTTAAAGCAGCTTCAAAGTACCACCCTCCCCTCTGGTCTATTATCCTTAAAATGCAGACTTACAATTACATGCAGGAGGAAAAAGGCTAAACAAATTGGATTTTTCATCATCTAAAGTACCGATTACAGATTCAATAATTCGTAAATAGAAAGTACATATTTAACTATTACAGTAATGAAAATGAAAATTTAAGAATTAACAAATTTAGCCGATTTTATAAAATGATTAATGAAAGGATTAAAAATCAGTCTTAAGACGTAGAACCACCACCTCCTCTGGTCTATTATTCTTAAAACTCCAAAGACTTACAATTATCTGCAGGAGGAAAAATACAAAAAAAGAAAGAACTCCTTATTTTGAGTTTGAGATAAGTGAAAAATGCAAGAGCATGAGAAAGGAGATTTTTAATTTGTCTTTGTTTACTAAATGGTCCTTCAAGAATAAAGCGGCCATTATTTTAGTTACAACCCTTGTCTTACTACTAGGGCTTGTTAGCTATTTCAAATTACCAATGGAGTTTTTGCCGCCAGCTGATCAACCACAAGTAACGATTGTCGCAATGGGGCAAGGCGTCGATTCTCATTCGATGGAAGAACAGGTCACAACGCCAATCGAAACGGCAGTGGGATCTGTCAAAGGAAAGAAAGATTTTTTCTCCACAACAGGAGATGGATTTTCAAAAGTTGATATAATTTTTGAATCAAAAACGAATATGAAAGATGCCAAACAGGAAGTGCAAGAAGCTCTTGCGACGGTAACATTACCTGAGAATGTTCAAAAACCTTCGATCATTCAATTTAATACATCCATGATTCCAATCGCAGATGTTTCCGTGACCTTTAAGGATGGATTAACACAAAGCAACAGCGAATTTGCGAAGAAAAAAATCATTCCGATGTATAAAGATATAAAAGGTGTCGCAGACGTGCAAACGTTTGGTACAGAGAGTTCATTTGTTTCGATAAAACTAGATAATAAGCTTTTAACAGAAAAACAATTATCGCTTGAGAACATTATGACAGCGCTTCAAGATCAAAACCTTTCTGCTTCAGTCGGTGAAAAAACGATTGACGAAAAAGCAAGTAACATCAAAATTGTTGGAAAATTGAATTCGGTGCAAGACATTGAACAACTATCCATTGCTCCAGATGTTAAACTGACGGATGTAGCAAAAGTAAGCATTAAAAAGCCCAATACTACGCTTACTCGAGTAAACGGTAAGGATGCCTTGATTCTTATAATGACGAAAGAAAGCAATGCTAACGCAGTAAGTACTGGGAAAGAAATTGCTGAAGTAACAAAGAAAATGAATAAACAATATAGTAACGTCCAAAGCGATGTTATTATGTCGACAGCAGATTTAATCGAAGGTTCCGTTAATACAATGATGAAGGAAGTATTATTGGGTGCACTATTCGCAACCATTGTAATTGTTCTATTTTTAAGAAACCTTCGTTCAACATTTATTACGATTGTCTCAATCCCGCTTTCTCTAGCTTTCACACTGTTTCTACTATGGATGTCAGGAGTCTCATTAAACATTTTGACACTGGGTGGAGTAGCGGTAGCAGTTGGCAGACTTGTTGATGATAGTATCGTCGTTATTGAGAATATTTTCCGAAAAATGCAAAAGGAGAAATTCTCAGTTAGTCTTATTGTAGAAGCAACAAAAGAAGTAGGAACAGCGATATTAGCTTCTACATTAACAACTGTCGCCGTTTTCTTACCAATCGGATTAGTTAGTGGTGGTTTACAAGACTTTTTAATGCCATTTGCCTTAACGATCACGTATTCTTTACTTGCATCGTTAATTGTGGCAGTTACAGTTGTACCGCTGATGAGTTCAGCCTTGTTAAAAAATAGTAAGCTGGCTGTACATAAGCCCGCAGTACGTTTTTCTCGCTTATTAACATGGACATTAAACCATAAATGGGTTGTATATCTGCTTTCTCTATTATTATTTGCAGGTTCAATTGGGACTTATTTTGCTATGCCTAAAGGAGAGGTTGATAAATCGACAGCTGATTTCATTCAAGCAACTTTAGAGTATCCAAATGATACACCTCTTGAAAAAGTAAAAGAAAATACACTACGCCTTGAAGATTTCATCCATTCACAAGATGAAGTGGAATATGAATATACACAGCTTGGTAATACAGAAGATGCCGCGAGATTTGGAGATGTTAATTCTCCAACGCTTGCGAATATCATGATTATGCTAAAGGATAGTAAAGATACTGAACAAATGCTTGAAAGACTTGAAAAGCAAAAGAAAGAGTATGTAGGTGCTGTACTCACTGTAAATACAGCTTCCTTTATGTCAGGGTCATCTACAGCTATTACAATTGATGTTATGGGTGACGATTTAACGCAGATTGAAGAAACGGCAACAATTGTAAAGGAAAAGATCGAGAAGATTAAAGGTATTGAAAAGGTAACAACAAATCAGGATGCAAAAAAAATGGTTTATTCTTTTAAAGTGAATGCTGCAGAAGGTAGTGCAAAGCAAATTTCTCAGCAATTAGGTGTCTTTCTAAATCGAACGCCTATAGGAATGGCAACCATTGGTTCACAGCCAACTACAATCATGTTAGAGCCTCTCTTGAACCCAAAAACAACAGATGAATTAAACAAGATGTTAGTTGCTACACCTAAAGGAATGGAGCCTTTATCCAAAGTAGCGACACTAAAACAGGAAGAGAAGCCAACGAATGTATTCCATAAAGATGGCAATTCGTATGTAAGTATTACGGCTAGTGTTGATCCTGAGCAACTATCTAAGGTTAATGAAGAGATTACTAAAACGATCTTTGGTAAGAAAGATGTAAAAGGCATGAAGATTCCAGACGGGGTAAACGTGTATATTGGCGGTGCAAGTGCTCAACAAGCAGACGATTTCTCTGATCTATTTATCACTATGCTTGTGTCAATTGGAATCGTGTTCTTAATTATGGTTGTGACCTTTAAGACATTCCGTGCACCAATTGCTATATTATGTTCACTTCCATTAGCAGCAATTGGCGCGATTCTTGGTTTATTAATTAGTGGAATTACTGTTGATATTACGGCATTACTTGGTGCCTTAATGTTAATTGGAATTGTAGTAACGAATGCTATTGTTTTGTTAGACCGCGTCAAACAAAATGAACAAACAATGATCATTCGTGATGCGCTCGTAGAAGCAGCAGCTACAAGAATGCGTCCAATCTTAATGACAGCTATGGCCACAGTCTGTGCGATGATCCCATTATTATTTAAAAAGGCAGAGTCTACTAGCTTAGTATCAAGTAGTCTTGCAGTCGTCGTAATTGGCGGATTAACAATGGCCACATTGTTGACACTTGTAGTTATTCCAGTCATATACGAATCTCTTCACTTCCGAAAAGCAAAAAATCAGCGAAGAGAACAAGCAAGAGAAATGAATGAATCCATTTAAAATAACTAACAAGCCCTTCAATCTGTTGATTGAAGGGCTTGTCTTGTGATAAATCAGGTTCCGAAAAATTAATATTACTTTAAGATAAGGCATAAAAATATAGTTGGCTCTACGAACGTGTAGAACCAACTATATTCCGCTTACGGAATTTAAATATCCGGATTTTCAACAAAAATCACATTAATTATTATCACCTAAATATACAGATCTACTTATTCCATTAGAATAATCGATAATGTATTTTCTAATTGATTTAGGATAAACTCGATAATCCTTTAAATTTTCTACATCTATCCATTCGATTCCGACTTGATGTGAATCTGGATTAGAAGGATTTTTTTGTTCTTTCGTATCATTTACTAATTCACAAATAAAATAAAATTCTATTTGATGAACTTTTCCATGTATTTCAGCGTATTCATGATTTTTCCCTATGTATTCACGAATGTGTAATAGTTGCTTCACGACTACTTTTTCGTCTACTTCCTCCAAACATTCTCTTACAACGGCTTCTCTAAGGGTTTCTCCATGTTCTTGTCCACCACCAGGGAAAATGTAAAAGAAACCGTCCATATAATGATGTTTAGTTAATAAAACTTTTGAATCTTTAAATATAATTGCTTTTGCCGAATTTCTAATTTGCAATATAACCCCTTCCCCTTGTGAAATTTTGCAGCCCAATGGTTTAACTTTACCTACTATATTTTAGATTATTTAATATGATATTTCGAGAAGCGAATGTTTAAAACAACGCCAAAACTTCAAAAGCTTTTTATTTATTTTGCTTCGTATACTCAATCACTTTAAAGCATTATTAAAATCATTACACGACACATGCCCTGTTCTTCAAAAAGTCAATGAAAAGAAAGCAAAAGACGGGTTTCGTTTTGTACATTGTTATTCCAAACAAGTTGTACGTTCTAGTTAGTTCAAAGTGAAAATGAGATTGAAAAGAGTTGAACGCCAACGCAATCGTAATAAAGAGTGTGGAAAAAGACCTATATTTCATTGAAATATAGGCCGGGGTAATTAGTCAGTTTTCAGTCGTGAATACATGTTGAGATCGATAAATATTCCTTTCGATCTTTCGTTTTGTCTTAAAGTTCCTTCGAATGTAAATTTTAGCTTCTCTAGAACTTTTATTGAGTTCAAGTTTTCAGGTTCGACCTTTGCCTCAACCCTATTGAAATTTAATCCATTAAATGCGTAATCCATTAGAGCAGAAATGGCTTCCGGAGCATACCCCTTACCCCAGAAAACTTTTGCTATGTCATAGCCGATTTCAGCTTTTGCGTTCTCATAATCTAATGAATTGTACCCACACGAACCAATAATTTCATTTGATTCCAATTCGATTATGGAATAACGAATCGCTAATTTGTCTTGAGAAAGCTTATCTAGAAATCGGATCATATCATGTGTCTGATCTTCATTCTTGAAGTTATTGATATTCATAAATTTAGTTACTTCGGGATCAGACCATATTTTAAATAAGCTTGGTGCATCTGTTATTTGGATCTTTCGTAAATGCAATCTTTTTGTGAATAAATCGTTAATCAATACCCTTACCTCCATTTTATAATATCATGTGAGTTAGAAATATTGATATCTGCGCATAGTTCAGTCCCTTCATATTTCAAGGATAATTTCATTATACAATAGGTCTTTAAAATAAAGAACAAATATACATTTATAACATTATTTTAATGATCGTTGGATAACTGTGTATAATAATGTTACTTTGTCAAATTAAGTGCAACACTTGCTCCATGAACGCTTCGTGTGCAGATTTCCAACCCAAGCATTTTCTTGGGCGATTATTGATTAAATATAACGCTTCTTTTAATTCATCCATGCTTACCTCAGCTAGGTCTGTTCGCTTAGGGGAGAATTCACGTAGTAAACCATTTGCATTTTCATTACTACCACGCTGCCAAGAAGAGTATGGATCAGCTAAATAAACTTGGATATTCAAGTCTTTTTCCAAGTTTGTATAACAACTAAATTCTTTGCCTCGATCAGTCATCGCTGTCTGAAAGCTGTCTTTTGGTAGAGCATGGTATAGTGTTTTTGTTGCTTCTTCCATCGACTGAGCAGAGCGGTCTGGCATAGGAATGGCTACATACCAACGGGTCATCCGTTCAATAAATGTTGCAAAACACCCTTTACTCTTACCACGGCTAGAAACTACGGTATCGAGTTCCCAGTGACCAAATTTTTCACGCTTACGGACTTCTTTTTGGCGCTTTGAAATCGGGGTCCCGACATTAAATCGACCACGGGTTTCCCTTGGTTTTTGACGTTTACCTTTTTGTCGTAACGTCGTGGGAGGAACTACAAGTAACCCTTCATAAATCCAGCGATAAATGGTTTTAAAGCTGAGTTGCCCTTGAAATAATCGTCCGACAATCTGTTCAGGTGACCAAGTAGCCCGCAGCTTTTCTTGAACAGCGTCTTTTAACTCAGGGGTACATTTTGACTTGGCACCACAGTTCGACTTATTAACTTTATAGCGCTTTTGTGCAACTTCTACCGAGCAATTAAAATGACGTTTTAATTCACGAGACACAGTGGACGGACTTCGCTTAATTTGTTTGGCAATCGCTCGAATCGAGAAACCTAGAGCAAGCAATGTTTCTATTTTCGCACGTTCAGATATGGTAAGAAGTTGGTAGCTCATAACGATACCTTCGTATGATGTTTAGTGTGGTAACTTACATTTTACACGGAATCGTTATGGGCGTTTTCTATTTTTTCTAGGTGTTGCACTTAATATTACAATTCGTCATTTTTTTTGCATATTCCATTCGATATTTTACATTATCTACTGCTATAACTCGTTTAGCACCCTTCATCCAAGCAAACTTCTGCGTCATAACCCCACTGGCCCACAACCAAGAACAACAACTGTATCTCCTTTTTTTACACCGGCATTTTCTATACTCCAATACGCAGTTGGTAATACATCTGATAAAAAAAGCAAAGATTCATCTGCTAATTCGCATGATTCTGGGATAACAAACGGCATGAAATTTCCAAATGGAACATGAAGGTATTCTGCTTGTCCACCAGGGTAACTTCCATAACGATCTGTATATCCGAAATATCCGCCTGTATCTACTTCCGAATTGGAATTAGAATTATCACATTGACTTTCCATTTCGTGATTACAGTAATAACACTCACCGCATGAAACATTAAAGGGTAAAATAACTCTGTCCCCTTTCTTTACTTTTGTAACTCCAGTACCTACTTCTTCAACTATGCCCATTGGTTCATGGCCAATTACGAATCCTTTTTCAGTAGGAAGAGAACCTTTATATATGTGTAAATCAGAACCGCATATAGCAGTTGAAGAAATTTTTGCAATAATATCGTCTTGCTTTTGAATAGAAGGATCCTTGACTTCTTTCACTTGCATATCTTTAATACCCTGAAAAGTTACTGCTTTCAAAAAAAACCTCCAATATATTGTTTATACCTCACATAATCTAACTTATTATTTACTAATAAAATGAATTGTATCCGACTAAATAATCGGAAAAGCAAATAGTGGAGGAAATAAATTAATTATGCATCAGCATTCAACTTGGTCCTACGGGTGGAGCAGTTGAAAGCAGAAACCTTAGAAGAGGCAGTTTTTCGAAACAAAAGAAGAAAAGGGTTTAGTATGTAGGACATTATTTGAATAAATTTCTGATTTACAACACAACCTTAGTGCTGTTAGAAAAATTCTAAAACGAGATAGGGAGTGCAATTATGGGAATACTAAGCGGAAACCCACAAAAAGAACCTTTACATTATGGTGAAGTGTTCACTATATGGACGAATCTTGCTGCAAATAAGGGATTAATTGCTGGGTATCAAACATTTTTTAATCACACTGGTGACAAAGATTTAGCGAAGATCATTGAAGAATGTATTCAAATGATGAAAGAGGCAAATAAGCAATTAGAAAAGCTATTAAAAGTAAATGGCATCGCTCTTCCACCTGCGCCTCCTGAACGTCCAAATGCAAGAATAGAAGCCATCCCTGCTGGAGCAAAATTTAATGACCCAGAAATTAGCGCTGCACTTTCAATCGATACCGCTGCAGGTTTGGTTGCATGCAGTCAAGCTATGGGAACATGTACTAGAGAAGATGTAGCTTTGATGTATGGACAATTCCATTTGGCCAAAGCTCAAATTGGCGCAAAACTATTACGACTTAATAAAGAAAAAGGTTGGCTTGTTCTTCCTCCATTACATCTAGACTATCCAGAAAGCTAATCTTAATTAATTTTGGGGCACTCTAATTTAGATTGCCCTTTTTACTTTAATGAATTCTCCCCACTAATACCATTCAAAAATAATAATTTTTCACTTCTAATTTTTTATTGTTAGTAGCTATTTTGGACATGCAGCTCCAACTACTTATGTATTTATTACTAATTGGGCATTTTAAAAATGAAAGAAGGTTTATCTATGAATCATAATTTAACTGAACTTGAAGTGGAGCACTTACGAAGCTTGATAGGTGCACCTGGAACTATAACAAAAAAATTAGAATTTTATGCACAAAATTGTGCAGATTCGGGTTGAAAACGATTTTTGAAAGAGATGCACAAGCAGCTAAACAATCTAAACAAGAATTAATGTCTTTTCTAAATTAGGAGGAATTCTATGTTTCAAGATAAAGAAATGGTTAATGACTACCTTGCAGGATTAAACGCAAGCTTAACAGGATATGCCAATAAGATAGCTCAAACAAATAGTTTAGAACTAAGACAAACTTTGATACAAATGAGAAATCAGGATGAGTCCCGTCAAAGAACTGTATATAGCTATGCTCTCCAAAAGGGGTACTATAAACCTGCAGCTCCTGCTTCCCAAGAGGTAATTACTCAGTTGAAAACACAATTAATGTCTGAACAAAAATAAAATTTTAGTAAATATTTTAAGTGAAAAGCCGATCATCATCTTTTAGAGTCAGCTTTTACTTAATTCAATAATTTTTATATAGAGGTATCTAAAAATTACTGAATTAAGTAAAAATTTTGGGTTTCCATTTGATACATACAACAGGTCAAGTACAATGACTTGTTATCGGTACCGCAAACGCTTATTAGGAGATTACCTAGCTGCTATAAGTAATGGAATATTGCTTTTTAGTTTTATACCAAACCTTACAATGTGTTCAAAAAATAAACCTGAGCAAATCGCCCAGGTCTTAATCAATCCTTATGCATCAATTTCAAAATGAAACTCACTATAAAAATTAATATAATAGAACCGATTAATGCCGGGAAAATATAGAAATCACTTATTGTGGGTCCCCATTCACCTAATAATTTCACACCTATCCATGCTCCAATAATACCCGCTATAATATTACCAATAATTCCTCCTGGGATGTCCCTACCTATAATTAAGCTCGCTACCCATCCAAGAAGACCGCCTATAATAAGAAACCAAAGTAGACTAAACATATTTAACCCTCCTTTTAAGCTTGATATTATAATTCCCAATTAGCTGAAAATAAAACATTTATTTAATAATGTATATCAAAATCATATATTTCAATCTTTTTGCTACATATAATGTTCCATGCTAATTCTAACTTCTCTTTCATATTTCCAACTCCATTAGTTATGGTTCTTTCGGATATGCTCATTTACAATACTCCTTAAATATTAAATGTTTTGTCATTTAAATTATATTTGATTAAGATTTAAACAATTCTTGCTTGTTCCATTGGTCGAAATACTTTTGGTAACCCATTTCTTCAGTATTCATAATGTATTGTGTATCTCCCATCTGAAAAGTATGAGATCCGGACAAGGCTTCATAGGTTGAATTCCCTTTTACATCCTCGAAAAGCGTTTCGAATGTATTCACATCCACTGACTGTATTGTCCCGTTATCGTTGGTTCAAGAAGAATGAAATCAACCTCTCCCTGATCTGTATGCACCTTAAACATCAAACCTGCTTCATTTAATGACATATATAATTGATTCATACTCAACCTCTACTCTCCCAAAAAAATTCATACCTTATTGAACTAAACTGCTCCTTTAGTTGAATAAGAAAAGTGAAGCTTATTCAACAATCACGCCCGATTACTTAATAAGCACTTTATATTCTCCCCTTGGATATGCATTTCCATATTAAAAGACTTCAAAAAAGATACTACAAAAAAAGGGTAACGCCCGAAAAATACGGACTTACAACGTTTAGAAATATACACAATTTTATGCACACGAAACGGTACGCCATAAACGTGTAAATATTGATGTACCAAGTGTTTGCGCTTCTTGCATAAAAAGTTGCATAAATAATGTTCATAGGAAAAGCCGAGAAGCGTTGATTTAACAACACTCGCAGCTTTTTGGTGTATGTCCAAATTTTCATTTGGGAACGTTATTTTGTTTGTTCATGCATAGAATATACAAAAACAAATTCCATTAAGATTAGACAACTATATGAATTGAATTAGGTTCTTTTGAAATAACACTACCTTCAAATTCCCCAACATTTTCAATTATAAGTCGATTATCAATATGTATAGGTGGTTGATTTAAAAATAGTTCTATTAACTGAACATCTCTGAAATTATTTTCAAACGTGGTACAAACAGGTTGTTTAATAAAATATTCTTTATTCATTACTTTCATGCTTAAAAAATTAAGATGTAATGCTTGTGTATTTAATTGGGTAATATTCATTGGGTCGAAGCCTACTAATTTTATGGTACCTGAAACAGTTAGTTTTATGCCCTCGGATTTATTAAAGTTTTTGAATGCTATTAATTTAGTTGTTTTAGCATTGTTGATTATTTGAGAAACTTCTTCTGAATTCTTAGGAACATTTACTTCAATAGGCGTGTAGTTAGGGTAGGTATTTTTGAAAAAGTGATACAAGTTTATCTTTGATATTATAAATTCTACTTTCCAGTCCTTTGAAATGTCATCTAATAATAGACAAATAAACAAACCCGAATTATAGCAACTACTTCGAATATTTATGTGCGATAAGTTATTATCTAATAATTGTTCTGCATATTTACTAATCACACCTTTTTTATTGGAACTAATATCGGTTAAAGCTTGATATTCAACATAAAATGCAGGTCCTTCAATCGTTTCAACTGAATTTTCATATTCTACATAATTAGGAAATAGTTCTATTCTTTTATCTCTGAGTGTGATAAATTCATTTATTTTTTGCTGTTTTTCTATTAGATTTGTTGATACAAAAGCTTCGAAAAGTCTTTTTCTTTCTAAAATACGTAATTGAATATTTAGAAAATCAATTGGATAGTTGAATCCTAATATTTCATTTGGATAACGGCTTTCTCCAGATAAGTGTTGAAACACATGAAACGATTCATGTACAAGTAAAGAGTAGATAACCTCAAACGAATCAAAAAATGTAGTATCTACAATAGCTGTTGGTACTTCTTCAAATAGTATACAAGTACAAGCATGAAATTCTTCCGTTTTAACTAATTTGATATAAGGCTCTTCTTTGCATTTAGGATGATTAAATAAAAAGATATCTTTATCGTCAAAAACCGCAAAGGCAACTGGTTTAAATCCATCCCAATAATTTTTTAACCGTTCAAATTGTAAATTTTTTAAAATTCTATCTAAAATGTTTTGCATAAAATTCTCCTTTCAGTAATTAATATTCGATAAAAACTTACACACTCCTCTGAATAGCTATCCAAATTATTTAAAAACCTATTTAAAATCTTATGTAAAGTTCCCAAAGCACCGTTTGGTAACAATTCTTTCCTTAACGTTGTAAATCCGCATAAATCTGACGAGGCCCCAAAAAAGACAGATTATTTTAGATCTCCTTATTCCACTAAACCAGCTAATAGGATGTCAATATTTTTCTCTAAAATT
>NZ_JAEOAH010000063.1 GCF_016612995.1 Viridibacillus soli
TCGCTTTGAAATATCTTTGAGGACTTTTTCAGTGGCCTCTTTAATGGAGACCTCCTTTTTTGCTGGAATCTTTTTTAGTCAACAGCATTTATCGCTAATCATTTCCAATCAAATTATTCCCTTATTATTCCATTTTTTCATGGATTTAGGATTCGATTACCTGAACTAGGCCATCTTCGAGCTTTTGATTAGGTTGAGGGTGAAACCATTGAATTTCAACTTCGTGTACAAAGTCTTTGAATTCTTCTCCCTCACTTGCAATGAAAATTGTTGTCATTCATGCATATGGTCTTCAAATGCTGGTTTAATTTCAATGTCTGTTATCTCTATAGAAACACCATACGGTCTCATTAACGAGTGTATAGTTTTTTCAATAGTTTCTATTTATATTTCACCAATCATTTGCTTCGGGTGAGGGTGGAGCCAATGAATCTCACCTTCATGAAAATGCCCCTTAAATTCATCCCCTCTCACGTAAGTTTCTATTTTTTCTCTAGATTTATTTTGATATGTGTTACTAATATAACCAGTACTATATCGGATTAAATCTATTCGTTTTTATTATATAGGCTTTAATTGAGACTGTTATTTAAAAGTGTACAGATTAGAACAAACTGATTGGGTCTGCTAGGTATATGCATGTATTTTAACATCTCATTTTTTAAATGAATAAAAGTAACCAAAATATTAGTATTTTCGTAAAGAATTTGGTGTATGATTAGTCCACTTTTCGCTAATGATTTTATGGCAATTATTAAAAATTCGCTCAATTAGCTGAGTAGAATTAGCTAAGATTCTTATACTGAAGCCTGGCACGGCAAGTCTTGAAATCCCAACTTTAAAATCAGCTTTCTCCATTTGAATTATTTCATATAGCTCATCAAGGAGAGCATTTTTCGTGTTTTCACTTATTGCAACCATTGAGCCTAAGTGAGTATAACCTTCCATAAAACCAAGCCCAGACAGGTTTTGATTGTTAGGGGTTAACTTAATATGATCAAACATGCCAAGTTTTCCGTCTAAATAAATTTCAGTAAGTAATTGAACGGTATCGTAGCTGAATCTTTCACCGCTTGGAGACCATCCTGGGGTAAGAATATCTGTAGATAGGAATGTTGCACCACGCTCCATATGAATTACATTCTTCTGCTTATAACGAGCATTTTCATAAGCAATTAATGGATCGGGCAGGTATTCTAAGTAACTTCCTTTTTTAAGTGAAATAGTTGTTTCCTGATAAGCAAAGCTTTTCGGTGTTTTATATACTTTTGTTGCGGATTGCGTAGTTAATGTTACCTTCGCATCTTCGTTAGCGGATATCTCCAATTTGTATCGATCACCGTCTAAATAACCACCACCGGGATTTAAAAGGTAATAGCAAACTTGTCCTGAATTATCGTGGTAAATCGGTCGCATAACTTTCAGTGCTCCTTGGAAATATACATTCTTAGCGACAGTTTTCCCTTTCCGTTCTTCCAGGTCTAGTGATAAAACACCAGTCCAATCTGACATATTAATCTAAACCATGTAAGAAAGCGTGTTTCTTAATCCATTCAATTACTTCAGGGAGACCTTCATCGTTTTTTAAGTTAGTGAAAACAAATGGTTTGTCACCGCGGAATACTTTTGTATCCTCCGCCATTACTTCAAGCCTAGCACCAACATACGGAGCAAGGTCCGTTTTATTAATGATGAACAAATCGGATTTAATCATTCCTTGTCCACCTTTACGAGGAATTTTCTCACCTTGTGCAACATCAATAATATAGATCGAAAAGTCAACTAGTTCAGGGCTAAAAGTAGCAGCTAAATTATCGCCACCGCTTTCAACAAAAATAAGCTCAACGTCTGGATGACGCTCAATTAATTCATCAATAGCAACAAAGTTCATAGAAGCATCTTCTCGAATAGCAGTGTGAGGGCAACCTCCTGTTTCAACACCGATAATTCGATCTTCAGGAAGAACACCATTTTGGATTAAAAATTTTGCATCTTCTTTTGTGTAAATATCATTTGTAACAACGGCCATTTTTATTTCATTTTCAAGATGGCGTGTTAATTTTTCTACAAGCATTGTTTTACCTGCACCAACAGGACCACCAACGCCAATTTTAATTGGTTCCATTAAGACACTTCCTTTTCTGATTCTTTTTTAAACTATTAAGACATAAATATTCGAATATTAACACGTTCGTGATTCATTTGAGATAGTTCTATTCCTGGAGAAACAATTCCAAAATCATCTTCTGATAATTGCATAATGCGTTCTACAGCTAGAGTAATCTCAGGTATAAACTTGTGGGAAATCGTTTGTCCTGCTGTTTGACCAAGTGGAATAGCTCGTACGGCATTTTGCACTTGGCTAGAAATTGAGGAATACAAATGATACTGAATAGCTTCTTTTTTTGTTACGCTAAGTCCATACGCTACGATTGCAAAAACAATAGAAGGATGACCAAATACATTCTTATTTTTAATTTCTTCCTTATATAGAGAAAGAATCGGCATATCGTAAAGGGAAGTTGTCAGTTGAAGCATTCTCTTGCCAATCATTTGAGTACCTTCCCGTGTTTCTCTCGGTAAGTTTTGCACCGTTAATAGACGATCGAGATTCCATACTTTTTGAAGGTTATCCTCCATAAGTGCTTCAAAAGCGAGACGACATGCAAGTCCATCAGAGTAGATGAGTTGCTCATGTAGATACACTTTAAGCCACCCGAAAAACGATTCCTGGTCATGTATTTTATTTTCCTGTATATAACTCTCCAAACCAAAAGAATGGCTGAAGGCTCCTGTAGGAAAATTAGAGTCACATAACTGGAATAAAGAGAGGATCTTGCTAGTCATGACTATGACCTATGTGACGGAATGCTTGTTTTACTTTGCGATCTTCCCGTTTAAAAGGAATGCCTAATTCTTGAAGTAACTCTTCAACTAAATAATCATATTGAACCAACATATCATTTTCTTCAAACTGAGCTGGTAAATGACGATTACCAAGTTGATGAGCGATTGTCCCCATCTCTTTGATGTCACGAGGACTAATGACAAGTAAATCATCAGATAAAACATCTATTACAATCATATTTTTTTCGTCCATATACAAGACATCACCAGCAACAAGATCACGAGGTGCTTTTAAGCGAATACCAAGTTCATTGCCGTGATCTGTTTTAACACGTTGGATACGCTTCATTAAATGCGCGCTTTCCAAGTAGATTTTCTCCATATGCCGTTTTTTTATGTCAGCTGGATCCATTTGGTCTAAATTTGTTACGATTTTTTCAATTATCATTATTTTTCACCTCAGAATAAGAAATAGCGCTGTGCCATAGGTACCGTATCAACCGGATCACATGTCAGCAATTCTCCGTTTATTTTTACTTCATATGTTTGTGGATCAACTGTAATATTAGGTGTTTCAGAATTTAATTTCATATCTTTTTTTGTTAGTGTCCGAATTCCGCCAACAGGAAGAATGATTTTATTAAGTCCAAGCTTTTCATGAACACCATCATCAAATGCAACTTGCGAAATGAAAGTTGCTGAACTTCTTGCTAACGCTTTTCCATGTTGTGCATACATTGGACGGTAAATATATGGTTGCGGAGTCGGGATAGATGCATTGGCATCACCCATTAATCCAGTAACCGCAAGTCCGCTTTTAAGAACCATTTCCGGTTTCACTCCAAAGAACTTTGGATTCCATAGAACTATATCTGCCATTTTTCCAATCTCAATAGAGCCTACATGTTTTGAAATTCCATGTGTGATTGCTGGGTTAATCGTATATTTAGCTATAAAACGCTTAGCTCGGTTGTTGTCAGCATGTTGGCTATCACCTTCTAGAGGACCTCTTTGTTTTTTCATTTTATCTGCTACTTGCCATGTGCGTAAAACAACTTCTCCTACACGGCCCATTGCTTGGGAGTCAGAGCTCACCATGCTAAATACGCCCATATCATGAAGGATATCTTCAGCTGCAATTGTTTCTTTTCTAATTCTAGAATCTGCAAACGCAATGTCTTCCGGAACGGAAGGATTTAAGTGATGACAAACCATAACCATATCAAGATGTTCATCGATAGTATTTACGGTATAAGGGAGAGTAGGGTTCGTTGATGAAGGCAGAATGTTAAGGTAACCTGCCGATTTGATTAAATCAGGTGCATGACCACCGCCTGCGCCTTCAGTATGGTACATGTGAAGAACTCGGTCTTTTACTGCTGCCATAGTATTTTCCATAAAGCCACTTTCGTTTAAAGTGTCTGCGTGAAGGGCAACTTGAATATCATATTCATCTGCTACTCGAAGCGCGTAGTCAAGAGATGAACCAGTAGCTCCCCAGTCTTCATGTACTTTTAAGCCGATGACACCAGCTCTGACTTGTTCTATTAAAGGGCTAATAGATGCGGCATGTCCTTTGCCTGTAAATCCAATGTTGATAGGAAGTCCTTCTGCTGCTTCTAGCATACGATGAATATTCCATTCACCTGGAGTAACTGTTGTAGCCTTAGAACCTGCTGCTGGACCTGTACCGCCACCGATTAATGTTGTTGTTCCAGCTGTCAACGCAGTTTGTACTTGTTCAGGATTAATAAAGTGAACATGTGTATCGATTGCTCCAGCTGTAACGATTAAACCTTCTCCAGCAATTATTTCTGTTGCTGCGCCAATGATAATATCTACATTATCCATAACAAGTGGGTTACCACTCTTACCGATGCCAAAAATCTTACCATCACGGATAGCTAAATCGGCTTTGCAAATGCCAGTATAATCTAAAATAATGACGTTTGTTATAACTGTATCTGCAACGCCATCAGCACGGGTTGCAAGTGGGTGTTGGCCCATGCCATCTCGAATGACCTTTCCTCCGCCAAAGACAACTTCTTCTCCGTAAGAAGTGAAATCCTTTTCGATTTGAATAAACAAATCTGTATCAGCAAGACGGATAGAATCACCAGTAGTTGGTCCATACATTTCAGCATATTGCTTTCGGGACATTTTAAAAGTCATGATGCGTCCTCACTTTCTAATTTGCCGTCTACTTTATTATTGAATCCGTATATGCGGCGTTCTCCTGCAAAATCAATTAGTTGAATTTCTTTTTCATCTCCGGGTTCAAAACGAACTGCCGCTCCAGCAGGAACATTTAGACGTTTTCCGTATGCTTCATCTCTATTAAATTGGAGTGCTTCATTTACTTCATAGAAGTGGAAATGTGATCCGACTTGAACAGGGCGGTCGCCAAGGTTAATGACATTAACCGTAACTACCTCGGAGCCTTTATTACAAATAATCTCTTCTTCTTTTAAAATATATTCTCCTGGTTTCATATAGCAACCCCTCCTTTTATCGTATTGGACTGTGGACAGTTACCAATTTTGTTCCATCTGGAAAAGTTGCTTCAACTTGAATATCATCGATTAGTTCAGGAATCCCATCCATAACATCGTCTTGAGTCAAGATGGTAGCACCGTATGCCATTAGTTCTGCAACAGTCTTCCCGTCTCTTGCTCCTTCCATTACCTCGTACGTAATAAGGGCAACAGATTCTGGATGATTCAATTTGAGACCTCTATCCTTTCGGCGTCTTGCAAGGTCAGCTGCCACTACAATCATTAGTTTGTCAATTTCACGCGGCAATAAATGCATAGTCCAATCCTCCTAGTGTAAATCTTAAATAAAAATAGTATTTTACTTGGTAGAAAGGTAGATATTAACAAAAAATAAAATGAATATTTATCGATTTATTTTCTCTGAAATACCAGTAATTAACCTTTCTAAAGAATTTTAACATATAAATAATTTAAGATGAAGTTTTACGCAATGCGAAATATATTTAATATAAAGTTGAAGTATTATTATAAAATTTAGATTGCCTTCCAACATACAATGTGAGTTTATATCTATGTGGTTTTACTTTAGTTAGCAGATAGATTGCTTATAATCTATTTTAACGGTTCAACGTCAAATGTTGGGATAACTAAAAAAATCACGCTAACCTATGTGAACCCCGATTTCTTTAAATTTATTTGATAATAAGATCTTTGCACAAAATCTTTCAAAACTCTTACAGCGGAAAGCGTTTCGTTTAAGTACTTTTGTCCAATTATTAATGCCTTCTAAAAACCCGTTGGAATAGGGATAAATGAAGCTGTTTAAAATTTCAGGCTGCCAATTTTGAAGCGTCTTAATGGCCTTTTTAAACTCTGGAATATTAGCTTCCTCTACTTCTTTATAAAATGCATAGAGTGTTTCTTTGGTCTTGCTTATGAAAGCAGGGCCATTTTCTTTGGCTTGATCAAACCAAGCGCAGAAGCTTTCTTTTAATTCATGAGCTCTTTTAGGGTGTTTTTGCCCATCCCTCGAAAAAGGGGGGTAATACAAAATATACCAAATTATATTTTGTCTTATTCTTCTTCAAGTGAACGCTCTTGCGTTAACCTGGTTAAAATATCATCTTCATTGATGTTCTCAAAGATTGTCTTTAAATTTACTACTGTTGGAGATTTGCTAAATTCATAACCGCCATAAAAATTGATATGTTGCCAGGCAACCGGTGAAATATACTTTAGTATGTTCATCTCGATACCTTTATTCTGAGATTTCGTTAATATACTCGCATTGTAGTAAATAATACAATTGGTTAGCAACCTACTACATTCATTCCAAATCTGCTGATTTTGCTCAGTCTTGAAACGAAATTCCCAAAGTTTGCAAAAGATACAGCTAGACGTAATTTATGATAACTTTCCCCGCGGTTTAACGCCTTTTGAACATTTTGACATAATGGTAGCGAATCAATATATTCTAAAAAATATAGGCTTTTGATCAGACTCCCATAATGCACGTTTTGTTTGATTTTTTCGCGCATAGGAACTTAACTTTCGAACAATAATATTTTGAGTAGTCGTTTTTAAAGCAAGAGATAGCATAATTCGTTTAATATTGTCCTATTCCTTCATAATTAGCTCTGTATTAATTTTTCGCAAAGGTTTGATAAGGAATTCTTCATATTGGCTTGGGTGCTGAAAACCATATAAATTTCGGGATATTGTCGCATGAATATCTTTATATCTTGGTGCAAACTGATAAACCAAATAAATCTAAAATAGCAAAATTAACCTCATTCGTTCCATGTGTATCTGTAGAATGAATGTGAGGCTTTATATCAGTTGTATTATTGTATAAAATATCGAATACATAATGGCTCTCATGCTCATTAGCACCAATAATTCTTGCTGTTGTTGTATCAAGCCAAGACTCTTTTAAGCTTTTCAAGTTCGCCCCTTTTTGAGAAATGAGTTCGGCAATCTCAATTAAATCCTTTGTAGAACGTGAAAGACGAGTCAAGTCTGTTACTACAACTGTGTCTCCGTTGTGTAGAAATTCTAACATACGATTTAACTTAGGCCGATCTCTTTTGACTCCGGTTACTTTTTCAAAAAAGATTCGTTCACAACCAGCATCTTTTAGTTGCTGTTCTTGTCGATCTAAATTTTGATCAATTGTAGATACTCGCATATATCCAAATTTCATATAATGCCTCTTTTTTTCAATTTTAAGGTTATCTCTGCATTTTATTTTTACATCAGCATGCTATTATCTCTATATAATTATGTTACATTGAGTAATGATGGAAATAGCGAAAGGTTTTTAATTGGCTAAAATAATAAAATGAACTATTTATTTGTAAAAATAAAATTAATTGTAAGGAAGGGAAAATATGCGAAGAACAATTTTAATTGTAGAAGATGAAGATATTTTACGTGAAATTATGAAGGACTACCTACTAAACGAAGGGTATAAGGTATTAGAGGCGACTGATGGGCAAGAAGCATTGTCTACATTTGAAGAACATGAGGTACATTTAATTATTCTAGACATTATGTTACCAGAATTAGATGGTTGGACGGTCTGTCGACGAATTCGTAAAACATCTAATGTGCCTATTATTATGTTAACGGCTCGGGTTGATGAGGATGATACCTTACTTGGATTTGAACTAGGAGCAGATGATTATGTTACAAAACCATACAGTCCCGCTATTTTATTAGCGAGAGCCAAACGATTAATTGAAAGTCGACATTCTTCGAAAGTTAATATATCAATTGAGGACACATTAACTAGCAGTAGCATCCATGTACATTATCCCTCCCGTACAGTAACTGTCGATGAAAAAGATATAAGTTTGACGCACACAGAATTTGAAATACTAACATATTTAATGCAAAATCAAGGGATTATTATTTCTAGAGAACAATTAATCACTAAAATATGGGGTTATGAATTTGCTGGTGATGATCGTACAGTCAATAGTCATATTCGTAATTTGCGTTATAAATTAGGAAGTAGAGCAACTTGTATTGTAACAGTTGTCCGAGCTGGTTATAAATTTGAGGATCAGATATGAAAAAAGGAATTGTATTAAAATTATTTATATTAACATCGGCATTATGCACACTTATTTTAGCAACTATTTTTATCGGACAAACCTTATTTTTTAAGCAATACTATGCAAATCGAAAAATCAATGATATTCAAATAAATATTCAATCCTTTGAAAAAGCATATGTAAAAGCTAAAGATAACGCGAAAACAGTTCAAAAATTGGAACAAAAATTCTACCAAGAGAATACGACATGGATTACAACCTTAGATAGTGTAGGTAATATCAAGCATACAAATGATTTTTCTTTAGAAATTCAATTAGATCCTAATCAAAATAAGGTTTTTTCTAATCGTGTAATTCATATTCCAATGTATAGTTTTATCGATTTAGAGGATATGCAAAGGATACAGTTTCATTTAGAACAGGGGAATCGTATCATTATTGATGGATTACAACAAGGTGATACAGTAATACCTGCGATTTTAACAGTAGAAAATGAGAATTTTACATTGGAGAATAAGCAACTTTCAGAAAGGTTATATGGAAAAAGAGACATAACGGAACCTTCAACAAAAGAACTCTCAAAGTTATACCTATCAGGAAACATTAAGAAAGTAAAATTGCCAGAGGGTGCTATAGGGCCAAACTTTATTTATGCAAATCGTGTATTTATAGACAGGATAAAACAATTTCAGGTAGAGCTAATGTTAAATGAAAAAGATAAAAATTTAGCTTCTTTGGAAATAATGGATTATGAGCAAAATGATATTAAATATAAAATGTTAATTAAACCAATAAAAGATGTAAATGGTAAAACAAATTATATTTTTGCTATGACATCATTACAACCAGTGGATGAAGCTGTACAAATGATAAAAGATTATTATATTTACTTAATTATCTTAGTACTACTTCTTATTGTTTTAGTATCGTTCTATTACTCCAAAAAAATCGCTAAACCATTGTTACAAATAAATGATACTACAAAAAGAATTGCGGATTTGGATTTTTCAGAGAAGATACCAATTACTACAAAAGATGAAATAGGTGATTTATCAAACAGTATCAACACACTTTCTATGACTTTGCATTCGTATATTAACCAACTGCAGCAAGACATCGAGAAAGAAAAACAATTAGAAAATACACGTAAAGAATTTATCTCTGGTGTATCACATGAGTTAAAGACGCCTTTAAGTATTATGAAGAGCTGTATTTCAATTTTGGAAGACGGTGTTGCTAGTAATAAAAAAGAGTATTACTTTAAAGCAATGTCAAAAGAAGTGGATAAAATGGATATGCTCATTATAGATATGCTGGAGTTAGCAAAATTCGAGTCTGGTACGTACAAAATGGAGATGGATGTTTTCTATATTGATGAGATTATTGAGTATATATGTGAGCAATTAGCTTCAGACATGACAAAGAAGCAACTACATGTCCATAAACAACTTTCTAAAATTAACGTGGTTGCAAATCAATTTCGAATTGAGCAAGTTATTACTAACTTTATTACCAATGCGATTCGTTACACGCCAGAAAATGAAAATATTATTGTTTCAGTTATAGAAGAAAATGAACGTGCGAAAGTATGTATAGAAAATAAAGGAGCACATATTGAGCCAGAACATTTAGAGAAAATATGGAATCGTTTCTATCGTGGAAATACATCTCGTCAACGCTCCAAAGGTGGAACAGGGTTAGGCCTTGCTATTTCCAAGAATATTTTAGAATTGCATGATGTACAATATGGAGTATCAAATACTGAAGATGGTGTATTATTTTTCTTCTATTTAAATAAAAGCGTGTAGAATTTCAGTTCTACACGTTTTTATTATTTTCAAACAAAATTGACCTTATCTGCATCTTATCTTTATCAGTCTTCTTTAATATTTTCATTAGAAACTGAATTAAAAGCAGATAAGGAGATTGTTGAAATGAAAAAAATAGCGACATTGCTTGTATTTATATTAATAGTACTGGGTACAGGCTTTAGTTTAATAAATGCTACAGGATATAAAAATGTGGCAGAAGAAGATTTACGATTGAGAGGAAAAACAATTGTAATTGACCCAGGGCATGGTGGAGAAGATAGAGGGACAAAAGGAAAGAAGCTTGGAACAATTGAAAAAGAACTTAATTTAAAAGTGGCCCAAAATATAAAAAAAGAATTAGAAGAAAGAACTGATGCAAAAGTTATTTTGACACGTGAAGATGATACTAGCTTACTACCAGAGACGAAGCAAAAAGAGGAATTACAAGCACGTGTCAAAGTAGCAAAAGACCATTCTGCTGACCTTTATATCAGTATTCATCATGATGCTTTTGATGATACAGATGTAAAAGGAATAACAACACATTATGGAGTTAATAAAAGGAGAGATAAACAGCTAGCTAAAATAGTACAACAAGGTATTTTTGATCAAAATATAGATACTCGCGATAGAGGCGTTCATGCAAGTGATTTCCTTGTTTTAAGAGAAAATTCTTCACCGGCTATCTTAATTGAATTAGGGTTTACATCTAACGAGAGTGATGAAAAAAGAATGAGTTCAGAAGAATTTCAAGCGAAGTCGAAAAAAGGTATTGTTAATGGCATTATAAATTATTTTACTCTTTAATAAAATAGAAAAATCCTATTTTTTCTATATCTTAATCAGAAAGAACAGGATTTTTTATTTTGGCTGAATAAATCTAGTAATTTTAATATGATACAAAATCATTTATCGACAATTGAATAGTTTGTTTGCTGTTTCTCTAGTGTATAAACAGTTTCCGAACTGGGGAATAGCGTAATTTTATTAAAACGGCAAATACTTTTTATTTAATGCGTTATTAAAAAGTGAAGACAATGGATTATTCTTTAACTGATTTCGACATTGTTTGTATTTTATCTTCATATTTCTCTATTAATCTATTTATTGTAATAAATGGCTGAAAATAATGAGTCAACGAAATAAAGGTTCGAATTTATAAACAATGAATATAAAAATCAAATGAGAAAGGATAGATAAATAATGTAGAAATCACGAAGTCAGAATAAGCATGTGTAATAACAAAAGCAGTAATATTGCTAGGGGGGTGTTTTAGCAACGGCATTTTTCATGTTCTTTTTATTTGGAAAATTTAACTCCACTCCTGCGAAAGGGGTAGCTCAAGAAAGTATCAAACAAGTTAATACACAACAACAAGTAAAGAAAAGCGAAACACCACAGACATTGCAGGCACTTCCAGAAATTATTAAGTTTTATAAGGAAAAAGGATATGAATTTGGGATATACAATGATGCAGATCATTTTCGTCTAAATTTCCAGAAAGATCACGTCTATAGTATATAAATGATTATTTTAAAATATAAAAGCACTGTAAGAAAGGAATCTGTATATGATTAAAAAAATAATTACAATCCCATTGATAAGTATCATTGCCCTATCAGCTTGCGGAAATCCAGATAGTAAGAAAGACATTACTAGTTCACTCTCTAAAATAGACTCTTCTTCTGTCACCCTTGAAAAAGAGTCCCCCTCTTCGTCTAATATAGATACTTCTACATTTAAATCTATTTTTAAAACAAGTGTATTTTTAGGGGATTCCATTACAGATGGACTTCATGATCTTGATGTATTAGACCAAGAAAACGTTGTAAGTGGTATAGGGAAATCAATTGGAGATGCTCAAAAAAATATAGAGCAAGTAGCCAATCAAAAACCGAAAAATATATTTATTCTACTTGGGTTATGTAATCTTAGTGAAACAAAAGAATCTGCAGTAACCCAATATTCTCAACTGATTCAAAAAATAAAAGAAAAATTACCTGATACAAAAATAAATATCCTGTCAATTACACCAGTTACATCAGAGCGTACACAAAAAGAAGAGCGTTATAAAAATATTAATGATTTTAACGAAGGATTTAAAATGTTAGCAAAAAAAGAACAAGTGAATTTTATCGACTTGTCACCGATATTTAAAAATAATACAGATCTCCATGTTAAGGACGGCATCCATTTTAAGCCTGAATTTTACCCAATTTGGTTGGAGTATTTAAAAAATCAATTAAAATAAACAAAAATATGTTTATATTATTAAATTACTACTTTTAATGTGTGTAATGTTTATATAAAGCTAATATAAGAAGGAAGTGAACTATTGCATCTAGCAATAACTCGCTTCTTTTTTATTTAACTCAACTCATATTCCCTATCTTGAAATCGACCATTACCAAACCACTTCATTGATTATTAAGCACATTTTCTTCAATCAAATCTTATAGCCAATCTCAGAAATATAAGTATCTAATTATTCTTCTTGTTAAGTTATTCAATAACTAATTTTCAAACTGTTTATTCTTTAAATTATTTCCATCTTATCTGCATCTTATCTTTATCTATAAGGATTAATCTAAATTTTGTAAACGAAAGGTGCGCATTGAAAACAAAAATAGCATCGCCATAGACCATCGCTTACGAAATAATGACTTGAGAGGAAGATAAAAATGTTAAAGAAAGTATGTGTTTGTCTACTTACGGGGACCATTGCATTGTCCTCCGCAGCCTGTGTAAATAACGGGACTGAAAAAACATCAAATAAGGTTACTCAAAAAACTGCACATGAAAAAACATTGGAAGACGGCGTGTATAAACCTATTTTTAAAAATAGTTTATTCTTTGGAGATTCTATTACAGAAGGAATGATTGATCAAGAATTAATCGATGATCAAAATATTATTGCTGACAAAGGTAAAGTTACAGCAATGGCTATAGAGGAAGATGTTAACAAAGTCCTAGAAAAAAAACCTGAACATATTTTTATGAGCTTTGGAACGAATGATTTACTGATGCCCATGGATCTCGAAGGAAAACCTATCGAAAATCCAGTCAAGTTTTCAATAGATAACTATTCTAAATTAATACAAAAAATAAAGGAAGAACTTCCAAATGTAAACCTACACCTTTTAGCTGTTACACCAGTTACAGATAAGGTATTACAGGAATACCCACAGTATAAACATATTGATGAATATAACGTGAAACTTAAGGAATTAGCAAAAACTGAAAAAGCAGAGTACATTGATTTATCTCCAATCTTTGAAAAAAACAAAGATTTACATGATCAAGATGGTGTCCATTTTAAAGCTAATTATTACAAGCTACTACTTGAACAATTAATAAGTTCCGTTAAGTAACATCTATACCTAAAATTTATACTTCTTATGTAAGGACTGTAAATTTTAAATAAAAAACACAGACAAAACTATTGTGGGAGGTGAAAGGACAATGGTGTTCAGTAGTTTGATTTTTCTTTTCTTATTTTTACCATTAACAATTCTCATTTATTACGTATCACCTAAAGTTCTTCGAAATTTAATATTATTTATCGTCAGTCTCATTTTTTATGCATGGGGTGAGCCTGTGTATATAGTCATTATGATATTTTCCACCATATTTGACTATGCTAATGGCGTACTTATAGATAAGTATAAAGATCGCAAGGGTATTACAAAAGCAATATTTATCAACTCCATAATAATAAACTTAGGAATACTTGGTTTCTTCAAATATTACGGTTTCGTGGTGGATAATATCAATACCATTTTTAATTTGAATATTCAGGTTGAGACGCTTCCTCTTCCTGTAGGAATCTCATTTTATACTTTCCAAACAATGTCTTATGTAATTGATGTTTATTTAGGGAAAGTACAGGCGCAAAAAAATATTATTTCGTTTGGTACTTATGTTACGATGTTTCCTCAACTTGTTGCAGGGCCTATTATAAAATACAGTGATATTGATAAACAATTACAAGAAAGAAAAGTAACATTAGATCGTTTTGGTGAAGGAATGGAATTATTTATTAGAGGACTTGCGTTAAAGGTCCTTTTAGCTAATAATATAGGACTTCTTTGGACGAGTGTAAAAACAACTTCTATATCAGAGCTTACAATCCTTACAGCATGGATCGGGATTATTGCTTTTGCTTTCCAAATTTATTTTGATTTTAGAGGATATTCAGCTATGGCTCAAGGGCTAGGAAAAATGTTTGGGTTTGATTTTCCGGAAAACTTTAACTATCCTTATATATCAAAAAGTGTAACTGAGTTTTGGCGTAGATGGCACATATCACTAGGTTCATGGTTTAGAGAATATGTATACATCCCTCTTGGCGGAAATCGGACCGGATTGCTTAAACAACTTAGAAATTTGTTTGTAGTTTGGTTCTTAACAGGATTATGGCATGGAGCGAACTGGAATTTTATTATTTGGGGACTATATTTTGGATTATTTGTAACACTAGAAAAGCTATTTCTTTTAAAGTGGCTTAAAAATAGAATGAGCTTTATCGGACATATGTATACACTTATCATCGTTTTAATTGGATGGGTATTTTTTGAATTTGAAAACTTATCAGTAGCAATGAATTTCATAGGAACAATGTTTGGCTTTAATCAATCCGTTTTCTTGGATAATAAAACTCTATATTATCTAACAACTAATTTTATGCTGTTTATTGTCCTAGCAATTTGTTCAACACCATTCCCCAAAAGAGTGTTTGTCTATATTAAAGAAAAGTTGAAGTTACCAGGTGCTATTGGCATTCCAGTCTTTTATGTAGTACTAGTGGTTCTTTCAACTGCTTATTTAGTGAACGACACATATAATCCATTCTTATATTTTAGGTTTTAATTATAACCTTATAGCCTATAGAACAATGATATCGTATTTAGTTTGAAAGAGGTGAGTTACTTGAATCAGTATGAAAAAATATACAAATGCACAATGGCAGGATTATTGTCACTATTTATAGGGGTAATGTTCAGCGTAAATATACTAACTCCCAATAAAACATTTTCATATGCAGAGAATAGAAAACTAGAACAGTTTCCAGAATTCTCTTTCCGAAATCTTACAGAAAAAAAGTTCACTTCTAACTACGAAAAATATATTTCTGATCAGTTCGCATTCAGGGACTTTTGGATAAGCGTGAAGTCTGATATGGAACGAACAATAGGAAAGAAAGAGAATAATGGTGTGTATATAGGTAAAGATGGTTTTTTACTTCAAAAATTTAGTAAACCTGAAGAACAAGATGTAAAAAGCAAAATAGAAGCAATAAATAATTTTCATCTTGCAAATCCAAATGTAAAAAAGCACGTAATGTTAGTACCTACGGCAATTAGTATTTTAGAAAATAAGCTACCTAATTATGTTTCTCGTGGTGATGAGCTTACGTATATTAATAAAGTAAAGAAATCTTTAGATAAGGATATAAACTTTATTAATGTATATCCTGTATTGAGTTCCAAAAATGATGAATATATATATTATAAAACCGATCATCATTGGACCACTAAAGGCGCATATTATGCCTACCAAGAGTTAAGTAAAAATATGAAATTTACTTCTACCAAAAATGAGTCATTTAACATTAAAAAAATTACAAATAGCTTTTATGGATCACTATATTCAAAAGCAGGTTTTAGGAATATAGATCCTGATAGCATTGAATTGTATCAATCTAAGAAAGCTGACAAATATAAAGTAGAGTATATTGATGAAAATAAAACGTCTACCTCTCTTTATGAGATGAACAACATTAAGAAAAAAGATAAATATACTGTATTCCTTAATGGAAATCATCCGTTAATGAAGATAACAACTGATAATACAAATGAAAAAAAATTATTGATAATAAAAGATTCTTATGCAAATTCCTTTATTCCTTTTTTACTATCACATTTTAGTGAAATTCATGTAGTTGATCTTAGATATTATAAGGAGAGCCTAAATATGTTAATGCAAAAAAATAAGATAAATGACATGCTACTACTTTACAACACAAATACTTTCTTTGAAGATGCATCTATAAATGCTTTATCCGAATAAGAGAAATTTTATATATCACCGTCTACTAGAAGATATATATTGATGGAGATATTAATTTAGTACTAATCATCAAGGCTCTTGTTAATATACTAAACAACTAAATTAAAAGGAGAATGAAAACCAATGATAAATTTGTTTAAATTTTTTAATATAAAATCGGTTATTACTATTATTGTTTGCACGATTACTTTAGGGGCTTTGAGTGGATGTTTTGGAAAACAAAAAACAGTTAGTAATCTTTCAACTGAAGAAATAGGCGAGCAAATTAAACATGTTACTAACTTAGAAGAAATGAAAGAAGGAGATCATAAAAAACTTCAAAAGCTATATAACATAAGTGTTGATGAAGTCGAAGATTTTATTCTTTTTACCGCTCCTACAAATATCAAGGCTGATGAAGTAGCCGTGATTAAAGTTAAAGATACTAAGAATGTAGAAGATATAAAGGGAAAGATTTCAAGTAGAGTTGAAAAGAAGTCGAAAAGTTTTCAAGACTATCTTCCAGACGAACATTTCTTAATAACAAAACACGTGTTAAAAACGAAAGGTAATTATGTTCTTTTAGCAATATCAAAGGACTCTGATAAAATAGAAAAAACATTTGATGAAATTCTTAAGTAATATAGGCTTAATAAAAAGAGGATGTTTAGTCATTTTTATAATGGTAAAGGATAAAAAGGAATAAGGCCTTATTAATAGAATTATTGGAATGTCAACACTAAACTGGACAACTTTTATAAGGACTGCTGCTTAAAATCAGTTGGCGTAAGATAGCCAAGTGTTTGGTGAATCCGAATATTGTTAATCCAATTCACATAATCCCAA
>NZ_JAEOAH010000064.1 GCF_016612995.1 Viridibacillus soli
GGTTTCCCCCTGTGAGAGTAGGACGTTGCTAGGCACATTAAAGTACAACTGATTTTATCAGTTGTACTTTTTTTATTGTTTAATTTTATTTTGATCTCTGCTTATTTTCAATCTTTAAGTGTTCATATTAAAATCATTTACATGTATACTTTATGAAGAATAGTATGCATTTTTTTGTCTCTGTGTTGTATTAGAAGTATTAAACTGGCGTTTTGTGTAACTTGTTGTTAAATCGTACTTAATCGATCATATATTCGTCGAATAAGCTTGAATTAAGTTGACAATAATATTTGAAACGGGCTAGTATTATAGGTGTATATAATAAATGAGAATGATTATCAAATATTAAGGAGGATTATTGTGATTAAGAAAGTTTTAATAAAGCCATGGTTAGTGGCTGTAGTTTGTTTGGTAGCTTTTATTCTGTTACCTCAAAATAGTGGTTATGCGGCAATGGCCGATGGTACATATTCGGTAAATTACCAGGTGATTAAGCCAGACGGTAATTCAGCTTCAATTGCAAATGATTATTTTGCTAAGCCGGGTACGATAATTGTGAAAAATGGGGAAATGACGGCACAAATTAAAGTGAATAATAGTAAGTGGATGACTAGTTTTTCAGCTAATACGGGTGGTAATAGTGTGGTGAGTTCAAACGCTTCAACTGATACAAGGGTTGTGCAGTTTAACGTGACAAGTCTGTCGAATCCTACGTTAGCGAAAATTAAAGTAGATATTGAAGATATGAATTATCATCATAGCTATAGTATTCGTCTGGCTTTCGATGAGTCTAGTGCTAAATTAGTAAGCGCAGCAGGATCAAGTTCAAATAAGTCTGATACAAGTTCTTCTTCAAAAGATACAGCAACCACAACAGCAGATGTAAAAGGAAAAGGTAATGTGGACAATCCTCAAACAGGAGATACTACACCTATTTTATTATTTGCTGGCGCATTTGCATTATCAGGATTTTTCTTATTACGACAAAGAGCTCTTAAAAAAGTAGAGGAGCTTTAATGAATAAAGTTTGGAAAATTATTATTTCTGCATTATTGATTGTATTTACGTTATTACCGAATTTTGCAGTAGGTGCAGCTTCAGCTGCTGATGCTTTGAAAGATGGTAAGTACGAGGTTGGCATTAAGTTTTTAGCCGATAGTACGGAAACGATCTCTAAAATGACCCATTATATCAATACTACGGCGCAATTAGAGCTTGTTGATGGGCAGATGAGTGCAGTTGTAGATATTACTGATAGTTCTTCATTTACAGGCTTTAAAGTGGATCAGAAGGGCGTTTTAACTAATGTAAAAACAGTTTCTGAAGATACAGCAAATAAAGTAAGAACTGTTCAATTCCAAGTACCTACACTTGATCAGAAATTAAATGCAGAAGTTACAGTCGAAGTTAAAGCTATGAACTATAAAAAGGAATATAAAGTACAAATCCAATTTGACCCGGAAAGTTTGAAATTGATTGAGCTAAATCAACCGGAGATTGTTGGAAAGGCAGTCAGTTTTAAAACAATTAGACCAGATAGTGCAGAGCTAATTGATTTTTCAAGATATCTTGGTACACCCGCTACTGTGACAAAGATTGCTGGTAAGCAATACGTGTATATTAATATTGTTTCAAGTAGCTCAATGATTCCATATTTACAAGCAGAGCAAAATGGAGTGCTTGTAAATATGGAGGAAGTGAGTCGTGATGATACGGCTAATACACGTGTCGTACGATTCCCAGCTACGGATCTTTCTAAACCAATTGCAGGTACTGTGAAGGTTACGGCTGGAACGCATGAAATGGAGTATAAATTCCGATTCCTATTCGATGGTGCAACAGTGGAAACTGTGGATCCTGAAAAAACAATTTCGGCAGATTTGAAGGGTAAGGATTATAGTGCAACTGTAAAGGTTACGGGGAAGGAAAGTTTCTTAGTATCTCAAAGCCCTGCAGTATCAGCTCTATCAGAAGAAGTTGGTAAGAAATATGTCAGCGTTACATTAGCTGAAAGTAGCAAGATCAAGGCTCTTAAAGTAAAGAAAAATGGTCAATATATAGAAGTTTCTAAAGCGAAGGTAAACTCTACACAGCGAGCAGCTACTGTAACTACTTATAAAGTTGAGGTTGCGGATTGGAACAGCAAGTTAGAAGCTGTTGCTGATATGCAAGATTCAACGACAGAAGAGTTCACTGTACAGCTTTCAAATGTAAAAATGACTCCGGTTGTTGGAGAAGATACAGTTGTTTCAAAAAATAATTTAAAAGATGGTCAATACACAATTCCATTTAAACTTTTGACAGACGGCACGAATGACCCCTCTGTTATGAATTCATATGTTAAACCAACAGCTTCTCTAAAAGTTGAAAATGGTAAACAGTATGTAGCAATGACATTGAAGAATGCTGAGTGGATTAAAGGCTTCAAAGTGGAACAGGGCGGTAAGTTAGTCGAACCAACTGTCATTAGAGATAACTTGAAAGCAAATGAAAGAGTTGTTCAATTCGAGGTAAAAGATTTAACAAAAAATATGGATGCATGGGTGAAGGTAAATGTACCTGAGATTAATTACGCCCATGACTACACAGTACAAATGCAGTTCGATTTGAATGGCATTAAATTAATAAAATCTAACACAGATTCTAGTACCATAACTAAGCCAAAATCAGATAACAACGAAACAACGGAAAAACCTGTTACTAATAATGAAGAAACAGCAGATGAAGAGAAAAAAAAACCAAATACAGCTATCACTACTAGTAATGACGTTGATGTTGAGTTTGATCGCAATGGGGATGTTACAAATATGCAAGATCCTAGTACGGAAACAGCAAAAGCGAGCAAAGTAGTGAATCCAAAAACAATGGATACAGCCAAACTGGCATTGTTACTTAGCATGATTGCAATTTCAGGGTACTTATTAGTTCGAAAGTATAAAGCAAGAGAAGCTTCAGAATAATGGATTTTAAAGTCTTGGCGAATTTTTTGCCAGGACTATATCCATTTAAATGCCATTATAAGGAGGACATTGCGACTTGATGAAACGAAAACGATATTACTTCTTCTTCATAAGTGTATTACTACTAGTGTTAGTGGGCTGTTCAGGTGGTAAAACAGAAAAAGAACCTAAAAAAACAGAAGAGAAAACTACCGGGGAGGCGAAGGAGAACTATAAACTCGTAGCTGGAACGCTTGCTATTGCGGAAATTATGGATGCTCTAGAAATCGATTTAATCGGTATTCCTACAACAACCAAGGACATACCAGAGCGTTATAAAGATGCAACTGAAATCGGCAATGCGATGATGCCTGATATGGAAATTGTTAAATCTCTGAATCCGGATGAAATTATTTCGGTAACTACTCTAGAATACGATTTATCAAAGGCATTTTCTGATATAGGTATCAAAGCACATTATATGAACTTACAAAGCATTGCAAATATGCAAAAGGAAATTTTAGCGATGGGTAAAAAATACAATCGCGAAGAGCAAGCAGAAAAACTATCTGCAAAATATGACGAGCAAATTGCTTTAATGGCCGAAAAGGTGGAAGATGTTGAAAAGCCAAGAGTGTTAGTTTTACTAGGTGTACCAGGCAGTTACTTAGTAGCAACAGAGCACTCTTATATCGGAAACTTAGTGGAATTAGCTGGCGGTACAAATGCTATCCAAGGGCAAGATGTTGAATATTTAGCTTCAAATACAGAGTTTTTACATGAAAGTAACCCAGACATTATTTTACGATTAGCACATGGGATGCCTGATGATGTCGTCAAGATGTTTGATAAGGAATTCAAAACGAATGATATTTGGAAGCATTTCGATGCTGTGAAGAATGACAAAGTATACGATTTAGAGGAAAGTGTATTTGGGACGACAGCTAATCTACAAGTGGATGCTGCATTAGATGACCTGTTCAACATTTTACACCCATAAGAATCGTGTAAAATATGAGCGAAAAGGTGACCAATATGCGGAAGAAAATGATTAGCTTTATCGCTGTAATAGCATTGCTCTTTGTGATGATTGTTTATGCAGCGACAACAGGTAGTGTCAAAATGGAGTTTTTGGAGTTTTGCAAAGCTTTATTTGATAGTAGTAATGAAAAGATTGCCGTAATTAAAGATTTACGTTTCCCACGAATCATCGTTGCACTATTTGCTGGAGCGGCACTTTCTGTCTCAGGGGTACTGTTACAAGCAGTGATGCGAAATCCACTTGCAGATGCTGGGGTAATCGGGATTTCAGCCGGAGCAGGATTAGCATCGACGGTGATCATTACATTTTTCCCAATGTTATTCTTTTGGTCACCACTGTTTGCATTTTTAGGTGGAGCATTTGCTTGTTTCCTAGTGTTCTCATTGTCATGGAAGTCAGGACTGAATCCGCTGAAGCTTATTCTAGTCGGGATTGCAATCAACGCGATGTTCACTGGTCTTAGAGAAATAGGCGGGTTTATGGGTGTTCCAACTGGTAGCTCAGTTACGTCAAATATAACGATGAAAACTTGGGCAGATGTCGATTTGCTCGTTACATACGGAAGTTTTGGCTTAATATTGGCATTATTGCTATATAAATGGTGCAACCTCCTTGCGTTACAGGATAAAACGGTGAAGAGTTTAGGCTTTGAGCTAGGGAAGGCACGTATCGTTATTGCAGCTGTTGCAGTATTATTAGCGGCGGTTTCAACTGCTGTAGTAGGTGTCATTGCATTCGTTGGTTTATTAGTGCCTCATATAGCAAGAAAGCTTGTTGGGACAGACCATAAAGTTTTGATTCCGTTCACAGCACTTGTAGGAGCATTGCTTATTTTAGTAGCTGATACATTAGGTAGGACGCTAGTAGCGCCTCAAGAAATTCCGGCTTCCACATTAATGGCCATCATTGGTGGTCCATTCTTAATATTCTTACTGAGAAAAGAGTGACGACAATGGAGTTAAAAGATATTTCCTTATCGCATGATCAAAAGACGATGCATCTAGACCATGTGAGTACGACGATTAAGCGTGGGAAGGTGACGACAATTATCGGGCCAAATGGCTGTGGTAAGTCGACACTTTTGAGCGTGATGTCACGTAATAATACCCCTTCCACTGGTACAGCTCAGTTAGCTCAGAAGGATTTAATGAATTATAAGCCAAAAGAATTTGCAAAGAAGTTAGCCATTGTCTATCAGCAAAATGAAATTCCGAAAGAACTAACGGTTGAAAAACTTGTAGCTTATGGGCGTATTCCACATAATCAAATGTTCAAAAAAGATGCGAAGAAGGATGAAGCCGCAATTCAATGGGCGCTAGAGAGCACGAAGCTTATAGACAAGAGCACGAAATCTTTAGAAGCCTTATCTGGCGGAGAAAGACAGCGTGTTTGGATTGCTTTAGCGCTCGCGCAGCAAACGGAAATTCTATGCTTAGATGAGCCAACGACGTATTTAGATATTTATTATCAGCTTGAACTTTTAGAACTTGTGAAACGCTTGAATGAAGAGCATGGTCTAACAATTGTAATGGTCCTACATGATATCAATCAGGCAATTCGTTATAGTGACCATATCATTTTGATGCAATCAGGTAAAATTATTGCAGAAGGTGCACCTGAGGAAGTCATTACAGAGCAACTCATTAAAACAGTTTACGGTGTAAAAGTGCTATTCAAAAATGACGAACCGTCTGCAGGTTTATATATTGTGCCGATAGGGATTTAGTAAATAAGGGGAGGAAACTTTGTGGAGGGAACAAAGAAAAAAATAAAAAAGAAGAAGACCGTTCTCCAGAGAGTGTTAACCATCGTCTATTTAGCTATATTTTTGTATTCAGCATATGAACTAGGCAGTTTGTTTAAAGAGTATTATGATAACCGTAAAGTAATAGCTGAGGCGCAGGAACTTTATGTAGCGCCCATTTCAGAAACAGCTGAAATATCAGCAAATGACGGTGGTATCCGTGCTCAATTTAAAAAGCTTTTAGATATTAACTCAGAACTTGTTGGTTGGCTAACGGTTGATGATACGCACATTGATTACCCCATATTGCAGGCTGAAAATAACGATTTTTATTTAAATCATAATTATAAAAAAGAGAGTAATTTAGCGGGCAGCATTTTCATGGATTATCGTAATCGTATTGAAGAGAATGATAAAAATACGATTTTGTATGGGCATCGGATGAAGGATGGTACGATGTTCACTCAGTTGAAAAAGTATTTGGAGCAGGATTTTGCGGATGCACATCCGAAATTCTACTATGATACTTTATATGAAGGATATGAAATTGAAGTATTTGCCGCGTATTTAACGACGACGGATTTTTATTATATCGAAACAGATTTTGATAATGATGATGAGTTTTTGGATTTAGTGAAGAATATGCGTGAGAAATCTGATGTTCAAACGTCTGTTAAAGTGGATGCTAAGGACCAAATTTTAACGCTTTCGACTTGTGATTACGGACCGGGTGAAAATAGAGGTCGTTTAGTCGTTCATGGCAAAATTGTTGAAAGAAAATAATGTTAAATACAAGCTATGACCAACCATAAAAAGCTGTTCCTTCATCGATATTATCGGTATTGGAATAGCTTTTTATTTATTTCAGAATACATAATGACTACGATATAATAGATTGAAAAAAAGTAGGTGGCTCTCTATGGCAGTAAAAAAATCATTAGTCATATTACTTCACGAGATTTATGGTGTAAACAATCATATGAAATATTATGAAGAAATTTTTTGTGATGCAGGATTTGATGTATTGATTCCAAATTTATTAGGTAGAAATCCTTTTGACTATAATCATGAAAAAGAAGCATATACGCATTTTATGGCAGAAGTCGGCTTTGAAAAATCGGAGTGGATGGTAGACCAGATTATTCGAGAACAAAAATTAGTTTACAAAAATATTTACATCGTTGGATTTAGTATCGGTGCGACACTAGCGTGGTTATGCAGTGAAAAATCGGTAAACGGTGTTATAGCTTACTATGGATCACGTATTCGTCAATATGTACACATTAACCCGACTATTCCTACTGCAGTTTATATAGCTAAGCAAGAAAAGTCCTTTGATGCTCGAAAGACTTTTGAGCAATTACATACGAAAAAACAAGTTTATGCCCGCTTAATAGAGGGACACCATGGGTTTATGAATCCTTTCGATAAAAACTTCGATAGGAAAAAGGCAACGGAATTAATAAATGAGAGTTTGACATTTTTACATAGATAAAATTGTCACTAATAATTCGATTTGTTATAATATATATAGAACAGAATGGAGTGATACGTATGTTTCTTCAAATTGAGCCACAGTCAGATGTACCGATATATATGCAACTAACGCAGCAAATTATTGAAGGTATTGCTAGTGGACAGCTGAAACCTGGAGAAGCTTTACCGTCTGTTAGATCATTCGCGGCAGATTTAGGTGTGAATATGCATACGGTTAATAAAAGCTATCATGAATTAGAGAAGAAGGGGATCGTACGTATTATCCCAAAATCGGGAGCAGTTGTTGCGGGTCCGAATGAATTAGGTGCGACGGATGTGCAACTGCAGCAAGTTGAGCAGATGTTACGACCTGTTGTGGCAGAAGGACTTGTCATTGGTTTAGGAGAGCAAGATTTACAACAGCTCATGCAGAAGTTGATAAAAAATCTGTCATAAAGGGGCCTAAAGGAAATGAATGGATTTATTTTTTCATTAGTAATGTTTGGTTTAATTGGTTTGTTACAAGCGTTTGCACCGTATTGGATTAAGGAAACGATTGTTTTTGGCGTAACGGTACCCGATCAAAAGGCTAATCATCCTGTTGTTAAAACATCAAAAAGGACTTATACTTTAACGATTTTAGTAATACTTAGCATTACAATGTTAGGCTATATACTGTGGGGTACAATTAGCTCGGTGAATGATGAATGGCTTATTTTTGTGGGCGTTGTTCTGCAGTTTATATTGATAGGTATTAGTATGGTGTTGTATTTTATAATGCATAATAAAATTACGAAGCTAAAAAAGGTGGAGAAGTGGGGAGCCGAACTGAAACAAGTGAAGGTAACAGATTGGTCCGTGCGGGCTCGTGATGAAATGTTACCAATGAGCTATTTTCTACTGCCAGTCTTTGTTGTAGTTGGCCTAATTATCTACACTTACGTACAGTACCCACTGCTACCTGAGAAAATTCCGATGCATTGGGGGCCTAATGGTCAGCCGGATGACTTTGCAGACAAAAATAGATTTTCAGTTATCGCATTACCACTTATTTTATTAACAATGCAGATTATGTTTGTGGGGATTATTGAGTTAACACGGCGTTCAGGCATTAAAATTAGTGCGACAAGAACAGAGCAGTCTATTCGCCAGCAACTAGGAATGAGAAAATATTCTAGCTGGTTTATGTTTTTAATGACGATGCTAATAACGATTCTCTTTAGTTTCCTGCAATTGATGACAATTCATAGTGGTCTAATTAGTGAAAAGGTTATGCTTGGGATGTTCCTTGGTTTTTTATTCATCACGATTGCTGGGTCGATTGCTTTTGCAGTGAAGTTGAGTAGTTTAGGAGATGCTAGAGGAAATAATTATTCGGCATCAGGTATTACAGATATAGATGAGGATCAGTATTGGATAGGTGGACTCATTTATTTTAACCGCAATGATCCATCCGTTTTCGTAGAGAAGAGATTTGGTGTCGGTTGGACGATAAATATGGCTCGCCCTATTGCCCATGTTTGTATTTTCGGACCTATTTTATTAATTATCTTAATTTCCATATTTGCATAGACATAAGAGCTACTAGGTGTGACCTGGTGGCTCTTTCGTTATAAAAAGGGGAATGTTACCAAAGTGGAGCAGGCTTGATGGGTAAAGTAGATGATGATAAAAATATATTAGAGTTCGTGAGCATTCGTTTGATGCGCACTGGTTATCAAGTGTGGAAGGCTGAAGATGCCATACTATAAATAGGGTCTGTAACGATTAATCACAAAAGCTTTGAAATAACAGCTGATTCAAGCACTTTGCGTATACCAATAAAATAATTTGAAGTGTTAGCTCTACTTGCCTCAAAACCAAATAAAGTTTTTTAGCGTACAAGAGAGTTAACGAAGGGTGCTTTTTTGCGTTGCTGTCCGTATAAAAAATTGTGCTCATATTATACGGGATCAAGTTTTATTAGTTTTGATCATAGAAAATTTTGGTATAATAAATAGATTAGAAAGAGTGGTGAATGGATAGAGTGTCGAATTGGTATAGTATTTTTCCGAAAAATCCATTGCTTAGTATTTCAGCTTGGATTTTTTTCTGTTTTGTCCCGCTCTACTTCGTCTTCCGTACAACATCTACATTAATTATATCTATTGCAGTTGCTGTTTTGGTTGTATATATTATTTGTTTTCGGTTTTCATATAGCACCAATAATGGTCTAGTTTATATGTGTCTTGCCTTAGAGATGGTGATTAATGCGGTAATGACAGTTCTTTTTGGCTATATTTATTTTGCCTTTTTTACTGCTTTCTTTATTGGAAATATTCGTCATACTATTGGGTTTTATATTATGTACGGCCTCCATATTGCGATGACTGTCGGTTCGATTATAGGGGGTTTCTTTATAGAAACAGAGCTATTTATTAAAGAGATTCCCTTTATTGTTATTGTCATATTTGGTGTGATATTAGGACCATTTTATTTATATAGCGCGAATAAACGTGATAAATTACAAGGACAATTAGCAACTGCTAATGAGCGTATTTCTGAACTTAGTGTTTATGAAGAACGTCAACGAATTGCTAGAGATTTGCACGATACTTTAGGACAAAAGCTTTCTATGGTTGGATTAAAGAGTGATTTGGCCATTCGTCTAGTTAAAAAAGATCAAGATGCTGCGATAGAAGAGCTTCGCGATATTCGTCAAACAGCTAGCATTGCATTAAAAGAAGTGCGTGAAATGGTATCAAATATGAAGGCTGTAAAATTACAGGATGAACTACTACATGTTCAACAAATTTTAACAGCAGCAAATATTAAAATGACTATTGAAAGTAATTCGGAGTTCCATCAAATTCCTACAATTATTGGAAATACATTAAGCATGTGTTTGAAAGAGGTTATAAATAACGTTGTAAGACATAGCAAAGCGACCGAATGTACAATTACCATCATACAAAAAGCCGATGTCATCCAATTGACTGTATTAGATAATGGTATTGGCATCTCTAGTATGAAGATCAAACCATCGAGTAACGGTTTAAATGGTATGAAGGAAAGAGTAGAGTTTGTGAATGGTGAGCTAGAGATTTCTGAACAAAATGGTACGCTAGTTAAGATTATTGTACCAAATGTTATTATGTATCAAAAAGAAGATTCAAGGCGGGATTAAAATTAACGCCAAGGCCCTTAACTAAGGGCCCATGTGTATTATTTATTTCCCGGTAAATACTTCTACCGAATAACTTTTTAATATATTACATTTTAATTTATAAGTAAC
Organism: Viridibacillus soli; assembly: GCF_016612995.1. Lineage (GTDB taxonomy): Bacteria > Bacillota > Bacilli > Bacillales_A > Planococcaceae > Viridibacillus > Viridibacillus soli. The sequence continues at coordinate 10,476 of NZ_JAEOAH010000064.1, forward strand.
TGCAACATTTTTTATAAGCAAATTTTTGTAATTAATGTTCTCTTCTTGGGAATTTTTTTACAGATGAGGTGATCAACTAAATCCTGCAAACAGTAAATTGCACTACTGTACAATTATGTGTAAACCGTCCCTAATTCATAGTAGCGGTTAGGAGGTGATTATGGTGGCATATGAACAATATTTGCCTGCTACAGTACTAACTCATGCAAAGCCTTTGAATAATAATTTGGTGATTCTTTGCATGGGGTTGATATAAGTGTCTTCGCCGATGCAGGTCATATTATTCATTAAAATGCTTTGCCCTTAACTTCAATTATGATAGTGAAGGAGCGAGTACCAATGCGTTATGTGAATGCACATGAAATTATACCGAAAAAGCTTTTAGCAGAAATTCAACAGTATGTTCAGGGTGATTTACTCTACATTCCTAAGCCTGAAAAAAGTCGGGTAAAATGGGGAGTACGTTCTGGTGAGCGTCAAAGATTAACTAAAAGAAATACACAAATTAGAGATGTATTTCGGAGCGGTTCAGCATTACAAAGCTTGGCTGATGAATATAACTTATCTGTTGAAACAATAAAGAAAAACATATATACAAAATAAGATTAAAGCTGTTTGGGCAACCAGATAGCTTTTTTATGTTGAATCTTTTCATGTAAGTTGAAATAAAGGAGTGAGATGGATGGAAGCCTTTATGAATGTAGAACAATATCAATTTTTAAAAAAGCAGGCTAGGAAAATGATAAATGCCTGTTCCAATACAAAAGATAAGCATGTCATTGAAGCAATGCAAGCGCTAGTGATGGAAAGTATTAATACGAAAATAGTTGGAATAACTGACGACAAATTATGCTTATTAAAGCCAATAGTAAATCTACAAACGAAGGAGCAGCTTGAAGATTTTTTCAAGACGATAAAGACCTACGTTACCCCATTTGAAATAATTACTGAAAAAAATATTAAAAAATTATTCCCAAAGGATAAAAAAATGAACATTCCTAATTTAAAGAGTATAGACTGGACAGAAATTTCTTATTTAAGTTGGTTAGATTCAGGGACTAATCGTAAATATATAGTGTTTAGAGATGAAAGTGGAATTATAGGTTTCCGTGGCGTATTCAGTTATTCTAATAAGAAGGGGTTTTGTACCATTTGTAACCAACATCATCAAGTAGGAATGTTCATGAGCTCCAAAAAAGGAAAAGCATTAGGCACATATGTAAAAAGAGGGAACTATATTTGTACTGATAGCACAGCATGTAATGAATCTCTTACAGATTTCACACGACTAACAGACTTTTTAAAAGTGATTACTGAATAAAGTTTGGGAAGTATATATGGGGAAAAATACTATTTTTATAAACTAACTAACCAGTAGGTGGTACTGGAAGATAGTTCTACATTTTGTTATGTACTGCCCTCTAACGAAAAAAATAGTAGTACCGTATGTGGGTGAGCCAATTCCCGAAATATAGCAAAGTCCATCGTCTATTCAAATCAAAAAAACTCCCGTGCTAAGAAATATTGCTTAGCACGGGAGTTTTTATTATTTCACTGTAAATGTTTTTTCCTCATGGTAATGAAGCTCTTTGCCTTTTTCAACATGAAGTGTCACTTTATAAGTACCTGCATCATTGAAAGTGTGATTTTCTTCATAAGTACCGTCTGTTTTTTCTTTAAGTGTTAGCCATCCAGCTTCTCCAGTACCTTCATTGACGATTTGGAAGCGAACTTTCGCGTCTGATAGAGCTGCACCATCATGCTGAATAGTGACGCCGAATTTAGTACTTTCACCCTTTTTCGCAGTCGTTTGAGAGAATGTCACAGAAGTATCGCCGTGAGCATGTTTATGTTCATGCGCTTCTTCTGAATCGTCATGCTTTTCGGTTTTCGCAGTTGAGCCTGCAACGTTCATATTAGCATCGACCATTTCATGCTCCTCGCCATTAGTGACGTGAGCAGTAATTTCATACTCTCCAGCTTCTTTAATCGTCATTTCAGCTACATAGACGTTATCTTTATTTATTTTAGTTTCAAGCATTTTGTCGGTGTTTGTATCATCATTTTCTACTTCAAACATTACTTCAGAAGCGTCCGTTATTATTTTTTCGCCCTGTGTTACTTTCACTTGGAATTCGACTTTGTCTCCAACTTCAGCGGTTTTTGGAACGGTTAATTCAGCTTTAAGTGCTTCCACCTTTGGCTCTGGTTTCACGGCTTTGTCCGTATCTTTACCTTCATTATCATTACAAGCAACAAGTGCCAAGCTTGAGATTAACGCTAGTGCTGTCAGTGTGATTTTTCGCATAAAAAAAACTCCCATCTTTTGCGTACGATTGATTGTACCAAAAAAGAAAAGGGAGTTTGCAAAATAAGTGTGAAGTTTTGATTAAATTTCTTTATTTCTTGTTAATAAAGCCGGTAAAGTCATGCCAAATAATACAAGTAAAATTCCTGCAATTTGTACCCAGGTTAAAGATTCATGCAAAACAACAACGGAAACGATGATTGCTACAGGAAGCTCCATGGCACTTAAAATTGACGCCATACCACCACCGACTTTCGGAACGGCAATTGTGAATAATAAAATCGGTAAAATAATCCCGAATAAACCAAGTGCCAAACCAAATTTCCATAGACCAGCACCAAATAGTTGTCCATTCCAAACAATTTCTGGTGTTAAGAAAATGGAGATTAAAACAAGTGCAAAGAATGACATAATCGTCATGCGCGCAATTGTTGATACTCCTTCAGTTGGTCTTGAATTAATTTGGATGAAAATCGAGAAACTAACTGCTGCAGCAAAACCATATACCCAACCTTGCCAAGCAATGCCACTTAAATCAACGTCTAAAATTCCTGCTGCCAAAATCGTTCCTGCAAATAGGAATATAAGCGAAATGACTTCTTCACGTTTTGGCAAGCGACGGCGCAATAAACAATCAATGAACATGCCAATCCAAGTAAACTGGAATAGCATAACAACTGCTAAGGAAGCAGGTAAATAATCTAAAGACTTTCCGTACACAATCCCTGTCGTACCTGTCAAAAGTCCCCCGAAAATTAATATGCCGAGTTTTTGTTTAGAGAGACTCGGTAATTTACGCTGCGTCAATATAAAAAGTAGCAACGCTAATGAAAAGCCAATAACGTACTGGCTAGTCACTGCTTCAGCAGATTCAAATCCATGTTGCATAGCCACTTTAATAATAGTGGACAAAATCCCGTAACTACTAGATGCAAGTACAATAAGTAGCGGGTAAATTAAGTTTTTATTCATTGTAACAACTCCTACTGTTGACCAAATTAAAATCAACCAAGAGGATAGTATAACATTTTTTGAGAGTTTGTGCAGAGTGAGGGAAGGAAAGCAAAAATATTGGTTGAACGAGTGCCTTCAGCGTTTAACTACAGCCAATTTAGATTTCCTGATATTAACAATTTTACATTCGGCTTTTGGAGCTTTACGCGAGTTCAGAAGAAATCCACTCTCATGAAGGGTAAAAATTCCATATACTATAAGTTATTATGGCTGTAATTCGTCGATTTATGTTCTTTCATTCAAATAAAAAACCTACCCTGTAATCAGAGTAGGTCGAGTCATAACAGTTGGGCTCTCAGTCATTGAAGAATGAGTTTGAGTCATAATAGTTGGGCTCTCAGTCATCGAAGAATGAGTTTGAGTCATAACAGTTGAGCTGAGTCATAGAAGCTGAGGCTCGAGTCATAACAGTTGGGCTCTCAGTCATCGAAGAATAGGTTTGAGTCATAACAGCTGAACGAGCGCCTTCAGCATTAACTCCATCCAGCTTCAGGCGCTAGCTGCTCGTGACGTTTCAGCCGGGAGCTCAAAGTCAAAGAGCGACTTTGGCTTCCGTCTTCCAACGTGTTTCGCAGCTGAACGAGCGCCTTCAGCATTAACTCCATCCAGCTTCAGGCACTAGCTGCTCG
>NZ_JAEOAH010000065.1 GCF_016612995.1 Viridibacillus soli
GACTCTCGAGGTCACTTCCACTTTCTCGGACAAAAGCTGTAAGGATGCTTTTGTTTCGAAAGTTCCTGTGCTTGTCGAGTCTAGACGAGCGCCTTCAGCATTTAATGTTTAAAATGTCTTACTCCTGTAAACACCATTGTGATGCCGTATTCGTTTGCTTTGTCGATTGAGTCTTGGTCTTTGATAGAGCCGCCTGTTTGGATGATTGCTGTGATGCCTGCTTTTGCAGCTATTTCTACAGTGTCATTCATTGGGAAGAAGGCATCTGATGCAAGTGCTGCACCTTTTGCTTTTTCGCCAGCTTGCTCTAGTGCAATTTTCGCTGAGCCTACGCGGTTCATTTGACCAGCGCCAACGCCTAAAGTCATTTTGTCATCTGTTACAACAATCGCATTTGATTTAACGTGTTTGACGACTGACCAGCCGAGTTTCATTGCTGCCCATTCTTCTTCAGTTGGTTCGCGGTCAGTTACAACTTTTACTTCTCCATTTTTTAAACCAAAACGGTCTGGTTCTTGAACAAGTAAACCACCTTCAACGGATACTGTGTTGAATTTATCGCGTTTTTCTTGAGAGAATGAGATTGTTAGTAGACGAATATTTTTTTTCGCTGATAATTTTTCAAGCGCTTCAGTAGTGAATGCAGGAGCAATGATAATTTCTAGGAAGATACCTGCAAGTTGTTCTGCTGTTGCTAAATCTACTTCGCGGTTCAAAGCAATGATGCCGCCGAATATTGATGTTGAATCTGCTTCATATGCTTTTGCAAATGCTTCAGAGATTGATGGAGCTGTACCAACGCCACATGGATTCATATGTTTTACTGCTACTGCAGCTGGTGCTTCAAATTCTTTAATGATTTGAAGTGCTGCATTTCCATCTTGAATGTTATTGTAAGATAGCTCTTTACCGTGTAATTGCTCAGCTGATGCGATTGAGAAATCTGAGCCTAAATGCTTTTGGTAGAAAGCCGCTTTTTGGTGAGGATTTTCACCGTAACGAAGAGGTTGTTTTAATTCGTATGTTAAAGTCATTTGCTCTGGGAATTCTTCGCCAGTGTATTCTGTTAAGTAGTTAGAAATATAAGCATCATATGCTGCTGTATGACGGAATACTTTTGCACCTAAACGACGGCGTGTTTCAAGTGTTGTTTGACCATCAGCTTTAAGCTCTGCTAACACTGCTAGGTAATCATTTGAATCGACGATGACTGTTACATATTTTTGGTTTTTCGCGGCTGAACGGAGCATTGTTGGGCCACCAATATCAATGTTTTCAATAGCATCAACGATTGTTACATCAGGCTTTGAAATTGTTTCAACGAATGGATATAGATTCACACAAACGATTTCGATTGGCAAAATACCATGTTTAGTCATTTGCGCTTGGTGTTCTGGATCGTCATGTTTTGCAAGTAATCCACCATGAATCAGTGGGTTCAGTGTCTTAACACGCCCACCTAAAATTTCAGGGAAGTTTGTTACTTGGTCAACAGCTGTTACTGCTACTCCATTTTCTTGTAAATGCTTTTTTGTACCGCCTGTTGATAAAATTTCATAGCCTAATGCCTCTAATTCTTTAGCAAATTCTAAAACACCTGATTTATTAGAGACACTGATTAACGCACGTTTCGTCACGATTATTTCCTCCTTAAATTTGAAAGCAAGTTGTGAATAATATGTAATACAGGGGCTGGAACCAGAGCTCAAGGCTCTGGTTCCAGTTAAATGATTATTATCAAATTCGCCTTAGCGTATTTGCTCCTGACGCTTCGCTTTCGTCGCAGAAAACATTGCGCCCAGATTTTTATCGAGCTTGCTCGATAAATCCCCCTTAAAATCTGTGGTATCCGCTGGGGCTTTTACTTTATTCAGCCGGGGTCTGGACCTCTACTGAATTGTATACATTTGATGCATTCATCACACCACTTATAAAAGTGGGTGATGAATGCAGAATCAAGTTAAAGTTTTCTGTAATGCTTCTTTATAAAGCTCATGTTCAATAGCATGGATTGCTTGTTCTGTTGCTTCACGATCACCATCAACGACTGTTACAGCACGCTGCGCAATAATTGGACCTGTATCCATTCCTGCATCTACATAATGCACCGTAACACCTGTTACCTTCACACGGTGGTCCATTGCTTGTCCAATGGCGTCTTTTCCAGGAAATGAAGGTAATAGAGACGGGTGAATGTTAATAATTTTCGAAGCATAGGGATCTAATAATGTGTTACCGATTAAACGCATATACCCTGCAAGCACAATCCATTTCACTTCACATTCTTGAAGTTTTGATAAAATGGCCTGTTCATATGCTACCTTTGAATCGAAATTCTTTGGGCTTAGTGCTGCTACAGGAATGTTTTTTACTTTTGCACGTTCAACGACGTAAGCGCCAGGCTTATCCGTTACAACGAGCTCAATTTTTGCGTTTATTTCACCGCGTTCAATTGCTTCTTGAATGGCTTGAAAATTAGAACCGCTACCTGATGCAAAGACTGCGATGGAAACGATATTACTCATTTGTTAGGCTCCCATCATTTTCACCGTTGAAAATAACGCCTTCACCTTTCACAACGCGACCAATTTCATACGCTTTTTCGCTATGCTCTTCCGCAATCTCAATAATACGAGCTGCTTCTGAAGCTGGCACTGAAAGAACGTAACCAATTCCCATATTAAAAACATTATATAAATCACGATCTTGCAGTTCACCTTTATCTTTCAAAAAATCAAAGACAGGTAATACTGGCCAAGTACCTAAATCAACTTCAGTTGCAAGTCCTTCCGGCATCATACGAGGTAGGTTTTCATAGAAACCACCACCTGTAACGTGAGCCATACCATGAACTTCACATTCTTTTAGCATTGCTAAAACTGGTTTTGCATAGATTTTTGTCGGTACTAGTAACGCTTCGCCAATCGGGCCTAAGTTCTCGTAACCCTCTACAATTGTATCTGGAGTGAAGCCATTATCAGTAAAAACCACTTTACGAACAAGTGAGTAACCATTTGAATGAATACCGCTAGAAGCAAGTCCTACTAGTACATCACCTTCTGAAATTTTCTCTCCTGTTACGATGTTTGCTTTTTCAGTAGCACCTACTGCAAAGCCTGCTAAGTCATATTCGTCCTCTTCGTAAAGACCAGGCATTTCAGCTGTTTCGCCACCGATTAATGCAGCGCCCGATTGGACACAACCGTCAGCAACGCCTTTAACAATTTGTTCGATTTTAGCAGGTTCAGCTTTACCAACTGCTACGTAATCTAAAAAGTATAATGGCTCTGCGCCTTGTGCAACGATATCGTTGACACACATTGCTACACAGTCTACACCAATTGTATCGTGTTTATCTGTCATAAATGCTAGTTTTAGTTTTGTCCCAACACCATCTGTTCCAGAAATAAGAACTGGTTCCTTCAAATTTAATTCGGACAAATCGAACATGCCACCAAAGCCACCAAACGAACCCATGATGCCTTTTCTAGCTGTACGTTCAACGTGTGATTTCATTCTTTGGACTGCTTCATAGCCTGCTTCTATATTAACGCCTGCTTGTTCATATGCTTTTGACATGTAGATCGTCTCCTTAACGTAAAAGTTCTTTTTCGTGTGGCAAGATAGTATCAGGGAAAATTTCTGTTGGATATTTTCCAGTAAAACATGCTAAGCATAGACCACGTTCTGGACCTTCATGTTGACGGCCAATAGATTCTACCATGCCTTCAACAGATAAAAACGTTACCGTATCAGCACCAATCGCATCACGGATTTCTTCAACACTATGACTAGAAGCTATAAGTTCTTCGGATGAAGATGTATCAATACCGTAGTAGCATGGGTCTGTCATTGGAGGAGAACTGATGACAACATGCACTTCTGCCGCTCCAGCTTCCTTCAACATTTTGACGATACGTCTTGAAGTTGTACCACGAACAATTGAATCATCTACCATTACAACTCGTTTTCCTTGAACAACTTGACGTACTGGTGATAATTTCATCTTCACACCACGTTCACGTAACTCTTGTGTCGGTTGAATAAAAGTTCGACCAACATAACGGTTTTTAATAAGGCCTAATTCGTAAGGAATACCACTCTCTTCAGCAAAACCAATCGCTGCAGAAATACTTGAATCAGGAACACCAGTTACAACATCTGCCTCTATATGAGCACATTCTTTTGCGAGCGTTTTCCCCATACGTTTGCGTGCCATATGCACGTTAATACCGCCAATTTCTGAATCAGGTCGTGCTAAATATACATATTCCATCGCACACATTGCACGATTAGCTGGTTCTACAAAACGATCGCACTTCACTCCAGAATCATTAATAACAAGTAATTCTCCAGGCTCTACTGAACGAACGAATTCTGCGCCAATTAAATCGAACGCACAAGTTTCAGAAGCAACAACCCAGCTGTCACCTAATTTACCAAGTGCTAACGGGCGTAAACCATGTTGATCACGAGCCACGATTAAACCTTCTTCAGATAACATCAAAATTGAAAATGCACCTTTTAACAAGGAAAGAGCATTTTTCACTTTTGACAGGAATGTAGGATGTGTACTTTTCTTAATCAAGTGAGCAAGTACTTCCGTATCAGAAGTTGAGTTAAAGATGCTACCTTGACGTTCTAAATGTTGTTTTAAGTGATTTGCATTAACTAAATTGCCATTATGTGCAATTGATAAACTGCCTGTTGACGAGCGAAACAGCAGCGGCTGAACATTTTCAATTCCGCCGCCTCCTGCTGTCGTATAACGCGCATGAGCTATTGCTGCTTGTCCTTTTAAGCCTTCCAATTTACCTTCACTAAATACGTCATTCACAAGACCTTCGCCTTTTACAGCGCGAAATTGCTTGCCATCTTTGACAACAATTCCAGCCCCTTCTTGACCACGATGCTGTAGTGCATGTAAACCGTAATAACTAAGCTGCGCTGGGTTTTCATTACCCCAAATCCCAAACACGCCACATTCTTCATTTAAGCCTCTGAGTTCACCAAACATGGTATTGCCCCTTTCCAAGCATCTTGGAATTCTGCAACTGAACCTTCGATTAATGTAGAACAGTCTTCACCACGAACACTCAAAGTGGCATCTGCTGAAACAACACCAATTTTCCGAGCATCTTTTACAGTTGCTTCAAATGCATGTGCATTGTCAGCATTTACTGTCACTAAGAAACGAGATTGTGATTCGCTAAATAATGCAGTAACTGCTGAACCTTCTAAGATGACTTCTACTCCGAATTTTGTACCGAATGTTTTTTCTGCTAATGCAACTGCTACGCCGCCTTCTGCAACGTCATGTGCAGATGCTACTAAACCTTGCTGAATAGCTTTTAATAACGCGTCTTGGCGCGCTGCTTCTATTGCTAAATCTATTACTGGTGCTTGACCGAAAATGCGACCTTCATTTTGCATTTTTTGCAGTTCAGATCCACCAAATTCAGTTTTTGATTCACCGATTAAGTAGATATAGTCGCCAGCTGCTTTTACTTGTTGAGTTGTAACATGAGCTAAGTCTTCCACTAGACCAACCATACCGATTGTTGGTGTTGGGTAAACAGCTACACCACTACGTTCGTTATAAAGTGATACGTTACCGCCAATTACTGGTGATTCAAGTGCTAAACAAGCCGCTGCAATACCGTCAGCCGATTTTTCAATTTGCCAGAAGATTTCTGGTTTCTCTGGATTACCAAAGTTCAAGCAATCTGTAATCGCAAGTGGCTTACCGCCAGAACAAACGATGTTACGAGCTGCTTCAGCAACCGCAATTTTACCGCCCACTTCTGGATCTAAGTAAATATAACGAGAGTTACAGTCCGTTGTCATAGCAAGGCCTTTATTCGTACCACGTACACGTACGACTGCTGCATCAGAACCTGGTGCAACCACTGTTGACGTACGTACTTGGTAATCATATTGGTCATAAACCCACTCTTTAGAAGCAATTGTTGATTGTTTTAATAAAGCAGTTAAAGTTTCCTTGTAATTAGCAACTGAAGGCTCTACATTTTCCATCGCTTGGAATTCATTGTAGTAAGCTGGCACAGCTGAAGGTTTGTGATAAACAGGTGCTTCCTCTGCAAGAGCATCTGCAGGAACGTTTGCAACAACTTCTCCATTGTGAATTAGGCGAAGCATTTTATCGTCGGTTACATGACCGATTGTTACTGCATCTAAGTCGTATTTTTCGAATAAAGTAACGATTTCAGCTTCATAACCTTTTTTCACAACGATTAACATACGCTCTTGAGATTCAGAAAGCATCATTTCGTAAGCAGTCATACCAGTTTCACGTTGAGGTACAAGGTCTAAATTCATTTCAATACCATAACCAGCTTTAGAAGCCATTTCAGCAGATGATGAAGTTAAGCCTGCAGCACCCATATCTTGAATCCCTACTAGAGAATCAAATTTCACTAATTCTAGACAAGCCTCAAGAAGTAACTTCTCCATGAATGGATCTCCAACTTGTACAGCTGGACGTTTTTCTTCAGATGACTCACTTAATTCTTCAGATGCGAATGTTGCACCGTGAATACCATCACGACCTGTTTTCGCACCAACGTACATTACTGGGTTACCAACGCCTGAAGCAATTCCTTTTTGAATGTCCTTGTGATCAATCAAACCGACACACATAGCGTTAACTAATGGATTACCTTCGTAGCAATCGTCGAACTGAATTTCACCACCAACAGTCGGGATACCGATACAGTTACCGTAGCCTGCAATTCCCGCCACTACTTCTTCGAATAAATATTTTACACGTGGAGTTTCTAACTCACCAAAACGTAGTGAATTTAACATAGCAATTGGGCGTGCTCCCATTGAGAACACGTCACGGATAATACCACCGACACCGGTTGCCGCACCTTGGTAAGGTTCAATAGCAGATGGGTGATTATGTGATTCCATTTTGAACACAACGGCTTGGTTATCGCCGATATCGACGATTCCTGCACCTTCACCAGGCCCTTGTAATACACGAGGTCCTTCAGTTGGGAATTTACGAAGCACCGGTTTAGAGTTTTTATATGAGCAGTGCTCTGACCACATTACTGAGAACAGACCCGTTTCAGTCCAGTTAGGTGTGCGACCTAGAATGCTTTCTACTAACGCAAATTCTTCATCGGACATGCCCATTTGTGCATAGAGTTTTTGCTCTTTAATTTGCTCTTGTGTTGGTTCAAGCTTGATTGACATGTGATTCCCTCCACTGTTTGACAATTGATTTGAATAATGCAAGACCATCAGCACCACCGATTAGTTCACTTACAGCGCGCTCTGGGTGAGGCATCATACCAAGAACATTACCTCGTTCGTTGACGATTCCTGCGATATCTTCCAAACTACCATTTGGATTTTCACCAGCATATGTAAAAATAATTTGGTTATTGTCTTTTAATGTTTGCAAAGTGTCCTCATCACAGTAGTAGTTTCCTTCACCGTGGGCGATTGGTACTTTTATAATTTCATCTTTAGCATATTGATTTGTAAATTGTGTGTTGTTGTTAGCTACCTTTAGTTCTACTGTACGGCACATGAATTTCAAGTTTTTATTACGAAGAAGTGCTCCTGGTAACAGGCCTGCTTCCGTTAAAATTTGGAATCCATTACAAATCCCAAGTACTGGTTTACCCGCTCCAGCTGCTTTTACCACTTCAGTCATAACATTTGAAGAGCGAGCAATTGCACCACAACGTAGGTAATCCCCATAAGAGAATCCTCCAGGTAGTAAAATACCGTCATAGCTGCTTAAATCTTTCGTATCATGCCAAACGTAGTCTGCTTCTTCACCAAGTTCGTCTTTAATCGCGTGATACATATCTAAATCACAGTTCGATCCGGGGAAAACGATTACTGCGAATTTCATAGTTAGTTAGCCTCCTCGACTTCGTAACGGTAGTCTTCAATTACTGTATTTGTTAGTAATTTTTCACACATTTCTCTCACAACTGTATTTACATCACGTTCAGAAGGTTCGATTTGTAATTCTAAATATTTACCAATACGCACGTCTGCAACCTCGTTGTAACCCATCGTGTGTAATGAGCCTTTCACTGCAGAACCTTGTGGATCTAAAACACTTTCACGAAGTGTTACGTAAACTTTTACTTTTTTCATTTCGATAGTCCTCCTAAGCGAGCTAGTATGATTTTATAAACTTCTGTTAAATCGCCAATATTACGGCGGAAAACGTCCTTATCAAGCTTTTGCTTTGTTTCCGAATCCCAGAGTCGGCAAGTATCTGGTGAAATTTCATCTGCTAGTAAAACTTGACCATTAGCATCACGGCCAAATTCTAGTTTGAAATCTACTAGAATAACACCGATTTCTTGGAAGAATGGACGGAGAACGTCATTCACTTTTAAGCCATTGTCATATAGAGCTTGTACTTCTTCTGAAGTAGCAATATCCAATACGTCAATATGCTCTGATGTGATGAACGGATCTCCAAGATCATCATTTTTGTAATAAAATTCAACGATTGGACGACTAAGGGGTGTTCCCTCTTCATATCCAATTCGATTCGCAAGGCTACCTGCTGCAATATTGCGGACAACCAATTCAATTGGTATGATGTCCACCTTTTTCACAAGCTGTTCGTTATCTGAAATTTTTCCAACGAAATGAGAGTCGATTCCGGCTGATTTTAATTTGTCGAAAATTAAAGTAGTAATGCTGTTATTTAAAACACCTTTACCAGCGATTTCTTCTTTTTTCTCACCGTTAAATGCTGTAGCACTATCTTTGTACTCAACAAACAAAATATTTTCTTCTGTTGTTGCATACAATCTTTTAGCTTTTCCTTCATACAAAAGTTGACCTTTTTCCACTGTTAATTCCCCCGGTTTAGTTTAATCCTAGACGTTCAAAAATTGTCTCCACATGTTGTAGATGATGATGATAGTCAAAGCACTCATCTAACTCTTCTTTTGAAAGATGAGCAGTGATTTTCTCACTAGCATCGACTAATCCACGGAACTGCACTTGCTCATCCCAAGCTTTGGCAGTTAGGGGTTGTACTGTATCGTACGCTTCTTCACGTGCTAGACCTTTGTCGATTAAAGCAAGTAATACACGTTGTGAATAAATAAGGCCAAATGTACGACCCATATTACGTTTCATATTGTCAGGGAACACTGTTAAATTTTTCACGATATTTGCAAAACGATTTAACATATAGTTTAGAGCGATAGTGCCATCTGGTAAGATCACACGCTCTGCTGATGAATGTGAGATATCACGTTCATGCCATAATGACACATTTTCATAAGCTGTCATCATATAACCACGAAGTAAGCGGGCCATACCAACCATATTCTCAGAACCGATTGGATTACGTTTATGCGGCATTGCAGAAGAACCTTTTTGCCCTTTTGCAAAGAATTCCTCAACTTCACGTGTTTCTGATTTTTGTAATCCTCTGATTTCAGTTGCAAACTTCTCAATTGAAGATCCAATTAGAGCTAAGGTAGCCATGTATTGAGCGTGGCGATCACGTTGTAATGTTTGTGTAGAAATCGGAGCTGCTTGTAAACCTAATTTTTCACAAACATATTTTTCAACAAATGGATCGATATTTGCGTAAGTACCTACCGCTCCAGAAATTTTACCTGTTTCGATAACCTCGGCAGCTGCTTCGAAACGTTCTAAATTTCGTTTCATTTCTTCTAGCCATAGAGCTAGTTTTAGGCCAAATGTTGTCGGTTCAGCATGAACACCATGTGTACGACCCATCATGACTGTATATTTATGTTCTTTCGCTTTATTTTCTAGAATTTCGACAAAATTCTTAATATCTTTACGTAAAATTTCGTTAGCTTGTTTGATTAAATAAGAAAGAGCAGTATCTACAACGTCAGTAGAAGTTAAACCATAATGTACCCATTTGCGTTCTTCACCAAGTGTTTCTGAAACGGCACGAGTAAATGCCACTACATCATGACGCGTATCTTTTTCGATTTCTAAAATTCTATCAATATCAAAGCCAGCGCCAGCGCGAATTTTAGCAACATCTTCTTTTGGGATATCGCCTAGCTCAGCCCATGCTTCACAAGATAAAATCTCTACTTCTAACCATGCTTGGTATCTGTTTTCATCTGTCCAAATTGCACCCATTTCAGGGCGAGTATAACGTTCTATCATTTTGTTCTCCTTCTATTCCGACCAAATGTTGGAATCATTAATTTCTATTAAAGTTTTGTCGAGGTCATTTGTCATGATAGTGACATGGCCCATTTTGCGATTTTGTTTTGCTTCTTGCTTACCATATAAATGAATAGACCAATCGGAATATTTTGAAACAGAATTGCTAAGCGGTACAACATGTTGTCCAAGTACATTGACCATTATCGAAGGTGACCATAATTTAGGTTCGCGTAATGGCCAACCGCATACTGCACGAATATGCTGGTGGAACTGTGAAATATTGCACGCCTCAATCGAGTAATGTCCTGAATTATGTGGCCGTGGTGCTAACTCATTAACAATAATTTCTTCGTCTTCTAATACGAATAGCTCTACAGCTAATGTACCCACTAATTTAAGATGATCTGCAATTTTTTTTGCTGCTTCAGTAGCTCGTTTTGCCGTAATGTCTGTTATGCGGGCCGGTACAATCGTTTCATGTAAAATATGATTCACATGAATATTCTCTCCAATAGGAAGACAATATGTTTCGCCTTGAACATTTCGTTGTACGATGACTGAAATTTCTTTCTTGAATGGTACGAACGCTTCAGCTACACAAGCCGAATGTTCAAATAGAGATTCCGCTAATAGCAGGTCACTTTTTGATTGTAGTGTCTGTTGACCTTTCCCATCATAACCACCACGAGCAGTTTTTACGACACATGGGAAGCCCACAGTGTCGATTCTATTTTGAAGCTCCTCGAAGCTTTTAGCAGCTACGTATGTTGCAACTGGACAACCAGCCTTATGGATTGCTGCTTTTTCTAGAATACGATCCTGCGTAATACGGACAAGTTCAGCACCTTGAGGTACGTATGCAATCTCAGTCAATCTTTTCAAACCTTCATAATCGATGTTTTCAAATTCAAATGTAATGGCATCGCTTACTTCTGCAAGCTCTTCTAAGGCCGCATCGTCGTTATATGGAGCAACGATGCGAATATCAGCTACTTGGCCACATGGTGAATCCATTGTCGGCTCAAGTACGGCAATTTTAAAGCCGGCTTCCTTTGCAGCAGTTGCCATCATACGTCCAAGTTGACCCCCACCGATTATACCGATTGTTTGACCAGGATAAATCATCTTCGTCACCCTAACTCACCTGAACTTTCCAAGGCTTTCATTTTCATTGCTTGGCGTCTTGCTTCAATTTTTTCAGTAATCTCAAAATCGGTTGTTGATAAAATTTGTGCTGCTAGTAAACCGGCATTTGTCGCACCAGCTTTACCAATAGCTACTGTTGCTACAGGAACACCACCGGGCATTTGAACGATAGACAATAAAGAATCCAGTCCATTTAATGCTCTCGATTGAACAGGTACTCCAATAACCGGTAAAGTCGTCTTAGCTGCTACCATACCCGGTAAATGCGCTGCACCACCTGCTCCTGCAATAATTACATGAAGACCTCTTGTACGGGCCTCCTGAGCATATTCAAACATCAAATCAGGTGTTCGATGTGCTGATACCACTTTTTTCTCATATGGAATTTGTAATTCATCTAATACGTCACATGCATGTTTCATTGTTTCCCAATCACTTGAACTTCCCATGATCACGCCGATTTTTGGACTCATACATTCCGCTCCTTTAAACAAATAAAAGTCCCCAAATAAAATACTTCACACAACTATGCGTGAAAGCAATTTACTTGAGGACTTAACAAAAGAGGCTGGCTTAGAGACATTAGCTATACGCAATTGTGTCACACCTTTCACTCTTATTCCAAAAGTTGCTTTCCCGCATAGTCCGACATTTACGGTGTCGGGTAGAGACACTAAGGCCAATTCCTTAGCATATATGGGGATTCGATGTTTTCCTTCTCACATTTTAACAATTGAAAGAGGACAAGTCAATGCATAAATACGAACGATATATTTTTCCGACACATTATTGTTCGTATTTAGATTCATTTTCTAGTTAATCTCCACACAACATACCTTTAAATCGTATTATTTGACGAACTGGAACAGGATTTCCGTCCCTCATTTCAAAAAGCGGTTCTTCTTTACGTGCAATAGGCATATAACCAGCCTTATTCATACGTTCCAAACATGCATCAATCGTCTCATCATCTTCTACTTCAAACCATACTTGCTTTTTACTCACACTTTCACTTCCTTTTATAACGATACCCTTATTATAGCTCGCTTACTCCATTTCTTCTATTTTAGACAAAATAAAAAGCACCACTAAAAAATAGTGGTACTTAACCTTACTTTATTTACTTACAATGGTTAATGCCTTTTTAGCAACGCCTGTACTTACAGCAGCATCGATAACAGCTTTCGCTACTATTGGAGCAACTCGTTCATCTAGAGCGTCTGGAATGATTGTACCTCGCGATAAATCATCCTCATCTATTAAAGAAGCAATGGCAAAGACAGCCGCCAATTTCATCTCTTCATTAATCTCTGATGCTCGAATATCTAATGCACCACGGAAAATCCCCGGGAATGCCAGCATATTATTTACCTGATTAGGATAATCTGAACGTCCCGTTGCGAAAACACTTACACCCCATTGCATTGCATTTTCATACGAAATTTCAGGAGTAGGATTTGCAAGCGCAAAAATGATTGGATCACTATTCATACTCTGTATCATTTCTTCCTTCAGTAAATTTGCTACAGATACTCCTATGAAAATATCTGCACCTATAAGCGCCTCACTTAATGTGCCTTTTCTTTCTTCACTATTCGTTATTTTAGCAAGATCATGTTTTACAGAATTCATTCCCTGTTCACGACCTTCATAAATAATTCCTGTAGAATCGCATATAATAATATGTTCGTAGCCGATTTGCTTCAGTATTTTCAAAATAGCAACACCGGCAGCTCCAGCACCGTTTATAACAACACGTACAGTACTCTTATCTTTATTAAGTATCTTCAATGCATTATGAAGTCCAGCTCCTACTACAATGGCTGTACCATGCTGATCATCATGAAAAACAGGTATAGAACATTCTTTACGTAATCGTTCCTCTACTTCAAAACATCTCGGCGCTGCTATATCTTCTAAATTGATACCCCCAAATGTAGGACTAATACCTTTGACAATTCGTACAATCTCATCTACATCTGTAGTATCTAAACAGATTGGCACTGCATCAATGTTAGCTAATTTTTTAAACAAGATAGCCTTACCTTCCATAACAGGTAAGGCAGCCTCAGAGCCAATATTACCTAATCCTAAAACAGCAGTACCATCTGTCACAACGGCTACTAAATTTCCCTTTGCTGTATAATCATAAACAGTAGTTGGATCCTTTACAATCTCCATACAAGGTTCCGCAACTCCTGGAGAATAAGCTAAACTCAAATCCTCAACACTATCAATTTCTACCTTTGAAATTACTTCAATCTTGCCTCGGTTGTTTTTGTGCATTGCTAACGCATTATTTCTAAGCTCGTTCATTATATGCCTCCAATTCATTTCTAACACATAACATTTTAACACAAAACAGAAAATATCGTACATTAGTAATGATTTTTAATGTTATAAGAATATATAATAGTTCATTCTGAAGATTCTGTCAATTTTATAGTTTACTAATACACCTTTTATTGATCTATAGAAAAATACTTTAAGTAATCTATTTTCTGTAAACATTTTGAATAACTTAGATTTTACCAGGTCAATACAACAAATCAAATACCAAGACAAGAGAAATTTAAAACCTGCTTTTCTAAGTTTCATTTTTACAAGTTTCAGCATAATCTCTTACATTATTCTATATTTAGATAATAACTTCAAAGTACTTATTTGAAATAATAAAAAAGACACAACCGATAAAATCAGTTGTGCCTTAGTATGCCTAGCAACGTCCTACTCTCACAGGGGGAAACCCCCAACTACCCTCGGCGCTAAAGAGCTTAACTTCCGTGTTCGGCATGGGAACGGGTGTGACCTCTTTGCCATCATCACTAGACTCTATACGGCTTTCAATACACGTCGTATTACTCGTGTCTTGAAACCCTACTATCGAGAACTTGTT
>NZ_JAEOAH010000066.1 GCF_016612995.1 Viridibacillus soli
CTGTCTGATCCGGTGTTCTGCGCACTTGATTTTCAAACAGTTCTATAAGTACCTGTGTGTCAGAATATGGTGTACCTCCCGGGTTAAACTGTTGAAGAAGGGTCAGTTCATACTCTCCAGCAAGAGAGATGTCTTTAATCTGCATATAAGGATTTTCTGTAATCTGTCTTAATATGTGATGCAGCCTTTTTTCTGCCAATCTGCTAATTTCATAGGAATTGGAATGAAAGAATATCTCTACTCGGTCTTTGTTTAAACGGAACGAAATTTCCAGTACAGCACCTGGCCTGTTTCTTTCCGGAGTTTCATGGATATTTTCTAACGACATAAAAACTCTGTTTGCTTTTTTGTTTTGGCCATCTGGGTGCAAGGCCTTCAGGCCTTTATAGATATCCACTAGGAATTCTTTATATGGCAGCGCTTCTCCCCACTCGTAAGATAAGCAGCCGTAGTTTTGTGCCGGATCTTGGGTATCCGGTACGATGATCTCCAGCGGAGAAAGGCTTTGATGCAGAGCCAGTACAGCGCTGCTCGCCAGCATAGCGAATAATCCTCCCAGCGAATAGCTGCTCATTTCCAGTAGCGTCTTCGTTTCGGCTTCATTTATCTCGCTGCAGATAATGGCTTGTTCCGGGTTTTCATCCTGCCTCTTTATGCTTCCTCTGTCAGCAGGAGGAAGACAATTTGAGCCTTGTTCAATAACTGCTGTTTTATTCGTAGCCATGGTATCCCCCTTTTATAATCAAAAGTTAAATGGATCTGCTGTTTCCAGCATTTCTGTTGGGTGCTGTTCGTGCATCACTTCAATGTCACAAAGTCTCCCTGCCGGTTTTTGTACAATTTGATCCAGTATATAGATGTAATCTGAAGCCAGACCCTGAACGGCGTCTCTTGTAAATAGACGGACATCATAATTGAAAGAAATCTTCATTTCGCCACTGCCGGTAATTACAAAGAGAGATAGGTCAAATTTGGCTGTTTCTAAATCCATTTCATAGTAATTCAATGTAAAATCTCTCGTAGACCGCTGCTTCTCGCCAGTATCTTGTAATTCAAAGACTGTGCTGAATAATGGATTTTTGTCCTGTATTCTTGGTAAACCCAGTTGATCAACGAGGTCTTCAAATTGATAATCCTGGTTAGACAGCCCTCCGATTACCTTTTCTTTCACGTTAATCAAGAAGTCTTGAAAGCTTTGTTCAGGTTGTATAGAGCTTCGGAAAGCCAACGTGTTGACAAACATCCCCACCATTGACTGGACTTCACCGTGATGTCGTCCAGCAGTTCCACTTCCTACTACAAGATCTTCCTGCTCGGTATATTTATGAAGCAGTACATAGTAGCCGGCCAATAAGACCGTAAATAGGGATAAATTATTTTCAGTAGCAAATATTTTCAGCCGGTTATTTAATTCCTCGTTTACTGTTTGTGTTTCGGAAGCTCCTTTTTTTACTTCTCTTATGTCTACTGCTTTAGCGGCAGGAAGCAGCTGAGTAGGCGGAATATTCTTGTATATGTCCAACCAATATTTTTCCTGTTTTTGCAGATGATCAGAGAATTTTATCTGCTGCCAATACGCGTAATCTTTATATTGCAGTTTTTCAGGAAGAACATATTCTCCGTCATAAAGCCGACATAGCTGATCAAGGAGAAGATTCATGGACCAACCGTCACAGATAATATGGTGGCTGTCCAGACACAGCATGTATTTCTGTTCCTGTATTTTGATCAACAGAGCCCTGAACAAAGGAGCTTGTTGAAGATTAAATGGACGAATCCAGGAATACACGGCCTTTTCTGCATCTTTTTCTTCTACTTCAGCATATTCCAAAGAAAATGCAGTTTCCTCCTGTACAATTTGGAGAGGTTCTTTGTCTCCTAATACAAAGGATGTCCGTAATGCAGCGTGGACGGATATCAGTTCACGCAGTGCCCGCTCCATTTTAGTTACCTGTATGTCCCCATCCAGTTGCAGAGTGACAGGTATGTTGTAAGCTGTACTGCTGCAATTAAACTGGTGGACGATAAACATCCGCTTTTGGGCGGAAGAAAGCGGATAAGCATCCAGCTTTACGGCTTCAATGACGTCGAGCTTGTCTTCCTCTTCTCTGCTTAACCATTCCGAGAAACTTTTGATCGTATCGTGTGTAAAGATATTTTCAAAAGTGATCTGCTTGTTCCATTCTTCTTTAATTTTTGAAATGATGATCGCGGCTTTTAAAGAATCTCCTCCTACGTCGAAGAAATGATCCAGTGTGCCGATTTCCTCTTTCAGGAGAGTCTGTTTCCAAATCTCTACAAGCTTTTGTTCCGTTCGAGTGACCGGTGCTTGATACGGTGCAGCAAGTATTGCTTCTCGCGGAGCTGGAAGCTGGTCGTAGGCAATTTTTCCATTCACCGTCAACGGAAGCTGATTGACGCTTTCGAAGAAGGGAGGAACCATAAACCGCGGGACTTTTTCCGCTAAGTATTCACGGAATTCAAGAATCGGTATTTCTTCAAAGAGAACCAAATAGGCGCATAAGGTATCTTCGCCTTGTTTATTTTTCCATACGGTCACTACCGCCTGATCAACCTGCTCATGCTGCTGGAGAATGTTTTCGATTTCCTGCGGCTCAATACGCAGGCCCCGCAATTTAATTTGATTATCGATTCTTCCATGAAATTCGAGTTCGCCATTCGGCATCCATTTCACTAGATCTCCGGTTTTATATATCCTCTGGTTTCTTACATCTGGATAAGAGGCAAAGCGTTTTTTGGTTAAGTCGATATTATTCAAGTAGCCTCTGGCTACTCCTTTTCCGGCCGTGCATAATTCGCCGATTACTCCTTTAGGGACCATGTTCCCGTTCCGATCAGTGATGATTACTTGCGTGTTCGCAATGGGTTTTCCGATAGACGGTATATCTTTTTCTGTCAAATCTGCTTTAAGAGTCGTGGCCACACTGTTTTCGGTTGGCCCATATTCATTAAAGAGTTTGGTTTGAGTCAAGATCGATTTGCTTTTCCGGACTAACTGCCGGGAGGTTTTTTCCCCTGCGAGTGTTACGATTTTTATATATCTACCGCTTTCCGGAGTTAAATAGTTTAATACTTCCTGATACAGCACCGGAACCATAATAAAATGAGTGATTTTATAATCTTTTATCGCTCGGGCAATGTCTGCAGGGCTTTTAGACTCAAATTCATTGAGCATGATCATGCTGCTTCCTGAAATGACTGGCGTAAAGAAACTGGTTAAAAATCCATCGAAGGCATACGAGAAAACCTGCAAAACGCAATCCTGTTCAGTCAATCCGTATGCATCTCGGCGCCATTGCAACGTATTAGCTACTCCGCCATGTTCGACCATTACGCCTTTCGGTTTTCCAGTAGTGCCAGATGTGTAAGTGATGTAAGCCAAATCAGCTGCGGTATTGATCAATGGAAGATTGTCGATGGCTTCGAGTTCTTTCCAATTCAGCGTGAGAGCCTCACACGGCAATGAAACCTTTTGCTGCAGGTGTTCTTTAGTTATCATCAGTTCAGCTCCGCTGTCAGATAACATATAGGCAATCCGCTCTTCGGGATATTCGGGATCCAAGGGTAAATAGGCCCCTCCTGCCTTTAAGATGCCGAGCATACCAATCAGCATTTCCGGACTTCGATCCATTAACAAGGCGACGATGACTTCACGGGTTATCCCTTTCTCCCGAAGCACTCGAGCGACGCTATTTGCTTTTTCGTTTAATTCCTTATAACTAAGGGACGCATCTGGATATATGGTTGCTACAGCATCCGGCGTCTTAGCGGCCTGTTCTTCAAATAGGGTAACGAGTGTAGAATCCACCGGGTATTCTGTTTGCGTTTGATTCAAGTCATGGAGCAAATGATTCTTTTCATCTGCGGTGAGAATATCAATGGATGCAATCAAAGTGTCTAGGTTGTGAGTAATCGCCATTAGGATAGTAAGAAAGTGATCTCTCATCCGGTTTATGGTTTCCGGCATAAATAGATCTGTACTGTATTCAAAACGGAACCAAAGCGTATTTTCCTGTTCTTCGGCAAGAAGTGTAAGATCAAATTTAGAAATAGGAAATTCAAAGTTATACGGCTGCATACACAGGCCGGATAACTTGAATTCCGGCATATCCAGATTTTCAAGGACAAACATTGTGGTGAACAGCGGGTTCCGCTCCGCCGTCCTTGGAAGAGCCAGCTGCTGAATAAGTTCTTCTAAAGGAAAATCCTGATGTTCAAAGGCTTCCAGGGTATGAGCTTTTACTTCCTGAAGAAAATCATGGACTGACTTTTCTCCAGCTGGATAATTTCGAAGAGCCAGGGTATTGACAAACATTCCGATCATATCTTGCACATCTGCATGTGATCTTCCAGCCGTTGCGGTTCCTACTACAATATCTTCTTCTCCGCTGTATTTGGAGAGCAGAATATTGTAAGCACTTAACAGCACCATATAAAGCGTAGCCCCGCTTGCTTTTGCAATCTCTTTAAGTTTTTTTGCTGTGTGTTCATCGAGCATAAAATCTAGACGCCTGCCTTTAAACGAAGGCACCGGAGGACGGGAATAATCATAAGGAAGTGCAAGTTCTCCAGGAGGCTCTTCAAAAACCTTTAACCAGTATTGAGCCTGAGTCTCCCTTGTCTCCTTCAGTTTTTTTTGTTCCCAGGCAGCATAATCTTTGTACTGCAGCGGCGGCGCTGATATGTCCTCTCCTTCAATGGATCGTTTTAGTTCCCCGAGCAGTAAACTGAGTGATACACCATCTGCAATAATGTGATGAGCATCGTAGAGAATGATGCTTTTATCGGTGTCTGTGTACAAAAGACCAGCCCGGAATAATCTATCTTTCTCTAAATCAAAAGGCAGGATAAAGGACTCGATTTTTTTTTGAAGCTCTGCTTCCTGACAGGTTTCGAATCTTAGTGTAAATTCGGCAGACCGATGAATGAGTTGGACAATTTTTCCATCTACGACTTTAAAAGTAGTTCGGAGCGCTTCGTGACGCTCTATAAGCTTCTTAAACGATTTTTCCAATAAATAACGATCAATCATTCCGTCCACAATCAAGACATTCGGAAGGTTATAATGAACACTTTCCGAGTGATTCCGGCTGACTGCGTACAGTCTTTTCTGCGCAGAAGACGCTGTGTAATAGTTTTGGACGGCAACAGGCAGAATAGCGTGCTCTGTGGCTCTTTGTGAATTTGCTATACAGACAGCCAGTTTTTCAATGGTAGGATTTAAAAACAATGTCTTAATCGAAATCTGAACGTGAAATTCTTTTTGGATTTTAGACAGCAGCACCATTGCTTTTAAAGAATGCCCACCCAACCGGAAAAAGTCATCCTGGACGCCGATCTTTTGGGATATAAACAGCTGCTCCCAAATTGCAACCAACTTTTCTTCCATTTCATTCCGCGGAGCAAGGTACCCGACGTCTGCCTTAGAACCTTCTGATGGTTTCGGAAATGAACGTTTATCATGTTTGCCATTCGCCGTTAATGGCATAGCATCTAACTGGATGAAATGGGCCGGCACCATATAATCCGGCAAATGTTTCGCTACTGTTTCCCGTAAACGCTGAATATCCCAGGATTGGCTGCTGGTAAAGTAAGCGCATAAAAAGTAGCTCGTAGTGTCTTGATAAGGAATCACAACAGCCTCAATAATCGAGGGCTGTTCCTGCATCGCTTTTTCAATTTCTTCCGGCTCGATGCGGTGTCCCCTGATTTTTACTTGGTCATCGATCCGTCCCAAATATATGACGGCACCGTCTTCACGGTATTTGCCAAGGTCTCCTGTCCGGTAAAACATTCTGTCCGGATGGAATGGGTCTTTGATAAAATATTCTTCGGTTAAATCTGTCCGTTTAAGATAGCCTCGGGAGAGCCCTGCCCCGCCTATGATAATTTCTCCTTGCACACCGATCGGCTGTTGTTGGCCGTCTTTCCCCCAGATATAGACTTCTGTATCGGATAAAGGGTAGCCGATTGGAACAGTTTCACCAATATCAGCCAAGCTATTGATGGGATAATACGTAGCGAATACCGTTCCTTCGGTAGGGCCGTATACATGAATCAGCTTACCGGGACCTAACACCCCCAAAGCCTTCTTAATATGCACATAAGATGCCCGTTCGCCTCCAAACAAGATTTTACGCAGTCCGGTTAATCCGGCAGGATCAATATCCAAAAAGGCATTAAACAGGGGCGTAGTCATAAAAGAAACGGTTATTTTTTCTTTGGCGATGATGGAAGATAACTCTTCATAATTAGTGACGGTTTCTTTGTCGATCATTACCAGCCGGGCTCCATTCAGCAGAGCGCCGTATATATCAAAAGTCGATCCATCAAAAGCATAATTAGAGAGTTGAAGTACAGCATCTTCGGCAGTGATACGGATATAATTTGTGCTCGTTACTACACGCGTAATATTACTGTGCTTGGTTAAAATTCCTTTCGGATGCCCGGTGGTTCCTGATGTGTAAAGAATATAGGCAAGATCTGACGGTTCATTTACGACTTCAGGGTTAAGATCTATACCTTCAAGGCCATTGCATGTAAATGTATATGATGCTGATGATGACGAAATGGCAGTCTCGGGAGTTGTTAACAGTAGAGAAGCACCGCTGTCAGACAGCATAAATGCGGTTCGTTCTGCCGGATAACCAGGATCTATCGGTACATAAGCTCCCCCAGCTTTTAATATGCCAATGATCCCAATGATCATCTCTGGAGAGCGATCCATTCTTAACGCTACTATGTCTTCCCGTTTGACTCCCTTTTCCCGCAGAATATAGGCCAGAGCATTTGCTTTACCGTTCAAATCCCTATAGCTCATCCTGATATTCCCATGGATCAATGCCACAGCTTCAGGATTCTTGGATACCTGTTCTTCGAACAGAGCTACCAGAGTCCGGCCGGTACTTGCGCAGCCCGGCACTTTATTGAAGGATGTCACCATCTTTTGTTCAGCAGGACTTTTTATGTCGAGCAAGCCAATCGGCTGGTCTAATCCTCTAGTGATGGCTTCAAGAATGCAGATATAATGTTCCCTCATCCGTTCAATAGTAGAAGGCTTAAATAATTGGGTGCTGTATTCTAAGCCGAACCATAAGTCTTGACCGCGTTCTTCGGCCATTAGTGTCAAATCAAACTTTGCTGCAGGAAAATCAAATTCGCCCAGCTGAACTGTAAGATTGTTTATCTTCATTTCTGGCATGTCCATATTTTCCAACACAAACATAGTGGTGAAAATAGGATGCAGGTTAGCATCTCTGGAATAGCCGAGTTTCTGTACAAGTTCTTCAAATGGATAGTACTGGTATTCAAATGCTTCCAAGGCATGTTCCTTTACTTCTGTCAGAAACGTCCCTATCGTTTTGCCTGCTTCCGGTTGATTTCGAAGTGCCAGAGTATTTACAAACATGCCTACCATATTTTGAACATCTGCATGGGGTCTGCCCGCTGCAACTGTTCCCACTACAATGTCTTCGAGGCCGCTATACTTGGCAAGCAGAATATTATAAGCACTTAGTAAGAGCATATAAAGGGTGGTTTCTGTATTTTTAGCAGTCTCCCGCAGCTTGTCTGCCAAGAGGGGATCCAGCTGAAATTCTAACCGGTTTCCTTCGAAATTCATTAAGCTCGGCCGGGAAAAATCATATGGAAGCTGAAGCTCTGGGATCTCCTTTTCAAAGACCCTTTCCCAGTAGGCTTCTTGCTCCGCCATTTTTTTTGGTGGAAAGGAGTTTTTTTCCCACGAAGCATAATCTTTATATTGCAGTTTAAGAGGCGGGAGCAATTCACCTTCATATAAGGCCATTAATTCTTTGAGCAATACGCCATTTGAAACTCCATCAGTCACAAGATGATGAAGGTCAAACATCATAATATACCGGTCCGCTGCGACTTCTAGCAGTCCGGCCCGAATCAAGGGAGCCTGTTTTAAATGAAATGGCTGGATAAATGCCTGAATTTTTTCTTCTGTTTCGGCTTCACTGCATTTTTCATAAGTAAAAGAGATGCGCACAGAAGAATGGATCTTTTGAACGACTATTTCATCTATGATGTCAAACGATGTTCGCAGGGATTCATGCCTATCAACTAATAACTGAAAAGCAGCCTCCAGCCTGTATCGATTCAGGCTGCCTTCTAGTTGAAATACATGGGGCATGTTGTAATGAATACTTCCCGTATCGTAGCTGGACAAGGCGTACAATCGTTGCTGCGCCGAAGGTGCTGGATAGAAATCCTGCTCCCCAACGAGCGGAATCCTGTTTTCCCGGCGATTTTCGGCATTTTCAATACAGGTGCTCAGCTGTTCAATCGTCGGATTTTGAAATACGGTCTTGAGTGATATGTCCACTTGGAATTTCATATGAATCCGAGAGATCAGCAGCATCGCTCTCAGGGAATGGCCACCCAGTTTGAAAAAGTTATCAGAAATACCGATCTGTTCAACTTCTAGTATCTCTCCCCAAACCAATGCCAAGGCCTTCTGCGTTTTGGTATAAGGAGCCTGGTAGGTCATTCTGGACAGCTGGCCGGCAGACGGTATCGGAAGTGATTTTTTATCGATTTTTCCATTGGGTGTCAACGGCATGACTTCTAATTGAACCAAACGGGAGGGAATCATATATTCCGGCAGCTTCAAAGCCAGTTTCTTTTGTATATGTGACAGATCCTGCTGTTCCTTACTGATAAAATATCCGCATAAATAAGGACTGATCGGATCTTTCTGAAGGATGACCACTGCATCTTTCAGACCTTGATCTAGCAAAGCCTTTTCAATCTCTCTGAGCTCGACGCGGTACCCTCTGATTTTAACTTGATTATCGATTCTCCCCATAAATTGAATAGTGCGATCGGACAAAATACGTCCCTTATCCCCTGTGAGGTAAAGTTTCTCGCCCTTGTGGAATGGATGATCAATGAATTTCTCCGATGTCAGTGCATCCTGATGGAGGTAGCCTCTGCTCAGGCCGATTCCACTTAAAGCCAACTCGCCCTGCATCATATTCGGCAGAACTTGCTGATCTATATCTAAAATGTACGCTTCCATATGGGAAACCGGTTTTCCGATGACCGGATTTTTTTGAAAACAGTCAAAGGTGTTTCGTGTGATGGTCTGGGCGACAGCACCTACTGTACATTCTGTTGGTCCGTAATGATTCATCATTCTTATATGTGGATAGTACTTAAAAGTACGTTCCAAGTCATTTAGGATTACCGACTCTCCGCCCAGCACAATTAAGCTGAGATTTTGCAACAGTCCTTTCTCGAACTTCGGAGAATGGACAAATGTTTTGAATAAAGATGGAGTTGCTTTAATATAGGAAATCTCATGATCAGCGATATACTGAATGGTTCTTTCTGGTGAATGACGGGTTTCTTCATCGAGAATATGGAGTTCCCCGCCGGCTAAGATAGCTGGAAAAATAGCCGTATATCCCAGATCAAAGGCATGAGATGATAACAGAACACTTTTTACGGATTCCAAATGTGCTTCTTCGAGGAACCACTCAGCATAGTTAATGATGCTCTTATGCATCACAGGTACGCCTTTCGGCTTTCCTGATGTTCCGGATGTATAAATCACGTAAGCTGTATCATCTTCGGTCTGCATTTGCGGCCAAACAGAAGAGGCATGGGACTCCTCCGGCATTTCTTCCAGGGTTAGAATATCAACATTATTCGGAATATGCGTTTTCAGATCCCGTTGAGCAACGATTAGAGAAGTCTGGCTGTCTTCTACTATGTATTGGATCCGTTCAGAAGGCATTTTAGGATCAAGCGGTAAAAAGCTGTTGCCGGATTTTAGAATTCCGATCAGCCCTGCAATCATTTTCAGTGACGGTTCAGCTAACAGGCCGATAACTTTGCCGGGCCCTTTCCCGTATTTGAGGATCTGCCGGGCGATCATATCAGCTTCCTGATCTAATTCTGAATACGAAAGAGACCTTTCGTGATGGAAAAATCCTATTTTCTCCCCATGGAGGCTGACTTGTTCTCGCCAAGCTTCGGCCATTGTCCGGAAACGGGCCGGTGTGTCGATATCCTGTTCTTTCCTTCCGGCCGTTTTCACTACAGAAATGGATTTTAAGGAAAGCACCGGATTGGCAGCAATTTGTTCAGCCAGTCCGATGAATAATGCCTGCAAAGAACGAATAAATGCTTCTTCGTATACATTGGCGTTGTATCCGAACTTCACATGCCATTCTTTTCCCGGCATTACGACAATATTAAAGTCGTAATTTGTCTGTTCATATGCTTCTATTTCTTTAAGCTGAAATCCAAAGTTTGTCGTTTCATCTATTAAAGAATCGATCGGATAGTTTTCAAACGCGATAACATGATTAATCAGGTTTTGTTGCAAGGGCGATGTATTTTGCACATCTGATAAGGGTAAAAAGTGATGGGTATCAGCAAGCCGCGCTTCTTTATTGAGTTCCTTCACAAGGCTGATAAAGTCTTGGTTTTTTTTTCTTTTTACCTTCACTGGAATGGTATTGATGAACAGACCTACCATGTTTTCAACACCAGGTAATTCTGCCGGCCTTCCTGCTACAACGTTCCCAAAAACAGCACAGTCTGTATGAGACGCCTTCTGCAGAGTCAGCCCCCAAAGAGCATTAAACACCGTACTGAGTGTAACGCTCTGTTGCCGAGCAAGATTTTCGAATGAACTAGCCAATTCTTCATTTATGGTAAAATTCAATTCCTGCAGCTGGTATTCATCTGCTGGAGCAACCAGTTTTCGAGGAAGATCCATTGCTTGATCGCAATCTTTTAGATAGTTTTCCCAGAAAGCGAGGGATTGTTTTTTATTCTGCCGGTTCAT
The DNA here is from genome assembly GCF_016612995.1 of Viridibacillus soli. Lineage (GTDB taxonomy): Bacteria > Bacillota > Bacilli > Bacillales_A > Planococcaceae > Viridibacillus > Viridibacillus soli. The sequence goes on from NZ_JAEOAH010000066.1 coordinate 10,844, forward strand.
CCATTGGACATAAGGAGCAAATGAACCTACCGATGAAAAAGCCACTGGCTGTTTCTTTAGCAGTGATTCGTATGTTTCAGCGAAGGTCCGTAAAATGTTTCCTAAACTCCATCCGTCTAAAATAATATGGTGGAAGGTCCAAATGATTTGATACTGCTTCTGTCCTAAATCAAATAATGACACCTTGGTAAGAAGATCCTTTGATACATCAAACCGTTTCCTGCGATCGCTGTCTTGCCATTCTTTGATTAACGTCTTCTGTTCTGTTGATTCAAGCGCTGAAAGATCCTGAAAACGGACTGTCAGCTTTCTTTCTTTCAGCACCACCTGAACTGGTTCTTTAATATTTTTATAGATGAAGACAGTACGAAGCGCATCGTAGCGGTCTATTAGTAAATTTACGGCTTCTTCGAAAATTTTCTGATCGATGCGGCCTTCTGCTTTAAAACTGAATTGTTCAATATATGAATCTGTTTTTTCATGGTACATTAAGTCATACAGCATGCCCTGCTGCATGGGGGTCAATTTATAAATATCTTTGATTTGATTTTTAGCAACCAGTTTACTCACTCCTTACGATTAAATTCCGATATCCTGCTGTCAGCCATCAAACTAAATCGCCCAAAAGGTCATAGATTTGATCCAGTGTCTCACTGTCCAAGTCGGCAGAGCTGAAATCACTCGGTGTCATTTCAGCTCCCTCTTTCTCTTCACAGTGGCGGATAATCTCTTGCAGCCGATTCATATAACACCGGGAGAAACTTGTTATCTCTTTTTCTTCAAATTCCAGTGTACTGTAGATGAATTCTACTTTCATTTTTCCATTCATGACGACGGATTCTATAGAAAGTGAGAACGGGCTTGGGCAGTCCATGCCTACTTCACTGCCGCGATCTATCTCTGATAAAGTGAAGGCTTCTTTTTCATTGCTGTCTGCTACGCCGAATTGGCCCATATAATTAAAGCTCATTTCTGGATAGGAAGAATGGTGTTTTGTATTTCGGTTATTCAAATATCGGTCAATCCCAAACCCAATGCCTTTATGAGGGATTTTCCGAAGTTTCTCTTTTACATACTTGACGCCTGCTCCCGTATCTGTAAGTTTCTCCAATTCAAACACTACGGGATATAGGGTAGTGAACCAGCCGACTGTTCGGGTAATATTAATTCCTTCTAAAATATCTTCTCTACCGTGCCCCTCTAAATTGACGGCAAGAGACTGTTCTTGCGGCCACATATCATAGGAAGCAAGAGCAAGGGCTGTTAACAGAAGGTCATTTATTTCTGTGTTGTAGGCTTCGTTGGCTTGTTTTAACAAGCTGTCAGTGTCCGATTTTTCTAAGTACAAGCAGATTGTCCGATTTTCGTTCATCTTTCTTTCTGCAACATAGTTGGATTTTGGAAGCCGAGAAATTTTTTTCAGTTCATCCTGCCAGTATGAAATTTCTGGTTGATCTATTCCGGCCTGTCCATATGCTTCCAGCTTGCTAGTCCATTCTTGATAAGAAGTAGTCTTTTCCGGGAGGATTGGCTTCTCATTGTTTTTGTATGCCGTATAGGCTGATTGGAAGTCTTCCAGTAAGATGCGCCAAGATACCCCGTCGACCACCAGATGATGAATAACCAATAGAAGGAAGTCTCCGGCTCTTGTATGGAAAAGGCCAGCTTGCAAAATGGGCCCCTTCTCAATGTTTAAAGAAGACTGCAGGAATTCTGATTCTTCCTTGATCCAGGTTTTGTAGTCATCCTGTGGACATTCTGCCGTTGTCAATGAATATGGATACTGGCCTAAGGAAAGGTTTATCTGCCCGATGGGGCCGTCCGGCTGTATATCGAAAACCATTCTGAGAGCATCATGATGATCCATGATTTTTTTTATAGCTGCTTCTGCTGCCTCTTTCTCCCATTCTTGAGAAAGTAATAGAACGGATTGATTAAAGTGACGGTGTCCTTTTAGATGTTTGAAGTACCAATGCTGTACTGGAGAAAGGACTACGGGTCCTTCAATTGGTTTCTGTTCGATTTTTACTATGTTTTGTTTTATGAAATTACTCATATATTGCACTTCAGGATTTTCTAAAATATCCTTGACAGCTAATTCATATCCGCTGCTGCGTATCGCTGCTGAAAGTTGAATGGCCTTAATAGAATCACCACCGAGACTGAAAAAGTCATCAGAATGTCCGAGTGTTTCTACAGCCAATATTTTTTTCAGGCTGTCCGCTAAAACCTGTTCTTCTTCTGTTTTTGGCTGGTGAATTTCTATTGGTTTTATCTGTTCTTTTTCCACCCAGCTGCTCTGCAGCAGCGCGGCTTTATCTATTTTTCCATTTGGTGTTAATGGAATAGATTTAAGATGCTTGAAATAAGCAGGTACCATATATCTCGGTAATCTATCGAAAAGCCAGCGTTTCAGCGATTCAACAGGGACTGCTTCTTTTGAGACATAGTATGCACATAATTGAATTTCCTCTTGTTCCTTTAACGGAAGGATGCAGGCTTCATCAATGTCCGGATTTTCTAATAGACACGCTTCAATTTCTTTCGGTTCAATCCGATTCCCTCTGATCTTCACCTGATCGTCCGAACGTCCGAAAAAC
>NZ_JAEOAH010000067.1 GCF_016612995.1 Viridibacillus soli
AAACCCTTTGTTGCACTAAAGCCCCCGTTAAAAGGGGGGTTAACGGTACATCTTTAATATAAACGATACGACTTTATTTCAATTCTACAAAACATTCCCGACAATAATAACTCTCTATTCAACCGTCACCGATTTTGCCAAGTTGCGTGGTTTATCCACATCACAACCGCGATATAGTGCTGCATAGTAGCTTATAAGCTGTAATGGCACTACTGACATAAGCGGTGCTAGTAATGGGTGTACTTGTGGTAGGACGATTGCGTCGCCTTCTTGCTCCATACCTTCCATAGAAATGATACATGGATTGGCGCCACGTGCTGTAACTTCTTTGACGTTGCCTCGGATATTCAGGCTAACTGATTTTTGCGTAACGAGTGCAAATACTGGTGTGCCTTCTTCGATCAGGGCAATCGTGCCGTGTTTTAGTTCTCCTCCAGCAAAGCCTTCAGCTTGGATGTAAGAGATTTCTTTTAATTTCAGTGCACCTTCTACACTTACGCAATAATCGATATTACGACCGATGAAGAATGCGTTACGTGTTGTTGATAAAAAGTCTTTAGATGCGATTTCAAAGACTTCTTTTGAATCGACGATTGACTGGATTGCGTTCGCTGCGATTGCTAACTCTTTTTTCAAATCGAAGTTTACTTCAATCCCTTGAGACCCGGCTTCTACATACGCTGCGATTGCTAGTACTGCTACTTGGGCAACATAGGCTTTTGTAGAGGCTACAGCAATTTCTGGACCTGCATGTAAGAGCATTGTGTAATCTGCTTCACGTGACAGTGTTGATCCTGGTACGTTTGTAATTGTTAATGTTGGGTGGCCAAGTTCTTTAATTTTCACTAATACTTGGCGGCTATCCGCTGTTTCACCAGATTGTGTGATGAAAATAAATAACGGTTTTTTTGATAGTAGTGGCATATTGTAGCCGAATTCGCTTGAGATATGCACTTCAACTGGAATACGTGCAATTTTCTCAAAGTATTCTTTCCCTACTAAACCAGCGTGATAGCTTGTGCCGGCTGCGATAATATATAGGCGATCTGCTTCATGCAATGCTTCTGCAATGGCCGGATCGATAGCAAGTTCACCTTGTTCATTTTCATAAGCTTGAATGATCTTACGGACAACAGTTGGTTGTTCGTCGATTTCTTTTAGCATGTAGTGAGGATATGTGCCTTTTTCAATGTCGCTCATATCTAACTCAGCTGTATACGGCGCACGTTCTACTACCGTGCCATCTAGATTTTTAATCGTCATAGCTTCTTTACGTACGATGACGATTTCTTTGTCATGTAGCTCTATAAATTGGTCTGTTACTTGTAACATTGCCATAGCATCTGATGCCACGACATTAAAATGCTCGCCTACACCTACTAGCAACGGACTTTTATTTTTTGCGACGAAGATTGTTTCTTCTTCCTCAGCATCAAGTAAAGCAATCGCGTATGAACCGTGTAGTAATGATAATGCATGACGGAATGCTTCTTCTGTAGTCATACCATCGTTTGCGAATCTTTCGACTAGCTGCACAATGACCTCTGTGTCTGTATCAGATTTCATGTCCACGTTTTGTAGAAATTCACTTTGTAATAAATGATAATTTTCAATAACACCATTATGCACAAGTGTAAATCGACCTGATACACTTTGATGTGGGTGCGCGTTTTGTTTGTTTGGCACGCCGTGAGTTGCCCAGCGTGTATGGCCGATTCCTGTGTGAGCCAAAACATTTTCGTCTACAACTGCACGTAAATCAGCGATACGTCCTTTTTCTTTAAAGACTGTGATACCTTCTTCATTGCGAAGTGCGATACCTGCAGAATCATATCCACGGTACTCTAATTTTTCAAGGCCTTTTAATAGGATTTCTTTCGCATCCAAAAAACCGATATATCCAACAATTCCACACATATTAAATTCCTCCGAAGTTTGCAAAATTAGCCGCATGAAATTATGCCTCGTCTTCTTATGAAGTCGGGGTTACGTTCTTATGCTGCTGTGACTTTGCCGTTTTGCTTCTTTGTCCGTTTGATCACTCAAACGTTTTGCAAGCAAACTTTCGATCGGGCAATGGCAATCGGGAGGCATCCGCCGAAATTTCGATACTCCTCCACCTCGTCTGCTGAAGATCTGTGTCGTCCAATTTCTTCAGCGCTGGCGCTATAATTTTTTTCCTTTGTTTTATGCGCTTACTTTGACTCCTCCTCTTGCGCAGCTACTATTTTAGTATAAAGGTTAAGTCTCTATACAGTAGCAACTTCATCATACTGAATTCACTATTCATAGTCAATCAGAAAGCTGTTTTGAAAAGGTTTACACGGGAAAAATAATATTTCCCACTATATTATACGTTCTATAGCAGCATTTTGTTCCTTTACTTCATTATAAAAAACCGTTAACGTGTGTAAACGTTAACGGTTTTTTCATACAATATTATTTATTTAATAGTTTTAATAATTCTTGGTTAAACGCTGGAAGATCATCAGGCGTGCAGCTCATTACCAATTGATTTTGGCATACGTAGACTTCATCATCTTGATAATTTGCTCCCGCATTTTCCATATCTTCAAACAGTTTCGTTATGACAGTTGCTACTTTCGCCAAATCCAATTTCTCCTAAGTGGTTTATTTAATAGGGTGTAATAATAACCTATTCCACAACCGGAGATAATTAAACATTTATTCAGTTAATCCCATTTCTTCTTTTACTACAACTGCGATTCGTTCTGCATAAGCTTCGCAATCTTCGGTTGTTGCTGCTTCAACCATAACTCGTACTAACGGTTCTGTTCCCGATGGTCGGACAAGGATGCGACCGTTCCCGTTCATTCCCTGCTCTACTTCAGAAATAACTGCCGCTACTTTTTCATTTTCTTCCACAGCATATTTATCTGTTACACGAACGTTAATTAGCTTTTGAGGGAAAATTGTCATCTCAGCTGCGAGCTCAGATAATGTTTTACCTGTTAATTTCATCGTATTAACGAGTTGCAGACCTGTTAATAGGCCATCCCCTGTTGTATTGTAATCAAGGAAGACGATATGCCCTGATTGCTCCCCGCCAATATTGTAATCACCAGCGCGCATTGCTTCTACAACATAACGGTCTCCTACTGCAGTTTGAACACTGTGCATACCTTGTTCTTCTAAACCTTTATAGAAGCCCATATTACTCATGACAGTAGATACCACTGTATCTTTGTTCAAGCGATCTTGGTCATGGAAATGTTTTGCACAGATGTACATGATTTGGTCTCCATCAACGATATTACCTTTCTCATCAACTGCGATTAGTCGGTCACCGTCTCCGTCAAATGCAAGTCCAATATCTGCGCCTTTTTCAACTACCATTTTAGCAAGTTCTTCAGGATGTGTAGAACCTACACCAGCGTTAATATTGAGACCGTTTGGTGAAGCACCCATTGTTGATAAGTCCGCTTCTAAATCCGCAAATAGATGTGTTGCTAACGAAGAAGTTGCACCATGTGCGCAATCTAATGCAATATGAATACCTGTGAACTCTTCATCTACAGTTTGTTTTAAATATTGAATGTATTTTTGACCACCTTGGAAATAATCGCTTAGTGAACCAAGATCGCCACCTGTTGGACGAGGTAACTCATCTTGCTCTTGGTCTAATAATGCTTCAATCTCTGCTTCTTGGTCATCCGTTAACTTAAAGCCGTCGGGGCCAAAGAATTTAATACCGTTATCTGCAACTGGATTATGTGATGCTGAAATCATAACGCCTGCATGCGCACTCATAACACGTGTTAAATAAGCGACTCCAGGTGTACTAATAACGCCTAGACGCATTACTTCTGCTCCTACTGAAAGCAAGCCGGCTACAAGAGCTCCTTCTAGCATTTGTCCAGATATACGTGTATCGCGACCAATTAATACTTTTGGACGTTCTGTGGCTTCTTTCGTTAAAACGTATCCACCGAAGCGACCGAGTTTAAATGCTAACTCAGGCGTCAGCTCACTATTGGCGACTCCGCGGACGCCGTCTGTTCCGAAATATTTACCCATTTTGTTCTCTCCTTCAAAACTATCTACGATCCTTCAATCGAATTTTTTAAGATATTCTTTCTATTCGAAGACTGACGTTCTTATTAGAAAGTGACCATGTTATATTTCTTGGTCCGTCAACTTGAATAGGTAGTTTATGATCTCCGATACTCATGTCAGCTGCTTCTACATATAAATCGAAATCTTTCATTTCTAGATTAGCTAGCTCCTTTTCATCACCATTCACTGTTAATGTGAGTATACCATTCTTTGGTGTGATGAAATCGCTACTATAATCCTCATCTAGATTTCGAACATTAATTGCTACATTCTTGAATACTTTTGAACCTATACTTGAAGTATCATTATTGTCATTCTCTTGATCTTTCTCTTCGTCTTTATTTACTTCTTTATTATCAGAATTCGATTCTTTTTTCTCAACTACAACTTGGACTTTAATATTGTTTTCAGATACTCTAGAGATGCCCAATGGCTTCTCTATATCTACATTAAAAGTACCTGAATCTTTAATTTTAGAAACATCAATATCGACAATTAATTGTTGCATATTTTCTAGTGCTGCCTTCGAACCATTTAGTATCAGTTTGCTTGTTGTCGTCGTCAATGACTTGATGGTGACAGCATCTTGTGGAGTTCCCTTTTGATTTAAGACGACAGGTACTTCCTTATTATACTCTCCAACGTCAACATTCACTTTAACCTTCTCTGGATTCACTTGTATATCTAATTTATTCATATCACGGTCTAGTATTTTGACATTTGCTTCTTGTTGGAAGGAATTCTTTAAATCTTGCTCACCAGTAACCGTTGCTTTTACATAGCTAATGCTATTTACTACGCTTTTAGCGCCAACAACCGTTACAGACCCAGGATTTGCTGTCATACTTTTCACGTAATAATTTTCTGCCAATAAGCTTTCATTGATTTCTGGCTCAATTTTAAATACTCTTGTTATCTTTTCTTCAATATTAATATCGATAGTTGCCGGATCCAATTGTACTGATAGCTTATCAGAAAAGTTTTCATGCTTAATCGTTACTTTATGTTCTCCAATTGACTGCTTACGTAAATCTACGAAGACAGTGTAATCACTTACTGCCTTCGTTTGTAAGACGATGGCCATTGGACCTTTAATCGTCACATCAACGGTTTTTGGCACACCTGTGACGATTAAACTCTGATCATCATAATAAACTTGAACAGGTACATTATGAAGTACGTCCGTTTGTGTATTCGATGAAGCGCCACCCACACCATCTTTTTCAACAGGCTGAACCGTAAAGAATAGAAGCATTGCTAGTGTCAGCGCTGTAATTCTTAAAAACCAAGGGCTTTCGATTAGTTTATCCATCATTTCTTGTTCCCCCTCCAGCTCCACTTAGAGGTACTTGTTGCTTCTTGTTCAGGGCCGAACCACGCTTTGCGTAAACGTGCTTCGAATTCCTCTATGGAAAGATCTCGGTGTAGGTCTCCATTAATCGTTAAACTAACTGCACCCGTTTCTTCGGATACGATAACTGTTATGGCATCAGTTACTTCACTAATACCAATAGCAGCTCTATGACGTGTTCCTAATTCCTTCGAGATGAACGGACTTTCTGATAATGGTAAATAACATGCTGCTGCAGCTACTTTGTTTTTTTGAACAATGACTGCACCATCATGTAAGGGTGTATTTGGAATAAAAATATTGATCAGTAGCTCTGATGAGATTTCTGAATGCATCGAAATTCCCGTCTCAATATAATCATTCAATCCTGTTTCACGCTCGATTGAGATAAGCGCTCCGATACGTCGCTTCGCCATGTAACTAATGGATTTGGACATCGCTTCTACTAAACGCGTACGCTCTTCCTCTTCCTGTAAATTACTACGAGCAAATAGCTTTCCACGACCAATCTGTTCAAGTGCCCGACGCAATTCTGGTTGGAATATGATAATAATAGCAAGGAAACCAAAATTGATAACCTGCTCCATCATCCACCCAAGCGTATTTAAGCCGGCATAGACAGTAATAATTCGAATGATAATAATAACAAATATTCCTTTTAGAAGCTGAACGGCCTTCGTTCCTCTAATTAAGGTTAAAATTTTATAAATTACAAACCAAACTAAGAGAATGTCCAGAATGTTCATCAACATTCTGATCCATACATTGTCGGTAAGTTGTGTGATTTCATTAATAAAAGACATGTGGATCCCCCACTTTTCTAGCAAGTGCATATGTGTTCAGTATAGCATAACTCTTACTTTTTCTGCTTATATGGAGCAGAAAAGTCTACCTTAATCAGTAGACTTTTTCACTTTATTTATTTTTATCTAAAAATGAAAGAATTTCTTTTCCTCCGTTTTTAATCTTATACCAGAGCCATTCGAATGCTTGATTAATCTCATCAATTTGGCCGGTTACATTTGCTGTTGAAGCCATGTATTGGCCATTAATAACTGTGATGTTGCCATCTACTGCACCTTCTACAACGATGTCACCGTTTTTAACGACGATATCACCTGTAACTGTCTCACCTGCAGGTACAATGACGGTTTGCCCCTCTACAACGAGGTTTGGCTGCTTTGTCACTGAGAACTCCTTATCATCGTTAAATCCTGTAAGAAGTGATGCACTCATTAAAATGCAGAACATTGCTGCTGCCACAAATATCGGATGGCGGCGTAGCCATCTTTGGACACCAATTCCTGACTTTCCTTTAGGTAGACGGACCATAACGTTCTGCTTGAAATCTAGAGGTACTGAAACGACGGCAGCACTTTTAACAAAGGCAATCGTACTATTTAGCTCCTGCATATGTTGTCGACAATCATCGCAGCTTTGTAAATGTGCTTTTAGCTCGGTTTCATGCTCACGACTAATATCACCATCTAAATATTCATGCATGTATTCACCAATTTGTTTTGGACACGCATTCATAGTGAAATCCCTCCTACAGATTGCCTAATTGCTTTCTCAGAGCTTCGCGTCCTCTGTGGATTCGAGTTTTGACTGTCCCAAGCGGCATATCTAAAATCTCGCTAATTTCCTGCAATGGCAATTCCTCTATATACTTTAAGACAATGACCGTTCGATATTTATCTGGCAACTGGCTAATTTCATACTGAATTCTTTCCTGTAACTCCATTCTCTGTACTTCTTCCTCAGGTAACCTATCTGACGAAGAAATTTGAGAGTACATATCTAGGCCGTCCGTTCCAGCAACTTGCGCATCTAAGTAATAGTCCGGTTTCTTCTTTCTTATACGGTCTATACATAAATTCGTCGCTATACGGTACAGCCAAGTCGAAAATTTTCGATTCAAATCAAAAGTGTGAAGATTAATATACGCACGGACAAATGCCTCTTGCGCTATATCTTCTGATTCATGTTTATTGCCAAGCATGCGATAGCAAACTTGGTACAGTTTTTGCTGGTAGTGGCTCACAACATCGGAATACGCATTTTGATCGCCTTTCAGCACTTGTTTTATTCTCTTGTTGATTAACGCGTCCATTGTGATTTCCCTCCGCCCATGCGGCTGTTATTCTATATACGAGTATCCTTTAGATTAAGTTTCATTTTTTATAAATTCTTTTTAAAGTACTCCCGTTAAACAGCACTCCCATAATTATAACAAATATGTAAGAGGGAAATGCTGTTAATTCATAAGAATTTCCTCTTTCCAGGACTAAATTTCTTGTAAAAAAGTTCCTTCTATCAAAAAAATTTTAAACAAATAAAAAAGGACGAGCATACCCGTCCCTTCTACATTATACTAATTTTTCACCGAATAATGAGCCCATCAACGCAACAGCCACATCTGCAGTTTTATTTTTTTCATCTAAGATTGGATTTACTTCGACAAATTCGGCGGAAGTAATCAGTCCAGAATCCTGTAGTATCTCCATCGCTAAATGGCTCTCACGGTATGTAATTCCACCAGGCACTGGAGTCCCTACGCCCGGCGTATAAAGAGGATCAATACCATCTAAATCTAAAGACAAATGCACCCCGTCTACATTACGACCTTTTAAATAGATAATCGCATCTTGAATAACATCTGTCATTCCCTCTCGATCAACCTCGTGCATCGTATAAACTTTAATCCCTTTTTCTTTAATTAATTCACGTTCTCCTGGATCTACTGAGCGAGCGCCAATAATAACGATATTTTCTGGCTTTACTTTTGGTGCATAATCACGGATATTCACTAGCTTTTCATGACCCAGCCCGATACTAACAGCAAGCGGCATACCGTGTATATTACCCGACGGTGATGTATCACCTGTATTCAAGTCTGCATGCGCGTCATACCAAATCACACCTAAGTTCTCATAATGGTCTGCTAAACCAGCAAGAGTGCCAATTGCAATACTATGGTCCCCACCAAGGACAAGCGGGAAATGATGCTGCTCAATGACATCATGAACTTTATTTGCCAGCTTCGTACTCGCCTCAGTAACAGCTGTTAAATTACGAAAATGTGTATCCTCTGTCAGCTCACGCTCAGATACCCCAATCTGAATATCGCCTTCATCTATCACTTTATGACCAATTGCCTCTAATCTTTCTACAACACCTGCATAACGAATTGCACTCGGTCCCATATCTACCCCACGACGTGTTTGACCAAGATCCATCGGTACACCTATTAGTGAAATATTTAATTTATGCATTGTTTTATACCCCCTTGTGAATTACTACTATTGTAAATGCTACAATCATGTTGACTCAACCACGCAAAATTCCGAATATTTATACAAATGTTCATTTCCTAATGAAATACAACAAAGCTACAGTTGATCTCACCTATACGCTACCTTCTATAGCAAATATCTTGGTGCTTCATAATTAGTTATACAACGATATGTATGCCATAAAAAAAGACTCTAAAAGGGTAAGGGAAAATCCCTTGCCCTTTTAGAGTCAATTAGAGAGAGTTTTTATTTTCTACATCGTTAATCAGTCTTATCTTGATCAAAGAACTTCTCTTATAATTCACCAACTTTTTCTTGTGCAGCACCTTTTAACTTTTCAAAATTACCTTCAACTCGCATTGCAGCATCACCTGTAAGGTTACCTACTCATTCCTTCACTTCACCTTTAACTTTATCCGTGAATCCATTCGACATAATAAAACGTTCTTAGAATAGTTATATATTATTTAATTACCCAATAGAGAAATTTCATAAACCTCTTTTTATTAACTACAAAAAAACCTCTTTCTACAGAAATGTAGAAAGAGGTTGAAATTTTATAAGAAAGTGAGCCATGCAGGATTCGAACCTGCGACCCTCTGATTAAAAGTCAGATGCTCTACCAACTGAGCTAATGGCTCATAAAATAAAAAATGGCTGGGGAACCTGGATTCGAACCAGGGCATGACGGAATCAAAATCCGTTGCCTTACCGCTTGGCTATACCCCAACAATGAATTATGAATGTTACTATAGTTTTAAAAATGGTGGAGGAGGGCAGATTCGAACTGCCGAACCCGAAGGAGCGGATTTACAGTCCGCCGCGTTTAGCCACTTCGCTACCCCTCCGAAAAAAAACATGGTGGAGGATGACGGGATCGAACCGCCGACCCTCTGCTTGTAAGGCAGATGCTCTCCCAGCTGAGCTAATCCTCCATGGATATGATAAATAAATTTTATATAATGGTGACCCCTACGGGATTCGAACCCGTGTTACCGCCGTGAAAGGGCGGTGTCTTAACCGCTTGACCAAGGGGCCATTAAAATCTGACTGCTTCAAGCAGGACAAGAATTATATTAACATCTTTTAAACAACTTTG
>NZ_JAEOAH010000068.1 GCF_016612995.1 Viridibacillus soli
GGATATGATAAATAAATTTTATATAATGGTGACCCCTACGGGATTCGAACCCGTGTTACCGCCGTGAAAGGGCGGTGTCTTAACCGCTTGACCAAGGGGCCATTAAAATCTGACTGCTTCAAGCAGGACAAGAATTATATTAACATCTTTTAAACAACTTTGCAACACTTTATTTGAAAATATTTTATTTTACCTCTATATAGGGCAAAATTCGCTATAATTCAACTTCTAAAATAAACAGTAAGCTTCCAACCGGGCTCGAACCGGTGACCTCTTCCTTACCATGGAAGCACTCTACCTGCTGAGCTATGGAAGCATAGACAAAAAAATGGCTCCGAAGGTAGGACTCGAACCTACGACCGATCGGTTAACAGCCGATTGCTCTACCACTGAGCTACTTCGGAACAATATTATTATCGCTTCTTTAGATGTTCATTATGTCGAACACAAATATTATTATAACAGCATATTAAAACATTTCAAGCTATTTTCAGAAAAACTTTTATTTAATTTTTAATTAATTATACCTATGTTTAAACATGTATATAGTTAAAGGTCGACTTTAATATAATTCAGTCGAGTAACGCCTTAAAACGGGCCTCTAAAGCGTTCTAAAATAAAAGTAACACCAAACTACTAACTCATACAAATTAATCCCCTAGGAGTTGCTTATAGTGCATAATTCATAATAATTTGTTGGCTATTTCTCCATTGTATCCTCTTCTCATTATCTACAAAGCCAATTTTTTTATACAAATCCTGTGCCGTTTTATTTTCTGCATTAACTGCTAATATAATCTCATTTATGTTTATAAATTTTTGCTTAATAAATTGAGGTAACTGGGATAGTATACTTTTGGAGAAGCCTTTTCTGAGATGACGATAGTCTGTTGATAATGAACGCAATAAAATAGCATTGCAATTATCTGAATATGGTTCCACTCCCTTATTGATATACAATACAAAAAAGCTTACTAACTGGCTATTATGAAATACGATAATTGGGTACCGATCTGCATCTGTTTCACACAGTTCAAGGGCCGCTAGCGGTGAATTCGTAAATTGCAATTGCTCTTCAGTGACCTGATAATCCTCCACTAACTCTTTATATTGATTATTGTAATTCACAAATTCTACACTCATAGTTCAAAATCCTCCAAACTAAAATTTGAGTTAGGTGAAATATATTTAAATAGCTCGATAAAGGGAATTAAATTGATACTAATAAATAATAGGATAAAGCTTACACTAAAAGTAGATTGACCAAACCAGCTCTAAATATACTTTATTGCAGGCGTGTTAATTAACTAATTAACTACTTTAAACCATTACAGTTGGTTGATTTCCGCTACGGGATGCTCGCTTTCCGGGAGCAAGCAACTAAAAAATGTAGTAACATCCGTTAATATTGAACATAAAAAACATTTTAATGTTAAATAACAACCTAATATTCCCCTAATCAACACACCTGACTTTATTGGAGAATTTTTATAAGAAGTCGATTATTTTAAGATATCTTTTTAAACTAAAGCATCCATTTCTAAAATACAGAAACAATAATATTGCACGCCCTCATTAACTTACAGAACTGCAGTGACCTGAAATAATTTTAATTACTCCATCATCATTTTGCCAAACCCGCGTGTAGCACATCTCACCTTCAATCGATTCAACATCTACTACTCCTTTTAAAGCAACCCGCTTCACTGTTAAAGCTACAGTATCTAAAAGTAACACTTTTTGATCTAAAACTTTAATTTCAGTAAACTTCAAAACACCTAAACGATGAACTTCATTATCAGCTGCTTTCGTTAAAATTTGTCCAAAGTGATTTACAAAAATAAGATTGTCATTAATTAGTTCTTCTAAAGCCTTTACATCACTAGTTAACATTGCTTTCCGAAGCATCTCTTCATATTCAACTATTTGTTTTTCATCCATATTCTCTCCCCCTTAATGGTTCTATAATATTTGTTGGGGTTTTCAGACAATTTAAGACAAAAAAATGCACGAACACCGCGATTTCTTTATACTTGGATTGTCTAGAAACAAGTAGACTGCGAGTGTCGTGCAAATGGATTTTAACATGAAAATACCAGGATTTGAAGCCTTTACTATCGCACACGTGGAGAAAATCACACATAACTATCCATATAGAAATACCAATCCATGGACAGATTTGTCCATCTTGTGGGGCGTTGACGCGTAAAGTACATGATTACCGTATACAGAAAGATTAAACACTTAAAATGGTTTGAACGATTAAGTGCTATTTACTATCGAAAACGACGTTATGTATGTGGAGAATGTGACAAACGCTTCCCTGAAAATACAAGATTTTTCCAACGTTTTTAACGTTTCTCAACGGAATACTTTCGGCTTTAAGAGCTTTGAAAAATTTCGTGCGGAGATCTTATTATCAAGTGAATTTAAAGAAATCTGGATCCACACCAGTTAGCATGATTTTTGTAGTCACCAACATTTGACGTTGAACCAAATTAATAAAACCCATTCAGAAATTTGTATATTTTTGGTTTAACTTTAACATTTAAGAGTATTATTATATTTTTTAAGCATAAAAAAAGTACAACTGATAAAATCAGCTGTACTTAAATGTGCCTAGCAACGTCCTACTCTCACAGG
>NZ_JAEOAH010000069.1 GCF_016612995.1 Viridibacillus soli
TATGAGCCCGACGAGCTACCGAACTGCTCCACCCCGCGACAATAATATAATGAAATTCTTTTTTAAAAAATGGAGGAGGAAGAGGGATTCGAACCCCCGCGCGGTTTAACCCGCCTGATGGTTTTCAAGACCATTCCCTTCAGCCAGACTTGGGTATTCCTCCGTACTTTGGAGCGGAAGACGAGGTTCGAACTCGCGACCCCCACCTTGGCAAGGTGGTGTTCTACCACTGAACTACTTCCGCATTTGTTTTGCTCTTTAGTACATTAAGTAATTTACCATAGAACATTACTACTCGTCAACACTTTAACAATATGTTTGAATATTTAAATTTTAAGTATATTAAAATAACAAAATAGATTCCCAGATAATTGAAGAATCTGTTTTGTTTTTTCTACCTCATATCGTATTATAACTTGGCAACGACTATATCGATTAGTGAAATAAAATCATTGCTCCCGACATCCGCTGTACTGTCATGGCTTATTTTAGTAGATAAAGTTTCAGGTAACTGAATAGTTTATACAGCCTTTTGATTTTGATTTACAATATCAAGCACCTCTTTTAATATTGCATCCTTTATTAATATAATAAATTCATCTCTCCTATATCTACCGATTAATGCTTCATAATGTCTTAACACCTGTTTCACTTCGTTCGAAACAGATTTAATAAGAGAATCTATATGAGCTTAATTTTCCAATGGAGGTTTTCATGATTTTAATTTTACACAGTAAACAATAGACTATTTCGTTATTCGTTCTGTTCTTAAACCATGAATCAGAATGTTTAACAATATTACTTTGTATTAATACACTCGAAATAGGTTCATAATCAGGTAATCTCTTTTTCTCTTCTCTACTCTCCTCTTCTTCTATTAGACATCTTTATATACAACGTTATATACCTTTGAAGCTAAGAGCGTTTCTAACTCTTTATCTAGCGTATTCTGTTTATAATAGTTAAAGTCTAAAACAAGTAAATATTGCATCATTTCTCTCTGGTAGTTAATCTTCTCAAAATATCCTTCTTGTTGATCTAGCATCTCTTTTAATTCATCTAAAAATCCCATCAAAAAAAGCCTGACATACATACGGTCAGACTTTCACATATTGCTGTTCGAGCTTTTTTAGCTTTTTATCATAAACGAAGTTACCGAACGGGATAAATGCTACTGCAAATGCCAGTAGTGACCAAACAATATTCCAGCGCACGCGGATCGTTATGTACAAAATGGTGATCACATAGGTTGCGAAAATGACACCATGTGCAGCTCCTACAATACGAACTGCCATCGGAATGTCTAACATATACTTCATCGGCATCGCAATAAATAATAAAATCAACAGTGAAAAGCCATCTAAATAACCAGCAAATCGAAGCTGACCAATGGGATTTTTAAGCATACATTCTCTCCTATATACAATTTACCACGACAAAATTCGAGGTTACTCATAGCGTATCGAATTTTACTGTGCTGTTCAATGAAGTTAGCTTAAAATGTGAGCTGGTTGTGTCAGATTGTTGAACAAAGACTTATCATTGGAAGTACTCTAAATCGTTGCCTTCTAGATTTTTCACACAATCATTTTGTCCAACAGGTAAAACCAGCATTAAAATAAGAATTTCATAGAGTTTACGTTAAACTGCTCCATTTCTATTAATGTACCCTTTAGTGAAATTAATGTGGCACATTTGTTAAAGAATAAAATGCTACAATTGATAAAATCATAAGAAAAATTAGAATACCTTGAACGCATATTCCCACAATACTACAAACCTTACCCGAAGTTGCTAAACCTTTTCCTTTTTCATTAGAAATGTCGATTTCTTTAATACTTTTTTTAGACATAACAAGCCCGATAATACCAAGGATAAATCCAATATAAGGTACGACTATTGATAAAACTCCTAATGTTAACGAAACAATAGATTTATTATTTGTGTTTTCCATTTGTTAGCCTCCCATAAATTATTAATTATTCCAGGTGTGTTGATAAACAAATTTTAACCATTACAATTATAGTGGTGGGTTAATTTCCGCTACGGGATGCTCGCTTTCCGCGGGCAAGCACCGAGCCGCTACAATTAACTAAAAAAGGTAGTAACATACGTTAGTATTGAACATAAAAAAACCTTTTAATGGTAAATAACATATTTTAAGTACAATGCTTCACAATTCATTTTTAATTTCGAAAACCTAATTTTTAATGCTTTTATATTTTACTAAATAAGGTTCGATCATAGAATCAAGAATAGCAACGCCCAAACCTGTTACCGAAAATAGCGCCTCACAGTTATCACATTTCTGCAAAACACTCCATTCTATTCCACTAAATATTAACATATTCATCTTAGTAATTGTTACTTATCTTATTGAAATATCCTTCCCCCTTATGTTAATAAGAAAAATCCTATTTTATCACAACAGGAATGTTGACTGTGAATACACCTTTTTTATTGTTCCTTTATACCTCTTTGATCCTACAATGACATAGCCTTTACTTATTGAAACAGCATTTTTCACTTTTTCTTGTACTTGTTCTAGTTTTAGTTAATACATTGTTGAGTGATATGGAAACTCCTGATGGTTTCATTGTGGAATTCGGTTTTGACTGGGTGAATGGTCTTTTCAAATGAATTGTTGCAGCTTATCCATCTAGCTGCGACCTTTTTATGCGCTCCGGGTACCTGTTTTGAAAGTCCCATTTAGCGGATCATCCTTCTCATTTCAAGTAATGTATTCAATATTATTTAGCAGTATTATCTAAAATAATGTTTTTATTTTCATATACTAGTTTCCCACCTAAATCACCTGTAATGGCTAATGAAGAGATACCTGAAATACTCAGAATTACAATAAGCGTAGTAATTCCACCTTTTAGAATCGGCTTCTGTTGAGACCTGTTCCATTTAAAAATTGAATGTTTGAATAGAATTTTTAAAGCGCCGACTATACCAAATAATATCATGGACAAATCAGCAAAAAGTTCATGCAATTCCACTTGATCGTGTATACCACGCCCCCAGTTTTGAATAGCAAAATCTTTTGCTCCCTCTCCGGTCAGCAGTGCAAATGCTCCAGAAGTAACGCCCAAAATGATTAAGAGAGTTCCAAATTTGTTTAGAGTTTCTTTGTTAAGGAAAACATTTACAATTTCAATTACAGCACCAACTATAAGCAGTGCAATTGGAAAAGTAAATGAAATTCCCTATGCTTCCAATAGTTAGTTTTATCCACTATCAATTATAATAAGAAGAAATAACCGACTAAAATAGACCTGTGTTAAAAAGCTCTTTTCAGTTTCTTTTCATTATTAAGACGTATAATTTTTAGACTATCTAATAGAGGTGAGTTGACTTTGAAAATACTAATAGCAGAAGACGATGACCGACTGAGGAAAAATATTGTTCATATGATTAAAAGAGAAATTCACCAAGTGGAGGCAGTAGATAACGGCCAAGATGCATTAGATTACGCACAGTATAACGAGTATGACCTTCTTATTTTAGATTGGATGATGCCCAAACTTAGCGGAATCGATGTCTGTAAGGAAGTAAGAAAAAGGGGCTATACAGGTGGGATTTTAATGCTGACTGCAAGAGATGATACAGCTGACATCATTCAAGGCTTGGATATTGGGGCGGACGATTACTTAGTAAAACCCGTTAAAATGGAGGAGCTTCTTGCACGTGTTCGGGCGTTATTGCGAAGAAAAGATAAACCAATCGAACAAGTCATTCAAGTGGAAGGCTTCCTTCTACAGTTAGATTCTCGAATACTACTTCGTAATAATGAAGCAATCGAATTAACAAAAAAGGAGTTTCTTCTATTAGAATATTTATTCATTAACAAAGGTAGAGTGCTAACTAGAGATCAAATTTCCTTGCATATTTGGGGGTATGATCAAGATATTTCGAATAATGCACTAGATGCACTAGTCAAGCTCGTTCGAAAAAAGATAGATGAAAACAAGCGAAAGTCAATTATTCAAAATGTAAGAGGAATTGGCTATAAATTGAGAGATTCGTATGTTTAATAGTATTCGAAATAAATTAACGCTGTTGTATGCTGCTTGTTATTTTTTATTCATCCTAGTTTTTATTGTCGTGCTCTATTTTTCACTCATTAAACTGATGGAAAATGAACAACTTGATGAATTGGAATCATATTATATAAAAGAACAACATGATTTTGTCGAACATAAAGATGATAAGGAAAAACACCTGACCTTTGATCCAAATCGCAACTTTTTTTACTATATTTATACAAATGATCATACGTTAGTCCACGGTGACGAGTCATTTAAAGGATTGTATAAAGAACTAGAAAATATTTTTCAACATGAGGATGCATCAAAGAGTATGAATCGTAATTTAGAATGGAAAGAGCAGCATTTTCTATTACTAAAAAAACCGATAAAGAGTGCAAATAAAGTAGACGGATATATCATTTTGGGGAAATCAGTTACAACCCAGCATCACTTTTTTCAAAAAATGATATGGCTACTGATTGTCTTAACTTGTATTTTTTCGTTATTCATTGGTTTTCTTAGCAATTATTTGGCAGGAAAAGCAATAGTTCCTATTAAACAATCATTTGAAAAACAGAAGAAATTCGTGGCTGATGCATCCCATGAATTACGAACGCCCCTGAGTATTTTTTACAGCTCGTTGGACTTATTAGAAATAGATGAAGCTAACAATTTGACTCCATTTGGGAAAGAATTGATTGTTGACTTGAAAGAAGAATCACAATTAATGAAAGAGCTTTTGGAAAAATTATTATTTTTAGCCCGTCATGATCAAAATCAATGGTTTCATAAGAAAGAAGTGTTTGATCTTTCGGAGATGCTCTCAAAAGTGAGCACTAAATTTGAAAGAACGATTCCTTCGACAATATCCTTTAATGCTCATATAGAAAAGAACATCAGGCTAATCGGAGACTCCACAAGAATTCGTGAAATCATGTTTATTTTGTTAGACAATGCTGTTCAGTATACTAAGGAAGGAACTATATCCGTGTCACTTTTAAAAGAAGACTCTACTATAAAAATTCTTGTACAAGATACTGGTATTGGCATTCATCCAGACGAACTTTCATTAATTTTTAATCGCTTCTATCGCAGTGACGCTTCACGTGAAAGAAATGGCACTGGATTAGGACTCGCCATAGCAAAAGCGGGTGTTCAGCAGCATGATGGAACGATTCATGTAACAAGTCAAGAAGGGAAAGGCACATCATTTACCGTCTTCTTTCCTATTCCAAAAGATTAAAAATAGAGCGTTTTGTATTCTCCTATTTGAGAAAATACCAAACGCTCTTTTTAGTTTGTCACTTTTTGTTTACGTGTTTCTCTTTTTTCATGATCAAACATTCTTAAAATCAGGATGAACACGGTCAAATTTGCTGTCACTCCATAAAATATCATGACATATATACTGCCTGTATCGGTGCCAATAAATAATCCATGTAAAAGCGATAATATCCATGCGGGCAATACAAGGAAATGTATTTTTTTCCAAACGGAACGATTCATCTTTTGTATCCATAAATCCGAAGTAACGATTACTAAGAAAAATAAATAGAAAGCAATCGTACCTAAGCTAGACAGAAGTGGCTTGTAATCTGATGTAAAAGGAATAATAATTTCGATGATGCTATAGGGCTGATAGTTGTCAATGAGCAGAAAAAGCAGATGTGCAATTAAAGTGATAAACCCCATCCATCCTGCACTTTGATGTATATGATAGATTAAGTTTTTATTTGATTTTACAAAGTTCGACTTCCTTAATAAGCCGAATATGACTGCTATCGTAAAATAAAAATAGGCGAGAAATCCCAATATGCGAATCCATTCCCATGTACTATTGAACATCTTTTATCTTCCCCCTCGACTTGCACCAATACCCTTTTGAATCTTCTTTTACTATAAATCGGGCACATTGCTGATAATTCTTTTCAAACCATTTTTGTTGCTCTTCTTCACTTAGTAAAAAGCAAAGTTTTGCACCAACTTCTGCTTCGCATAATGAATTAGTGATGACCGTCGCTTGAAGTACATCAGTTTTTGCAATTTCCCCTGTTCGCCCATCTAGAAGATGATGTTTTTTTGTATTGGCTTGTGTCCAACTTCTAAATAAACGATTCGATGTTGCAATGGCACCCGTTTTCATTTTTACATAGCTAATATCACTGGCGACATCAATTGGATGTGCAATGCTAATTGTCCATTCTTTTTCACCGTCTGACCACATTTGCATATCTCCACCACCATCAACAATGCCATATTCTAAAGCCCCCTGATGTTGAAGCCATTCAGCTACTTTTTCTACCGCATAGCCTTTTGCAAAACCACCTAAATCTACTTCTTGATTGGCCGTCTTCATTACTTTTTGATTGTTTAAAAACTCGAATGGATACCTACTTATTGCATCGATTTGAAGTGGTTCTTCTTCTGTATTTGTAAACGGAAATGACTGATTATAACCATGTTGTTCGATCTGACATTTTAAATACGGAGAGAACAAACCATTTGAAAGAAGAGAATACTCGTTTGCTTTTTGTAAGCAATCATAAAGCGCAGAGGAGAGTGTCATCGTGTCCCCTACTTTTAATAAATTCAGCTTTGATAACTCATTGTTCTCTTCAAACCTAGACCATTCTTTTGCGATGTATTGAAGCCAATTCTCTACTTTCACTTTCCAGTTAAGCTGATTGTTTTCCGGAACGGCTATATAAAAATCGGTATTCATCAAATGGAGTGAAAGTCTATCCATATTACTCATCCCCTATGATCTACGAGTTTTACGATCACTATGCACTGGTTTTTTCTCGACAGATTCGATTTCAAAATTTGTCCAATCAAGTTTTACAAGCTCTCTTTCTTTCTTAGACATCTGCTTCTCTTGCGCAGCTGTGAGTTGATTATTGTTAGTTTCAGATTGACTACCATCATTCATTTGCGTTAGTAACAATGCGGATAATACGACTCCAGATGTTCCCAATACCCATTTCGCTTTTTTTTGATCCTTCATAATACTCTCTCCTTAATCGGATAATTTTCGGCATAAAAACATGTTTTTTTCCTCTTGCCATTCCACAGCATATCCTAGACCATTTGCCATCACACTAATTGGCAAGTATACCTCTCCATTCAAGTAAAATGCATTTGCTGGCAATGGTGTTTTAACATTGTTATCGTAGACAACATTTGTGCTCGAACGGAATATTAATTTAGTGTCTTGATACTTCACTAATAATATTCTGCTAGCTTCATACATAGTTGCCTCCGCTTCTAAAAACTGTGCAACGGTTTTCCCTGGGACAAAAAGCTCCCCTTCTTTCGGTATAATATATATATCCCTTTCAGTATTTTCGCTATCAATTTTTAGCTGGACGCTTTTTGAATTTGTGAAAGGTACGTCCGCTTTATCACCTACTAACGTTCTTGTCCATATATTCCAAGTACCTTTTTCAAATGGTTTAACATCCGTTCGATCACCTGATTCATATTCATATTCATCGTATTCATCATCATCGTCGTATTCTTCATATTCATCGTCGTCGTTTTCTTCTTTTTCATCGTCTTCACCGTCATATTCATATTTATACTTATGTTCTTCGTCATCATCAGCTTTCACCATTACCCCATTTAGCAATGTACCGGTCAATAAAAGCATAATAGCCAAAACTACTGTTCTATTCATACGCTCATTTCCTCCTTTCGATTGACTTCATTTTAAACAACTAATATGAAATTTAACTGAAAAATTATATTGACTGAAAGTTTTTTTTCTAAAGAAGACGTTTAAAACTGAATAGTAAAACACACTTGTTTATATATGCATGTCAATACAAATAAAAAAACAGCTTATAATTTTCCGTCATAAGCTGCTCTTCAATATTAATAATCTACTGGCTTTCCAATCTCATCATCTTCTTCTCAAAGTATGTATGCAATCGATACTGACAAATCTGCAAAGTCCATTCATATAGCAGATTTTGCGCTTCTTTAGAAACGTCGAAAGTTAGTGCAAATTGCTTTTCATTAAAAGTAATAAGTATTTTCCTACTTACCATACATCACTTCATTGGCAGCCTTATACTTCTCCTCATACAAGGTAACACTCTCTTTATGTAAAAAAATTGTCTGCGGAGCGTAAAATAACTGACTAAACTGCTCCATCGCCTCATCAAAAATGGTCGCACTAACAGTTGAAGGCGCATGAATATTCCACTCCACACCTTGTTTAAGGGCAGACGACGACAAATTCGACGAACCAACGATGACATATTGCTCATCTTCTTGACGAAACAAATATGCCTTTGGGTGAAATGAAACCCCAAGTGACTGATACATCCGAATTTCCGCATTCGGCAAATTCTCAACAAGAAGCTTCAATGCATTTGGTTGCGTTATACATAAATAATCCCCTACCAATAGCTTCAACTCAATACCTTCATCATGCGCCCGCTTTAATGCAGGAAGAACTAGTTTGACCCCAGACTCCATCGCAAAAGCAGTAATCCAACAAATACTCGTCGATTTATCAGCTAGTTTGAGTAAGTGGTCAACTAAATTAGATGTAATCAGCTTCAGCTTAGATATCCTCTACCTCTAGTAAATAGATTCCCTCTGAAAATCCGCCTCGTTTTACCTTTTTCTCCAATCGAACTTGCTCAAGCTCTTCATAAGTAACCTCATATACTGCTAATGCAGCATGGACTAGCTCTAATATATCAGCCAGCTCCTCAACAGCGTCTTTTTGCTCCTCTGCATCTTTAAATTCGAGTGCCTCTTCTTGCATTTTTAATTTGATTTCTGTTAAGTGATCTTCTGGTGCTAATATTCGTGTTGTGCAGTTTTTACCGTTCTTTTCAATTACTTCAGGGATTAGATCTCGTACTAGTTTGTTGTATATTGGCATGTTGATTGCTCCTTTTATGGTTGTATTGATAGTTTGTTTATTTATCTGGTTCCATTTCATACAACTACAGTTTAAAATGACATAAACTACCGTAACATTTTCAAAGCTATTATAAACTTTCCTACTATTTGAGCTAAAACATTCAAGCAAAATACAATGAGGGCA
>NZ_JAEOAH010000007.1 GCF_016612995.1 Viridibacillus soli
TCACCCAAACAAACACGTTTGTTTAAACAATTGATACAATTCAGCCCCTGATTCCAACAAATCAGGGGCTTTTTCTTACTCTTTAAGACGTGAATATTCAGAATAATAACAAACAGGCAGAGTTCCGCAACAAACAAAGCACTTTGCGCAACAAACGAGGAGAGTTCCGCAACAATCACCCTCATTTCCGCAACAAACAAAATTTGATCTATAAAAAGAACATTATTTACGACGACCACAGCCACCCAAATAATCATGAATTGAATTCAAGTCTTGTATTTTGGACATCATAAAGAATATTAAACGAAAGTTTCCAGATACAATAATGCTGAAAATACACCCTATTTAAAAGACAACAAGATTATAAACGTGAAAGAATATCAAGAACTTTTCAGAAATTATACTGGCTTCCACTATGGTGTAGTCGGTCATATGCAAAACTTCTTTGATGGAGCATATAATTGATTTGGTATCAGTAGTCAAAACTCACAATAGCGGATACTAAAGCAATCACCCCTTAACTTAAGTTCAGGGGATTTTGATATGTGAAAAATACTAAGCACTTTTCAACAATCGGCACTAATTCTAGAAAACGCTACACTATTAATTTGTAAATTAATGAATATTATATAAATAATAGTATTATTGTTATCTAAAATAGGGTATAATAGTCTATAAAATTTACTATTATAAGAGGGATTATATGAAAAAACTACGTATTTATGTGTTAGGTCTTATTGCTTTGTTCGCTTTCTTTACGACGTCTGTTGCTTATGCAGCGGAACCACTGGATGAAGCTAAGGAATTAGTGGAGAAATATTATTATCCGAATATATCTAAAACAGCATTAAATAGTAATTCAATTCAAGAAATGACAAGCCAGTTAGATCCATATTCAGTCTATATGACAAAAGATGAATATGAAGAATTCGCGAATGCAATTGATATGAAGTTGGTAGGGATCGGAGTAACGCTTGAAGAAGATCCTAAGGGAATAATAATTACTTCTATTATGGAAGGTGGGCCTTCTGATAAAGCAGGGCTGCAGCCAGGAGATATTATACAAGCAGTGGGAGACAAGGATTTAAAAGGGGAAGCATCTCAAACGGTATGGGGACTAATTACGGGAAAAGAAAATACCGAAGTAACTTTAACCATCTATCGTTCTACAACTAACAGTACATTTACTAAAACGGTAACGCGAAAAGTCATCAATATACCAAATGTTGAAACAGAAAAACTAGCTGGTAATATTGGTTTTGTACGTCTGAATAGTTTTGCAGAGAATAGTGGCAAAGAGATTCAAAAAGCAATTAAGTCAATGCCTGGTATGAAGGGATGGATTTTTGACTTAAGAAGTAATGGTGGCGGTTATATAACAGCAGCAGGAGATGTCATTGGATTATTCCCAAAAGCCAAAGTTGGTTATTTGTTAAAAGACAAAGACGAAACTTATTCTATGGATCCAGTGAAGCAAAAAGTAAGATGGAACGCACCTGTATCAATTTTAACGGATGCCCATTCAGCAAGCGCTTCTGAAATGACAGTAGCATCATTAAAAGACCAAAAAGCGGCAACAATATACGGCCAAACTACATATGGAAAAGGTGTTATGCAGTTAGTATTTCCTTTAAAAGACGGCAGCCAATTGAAATTGACCGTCGGGGAATTCACAGGACCAAACGGCAAGAAAATACAGAAAAAAGGCATCAAACCAAATGTCACAACACCAATCGGTAAAGAAGTAGAGTACAGCCATAGCGACTTCTTAAAAAAACAATTGAAAAGTTACAACAAGCTCTCAAGTATTAATTTGAAAGCAACTCAAAAAACGATCACCATTAAAAGTAGTACGAAAATGAACTGGAGCACTATGAAAAAAGCGAAAGTTTCCTTGTTGCAAATTGGTGGTAAAGAACAATCGATGAAAGTCCAACAAGCATTAAAGAAACAGCTAAAACTTACAACCAATAAAAATCTAAAACCTGGCACGAAATATTATGTTGTCCTAAAAAGCAAAACAAGAAAATCTCCAGGTGCTTATGCAGAGATGAAGGTTGCAAACTAAGCGAACCTTAATCATTTTAAAATACGTAGTCGAAAAGACATGCGCTAAACGTGGCCTAGTCTTTTCTGGCTACGTTTTTTGTTGTAGTAAATTATAAATACACCAGGTATGTTGATTAGGGGAATATTGTGTTGTTTTTTACCGTTAAAATGGGTTAATTAACACACCTGTACATACATAACACTACCGACAGTTCATATGGCCTTTTCTTCATAACTGATAAAATTTAATCCTTTTTGTCTTTTGAATAGTCTCAGAACTAATTGTTATAACATCATTAACTTCTAACAGAGTGACTTTGAAAATCTTGATAAATGAATATTATTCCATTCTGATTAAACTTCAATCTGCATCTTTTCTTCAATTTAATTTTAACCTTGAGCATGATTAGATACGCATTAGGCATTTTTGCATTCGCCAATTCATAAAATACCGTATTTGGTCAATGTTTATTGGCTGTATGCTTTTAAATTCTGTGTAGTTGAAAAGTGGAGGAGATTAAAATGGGGAAGTATAATTTGAGATTTATTAAACCGTTAATTTCATTATCATTAGGCGCGGCAATTATTACAAGTGCAATAGTAGGCGGAGCTGAAGATGCCTCAGCGGCAACAAATTACAAAATTTCTAATGGAATATTAGTTTTTAAAGCTACTAAAAAAGTAGTAAGAGGCACGGTAACTTATAAAGGAAAAGTATATAAGAACGGACAGTTATTCACCGGTGCAAAAGGTAATACTTATTACAAAAATGGAAAAAAGGCAACTGGTATATATAAAGAAAGGTATTATTTAAACGGTAAAATTTATTCGGGTATAGCAAAAGGCATTTATTATAAAAATGGTGTTAAATCAACTGGCACATATAAAGGGACTTATTACTTAAAGGGTAAAGCCTATACAGGTTTAGTTGTAGACATATATTATTCAAATGGCAAAAAAGCGAATGGTACGTATGAAGGAGTATTTTACTTAAATGGGACGGCGTTTACAGGACTTCACCCGAACACTGGATATTTATACATTAATGGTGCATTGAATACAGTACTAAAAGTATTCGAGGGTAATTTGTACAACGGCGCAAGATTAAATGAAGGTGTGATCCAATACAATGGTTTATGGTACGCTGGCAAGACAGTGGCAAACGGTACGATTACAATACCAGGTGGACAAATAATTATAGTAGAAAACGGAAGACAAACGGGTACTATAAATTCAGGCCCAGGTAGTTATTATTCAGTCATAAACGAAGCGATAGCTAAATTAGGAGCTTTAAAATTTTATGAAGTGTATACAATTAATCATGTAACAAATTTAGTAGATGCTAGAAGGCAATATAACGAAGCAAAAGTAGCAGTTGATGTTGCAGTAGCAAGAGGTGCAGTAACGTCAGAATTCGGTGTAAATTATTGGAGATTAGCAGCGCAATCGAGAGAGATTGACCGTTATGAAGGAAGAGATACGAAAGAAGTAGCACTTAATAAAGCAACAACCGAATTAGCAAGACTTGAATATACTGCTGTTAATTCAATTCGTTCTGCAACAAATTTAACAACGGCTAAATACCAAGATGATGCCGCAACAACAGCAGTAGAAGCCGCAAGAACGAAAGGTGCAATAACATCAGATTTTGGAACAATTTATTGGAGATTAGCAGCACAAAAAACGGAGATTGACCGTTATGAAGGAAGAGATACGAAAGAAGTAGCACTTAATAAAGCAACACCCGAATTAGCAAGACTTGAATATACTGCTGTTAATTCAATTCGTTATGCAGCCAATTTAACAACGGCTAAATACCAATATGATGCCGCAACAACAGCAGTAGAAGCCGCAAGAACGAAAGGTGCAATAACATCAGATTTTGGAACAAATTATTGGAGATTAGCAGCACAAAAAACGGAGATTGACCGTTATGAAGGAAAAGAATCGAAAGAAGTGGCAATTACAAAAGCAACAACTGAATTAGGCAAGCTCAAATTTACAGATGATGAATCAATTAAGGATTCGACAAGTTTAACAACAGCCAAATCACAATACGATGCAGCAAAGAAAGCAGTAGAAGCTGCAATAGCGAAAGGTGCAGTAACGTCAGATTTCGGCTCGGATTATTCAAAATTAGCAGCGCAAGGAAAAGAAATTAATCGCTACGAAGAAGTGAAACCAACAGCAATTAAAGATGCGACAACAAAATTAGTAGCCCTCATATTCTATACAGAAAACTCAATAGATGATGCAACAAAGTTAGCAATAGCACAAACACAATATAATGCGGCAAAAACAGCAGTAGAAGCTGCAATAGCGAAAGGTGCAGTAACGTCAGATTTCGGCTCGGATTATCCAAAATTAGCAGCGCAAGGAAAAGAAATTAATCGCTACGAAGAAGTGAAACCAACAGCAATTAAAGATGCGACAACAAAATTAGTAGCCCTCATATTCTATACAGAAAACTCAATAGATGATGCAACAAAGTTAGCAATAGCACAAACACAATATAATGCGGCAAAAACAGCAGTAGAAGCTGCAATAGCGAAAGGTGCAGTAACGTCAGATTTCGGCTCGGATTATCCAAAATTAGCAGCGCAAGGAAAAGAAATTAATCGCTACGAAGAAGTGAAACCAACAGCAATTAAAGATGCAACAACAAAATTAGCAGCCCTCATGTTCTATAAAGACAACTCAATTGATGATGCAACAAAGTTAGCAACAGCACAAACACAATATAATGCGGCAAAAACAGCAGTAGAAGCTGCAATAGCAAAAGGTGCAACAGAAGCTGATTTTGCAAACCTTGCAAATTTAGCAGCACAAAAAACGGAAATTGATCGCTATAAGGCACAAGCGGAAGCAGAAAAGGCAGAAGCTGAAGCGACAGCAGCCGCAAAATCTTTCCGTGAAGCACATGAAAAAGCACTAACATTAACTGTAGAAAATGTTGGGGTTAAAAATGAAGCGGAAGTGAAAGCAGCATTATCGGCATATGATAAATTATCAAAAGCAGCACAAGGTAAAGTATCTGATGGTAAAGATCATCTTGATAAATTATCTGAAATAATAACTAAATTAATAGAAGATATAAAAGTACAAAATATAGCAAATGAAGTAATCACAGCGTTGGAAAAAATCAACTGGAAAGACGCAAAAAAAGAAATGGTAGAATACGGTATGACTGAAACTAAAGAAGCTCAATGGCATATTAGTAATATAAAAGACGCAGTAGTCAAAGTAGCTTACCAAAATCGTCTTGATATTGTAGAAGCTGCAATTCTGGCACGTGAAGAAGCTATATCAAGGGAAATCAAAGTAGTTAAAACAGGAGTTAAAGACATATAATTCTCCGTTGCGAATTAATCGGTGCCAGTCACCCAAACTAAAGTGAAAATCGTGATAGTTTGAACAATTAATACAATTTATCCCCCTAAACTTAGGTTTGGGGGATTTTGTATGTCGCAAAATCACTCCTCCCCAAAACAATTGGTAAGTAACTACTATTTTTTGCTATCGCGTAAATAACTTTCCGACTGAAAATACTAATAAATAGGCTTCAAGTGATGTATTTTGGATAACATAAAGAAGAGTTGAATAAATAACCACGGCCCGGTATTTGGAAAATACAATTGAGGAGAAAAATAATCATGAAAGAATTCAAAGTAACATACTTTTTTGATGAAGAGCATTACATTAGAAGGTTTATCCATATCGAATCTCAAGAAAAAGCGGAAGAGCTAATTCAAAATGAGCGGGATCAATATATTTCGTTTACGGATAGTAGAGGCATTTATCACGAGCTGAATACAAGTAAAGTTAGGGTAATTCAAATTTCCGAATATCATAGAATAGACAAAAGTAAAAAAACGATCAATTGATTTCATTGTATAATACGTGTCACTCATAATAATCGTAACTTGAGGGAACATAAAGGTATACCAAAATGGAGGTGTCTTGATGAACATTAACAAAGAGGGGAATTTTACGTCTTCGGGAACAGATATCGATGAGGTAAAAAGAAAAAATGCAGAGTCCGGCTTGTCTTATAATGAAGTAAAAGCCATACTTGCAAAAACTGGTGGACAAGGTACGGCAATGTATAGTGATACGAATATCCAGGAAGTAAAAAACAACAATCAGAACCAGTCTCCAAATTAATCGTGAAATCATGTTAGTTTAAACGATTGATACAGTTTAATCCCTAATCTCTTTAGAGGTTTGGGATTTTTGTATACAGAAATAAGTGACGTAAAAAGAAAATTCCATTTGCAGGAGTATTTGGTGATGAAGGGAATTGAAAGTAAGTTTGATATAGGCGAATATAGAAAAGGTATTATTATTTAAACACTAATATTGGTCTATTTTATTTTTAAATATTGTCTTTCCCTTTAGAAAGAAAAGACAATAAAATACGTAGCCTCGTTTTTATGGCTACGTATTTTGTAGAGTATTTAATTACTTACCAATACCCAATGACCAGGATTCACTTCTTGCAAAGTACTTTGGCTGAAATCATATTGTGGTGCTTCTACTGAATCTGTTTTTAATTTCTTCGATTCAATAGAAGGATCGGGAACGGGTACAGCAGATAATAATGATTTCGTATAAGGATGAATAGGATTGCTATAGAGTTCTTCGCTTTCTGCAAGTTCAATAATTTTTCCTGCGTACATCACCGCGACACGATCACTTATATGCTTTACCATTGATAAATCATGTGCGATAAACAAATAGGTTAATCCGAATTTCTCTTGTAAATCTTTTAGCAACTCGACAATCTGCGCTTGTATAGAGACATCGAGTGCTGATAGTGGCTCATCACAAACAATAAATTTTGGGTTCACAGCTAGAGCTCTGGCAATACCAATTCTTTGGCGTTGCCCACCTGAAAATTCATGAGGATAGCGCATTGCATGTTCTTTTTTTAAGCCAACCAGTTCTAATAATTCTTCCACACGTGCAAGTCGTTCGGATTTGTTTTTACATAATTGATGAATATCTAAAGATTGGCCTATAATATCCAACACCTTCATGCGTGGATTCAAAGAAGCATAAGGATCTTGGAAAATAATTTGAATCTCTTTACGAAGCAGTTTCATTTCCTTTTTGCTTAATCGGTTAATAGCCATACCTTTGTATAAAATTTCCCCATGAGTAACCTTTTGAAGCTGTAGTAGTAATCTACCGGTAGTAGATTTTCCAGAACCGGATTCGCCAACGAGTCCTAATGTTTCACCAGGTTGAATCGAAAAGCTAATAGAATCGACAGCTTTTAAAGTACGCCCACTTCCAAGTGGAAATACCTGATTTAAATCGTGTACTTCAATAAGGGGTTTGTCAGGGTTAATATCTGCTGGTAAATGTAATACTCCTTTTGGCTTTTTCTTCTCATCCATACGGGGAAGAGCATTCAGTAATTTCTTTGTATACGGATGTTGAGGAGAAGAAAAAAGTTCTTCAGTCGTATTTGTTTCGACTATTTCGCCCTCTTTCATGACGACGACACGGTCACACATACCGGCCACTACACCTAAATCATGCGTGATTAGAATAATCGAAGTACCAAATTGCTGTTGCATTTTTTTCATTAAGCGCAGTATCTGAGCTTGAATCGTTACATCGAGTGCAGTAGTTGGCTCATCAGCAATGAGTAGTTTTGGTTGGCAGGCGAGAGCCATTGCAATCATGGCACGCTGACGCATTCCCCCAGAAAATTCATGTGGATATTGATTGTAACGTTCTTCGGCATTTTTTATCCCTACGAGTTGAAGCATTTCAATTGATCTGTTCTTTGCTTCTTTTGAAGTAAGCTGCTGATGTTTGGTTAGAATCTCATCGATTTGCTTTCCCACTTTAATCGTAGGATTTAGAGATGTCATTGGATCTTGGAAGATCATACTAATCTCTTTTCCACGAACGGCTTCCATTTCGTGGTCGGTAAAAGTAGAAATCGTGTTACCTGCAAATTCGATAGCACCTTCTGTCATTAACTCAGGTGGAGATGGAAGTAAACTCATAATGGAGCGCGCAGTGACACTCTTTCCAGAACCCGATTCACCAACAATCCCTAATGTCTCTCCTTTATGTACTTCAAAAGAAACCCCTTTAACCGCCTCAAAGACTTCATGATTTGAGACAAATGAAATATGTAAGTTATCAACCTTTAAAATTCTATCCATATTATAATTCCTCTTTTACTAATAATTTAGAATAATAACCTTGACTTCCAATAATTTAAAATTTATACTTTGTTTCTAATAGTATACTAAACCGCTAGGAATAATCAATATTAATGGAGTGATCTTTCTGAAAATGAAAACAGAAAAGGTAAGAGAGCAAAATAGAAGTAGTTTAGCGAATATTTATAGCAAGTTAAGCTCGCTCCTTTTTTTTAAGTACATATTATTCTTGTTAGGTTTACCAGTCCATATCGTGATGTGGTGCATCTATAAAACAAAATATAAGAACACACAGTATCAGCAAATGCTATTCAATCATATGGAAACAATCAAGAAATCTTCTACCTATAGTGAACTGATTCATCGGTATGAGGAACAATACCGAAGTAAAAAGCTATATTTTCATGAGTCCATCCGTGAACAAGAAATGCGGGAAGAAGCAACAAAGCTGGCAAATGAACAAATTTTGAAAATGGCAAAAGTACAATTGGAAACAACAGATCAAAGCAATACAAATTATCAGCACATCTTTGCACAATGCCTACAAAATAAAAGCTTTGTTGTGGTGAGTTTTATACCAGGAATCATGATGTATTTGTTCTTATTAATCTATGCGAGACCGCTTGTTCGTTATATTTTTGAACGTTTACTGATGACTGTTTTCGTAATAATATCAGTCACCATCTTTGTATTTACAATTTTGCATTTCTCGCCTTCCGATCCAGCAGCTAATATTCTAAGGGAATCTGCAACAGCAGAACAACGTGCAGAGTTCAATCATCAATATGGTTTGGATCAATCGTATTGGGTGCAATTATGGGATACGACCAAAGGGATTCTCACGTTAGATTTAGGCTATTCTTTTACAGGCAATGAGGATATTATGACAAGCATTGCAAACAAATTCCCTATAACACTAACGATTGCTTTTTTGTCATTGTTAATGGCTATTGTGTTGGCTATACCAGTTGGAATGATTTCTGCAGCGAAGCCCAACTCCTTCTGGGATTATACCTTTATGTTTGTCGCATTAATCGGCTTATCTATTCCTAACTTTTGGCAAGGACTTGTTTTCATTTTAAACTTTTCTATAAAGTGGCACATATTACCGGCTACGTATTCTCCGGATGATTGGTTATCTATTATTATGCCTGTGGTTGTACTAGGTACTGGATTAACAGCCTCTATAGCACGCATGACAAGATCGTCTATTTTAGAAGTGATCAATGAAGAGTATATTGTGACTGCGAAAGCGAAGGGGTTAAAGCCAAGTCGAGTATTTATAAACCATGCTTTGCGTAATGCAATCATTCCTATTATTACGATTATCGGCCTGCAATTTGGTGGCATGCTAGGCGGGGCAGCAGTGACAGAGAAAGTATTTAATATTAGTGGCTTAGGAAGTTATATTGTAGACAAACAATTCATACCCGATATTCCGTCTATTTTAGGGGGTGTTGTTTACATAGCCATCACTATTTCACTTGTAAACTTAGCCGTTGATATTTTATACGCTTTCTTAAATCCGAGAATTCGATCGCAAATGAAAAATACTTAACGAGGTGTATGAAATGACAGCACAACAGGATTTTGCTTTGAAACAGTCGCAAGAGTTTAAACATGCACTCTTTGTCTTTGTTATTTCAATTGCACTAATGCTCATTTTTTTAGTGAATACCTTTGATTTTACAGAGGGAACATGGAACAAAGTTTGGGGCTTTTTCGCAATAACTTATTTAGTTGTAACAGGCTGGCAAGCTATTATTCTATTTTGTATGAAACGAGATTTACTAAATACTGGGGTTATCGAAAAAAGAACGCGGTTAATGAGTGGATTACAACTATTGAGTATTTTAGTGGGAAATGTTTTTACGACAACCTACGCTTTTCGTATGTTGCGTCGGAAAGGTTCTATTGAATATACGCTTTCCTATTATATGGTGCTGACTCAATTGTTAATTGTTTCAGTTTCATTATTAAATCTATTTAAACCATATGTATCAGATACGTTTTTACTTTCAACGCTGATGTTTACTGTATTAATCGTCTTTGATGTCGCAGTAGTAGTTATTTTTGGCAAGGTGGATATGGAACGTCATAGCAATCCTTCATTTAAATGGTTAGGCATTACTTTAATTATTACAGGCTTTACTGGAAACGTATTTGGTTTCATTTTAGGGTATAGTGTGTTATTAAAAAGTACGAATCGAGACATGTCAGCGATTGATAAGTGGAATAAGATTTGGTTTAAGATCACAAAAAATTTCACTGCAATGCTTGGTTTACTATTTGTAGTTTTCACATTTGCTATTTCAATCGCTAGCTACGGTACTTTTGTATATGAATTTGCTGTAGAAAATAATTATGGAGAAATGCTTCTAAATCCGAGTTTAGCTCATCCGTTTGGCACAGATAACTTTGGTAGAGATGTCTTTTCGCGAATTATATTTGGAGCACGTATTTCATTAATCGTTGGGGTAGTATCCACGATCATTCCGTTAGTAATTGGTGGCTTTTTAGGAGCTGTTGCCGGTTACTATAGCAAGTCGATTGATAATGTAATTATGCGTATTTTAGATGTACTATACGCGATTCCTGGAATCTTACTTGCAATTGCGATTATAGCCGCTTTTGGTGCAAATACGCTAAATTTGATCATTGCTTTAAGCGTAGGTTCCATTCCGACTTATGCTAGAACTATGCGTGCCAATGTCATGATGGTATCCAATTTAGAATTCGTGGAGGCTGCAAAAGCACTAGGCGAGTCAGATTGGAAAATAATATTCAAGCAAGTTGTCCCGAATTCTTTTGCGCCGATGATTGTCAAAGCTACATTAACTATAGGCGGTGCCGTAATTGCAACAAGTAGTTTGAGCTTTTTAGGATTAGGCGTAGAACCACACATTCCAGAATGGGGCAATATTTTAAAAGTTGGTAGCATGTATCTAGAAACCAATCCTTATTTAGCAATTTTCCCGGGAATAGCCATTATTATATTGGTACTTTCCTTTAACTTTTTAGGGGATGGGTTAAGAGATGCTTTAGATCCAAAATTGGATTGATAAATATTATTTATGGAGGAATACAAATGAAAAAGAGATTATTACTTT
This sequence comes from Viridibacillus soli, assembly GCF_016612995.1. Classification (GTDB taxonomy): domain Bacteria; phylum Bacillota; class Bacilli; order Bacillales_A; family Planococcaceae; genus Viridibacillus; species Viridibacillus soli. Next base: position 11,345 of record NZ_JAEOAH010000007.1, read on the forward strand.
TCTTAGCAGCAGTAGTACTCGTTTTAACAGGCTGTGTAAATACGAAATCAGATGTAGACAAAGAGGAATCTAAAACAGATTCTAAAACGAAAGGCCCATCTATTGAAATTTTAGGAATGAGCACTGGTGAAGATGATTTAAATATTCTGCGTGATCAGCTCACAAAAAATGGATTCAATGTAAAGCTAAATATACAACCCGATTATGGTAGCTTCACTTCGCAAAAAGATGCTGGTAACTATGATTTAGCACTAAGTAGCTGGACAACTGTAACAGGTAACCCTGATTACGCCGTTCGTTCGTTATTTACATCTAATGGAGACAATAGTTTATTTGCAGATAAAGAAGTAGACAAATTAGTAGATAAAGCAAGTACACAATTAAAAGATGATTATACAAACACATATAAAGAATTAGAACAACATGTTGTTTTTGATAATGCTTATATCGTACCACTTTATACATCATATAAAGCACAAGCTGTTAATAACCAAGTAATCGATGAAAAAACGGTGCGCTTACCAAAATCTAGAGCAGCGGTGTGGGAAGCAATATCTTTCAAAGATAAGTCTAAAAGCGCAGCACAACCATTAATTGTTCAACAAGGAATTGGTGCTTTAACTTCATTAGATCCGATCAAAGGAAATGATGGATCTATTAATACATTAAATACGAATATGTATGTTCGCTTAGTCAATTTAACGGATGATGATGAAGTTGTATCAGATGGCTCATTGTCATTAAATCATGCGATTGCAGATGGTAGTAAGGATTATTACTTCTTGTTACGTGATAACATTCATTTTGCATCAGTTAAAGACAAAAAAGCAATTGACTCAGGTGAACGTGTAGGGGCAGAAGATTTAAAGTTCTCGCTAGATCGTGCTAAAGACAAAAACTCTGTACCTGACCACCGCACGTTCAGTCTTCATGAAAGTATGAAAGACATTTCAATTGTAAGAGACCTAAAAGAGTTAGATATAAAATCTACGGATGGTCAAGCGACTGTTCGCGAACAATTAGAAAAAGGTCTAGATCAAAAGATTTCAAAATTAGTAACAGATAAAACAAAAGCAAATAACGGATCTGGAACGTATCAAATTATAAAAGTAACGACAGAAAAGCCATTCCCACAAGTACTAAATTACTTAGCACATCAATCTGCTGGTATCGTTTCAAAGAAACAAGTTGAAAGTATTAACACGTATGATATTGCTAAATATGACGTCAACAAAGATATCGCTTATGGTGATCAGAAAACAGTAACAGAGGGCAAGGGCTACAATAATGCACTTTATGCAAGTGGACCTTACATCCTAACGTTCAAAAATGACTACGAAGCGCACTTTGTGAAAAATCCAGCATACATGACAGGTACAGAATATGAACCGAAAATTTCAGCAGTAACAGTGAAGTTTATTCAAGACCCAGAAAGTGCATTATCTGCATTACGTAACGGCGAAATCCATATTTTAAATGGAGTTCCAGAAAATAAATACGATATTGTGAAAGATGATAATAAGCTAACTTTGCAACAAAACAAAAGTAACGGTGTCGCATATCTATCCTTCAATATGAAAGATCGTGATGTGTCTACAAGTATTCCATTACGTCAGTCTATTCTATATTCCGTAAATCAAGAAGAATTTAAAAGTTTCTACCAAGGCAACAAAATGAATGCTTTTTCAACAGTCAGTCCTTTAGTTGAAACTGGTCTAAAACTAGAAGCGGATAGCAAAAAAGCAAAAGAGTTATTAAAAGAATATCAAAGTAAGAATTAACCGTGCAGTTCCCTAAAACTAACGAAAAAAATGATAGTTGATCTATTAAAACAATTTAGCCTCCAAACTCGAATTTGGGGGTTTTTTATCATTTCAAAGAAACCGTCATTTAACACCTATTCATGCCAGCAGTAAAGGGGAACTTTCCTTATATACAATAGTTATTTTTTACTAATTATGATAAATTAAAGGAAAGGTTTTTATTCTTAAAAAGAGGAGATGGGAGAAGTGAAGTACTATTATCAAGGGGAAGAAATAATGGATTTTAGTGCAATAACAGTGCATATTATTGAAGCAGATCGTGATGAACGTAGAATGGTATATTTAGTTCGAACGACGTATGAGTTTCCGGTAATATTTATAGTTGATGACACCATGAATACAGATTCTACTTTTGATATGGAAACCACTGAAACGAGACTACAAAGAAGAGATTTACATACACATATGAAAGAATGGAGAGGGTTTACAACGCACCATCATTTTATTACGAGACGGAGATAGTCAATAGATGCAGCACCACAAAACAAATACTAAACTAAGAGGTTTAAAATACGTAGTCAAGAAAGACAGTCGGTGATCGTTGCCGAACCTTTTCTGGCTGCGTTTTTTGCTGAAGTAAATAATGGGGGATCTTATGGAGCTAGCGTCATATCAAAATTCCTATCCGTCGAATTGTTAAAAATTGGTAATAATATATGATTCCTACAAAGCTTATAAAAAGGGTCGCATCAAAGGGAATTTTAAGTATTTTTAATAATACTATCCATTTATAATAGCCTGTTTATTGTATTTTTTGATATAATGAGTACTATAGAACTGGATATGTACAAATAATTCACAGAAAAGTAAGTGGTGACTATCTTTCATATGACCGGTAATTAGGCTTAAGCATGAGTATTAGAAATTTTTACAAAATAGTAAAATGCTAATTATATTTAATAAGGAGGATTTTTAAATGGGTAAATTTAATCTTAAATTCGTAAAACCAGTAGCATCATTAGTAATTGGTGCAGCAGTATTAACAGGATCGTTTGCAGCAACAGGTGCATCTGAAACAGCTTTCGCTAAAGAAGAAACTGTAAAAGTGACAAAAGGTAAGTTAGTATCTGTAAAATCGAGTAAGGTTGTCAAAGGTTATAAATCTTATCAAAATGTATTATATAAAAACGGCAATAAATTCACGGGCTTATACAAAAAAACATTTTACAAATCCGGTAAAAAAGGAACGGGAATCTACAAGAGTGTGTATTACATAGCTGGTAAAAAAGGTGCTGGCTGGTACGGTTCAGGATCAGCAAAAAAATGGTATTACAACGGCAAACCTTTAACGGGGATTGAAGGAAAGTCCAATAAGTTATACGTAAATGGTAAAGTGGCTAACGGCGTTGTAAATTACAACGGTGCTGAAAAACTATATAAAGATGGTATGGTAGTGTCAATGGTCATTGGTGCAGTAAAAGCGGTTAACAACACAACTGTTGAAGTGACATTCGAAAATGCTCAAAATGTTAGTGAGGTTACTGCGGGGCGTTTTGCAATTGAAGGTCTAACAATTTCTAGTGCTACTGTTAAAGCAACTGACCCTAAAGTTGTCGTATTAGTAACTTCTGCTCAAGAAGCTGGTAAAGCTTACAATGTAGCAATTGATGGTGGGAATTCCAGTATATTCTTTGGTGTTTCTGCGGTTATTCCTACAGCAATTAAATTATCAACACCTTCAGTTCAAGCTGTTGTTGGTAACCAGGTAACAGTCGAAGCTCAAGTAGAAGTTGCTGCGGGGCAATCTAAAGCTAAGATTCCTGTAACATTCGACGTAGAAAATTCTGCAGATGCTACTAAAAAACTTACTACAGAAGTATTAACCGACGAAAACGGTGTAGCTTCTTACTCTTACACACAATCATCATTTAGTAACGATACAGTATCTGCTTATGCAACTAAAAATGTAGCACTTAAATCATCCGCATCAAAAGTTTACTGGGGTAACAATGAACGTTTAACGATTGTTGATGTAACGGAAGGTTCAACATTAGCTAACGGTGCTAAAAAAGTATATAAGGTAAACGTCAATCCTGCAGATGTATCTAGTGATACAAAAGGGAAATACGTCAACGTAACATTTGCTGAAAACGTTAACGTCACTTTAGACAAAATTGATCGTAAAGCAACGGTAGTTGAAAGTAATAATACGACACCTTATCAAACTGCAAATGGTCAAGTAGGAGCAAAAGTGTATGTGAATACAAATGGTGTAGGAACATTTACGGTGACGGGTGCTAGCACATCGGTCACGCCAATTGTATTTGCTAATGGTAAAGAAACGAGAGAAAGATTAGATGTAACTGGATTACAAGCAAAAGGTTCAACAGTTAAATTTGAAATTAAACACACGATTGCTTTAAACGTTGAAGCCATTGGTACTGAAAACGCTTCTAACGCTTCTACTGAACGCAATGTTGCTGTTGGGGGAACTTACGCAGCTAACTTTGGTGGACGTCAATATAAAGCAACTGTGACGGATCTAGCAGGCAACAAAGCACCTGCTAATATCGCTGTAAAAGTTGTATTACAAGGTGATACGCAGACAGCACATATTTTCCAAGCGGGTAAAGCTGTTAATCTAGACAGAAATGGCCTTTATTCATTAGTAACTGACAAAAATGGCGTTGTCGAATTTACAGTAGTGAATAGAAAAGTGGGCTCTTATATCACGCCAACTGTATTTATCGATAACGGCTCTAGTACAGCAGTTGGTAGATTAGATGATGCTGATTTACAACAAGTAGCACCAATCACTTACTTCAATGACGCAATAGTAAATACAGCTAAAGTAAAATTTTACAATGCAAAAGGTGAAGAAGTAACAGCTACCAGAGCGGATTCTCCTGTCACTGTAAACTATCAAACAGTGGACCAAAATGGCCTTCCATATGCTCCAAAAGTAGGCGGAAATGTAACATTTGAATTTACTACTGTATTTGGCACGATTATATTATCAAACGGAATTGGTAAAGTAATCACACCAGGAAGCCCAGATAACAAACAAATGGTACTAATCGGAAAAGATGGCAACATCTCATTCACAATGAAGTCTAGCCATGCTGGTATACTCGATATTCGGGCGACAGCATCGGATAGTATTATTGAATCAGTAGCTACTGCATTAAATGTAACAGACCAAGCAACCGCATTTGAAAAAGTGAACAGTGTAACGGAAATTACTGAAATGCTATCTGCGCTATATGAAATAGAGTCATTTAAAGCAAAATTAGACAGACTTACTTATGCTAATAAAACAACAATTGCAAAATTTGTAATAGAAAAACGTCCAGCAGGAACTGGTTATGCTAACCAGACAGATTTAGAAAAAGAATTTAATGTAAAATACAATGAATTAAACTTCTAAGTCGGTGTCAGTGGTCAAGCCCCTCGAAAATGGACACTAAAATAATTGTCCATTAAGTCCATTTAAAATAAGTAGTTAGAAAGACAACTGGTGATAGGAAGCCATGTCTTTTCTAACTACTTTTTTGTTGTTAAAGCATAATTAGTTGATCATAAATATTTAAAAAAACTAGTGCTTAACAAATTTCAATTGTTCTTTGGGTAGCATCTCTGTAATTGCTACTAGTATCAAAGTAGGGAAACAGAGAAGACACATAGGACATGAACATGAAATGCCTTATCGTATCAAAAATGATGGAGAAAAGGTTATTAGTTTGCAGGAAATTCAGGAGTATTTTACTGAACACTACAATGCAGATAAGTTTTTGGTCCAGTATAGGCGCAATACAGTTACGATTGTCACCGTTTGTCTTGAGGATAAAGAAACAGGATGGACATTAACAGGGTATGAAACTAATAATTGAATTTTGGGAGGAATAGTAATGCAAACAGCATTGAGTACATTTGAAGACGAGAAATTTTTTGCAAATACTATCAATTCAAACAACGTGATGATATTAAGGGATTGGAAAGGACATAAATTAACAAGTGTTATTGTTCCTGCAAAATTGGCTTCTTCGTTTTATTCGTAAAAATCTCTTTACAGAAGTTAATAAAGCTATTAAAGCGTACTGTAATGAGATAGGAGACCAAGAAACTGCATTTACTTCCAAAGCCAGTGTACCCATCCGTCAACTCGATTTTAAAAGTATCTGAGAGCGCTTGATTTTTACTGGTTAATTTCAAAATATATTTGACAATGAGGTTATCCAGTTAACGGCTTAAAATTGCAATTTGTATGTTGAATAAAGGATTCGGCGAAGGGTTGTCATTAAAGATTTTTATCGGGATGCTGGAGTATAGTGTTGGAATTATATACCAGAAATATTAGAAAATTAATATTCTACTAATGGATTTCTATAGATTATTTGATTAAGATTATGTATATTACTTGACTAGTCAATACTAATCTTAGATTTAATGAACTTCAATAAGTTGTCATCTTTAGCATTTAAGGCTAAATAATAGGCGGTTTTGTAGGATTCAATATAGTTTTGTTCATTTAGCATTTGCTCATTGTAGGCTTTCTCATAATATAGATGGCTTAGGCGTAATTGTGTATTGATATTTGATTTATTTGCCCATTGAATACCTTTTATAGCGATTTTCAAAGCTTTTTCATAATAACCATATTTTGAATAGGCGTTAGCTACATTGAAATAAATTAGCGTTATTTTCGAGTTATTTTCTATTTTTAAGTTCGTATCGATATCTTGTAAAATGATTTCTAAATAGTGGAAACCTTCTTCAAGCATTTCCATTTTTAGTGCGAAAATACCAAGGTTATTGAATATAATAATCTCTTCATAGGAAAGACTCTTTTTATTTGCATAATAAGTGATATAGAGTGCTTTTTCTAATATTTCATAAGCCTTATGATATTTACCATTCGTAAAACCATAGTACAGTGCTTTATAAAATAAAAGAAGTTGTTTATCTAATGGTGTATAAAAGTATGAATTAAGATTAGATTTTATCAATACATAAATTTCTTCATATTTACGCTGGTAAAAAAGTACGGCTAATTCTTCTTTTAAGTTCTTTTTAATAGTCAACTCAGTTGTTGTGTATTCATTCAAATCATCTAATTTTACTTCCATTTTTTTACAAATTTTTGCGAGTAAGTGGAAATTAGGTGTGTGTTTATTTTTCTCAATTTGGCTTAACATACCTTGCGAACAGATTCCTTCGCTCAACTCTTTTTGAGAAACACCTTTTGACAACCGAAGACTGCGAATTTTAGTCCCTATATCCATGCTTTTTTCACTCCTAAACCGAAATGAGGTGCAATAATGCTAGATTTTTTAATCACAATACTAAGTGATCTTCCTTACAACCTAATTCACTTTTTCAAGTTCTAATATAATTATGTTTATAATACCATTAAAATAAAGTGTCTCATCTTTCATGGAGTATTTAAAAAGAAAAAATAGGTCAATGATTTTCGAACGACATTCCAATTTAAAGTATCATTATGAAAACAGACAGTTGTGGTGTTAAGAATTATGACGGAAAAAATACAGTGTGACATATATCCTGAATGGGAAAGAATGTAGTTAAGGGGAAATTTGATGGTTAATAATAAATACATATATTTGGATAATACTTCAACAAGTTATCCAAAACCTAATAACCTTAATAAAGTATTTGAAATACTAAGTACAACTCCTGATACTTATAATAGGAGACTACAGTAGCACCTATAATTTAAGTAATGTGATTGAATCTACAAGACAACGCTTAAAAAAATTAATAAATTGTCCTATAGATCATAAGTTAATATTCACATTAAATTCCACACAAGCAATTAATATGGGATTACGAGGTATCTTAAGAAATGGAGATCATGTGATTACTACCAACTTTGAACATGCAGCTGTTTCTAGAACTATAACTGCCTTAAAAAAAGATAGAAATATAGAATTCTCAGTTATAGATATAGATGGGATGACATCTTGCGAAGAGTTTTAAAAAAACTAACACATTTAATAAGACCAAATACAACGATGGTAATCATTAATCATGGTTCAAATGTTACTGGAGAGCTTATATATAAGCAAGGATATGGTGGAATAGCCCATAAATACAAACTATTTATGTTTGTAGATTCTTCTCAAGCCATTGGTAATGTAGAAATTAGTGTTGAAACAGATAATATTGATATCATGGCATTTTCTTGTCATAAAAGCCTTCTAGGATTCACAGGAGTAGGAGCACTTTATTTTAATAATGATATTAAAATTAATCAGATAATAACGGGTGGAACAGGAATTAGAAGCGAAAGTGATGAAATAGATCTTTTAGAAGAATCTGATTATGAAACTGGAACTATTAATATGCCTGGACTATTATCACTAAATTATTCGCTTGAATTTATTGAAAATAACCAGTAAATGAAAATGAAAAAATAGAATTAAGACTAGTTTCAAGGGAAAAACTCGTTGCTGGAAATACATATTTTTTCCCAGCAGGAGTGTTTCATCGTATTATCCCAAGTAATGAAAAAACAATTTCATTACTTGTAAGAGGGGAAGCCATTTTACCGTATACACGAATTCTTGATTCTAACACAATGAAAATAAGAAAAAAATCAGGCTCAGTTGATACATTTCTAAATAACATTAAATCTCTTATAGAAGAGCTGTAAGGAGTTAAACAATATGTTTAAACATAATTTTGCAGATAGGCTTAATAAAGCAGTTGCACAAAAAAAGTCCCATTCGGTCATAGGGCTAGATCCTGTTATTTCACGTATTCCAAATTTTATAAGGGAAGAAGCTAAAAAAAACTATGGTGAAAATCCAAAGGGAGCTGGGTTTGCTTTTACTCAGTTTAATAAATTAGTTATTGATGCAATAAAAGATCATGTAGCAGTTATAAAGCCTCAACTAGCGTATTATGAAGTCTTTGGTGAACATGGAATTCATGCTTTTTGGGAAACTGTGAATTATGCTCAACAAATGGGGTTACTTGTAATTGCTGATGCTAAACGGGGAGATATAGATTCTACTGCAACAGCATATGCAAATGCATTTTTCGGAAGTGAGTGTGAACAATGGAATGAAAACGAAAATGCAGTAGATTCACTTACGATTAATCCCTATTTAGGTAGAGATAGCCTCGAACCGTTTTTTGATGCTTCTAAAAAGAGAAATTCTGGATTATTTGTTTTAGTTAAAACAAGTAATCCGTACTCTGGGGATTTTCAAAATCAAAAGTTAACAGAGGGAATAACTTTAGCTGAGAAAGTAGGAGTTTTAATAAATAAATTTTCTAGTGAACACTTAGGGGAATCAGGTTATTCTTCAATTGGAGCTGTTGTAGGAGCAACCTATCCTGAAGACATGAAAATATATAGAAAATTAATGCCTAAATCTATATTTTTAGTACCAGGATATGGAGCACAAGGGGCAACTGGAAAAGATATTGTAAATGCTTTTAATGAAGATGGATATGGGGCTTTGATTAGTGCCTCTCGCAGTATTATATATTCTTTTGAGTTAGTAAATGCTCAAGATCATACGTCTGTAAAAAATGCTATTACACAAGCAACTATTGAAATGAATAATGATATTAATTTAGCTTTGAAAAACGAAAACAAATTTATTTGGTAGACTTTTCTGATCAATAATTTAGAAACAGGAGTGTCAATGTTTTTTACATAAATAACAACCCAACCTTTTCGAGTAAATCATCACATTTTTGTTTTTTTTACTTTTCTGGAAAGGTTAATCCTTTCAAATTTTTTGCAAGTGCTAAATAACTGAGAAAAATAGCATGGGATTTTTTTGAATCACTTAAAATAGTAGCTCACAGCAGACTTAATTATTTGAAGAGCCTTTGTTTTGTTTATAAAGGTATACTTTTAGGACGCTCTTAAAAGTATGCCTTTTTTATGTTTGTAAACCATGGTAAAAATGTTTATAAGCGTTTATAATAATTCGCGTATCTTTATTAAACGAAAATTAGGGATGAGAAGCGTGATTCATAGTGACGATTTCATTTACATCACTCGATTGCTTGGGATGTAATTATGATGAAATCATTCGGGAATCGATGGACATTACACGTGTGGTCAATGCTGATAATATTTTCACACGATACTTATCCTTTAGCAGCAGGGTCATCAGAAGTTTTAAAATAGGTTTGAAATCCAAACGAATGACAGTCGGTGTCGTTGGCGTGTCATCAGCCTCATCAATTCATACGATACGAATGGTTTAATGTAATAACTCAACTGTACATGGGTGACATTAAACCAGCTCGATGGAGTAGTGTTTTTTCAATCAACTCGTCTAAATAAGGCTCTGATAAAAAATGCTACTCAGCTGATGTTTCCTGAATTACTTGAAACAATAGATCATTCGCGAGCATCTCTTGTAGACGCTTCTCTATTGAACTCGTCTGTTCGATACGCTAGCCTCTCCTGTTCTTCGCAAAAATTTTCAATTCTTTTCTCCCCTATGGCAGAATTAACCCGTTATGGCGCTCATTTGTCCCTCGCTCACAGGACGTATAGGGGTGGGTAAAGTAGATGTCCGTATCTTCTTTTTTTAGTGTAGAGTCCAGGTCCGCAAATCCAGATCCGTTGTCGGTAGTAATTGTTTTGAACACTTTTGAAAAGTTTGAACCACATGTAGCTTTGAAATAAAGCCACGATGTTTGTAAAAAAAATACGATGTTTAAAATTTTAGTGATGGCTTCTTTAACAATCAAATTTGAAAGTAACAGTGACGGTGCTAGAAAAACGCTAGCAATTGCAACAACATCAGCACCAGGCAATAACACTACAGATGGTGTATTCATCCATGAAAACAATGTTACGTTAAAAAACATCACAGTAACAAGAACGCATGAAGACAACCTAATCGAAATTTATGGTGATTACGTAACACTTGAAGACGTAACAGTATCAGGTGGTAGAAAAGCTGGAGTTTACGTTAATAACAACGGTACAGCAATAATTACGGTCTACTTCAAAGGAATTCACACAAGTGGTCGCACAAAAAAGAAGGATCTAAAGTTATCGCAAAATTCTCTGGAGAAAACACATTCGGTGAAAATGTAATGGTTTATACAATTGATAGTAAGAAATACAAAGGTGAGTATGAAGTGCTTGGATTAAAAGGATATCAAGAAACAAATGATGAAAACCAAGTTAAATGAGTAAAAGAATAAAGCTTAATAACTAACGACCACAATTTGTCCCCTAATCTAAAGATTAGGGGATTTTTGCTATCACCATAACCGCAGTTATGAAGCATGTCGAAGAGTAACAACTGAAAGAACCCATTCATACTATACAACTAAAGACATAGTTGAATGTTTTGATACATCCATTTATTGAACAATCAGCTAGTAACATTTAGGAGCGTGAGTATGGCAGCTATTACTGGGAAACAATATATTGATCGAATTAATCGGTTGAAAACGAATGTATGGATAGATGGAAAACCTGTGACAGGCAATATCTCCGAGCACCCTGCATTTAAAGGGATTATGCAAAGCCAAGCAGCTTTATATGATATACAACATGATGCGTCATTAAAAGGTGTTATGACTTATCCATCACCAACGACGGGAGATCAAGTTGGTCTTTCTTTTTTACAACCAAAAACAAAAGAGGATTTAGCTAAAAGACGGGCAATGGTACAACAATGGGCTAAATCAAGCAATGGTCTAATGGGAAGAAGTCCAGACTATATGAATACAACATTAGCGGCCTTTGCGTCAGCCGCAAAATTTTTAGAAGGGAAAGAGAACTGTTTTCCTGAGCACTTACTTGCGTTTTATGAATACGCACGTGAAAATGATATATCAATGACACATACATTTATCGATCCACAAGTAAATCGGGCACAATTTTATTTTGAAAATACAGATGAGCCTATTGCTGCCAAAGTAATAGATAAAAACGAAGAGGGAATAATCATAAAGGGTGCACGACTGCTGGCAACACAAGGTGGCATAACAGATGAGCTATTGGTTCTATCAGCTGCAGGGGTTATTGAGGAAGAAAAAGGATTTGCATTTTCCATACCTAGTAATAGCAAAGGGCTAAAATTTATATGCAGAGAATCTTTTGTTGGTGGAGATTCTACATTTAACTATCCATTAAGTTCTCGGTATGATGAAATGGATACAATTGTTGTATTCGACAATGTATTAGTGCCATGGGAACGCGTATTTTATTATGCTAACTTAGGCGTATCGAATAATTTTATGATGGCTAGCGCGTTTCAACCATTTGCATTACATCAAGTTATTTCTAGACAGATTGTAAAAACAGAATTTATTTTGGGATTAGTTCAATCTATTATAGATACGATTAATATCTCGGAATACCAACATGTTCAAGAAAAGGCTTCTGAAATTATTATAGCTTTGGAAACGATGAAAGCATTGGTGCTTAAATCAGAAATAGAGGCGGAAAAGGATGCTTGGGGATTTATGCGACCAGATCGTACTACACTGCAAATCGCCATTAACTTTTTCCCACGTGTATATCCAAGGTTTACTGAAATCATCCAGCTTTTAGGTGCTAGTGGATTAATGTCTATCCCAACGGAAAATACATTTCAATCAGCAGTTCGACCAGATTTAGATCAGTATCTGCAGTCTAAGGCTGCCAATGCTGAGGATCGTGTGAAAATTTTCCGTCTGGCGTGGGATTTAACGATGAGCTCTTTCGGTACACGCCAAACGTTATATGAGCGCTTTTTCTTTGGTGATCCTATTAGGCTTTCTAGTCAGCTGTATAATTCATATGATAAAAGTCCATACGTGCGTCGTGTGATGGATATACTGGAGTAATTTAATGCATGCCAGTTAGCTAAAAAAGTAAATTTAATAGTAGTTTTAACAATCAATACCAAAAATCTTCTTATCATAAGATAAGGGGATTTTTTGCGTAATAATTTATCGTATTTAGAGGATACTCATATAAATCGATTTATTATAACGCAAAAAGAGGAGTGTTTTTATGAATCAATATCTGTTCAAAGACAAAAGAGTGATGTACCTGTACATAACTTTGTTTATCATTATGGCTCTAATTGGTTGCTCCTCCCATCAAACAAAAATTGCTGCAAGCAGCAACGTAAGCTTTTTAGATATGGTGATTTTTAAAATAGGAAAAGCGGATAGTATGCTTTTAATGGCTGGCGGTAAAACTGTGCTTATTGATAGCGGGGAAGATAAGGATGGGGACAAGGTTGTGAAGTATTTAGAAGAAAATAACATCGATAAAATTGACTATATGATTTTAACGCACTTTGATAAGGATCATGTAGGAGGAGTCGATGTAATTATTAATAGCGTGGATGTTGGGCAAATTATTACGCCTAATTATAAGCGGAGTAGTAAACAGTATAGGGAGTATAAGAATGCAATTACAGCAAATCATAAAACACCCAAAGCCTTGATCAATACTTATACCTTTAGTGCTGGTACCGCTGAATTCACAGTCTACCCACCTCAAAAAAATAAATACAAAGAGGAAAATGATTACTCTCTTGTGGTTAGTGTAAAGCACGGAAACAACAGTTTATTGTTAACTGCAGACGCAGTAGAAGAGCGACTTGATGAGTTAATGGGACACAGCGATATAGAGCATACTTTCTTAAAAGTTCCTCATCATGGTAAATTTGAAGCGAATACCTTGGAGTTTTTTAGTATGGTGAAACCGCAATTTGCTGTTATCACTAGTGCAAGGAAACGAAATAAAACGGTTAAAGCGTTGGAGAAATTAGGTACGAAAGTCTTTGTGACAAGAAACGGCAACGTCTATGTGAAAAGTGATGGATATTCAATGAGTATGCAACAATAACAAATGCTTAACAAACCATTCGATTCACCGTATGTTTTATGCTCATTGAAATGAACTAGGTGAAAGTAGTGTTTTGTTGTTGGGAAATGTCAAAAAACAGCATCTACATGTTCTGGAGTCGTTATGAATGATATTACAATTAATGATGAGCCAGTCGTTGCATTTGGCGATAAAAAGCAATTTGGGTTCTGGACAATGTAATTTACTAAATTTAAATACGTCAATTGAAGGGTGAGTATGGCAATGGATTTTCTGTTGTAGCAAGTGAGAATAGAAAACTCGCCCTCAATTGAACAAAAAAATGTCACTAAAATGGATGGCATCATGGAACAGATTAATGATCCAATCAAACAACTGGACCGATTATTTCAATGACAATGCAGAAATTAAGTCGTAACGCTAGCTAAAAAGGCAGAAAATCTAACGAAAATATAGAGGATTTAGATTAGCGCCAGTTACTAGAGTGCTTCCCAATCTCTCCGGAGGTTGGGTTTTTTCTTTCTTCAATACGTACCACACATCAAAAAAAGATATCACTTTCCCCGTTTGAATATATGCATCATAGGAAAGAATAAACACAATAATCCTTTTGGGAGGAGATATTAAATGACTAAAAGACCTTGGATCATGACGCAAGAATGGCATGATGTATTCTTTCTGCATTGGTCGGTTTCTGCGGAAGACATACGGAAACATATCCCTTCAGAATTAGAACTAGATCTCTTTAACAATAGGGCATGGATCAGTTTAGTGTTTTTTCAAGTAAAGAGGAATAGACCAAGGTTTATGCCACCATTACTGGGCTCTGGTTCTTTTTTAGAACTAAATGTTCGAACGTATGTCACTCATAAAGGCAAGGCAGGTGTTCATTTCTTCAGTTTAGATGCTAATAATTCTTTAATAGTGAAATTAACAACATTTAGAAACTTTCTACCTTTCCGAAATGCGAATATTACTTCAAAAAAAAGTAATAATACATTTACTATTTATAGTAGAACTAAACAATTTACAACATTTCCAGAGACACTTATTGCTTCATTTGAACCGATTTCTCGTCCAATTAAACATACTCAATTGGATCGGTGGTTGACGGAGCGTTATCATGTATGGGTCAAAACTCAGGGGCAGCTATTTCGAGTAGATAATTGCCATTCACCTTGGGTTTTGCAAAATGCAGTTTATACGATCCATCAAAATTCATTAGCTTCATTTTTAGAGTGCCATTATCAAGAAAATCACCCAATCGTTCACTATTCCGAAGTGAAAAAAGCTCGCTTTTTTCCGCCTGTTAAGGAAAATTGACTATAACCGGAGTAATCACTCAAACAATAAAAACAAGAGCGAGATAAATAGTAGTACTCGATTCAAATATGAAGAAATTAACAGATGTTTATTTTGAAATGATGTTTAAATAGATAGTTGTTTAGCACTTCATATATATGGAAATGTAAACACCTAATTTTAGCTCTAGAACTTGTTCGTAGAACTCTCACAATTCATTAGCAGCTAAGGTTCTAATATACGTCTGAACCGTTTAAACTAGGTAACAACTATACTAGAGAACGACGCATCATTTCATTCATTAAAAGACTTATAAATTCAGGGCTTAGCTTAATAGCATTTGCAGTAACATAAGCCTTGATTAATAAATCATCTGATAGTTTACTCATACGTGAATTCACCTCCAAGTTTTTAAATACAGTGTTCTAATACGAAGAACGAAAGAATATAGTAATAAGTTGCCAAGACACTTACTTAATTTATCAAATAGTTTTGTTCAAAACAACCCATGAATTATCCACAGGAGTCGGTGGATAATTTGTGATTAACTCCTGTGGATAGCAGGGGAATGCATATAGTACAAGGGTCGAAATGTGAATAACTTTATCCACAGACGATCAAGAAGCATAAATTTGTCGAAACATTTTTTTGATTTGCATGTACCCCATTGTTATTTCGGGTTGAATCGACAACGGAAAACAATCCGTACCAGTTCCTTAAAAATAAGACGAGGTTCTTTTTAGATAACATTTTTTAATCGAATGCTAAACCTGTCTTAGATTACGATTGTTTTATTCAAATAAAAAGCAATATGAGGGAGCTATTTTTATATGAAAACGTCCGGTTCTTAAATAGAGAACCGGACGTTTTTGCATCTCAATTATTTCTCAACAGGCTGCGATGCGATCATTGGCAATTTTCTCTTCATTAAGTATAGAGAGTAACCAATTGCAGTTCCTACAAATGCAGGAATAACCCACCCTAATCCAAGCTCTGCAAATGGAAGATAGCTCATATATTGATCAACTACGCCAAAAGTGAAGCCAAATGCTTTTAGGCCATCATATAAGGCAACTACTCCTGTCAGCGCTATTGCCCCAACGTATACATAAGAAGAACCTTTAAATAACGGATGGAAAAGGGAAATCACGATCAATACTATTGTTAATGAGTAAGCAGCAACTAGGAAAGGTACACTTACCGTTAAAATAGTATTTAAGCCAAAGTTAGCTAATGAAAAACTAATAAATGTAAATAATAAAGATATTTTTTTGTAACTAACTTTTGGAGCTAATGAATGAAAATAGTTTCCACAAGCAGACACCAAACCTACACAAGTAGTGAAACAAGCTAATACAAAGATAACACCTAATAGTAAATTTCCCCGTTGCCCGAACAGTAAATAAGAAGCAGATGAAAGAAGGGTACTACCGTTTTCAAATGAACCTATTCCAGCCATTTTGACTCCAATATAACCAAGAGAACAATATACAACAGCAAGTAATAATCCTGCTAAAAGACCTGCTTTAAGCATTTCTCTTCGAATCATTTTGCCTTCTGTAGCACCTTGTCGCTTCAACGTAGTCAAAATGACAATACCAAACGCAATAGCAGAAAGTGCATCCATTGTGTTATATCCTTCCAAAAAGCCTTTTAAGAAAGGAGATTCAGCATACTCGGTTGTTGCCGGCGCTAACGTGCCATTTTGTAATTGAATAAAGCCGGTTACGACTAATACGACCATACTTAGCAATAATAGGGGCGTGATGATTTTCCCCATGAGATCCATCATTTTGCTTTGGTTTAAACTAATTAAAAAAACAAGAAGGAAAAATAATGCCGTAAAGCCGAATAAAGCAATAGAAGAATCAGCAATAAAAGGCTTTAACCCCATTTCATAAGCAAGAGTCGCATTACGTGGGATAGCAAGAAACGGTCCGATTGATAAATAAACAATGATTGTAAAAACTAATCCGAAAATAGGATGAACTCGACTAGCTAGCGTACGCACGCCACCTTCAACAAAGGATAAAGCTGTTAATACAAGTAGTGGAAGTCCAACTGCAGTCACGATAAAGCCAGTTATAGCGAGTGGGAAGTTTGTTCCGGCATTAGCACCTAAAAATGGTGGGAAAATAAGATTACCTGCCCCAAAAAACATCGAAAATAACATTAATCCAATAAATAAAGTTGTAGATTTACTCATTTCATTCACTCCTCAAAGTAGATTGATCCATATTCAGTGAAAATAGGCACAAAAAAAACTCGCCCCTATAAAAGGGACGAGATTACTCGCGATACCACCCTAATTCCGAAAATTTGTTTAACACAAAATTCCAGCACTCAGCCAACGTACTATCATACGTGATCCTAAGGTAACGGAGGATAAGCCGGCAAAATTTACTTAAAGGTTCAATTTTGCTTCTCAGAGATTACTTCAGAAAAGGGCCTAAACATCGACTTTCAGCAAGCGTCGACTCTCTTTAGATTAAGTGACCTTCCATACTTGTTCTCTTCAACGAATTTGGATTTGTTTCATAGCTTATCAGTTGAAAAATAAACTGTCAATATAAAATGAAAAGTTTAAGTATTCAGTTAACTGATGTGAGGATATTGAGCCTTATTAATTTGAAAAATTATTATTATAGTAAAATAGAAATGATTTTTTAGTAATTATTGTTTAATTAGCATGTTACAAGGTGCGAATTGATATATTTACATAATATCGGGCGTGTTGATTAACCAATTTTAACCATAATTATTAAAGTGGTAGGTTGATTTCCGCTACGGGATGCTCGCTTTAAGCGAGCAAGCACCGAGCCGTTTCCTCCGCTACAATCAATTAAAAAATGTAGTAACATACGTTAGTATTAAACATAAAAAAACCATTCTAACGGTAAATGACAACTTAATATTCCCCTAATCAACACACCTGATAAGAGGTAATAAAAGCTACATTATATTATTCGCAATAATATAATGTGCTATGTAAAACGATGGATATGAAATTTATTTGAAATGTGAAAGGGTATTATTTATCTATTCTATTATTATCGAAAAAGATAAAAATAAAAAACTCGACGTATGAATTTACACACGCCGAGCGAGAAGAAATTAGAGTTTCTTCCTATTATAAAGGAAGAAAAGATTAAAGCGTTTCTGAAGTTGTTTTTGCTTGCATATGAAGCTGTAAATAATCAGGGCCACCAGCTTTAGAATCTGTACCTGACATATTAAAACCACCGAATGGTTGGTATCCTACGATAGCACCTGTACAGCCACGGTTGAAGTATAAGTTACCAACATGGAAGCGTTGACGGGCATATTCAATATTGGCGCGATTTTTAGAAATAACAGCACCTGTTAAACCGTATTCAGTATTATTAGCAATTGCAATGGCTTCTTCAAAATTAGAAGCTTTTGAAATTGCAACAACTGGTCCGAAAATTTCTTCTTTCATAATACGCGCTTCAGGAGATACATCTGCAAATACTGTTGGTTGTACAAAAAAGCCTTCTGAGTTGTCTGCAGTACCACCAGCGATTAAACGACCTTCTTCTTTACCAATTTCAATGTAGCTAGTAATTTTATTAAATGCGGCTTCATCAATAACTGGTCCAGTATAGTTAGCTGGATCTACAGGGTTTCCGACTTGTAATGCTTTTGTTTTTTCTTCTACAAGTGCGATTACTTCATCATAGACATCTTCAACAATGATTGCACGTGAGCATGCTGAACATTTTTGTCCACTGAAGCCAAATGAAGATTTAACGATAGACTGAGCAGCTAATTCTAAATCAGCTTCTTTATCTACTACAATCGTATCTTTACCACCCATTTCAGCGATAACTCGTTTAATCCAGATTTGGCCTTCGTTTACGACAGAGGCACGTTGATTAATACGAAGTCCGACATCACGAGAACCAGTAAAGCTAATAAAACGAGTAAGCGGATGATCTACTAAATAATCGCCAACTTCTGCGCCTGAACCAGGGATGTAGTTAACGACACCTGCTGGAAGTCCAGCTTCTTCTAATACTTCAATGAATTTATAAGCGACAACTGGTGTCGTTGAAGCAGGTTTTAAAAGAACAGTGTTACCAGTTACAACTGCCGCTACAGTAGTACCAGCCATGATTGCAAATGGGAAGTTCCAAGGAGAGATTATTACTCCAACTCCTAATGGAATGTAGTCATAGCGGTTATATTCACCTACTCGACTTTCAACGGGTTGACCATCTTTAAGTGCTAACATTTGACGACCATAATACTCAAGGAAATCGATAGCTTCAGCAGTATCAGCATCTGCTTCATTCCATGGTTTACCAGCTTCAAATGTTAACCAAGCAGAAAATTCGTGTTTACGTCGGCGAATGATTGCTGCTGCTTTAAATAAAATATCAGCTCTTACTTCAGCGGGAGTATATTGCCACTCTCCGAAAGCGGTATGTGCAGCTTGCATGGCTGTTTCAGCTAATTCTTGGTTTGCTTTAGATACAACACCTACTAATTCTGATTTCTGAGCAGGATTGTAAGATGAGATCTTTTGTTCAGTTGTTACTTTTTCACCGTTTATAATTAAAGGATATTCTTGTCCTAATTGTTCTGTTACTTGTTGTAATGCAGTTTGATATGCTTTTGCGTTTTCTTGTGAAGTGAAATCTGTGAATGGCTCATGTTTGTATGGAATCATTTTTGTTTCCTCCCGTGGTTGTTAGGTGCAAAATGAGTTTGCACTTTTCTGAATACTATATATATAATAATGCAATATGGTTTGGCATAATTCAACAAAAATATTCCAAAAATTTTAAATAAATTGATAGGGGATATAAAAATTGGAATTAAAAGGTCTACTTCAAGTCTATGAATTTATTACAGAAATGAGTGATATCGGTGTTAGGGCAATAGATGCGCATGGAATGCTAGTTGTTTGCAATGAAAAAATGAAGGAGCTTGAAGGCGTAACAAATCAGGAAGTCGAAAAACGTACTGCTAGAGAAATTATCGATTTTAGGGTGGAAGAGAGTTTATTGCAGCAAGTATTACATAGTGGTCAATCGATTCGAAATCATAAAAAGACATTTTGGAATCAAAAAGGGCAGGAAATTACGACCATTAATAATATTTTACCGATTGATAAAGATGGTCGAATTCTAGGGGCAGTGGAATTTGCACGTGATATTTCAACACAAGAATTTATGATGTACCAACCGCTGCGTCGCTATGGACAACCGTTAACATTTGAAACGATAACAGCTGTATCTGCTGAGATGAAAAATGTTATTTCAACGGCAAAAGTAGCTGCGACTAGTCGAATTCCTGTAATGCTCATTGGAGAATCGGGAACCGGTAAAGATATGATTGCTGAAGGCATTCACCATACACTTTCAATACCGAACGAGCAGTTTATTACGCTCATTTGCAGAAGAGACGAAGAAACAGTTATTGCGCAACTCGAAAAATATATAACTGAAAATAAGAACATCACATTTTTTGGAGAACGTATCGAATACTTATCTATGTCGGCACAAGAAAAAATTGTAGAATTGTTGAAAATCCATGAAACGAAAAATCACGTATTTATTGCTAGTATTGGTGGAGATCCAATTGAGTTAATAAGCAATGGGAAGCTATCGAAAAGTTTATACTTCTTCTTCTCATCCATTACAATCCGTGTACCTTCACTAAGAGAAAGAAAAGAAGATATTATGCCTTTCGTGAATGATTATTTTTTGAGATATCGACAAAACTTTGGTTCAATTGTGAAAGGACTGTCGGATGAGGTTGAAGAAATCCTTTTATCCTATGATTGGCCAGGGAACTTGAAAGAGCTAGAAGTGTTATTAGACGAAATAGCATCTCTTGTTACTACCGAGGAATTTATAACCTATGATATGCTACCTGCTTATTTTCGTTGGAAGGTTCAAGATATCCATCGTCAAGAAAATAATACAAAGAGTGAATTATTCATCGTACAAACGGTAAAGGATCTTCGGCCACTTGATCAATATATTCGTGAAGTTGAAGATTATTATGTTATTAAGGCATTAGAGTTTTTTAGTGGTAACGTATCGAAAACAGCGCAAGCGTTAGGAATGAAAAGACAAAGTTTACAATATCGAATGAAGCGAATGAAAGAAGCAGCAGATAAGGAATAAAAAAATCCCGCAAAGGCGGGATTTTTTTTATTTACGTTTTGATAGACGACCTACAAGGAAAGCAGATGCAGCTATACCAATCGCAGTATTTGTTTTTTTATTGAAAACTTGTTTTGTAACAAGTGTTAAATTTTGTGGACGTTCTGCTAAACGACGCATGAAGTAGCCATACCAATCACGACCAAATGGAACATACGTACAGAAGTTATAGCCTTCTTTTGCTAATTGTAGTTGCATATCTTTACGGAAACCATAAAGCATTTGGAATTCAAATTTATCATTGGAAATATTATTAGTTTTTACAAATTGTTTTACATGATTAATGACATGGTGATCGTGTGTTGCGATAGAAGTGAATTTGCCATTTAGTAAATGATATTCAATTAGTTTAATATAATTTTTATCAATCTCAGCCTTATCTTGATAGGCAATATTTGCAGGTTCTTTATAAGCACCTTTTACGATACGTAAACGATAGTTTTTATATTCCTCAATATTTTCCACAGATTCATGGAAGTATGCTTGGATAACTGTGCCAACATTTTGATGTTCATCGTTTAGTTGCTTCATCAATTCAAAAGAAGGGTGTAAACGGTCATAATCCTCCATATCAAAGTTAACGAAGGTATCATATTGATCTGCTAATGCAACAATTTCTTTTAAATTTTCATAGCAGAAGTCACGATCAATATCTAAACCTAATTGCGATGGTTTTAAAGAGATATGAGCATCTACTTCATGGTCATTAATGGCATGAATTAATTCTAAAATTTGATTTTTAGCAGCGGTAGCCTCTGATTTTTCGAAAACAAATTCACCAAGGTTATCCACTGTACAAGAAATACCCTGCTTATTTAATTCTTTAATGCTTTCAATTGTTTCCTGTATATTCGTACCGGCTACAACATTTTGTGCCCCCATTTTCAATCCATATCTTTGAGCAGCCCCGTTTAATGTCCGGTTTTCAGATAAATACATAAAAAAGTCACGTAATATCATAAAAAATCTCTCCCCATCATTTGTGAAATAAATTCCAAGTGATTATATCACAAAATTTAAAATTGCAAGAGTTTTCTTTTAAAAGGAAATTGTCTTGGAAAAAATTTTAATCTGATAATTTATGTGGAAAATTGTTAGAAAATAAGGGTTTAAGAGAGTTGGGGAATGATTAAATTCGTAAATATACAAAATAATGCTTTTTTTGAGATTCTCTATGAATTAGTTGTGATGAAAGGCTAACAAAAAAAAGGTTTTAACATTTGAGATCAGGCGTGTTGATTAACCAATTTAAACCATTACCATTAAAGCGGTAGGTTGATTTCTTCCACGGGCAAGTACCGAGCCGCTTCCTTCGCTACAATCAACTAAAAAATGTAGTAACATACGTTAGTATTGAACATAAAAAAACATTTTAACGATAAATAACAACCTAATCAACACACCTGATTTGAGATAGAACAAAAAGGGTGGTTTTACTTAGCGCGATAGGGATTAGCCAATATCAAAGAATTACTAATCCATTCACTTTTGCACAGCTGAGCATTTTTATTAATTCACAATATCGTTTGTCTGTGATAAACTGAGGATAAGTTAATAGATACGGTTTGAGCTACTGAGAGACCTAACGACATTATTGCGTTTTTGCAATGATGTGCGTTGTGGTCTCTTTTTTGTTGCCTCAAAAGGAAAGGAAGGGAAAATAATGGTTCAATTTTCAGCAGTCGAAAGAAATGCAGCACTAGAAGGTATGGGTAAGGAACAATTTGATTTACTTGTCATTGGGGGAGGTATTACAGGTGCAGGTATTGCGCTAGATGCTGTAACACGTGGTCTAAAGGTTGCACTTGTGGAAATGCAAGACTTTGCTTCTGGAACATCTAGTCGGTCTACTAAGTTAGTCCATGGAGGTTTGCGCTATTTAAAACAATTTGAGATTAAAGAAGTAGCGGAACTTGGGAAAGAACGGGCAATTGTATATGAAAATGGGCCGCATGTTACTACACCTGAGTGGATGTTACTGCCTTTTCATAAAGGGGGTACTTTTGGGAAAGTATCTACCTCGTTCGGATTAAGAGTGTATGACTTTTTGGCAGGGGTTAAGAAAGCAGAAAGAAGACGAATGCTTTCTAAAGAAGAGACGATTAGCAAAGCACCACTTGTTAAAAAAGAAGGTTTATTAGGCGGAGGTTTGTATGTTGAATACCGCACAGATGATGCACGTTTAACGATAGAAGTAATAAAAGCTGCTTCTGAAAAAGGGGCATCTATCGTGAACTATGCGAAAGCTGATAAATTTATATACAATGATCAGAAGGAAATAACTGGAGTGACAATAGTGGATGTTCTCACAGGAAAAAGCGTTCAAGTCCAAGCAAATAAAGTCGTGAATGCAACAGGACCTTGGGTAGATGATTTAAGAGGAGTAGACGGCTCTAAAAGCAACAAGAGTTTAATCTTATCAAAAGGTGTCCATCTTGTATTTAATCAATCTATTTTCCCACTTGACCAAGCGGTTTATTTTGATACGCCGGATGGTAGAATGGTATTTGCTATTCCAAGAGATGGAAAAACGTATGTAGGAACGACAGATACTTTTTTCAAAGGTAACCCAAAAGATATGAGCATATCCAAAGAAGATCGACATTATATATTGAATGCGATTCAATACATGTTCCCCGAAATAAATGTATTGGAAAAAGATATTGAATCTAGTTGGGCCGGTGTTCGCCCATTAATTCACGAGGATGGTAAAAATCCATCTGAAATTTCGAGAAAAGATGAAATTTGGGAATCTGAAAGTGGGTTAATAACAATTGCTGGTGGTAAGTTAACTGGTTATCGTAAAATGGCAGAGACTGTCGTGAATATGGTTGTGAAAAAATTAGACGGTGAACAGAAATTCACGGCGTGTTTAACGAGAAACTTACCAATTTCGGGTGGTGAAGTTGGAGGTTCTTCGAATATGCAACAATTCGTAATTGAAAAAGTAAAAAAAGGGCAAAGTATTGGTTTAGAGGAAAAAGAGGCAAGACAACTTGTAAAATTATATGGATCCAATGTAGATGTTGTGTTCTCGTACTTGAAAGAAAATAGCAAAAATCTCCCTCAAGTATTATATATGCAGTTAATGTATGCAATTCATCATGAAATGGCTGTCAAACCTACCGATTTCTTTATAAGAAGAACGGGGCAACTATTATTTAATATTGCAACAGTGTATGAATGGAAGGACCAAGTTATTTCGGAAATGTCATCTATTTTCAATTGGACAGAAGTGGAAAAAATAAAGTATGAAGAAGAGTTGAATCTAGAAATTCTTAGTGCAACTACTGTATTATAGATATGATGCTAATGATTTAAAACAATAGTAAATAGTGTAAAAGGGAGGGAAATGATATGTCTTTTCATAATCAAAAAATTCTTCCAGCAATGCGTAATCTAAAACAGTTAGAGCAGTTGTTAAACAGTCAGTTTGAATATATTGTTTTGCTTGAAGTGCATTTAAGTAATTTAAAGTCAATTAAAGCAGAAGCTAATAAGCACGGTAAAAAACTAATAATCCATGCAGATTTAATTCAAGGTTTAAAAACGGATGACTACGCAGCTGAATTTCTTTGTAATGATATCTGTCCAGCAGGTATTATTTCGACTCGGGCGAATATGATTTTGAAAGCAAAATCCAAAGGAATCATAGCCATTCAACGGATGTTTTTACTGGATACAATCGCTTTAGAAAAGAGTTATTCTTTACTCGAACGAACAAAACCAGATTTTATAGAAATTCTACCTGGAGTGATTCCACAACTAATTAGCGAAGTACATGCTAGAACAGGAATTTCGATTATTAGTGGGGGATTAATCCGTTCAGAGGAACATGTACAAGACGCCTTAAATGCTGGAGCAAAAGCAGTAACAACTTCAAATGCTGAACTATGGGCTGCGTTCAGCTGAAAACTTGTATGCTTATGTTAGAAATTTATAACGCCTATAGAATATAAAATATATTGACAATAGTAAGAATGATTAATAGAATACAGATAGGTTAACAAACAGTGGTTGAGTTTTGAGCTCCACATTTTATCACTCCGCCGTAGGCGGGTGATTAAATGTGGAGTTTTTTGCTTTTTCGTAACCGCTTACAAAGAAGGGGGAAAAGAAATGACAGCGTTTTTAGGGGAATTAATTGGTACAATGATTTTAATCGTCTTTGGGGCCGGAGTTGTTGGTGGTGTCGTACTGAAAAAATCCAAAGCAGAAGGTTCAGGTTGGATCGTTATTACTGTTGGATGGGGTCTTGCAGTTACGATGGGGGTCTATGCTGTAGGGAATTTCAGTGGGGCGCATTTAAATCCAGCAGTAACTATTGGTATGGCATCTATTGGTGAATTCCCATGGGCTGATGTACCAGGATATATTTTAGCACAAATGATGGGGGCAATAATTGGAGCAGTTATAGTATATTTTCAATATTTACCGCATTGGCAGGAAACAAAAGATACGGACGCAAAACTGGGTGTATTTGCTACAGCACCTGCGATTCGTCACCCACTTTCAAATCTAACAAGTGAGATTATTGGAACGTTCATTTTACTTCTTGGTTTACTTATGATAGGTGCAAATGAGTTTACAGAAGGTTTAAACCCGTTAATCGTAGGGGCACTTATTGTGGCAATTGGTTTATCACTTGGGGGAACAACAGGATATGCCATTAATCCAGCACGTGATTTGGGCCCTAGAATTGCGCATTTCATCCTTCCTATCCATGGAAAAGGTTCATCGGACTGGAGTTATGCTTGGGTACCAGTTGTTGGCCCAATCATCGGTGGAGCATTTGGAGCACTATTTTATCAACAAGTATTTACAGGAGTTAATAGCATAGCATTTTGGGTAGTAGGAGCGATAACGCTTGCCATTCTTGTAGGAGCGCAATTAACCCTGAAAAAGAGTGGGGAGTAGTGGTTAAGTAAGGAAACGCTGAGAAACTATAAAAAACATAACTTGGGGGAGATCATATGACAGAGAAATATATTTTGGCACTAGATCAAGGAACAACAAGTTCTCGTGCAATTTTATTCGATAAAGAAGGCGCAATTTTTCATAGTTCACAGCAAGAATTTACGCAGTATTTTCCGGAATCTGGATGGGTAGAGCATAATGCGGATGAAATTTGGAGTTCAATTTTGGCAGTTATTGCTGGCGTATTATCTGAGAAAAATATAAAAGCAGAGCAAATTGCCGGAATCGGTATTACAAATCAACGTGAAACAACTGTTGTTTGGGATAAAAACACAGGAGATCCTATTTACAACGCAATTGTTTGGCAATCTCGCCAAACAGCTGAAATATGCGAACAATTAAAATCACAAGGGCATGCGGAGACATTCCGTGATAAAACAGGCTTATTAATAGATGCCTATTTCTCTGGTACAAAAATAAAATGGATTTTAGATAATGTAGAAGGGGCACGTGAGAAGGCGGAAAGAGGCGACTTATTATTCGGTACGATCGATACATGGCTTGTTTGGAAGTTATCAGGCGGAAAGAGACATGTAACTGATTATTCGAATGCATCTAGAACGCTTATGTACAATATCTATGACTTAAAGTGGGATGTAGAATTACTAGACATTTTAGGAGTTCCTGCTTCTATGCTACCTGAAGTACGTCCTTCTTCAGAAATATACGCACATACAGCGGAGGATTGTTTCTTTGGATATGAAGCGCCGATTGCTGGCATTGCAGGAGACCAACAAGCAGCACTTTTCGGTCAAGCTTGCTTCGAAAGTGGAATGGTGAAAAATACGTATGGTACTGGTTGCTTTATGTTAATGAACACCGGTGACAAAGCTGTTAAATCTGAACATGGTTTATTAACAACAATTGCTTGGGGAATTGATGGTAAGGTGGAATATGCTTTAGAAGGAAGTATATTTGTTGCTGGTTCTGCAGTTCAATGGTTACGTGATGGTATGAGAATGTTAAGAAACTCTACTGAAAGTGAGCTATATGCTGAAAAAGTGACTTCAACAGAAGGCGTCTATGTAGTTCCAGCATTTGTTGGTTTAGGGGCTCCTTACTGGGATAGTGATGTTAGAGGAGCTATATTTGGACTGACTAGAGGAACATCAAAAGAACATTTTGTACGTGCAACTTTGGAATCGCTTGCATATCAAACGAAAGATGTTTTGGATGCAATGGAAGCAGATTCTGGCATTTCATTAAAAACGTTGCGTGTGGATGGTGGAGCCGTAGCAAACAATTTCTTAATGCAATTCCAAAGTGATTTATTAGATGTTCAAGTTGATCGTCCAGTGATCAACGAAACAACGGCACTCGGAGCAGCTTATTTAGCAGGGTTAGCAGTTGGCTATTGGGAAAATAGAAATGAAATTTCAGAGAACTGGAAGAATGACAAGTCATTCCAACCTGAAATGGAACAAGAGAAACGAGAAGGATTATATGAAGGCTGGCAAAAAGCAGTAAAAGCAGCAATGATTTTTAAATAAATCGCTTCATTGTCACATTAGCTTGAACAAACCCTAATCTCTCCGGAGGTTAGGGTTTTTCTATATCTTTAAGAGAGGACTATTCAGATGAACAACACTCGTCCCGAATTCGGCGACAAACAGGCTTCTTTGAGCACTAGATCACTACTTTCAATAACACCCCACCAATTTGATTCCTACACGATCATTAAACTGAAAATTTTATTTTTCAGAAAAATTCATTGACTAATACCAAGTATACAAGTAAGATTAATTGAATTAAAAGTATAGCTTCTTATCCAGAGGGGGGAAGGGACTGGCCCGGTGCACCCCCGGCAACGGACTGATTGATAATCAGCACCGTGCTAATTCCAACGAAGAACATTCGGGAGATGAGAAGAGGTAGCAGCTTGGCAGTAAACCTCTTCTTTGTTCGTAAGAAGAGGTTTTTTTATTTGCAGAAAATATATACATAAAAGGAGATTTTATTCATGAAAAAGTGGGCGTTATTTTTATTAACAATTGTTGTATTAACGGTTCTAGCTGCATGTGGTTCAAAAGACGAAGGTACTAAAGAGAAGGCAGATGCAGTAACAACATTGAAAGTGGGAACAGTGCCACAACCGCATGCAGAAATCTTAGATCATATTAAGGAAGACTTAAAGAAAGATGGCGTGGAACTAGAATATGTAATGGTTAACTCGGGTCGTCAAACGAACGAACAAACTGCACAAGGTGATCTAGATGTAAACTACTTTCAACACGTACCTTATATGGAGTTAATTAATAAAGAAGCTGGTATTGATTTAGTCAGTGTAGTAAATGTACATATTGAACCAATTGGTGTGTACTCAACTAAGATTAAAGATATTAAAGAATTAAAAGAGGGTGCGAAAATTTCACTATCAAGTGATGCAGCAAATTTTTCTCGTGTATTACAGCTGTTTGCAAGCAATGGGCTAATTGAATTAGCTAAAAAAGAAGGCACATACACTGTAGACGATATAACAAAAAATGATAAAAACTTAAAATTCATAGGTGTTCAAGCTGAAATGTTAAATCGTACAGTTGAAGATGTAGATGCAGCAGCAATCGCTACAAACTATGCATTAGAAGCGGGCTTTGTACCGAATAATGATGCACTAATTCTTGAAGGGACAGATACAGATTTCGCAAACATTTTAACAGCACGTAAAGATAATAAAGATAGCAAAGCTGTAAAAACTTTAGCGAAATGGTTAACAAGTGATAAAACGAAAAAATTCATTGAAGAAAAATATGAAGGTGCAGTTATTCCTGCCTTCTAGGCTGACGTTTTGAAAGAAGGGAAGTTAGAGTGCATGATTGAATTTAAACATACGACGAAAGAGTTTAAGAGTGGTAACAATACAGTTAGAGCTTTATATGATGTAAATTTAATGATTAATAAAGGGGATATCTTCGGTGTAATTGGTTTTAGTGGTGCAGGTAAAAGTACACTAATTCGTACAGTCAATTTGCTCGAGTATCCTACTTCAGGCGAAGTAATCGTAGATGGCAAAAATCTAGTTAATCTCAGCAAGAAAAAATTACGTGAAGAAAAAAAGAACATCGGGATGATCTTCCAACACTTTAATCTCTTAAACTCAAAAACCGTATTCGATAATGTCGCTATGCCGCTCTCACTAGATCGAATAAAACGAAAAGAAATTGAAAAGCGAGTGAATGAAGTATTACAATTTGTCGGTTTAGAAGATAAAGTCCACAGCTATATTGATCAATTATCAGGTGGCCAAAAGCAGCGAGTTGGCATCGCTCGGGCATTGGTAACACAACCATCCATTTTATTATGCGATGAAGCGACTTCAGCACTTGATCCGCAAACAACAAAATCTATACTAGAATTATTAAAACGAATAAATGAAGAATATAAAATTACGATCTTAATCATTACGCATGAAATGGAAGTAATTCGAGATATTTGTAACCGTGTAGCGGTTATGCAAAACGGTGAAGTCATTGAAACAGGTGATGTATTTGAGATTTTCTCGAAACCAAAAACAGAGACGGCAAAGAATTTTGTGAAATCAGTCGTACACGATGAAATTCCAGATTCCGTTTATGAACAATTGCAAAAAAGCGAGTATAGCGGACGTATGTATAAATTGGACTTCATCGGTGTAAATGCGGGTCAGCCGATTGTCTCGCAAGTAGCTAAGCGCTTCGATGTAGATGTTAACGTATTATTTGGTACTATTACGGAACTACAAAACACTCCTTTTGGTAATTTGATTGTTGAATTGATTGGCGAAGAAGTTGAGATTGCTCGTGCATTTGAGTATATCAAAAGTAAAAATATTAAAGTACAGGAGGTGACTACTCATGAAGGTGAGCTCACAGATCATCATCGATGCGATTTGGGAAACGTTATACATGGTTAGTATTTCTTTATTCTTCGGGGCAATTTTGGGATTTATACTAGGTGTTACGCTAGTTGTCACAAGGAAAGGACATATATTACAAAACAAATTCATCTTCGGAGTCGTAAATCCAATCGTTAATATTTTTAGATCGATTCCATTTATCATTTTATTAGTAGCCATTATTCCACTAACGCGCCTCATTGTTGGAAGTGCTATCGGCACAACTGCAGCAATTGTCCCTTTAGTTCTGCATATTGGTCCTTATATTTCACGCCTTATAGAAAACTCATTATTAGAAGTAGACGATGGCATTATCGAAGCTGCAAAAGCAATGGGAGCCTCTCCGTTTCAAATTATTCGTAAATTCTTATTACCAGAAGCATTTCCATCATTAATTTTAAGTGTCACAACAGCAACAATTGGTTTAATAGGCGCAACGGCGATGGCAGGAGCTATAGGCGGTGGTGGTATTGGTGATGTAGCCATTACATACGGCTATCAACGTTTCGACAATACAACCATTTTAGTAACGGTCATCATTTTAGTGGCCTTTGTACAATTGATTCAAAGTATCGGAAATGTATTAGAACGTCGATTAAGACGAGTTTCATAAATTATAAACAAACCAATGTGGTTCAAACCCTTCATCTTTTGATGGAGGGATATTTTTTTACTTAAAGAGTCAAAGTCGAGTGTGAACATTTAGGTGGTATATGGATATAGTTTCTAAAATACAGCTAAGCCGCTTAAACTAAATATAGAGAGCGACGCATAATCTCATTTTCTAAAAGGTGTATAAAATCAGGACATAGCTCAATAACTGTTGCAGTAACATAAGCCTTGATTAATAAATCATCTGATAGTTGACTCATACGTGAATTCACCTCCAAATTAATACAAGCAGTGTTCTAATAAGAAAAAAGTTAGAATATATTGATAGATTATCTATCTGCACACTTAATTTAACAAATAGTTTTGTTCATAACAACCAGTCAATTACCCACAGGAGTTGGTGGATAATCTGTGATTAACTTGTTTAAATATCAGATTATTCTATATAATACAGCGGGGATAATGTGAATAACTTTATCCACAGGTGATAGGAAAGGGAAAATTTGTCGAAATATTTTTTTACTTCGTAAGTATCCAATTGTTATTTCGAGTCAAATCGACAATGGAGAGTGATTTGTATGAGTCACTAATAAAATTGAAAAATCCCTAAACTCCTCTGAGCAAAGCATATTATTAGTAATGTAAAGAATGTGCTATGAATGCCATTTCAAATCACCTCGCTTTAATGAGTGTTTTCCATAGCAGTATTGACTATTTAGGTGTAGGGATTTTCTAAATGACAACCTCCCCTCATTATAGAACGTATGTTTCTGTTTCGCAAGACTTTACGCTGAGCCTAATCGATATTCCTCTACCACTTTCACTAGTGCACTACACCTTGATATTTAAACGCGTAAGACTTCTTTCGGAGTCCGTTAAAGAAGCAGTGTGTAAAAATAGTTTCTTTAGGCTAATCGGACAAAAAGCTAATTTACCTATACCCATTGATGGCAAAGATAAATAATTTTTATTAATAATAGCTACGATGCGAATCACTAAAATAATAAACTACGGATCTTCAAATGGGGGTACTATTTGATAATTTACGAATTATCTTACATAAATAAAGCCACTAGATTACATAGCGTATTTCGTAGTAAAATGTCAGGTTTATAAAATTTTAATAATATTAAGAATTTAAGTTCACAGATTTATATGATTTTATATATAATGGTAGAAGGTAGAGTCATCGATTTAGGATTGTACAATACCAATAGAAGGATAACTTAGGAGGATGTTTAAATGGCGAAACATACATATAAATTTGTAAAACCAGCTGCATCATTAATATTAGGAGCAACAGTTTTAATAGGATCTCTTGCTACGACGGAATCAGTGGATGCGGCATCTTCAAAGTATCAAGTTTCTAATAGTAAATTAATAGTAAAAAAAACGGGTAAATCGGTGAAAGGCTATAAGCAATATAACAGTAAACTTTACAAAGACGGTAAGCTATATACGGGATTAAAAGGCGGCATTTATTATAAAAGTGGTAAAAAGGGTACTGCTAAATACAAAGGTGTATATTACTCAAAAGGTAAAGCTTTTACAGGCGTGAAAAACAATACTTATTATAAAGCAGGAAAAGTAGCGACAGGTTGGTATGGTAAAGGCGACGCTCGCACCTATTATGTGAAGGGTAAACCGCTAACAGGAATCGGTGCCAGTACGGGTCGATACTTTAAAAAAGGTAAACTCAGCACAGGTTGGTATGGTGACGGAGCAAAACGCACTTATTATGTGCAAGGTAAACCATTAACAGGGGTTGCAGAAAAAACTGGGCGTTACTTTGTTAAAGGTAAGTTAAATGTTGGCTTAGCGTTATATAAAGAAAAATTATATAACAGTGACAAGCTAAATGTAGGCTTAGCTCTATATAAAGAAAAGTTATATAACGGTGACAAGCTAAATACAGGTGTCATTCAATACAAAGACATCTGGTATAAAGATTCTATGATTGCGAACGGCAATATCACAACACCTGACGGCAAAGAAATTACAGTAGTTAATGGCGTAGAAAAGAACTTCTCATTATCAATCATGCATACAAATGACACGCATGCGCATTTAGACAAGGCGGCAAAAAGAACAACTGCTATCAAAAATATTAGAGCCAAAAACCCAAATGCATTACTACTTGATGCAGGTGATGTATTCAGTGGAACACTATATTTCAATGAATTTAAAGGACAAGCAGACCTAAAATTGATGAATTTAATGGGTTATGATGCTATGACTTTTGGTAATCATGAGTTTGATTTAGGCTCAAGTCCAGAAGGGCATCAAGCATTAGCAGACTTCATCAAAGGAGCAAACTTTCCATTCATTAGCGCAAACGTGGATTTCTCAGCGGATCAGCGATTTGCAGGTCTATTTACAGATTTAATTTCAAGTGAACCCGAAAAAGGAAAGATTTATAATGGTATTGTTAAAGTAATTAATGGAGAAAAAGTAGGGATTTTCGGTTTAACAACTGAAGAAACAGCAGATATTGCGAGTCCCGGAAGCATAGTCTTTGAAAATTATATTGCAGCGGCTGAAAAAGCAGTAAAAGCCTTTGAAGGTCAAGGCGTCGATAAAATTATTGCGCTAACACATATTGGTTTTGATGACAATGCGGAAGTAGATAATGATTTAACATTAGCAGCAACAGTAAAAGGCATTGACGTTATCGTTGGTGGACATAGCCATACAAAATTAGCTGAACCCGTTATTGTAGATCAAGATATCAACAAACAGAAAAAAGATCCAACTGTAATTGTCCAAGCCTACCAATATAGCGATTTTTTAGGCACGTTAGATGTAGAGTTTGATGATAAAGGTACAGTAGTCAAATCAAATGGTAAGCTCATCGATTTAGAACCTGTAGCAGCGGATCCAGAAGCAGCTGCGATATTAAAAACATATTCTGATAAACTCGTAGAAGTAAATAGTAAACCAATTGGTGCAGTAGCAAAAAGTGAACTGACAAACCCAAGAAAAACAAATTCAGAAGCGGGTAATATTAGTGTACGTAGCAATGAAACAGCACTTGGTAACATCATAACTGACGGTATGCTAAATAAAGCAAAAGCTAAAAATAAAGATGTTATTATGGCGCTTCAAAATGGTGGTGGCATTCGAGCAGGAATTGACGCAGGTGAAATTACTGTAGGCGAAGTGATAACAGTACTACCATTTGGTAATACATTAGCAACAATGACACTAACAGGTGCTGATTTAAAACTAGGATTCGAAACAAGTTTTAAAGAGTATCCGGCAGAAAGCGGTGGCTTCCTTCACGTATCTGGTGCTAAAGTGGAATTTGACTCAAGCAAACCAGTAGGCCAACGTGTAGTTTCTATTAAGTATAAAAATGCAAGTGGCAATTACACTGCGATCCAAGACAGCGAAAGCTACACAGTAGCAACTAACGCCTTCACAGCCAAAGGTGGAGATGGCTACGATATCTTTGCCAAAGCATACGCAGAAGGCCGCGTAACAGATCTAGGCCTCTCAGATTGGGAAAACCTAGCAGAGCATTTAACATCACTAAAAGAAATTAACCCAACTACAGAAGGTCGAATTGTAGATATTTCGAAGTAATTTAATGCCAAGCAGCCGAAAAACTATGAATCTCATTTTCGTTTGAATAATTAATACAATTTATCCCCCTGATTTTCAAATTGGGGGATTTTTTTATGCGCTTAAGCTATAGATATGCTACTAAATTACAATCAATGCAGTTAGCACAACAATCAGCCGAATTAGTGCAATAACTCATCCATGATTCCTGGGAATAGGGATTTTATAAAATCTTTAAGAAGCGAATTGGCATAAGTAATATAGTTTCTTAGGTGTGTTGAATAGGGGAATATTGTGTTGTTATTTACCGTTAAAATGGTTTTTATGTTCAATACTAATATATGTAATTCCATTTTTTAGTTGATTCCCACTTTAATGGTGATGGTTAAAAATGGTTAATAAACACACCTAATAAGTTCAAAGTGAATCTATACTAGCTTATTCTAAAGAGAAGAAGTTGATGGGTAAACAGTCTAAATAGAACTTTAATAAAGATAGTGAAATAGACCTGCTATAGAAAGTGATTAATAATTACCTTTTTTAAAAATTAATGTAAGAATTAAAAAGAAAAAAATAATAACTATTAAAAAAGGATGATTCAAATTAGCCCTTTGTTTAATAAGAAGAAAGTGCATCTTGAAAGTTTTTTTTAGGGTTTTATCAATAATGAATATTAGTACTAAAGTTTTATTGTATGCATTTAAAATTGAATAGTTAAATTACTCTCTTTTTGATTTAGTAGGTGTATTTAGGTGTTTTTTTATAAAATAAGAAAATCTAATGAATTTATTATAAATTAGTTAATCTCTTGATATATTAATAGTATCAACGGTTTCAATCACTCTAATACCCTTTCTTTAAGTATATAAAAATTACATTTTTAGTACTAATGACACATTATTTGATAGTACAAAATTATCATTTTAGAAAATTCTGATAATTCAGTATAAAAATAGACAAAATTTGCAATTGAGTTGTTATATAGTTGTAGTTACAACTAGAGATACTGTTCGGCACCATTGATTCTGTTTACCTAAATGTCTTTTTAGGAGAGGAGGCAAAGGTGTTTTTCTTTGGTCTTTTGAGCTTTTTAAAAGACTGTTGGCTTCTAGCAAGGAACTAATATCTTTATAAAATGAGAGGGAGGAATGAAGATGAGAAAAAGAAGTGGTTCACTCAAAGCATTTAGTATTGCTGCATCTGTACTCATGGCGGTTTCTTTAGTTGCACCAAATGTAGCTAGTGCAAAAGCAACAAGTAAACTTCACCAATCATTCAGAGATTCAAGTTCTAATACAGTTCTGGTGAAAGATAAGCTAAGCGATCGATTACTCAATAATTTTAAAAATGATGAAAAAGTAACATTCTTAATCAAATTCAAAGAAAAATCTTCTGCAAAAAAAGTAGCTGGTGAAGCTAGGGGAAATGCTAAAGCGGATAATATGTCAGCCCATCAAGCTAAGCTCTTTCAACGTTCTGCTGTAGTATCTGACTTAAAGGCAACTTCACTTGAATCACAGGAGACAGTTATGGAATACCTTGAAAAGGAAGAGGCAAAAGGGAATGCTAAAGACATCATATCTTACTATATTGTAAATGGGGTAGCTGTAACTGCAACAAAAGAAATTGCTGAAAAAGTAGCGACATTTGAAGAAGTAGAAAAAGTATTACCAAATGAGACCCGCCAGTTATTTACGACGAAAACCAAAAATGAAGTTGTTCCTAAAGCCAAAACTGCAAGTGTTGAGTGGAACGTTGAACGTGTGAAAGCTCCTAAAGTTTGGGAAAAGGGGATTGATGGAGCAGGAACAGTGGTAGCCAGTATTGATACTGGTGTGCAATGGGATCACCCAGCTCTAAAGCAAAAATATCGTGGTTTTAATACATCAACGGGACAAGTTTCTCATGACTTCAACTGGTTTGATGCAACAAGTGGTCGTAATACACCGTTTGATGATGTTGGTCACGGTACGCACGTAACAGGAACAATGGTTGGTGGTGAACCAAATGGAGCTAACCAAGTAGGCGTTGCACCTGGTGCAAAATATATTTCAGTAAAAGCGTTTACTTCCACAGGTGGGGAAGATACTGACCTTTTGGCAGCTGCACAATGGATTCTAGCACCAACTGACTCAAATGGAAATGCACGTGTTGATATGGCTCCAGATATTGTAAACAATTCTTGGGGAGGCGGTGCTGGACTTGATGAGTGGTACAGAGATGTAGTTCGCAATTGGCGTGCTGCCGAAATTTTCCCAGAGTTCTCTGCAGGAAACACGACGCCGACGAACCCAGGTGGCCCAGGATCTGTTGCAGCACCAGCAAACTATCCTGAGGCGTTTGCAACTGGCGCAACGGATATTAATAACAAAGTGGGAAGCTTCTCGCTTCGTGGACCATCGCCATATGATCAGATTAAGCCAGACATTTCAGCACCTGGTGTGAACATTCGTTCATCTGTGCCGGGTAGTGGATATGAAGGTGGGTGGAACGGGACATCCATGGCGGGTCCAGCAATATCGGGTGTTGCAGCATTGCTTCGTCAAGTTAATGCGAACTTAACTGTTGATCAGATGGAACAGATTTTACTAGATACAGCTATACCATTAACTGACTCTCAATATCCACAATCACCTAATCATGGATATGGTTACGGACTAGTGGATGCCAATGCTGCTGTTTCTTCAGTTATGACTGGATTAGGTACGCTAAAAGGTCAAGTGACAAAACAAGGTGATGACAATGAGGCTCCAGTACTAAAGCATAAAGTTCCTGAAGAGATATTTGCAGGGATGAATCTTGATCTAACGGCTTCAGTAACGGACAACATTAGTATTG
Source organism: Viridibacillus soli (assembly GCF_016612995.1). Lineage (GTDB taxonomy): Bacteria > Bacillota > Bacilli > Bacillales_A > Planococcaceae > Viridibacillus > Viridibacillus soli. The sequence goes on from NZ_JAEOAH010000007.1 coordinate 48,302, forward strand.
CAACTGTTATCTTAAACTACAAAGATACGAAAGGTGCATGGAAAGAGATTACTGCAACTCGCAAATCAGGAGATCATAAATCAGCGGAATTTGGGGTTACTATCCCTGGTGAAGTGATCGAAGGTAATTCATTCACGTACAAATGGACGATCAACGACTTTGGTAACAACGAAGTAAGTAGTGAAGAGTATGTAATTCAAGTAAAGCCGGGCATCACAGTCGGTTACTTTGAAAATTTAGAAAAACAACCTATTGGCTGGACTTCATTTGGCAATAAGAATAGCTGGGAATGGGGTGTACCAACTTCAGGTCCAGGCAAAGCCTCATCTGGTGAAAAAGTGTATGCAACAAATTTAGCTGGTAATTATGACAGCCAAATGAACGCTACATTAGTGATGCCTCCAGTGAATCTACCAGAAGGAAATTCCTATTTGCAGTTCAAACAATGGCATAATTTTGAAGCAGCTTCAACTGGACGTGCTTGGGATTACGGTCATGTCTTTGTTTCGAGAGATCGAGTAGAATGGACTCAACTAATGAAAGTGCAAGGAGCTTCAAACGGATGGATTAATGCAGAAGTTGACTTATCTGCTTACGCAGGTCAACGTATTTATATTGGATTCAACGCTTTTTCTGATGGCAGTATCAATAAAGAAGGCTGGTATATTGATGATATCGCACTTGTTGATGTCTCGCATACTGGTAAAGTCTCTAAAGGTAAGGATAAAAACAAAGGTACGAATGAAAATAACAGTAACGATAGCATCAAAGGTGATTTAGGAAAGAGCCAAGATAAAGATTCTAAGAAAGAGTCAATTGACCCTAAGACCATTCGACCTGTATTGCCTGTAGAAGAAAAACAGTCAGTAGAAGAAGTTGTTGTAAATCCTACGCTTCTACCTTTAGGTGCACAAGTAAGTATTCTTGAATCGGGCCGTTCAGTTTATTCAAATCCTGCTGATGGTTCATATTCATTAACACATGGTGCAGGCACATTCACTGCGAAAGCAGAGGCGTATGGATTCACGTCTAAACAACAGTCTGTATCAGTTAAAGCAGATGGAACGTCTACTGCAAATTTCACATTAAAAGAAGTGGCACAAAATGCAGTGAGTGGTAAAATAATTGACAAATCAACAGGTGAGGGCATAGCAGGAGCAACTATCCTAATCGTTGAAGATGCAAATATTAAACCTGTAGTGACAGATGCGGAAGGAAACTATTCACTAACTGCATACGAAGGCGACTATACATTAAAAGTAATCGCCCGAGGTTATTCTGGCCAAGAAACAGCCATTAAAATAGGCCAACAAGCAACTAAACAAGATTTCGAGCTTAAACCATTCCACACGTATCCAGGTGGTGAAATTGGTTATGATGATGGAACAGCTGAAAATGCACATGCATTTAATGCGGCAGGTAACGCATGGGCAGTGAAAATGTCTCTTCCTGAAGGGAAAGGAAGTGGAGTTGTAACAGATGGTGTATTCCGATTCTGGGATACTGAATGGCCAGTCCCTGGTGGAACAGCGTTTGCAGTTGAAGTTTGGGATGCAACAGGTGCACAAGGTACGCCTGGTAAAAAACTAGCAGGTCCTATTGATGCAACGGCTTTACGTAACGGCGAGTGGACAGTCGTAGATCTAAGTGAACATAATATTATTGTAAACGGCGACTTCTACATGGTTTATCGCCAAACGTTAGCAAGTCCGAATACGCCAGGTCTTGCAACGGATGAAAGTGGAAAAAATGCTGGCAGAAGTTATCAAGGTGTTTCTGATGCTTGGTCACCTTCACCAGCAGAAGAGGGTAACTACATGATTCGTGCCCGTGTAAGCTATGAAGTACAGGGGCTAGTCATTACTTCACCAGCAGCTAATTTTGTTACAAATGAAGCAATGACTAAAATTGAAGGAACAGCTACACCAACAGCAACTATCAAATTAAAACAAAATGATAAAGAAGTGGGAACTGCTGTCGTTGGAGCAGATGGTAAATTCTCAATTGATGCTAAATTATCAGAGGGTGCAAATAAATTTATTGCAGAGGCAACCCTAGATAACAAAGCGATAGGGAAATCTGAAGCGGTCACTGTTATTTTAGACACAATGAAACCTGAATTGAAAATTGAAAGTCCGCTAGATGGAGATAAAACAAATCGTGAGTCAGTGACAGTTGAAGGTACTGTCGAAGATGCAAATCTCGACTGGGTTCGTGTAAATGGTAATGATGCACCAGTAGTCGACGGGAAATTTTCAAAACGTATTCTTCTAGATAAAGGTGCAAATGAAATCGAAGTGGTAGCTAGCGATAAAGCAAACAACAAAGTAACGAAGAAAATTACCGTCACTGCAAACTACGATGCAGCTGGCATTGAAAACTTAACACCAGTAGAAGACCTTTACTTGGAAACAGGTAAAAGTGTCAAAATTGAATTTGACAGTGCACCAGGATTGAAGGCAACATTTGTCATCCATATGCCATTAACAAATGTCAACAATCCAACTCGAAATGCAACGGAATTGCCTATGACCGAAGAATCAGATGGTCACTACGTAGGTTATTGGACGGTACCAGCTGGAACTGTAGCAGATGGAGCGGTTATTGAAGTAAAAGCCGTTGACAGCTTCAAAAATGAAACACGCAAAAAAGCTACAGGTAAATTGTTCATTAATCTTGAGAAGGAAAAGGAAATGCATACACAATCGAAAGATTAACACAATTTTGCCCCATATCTCTTTGGAGATATGGGGCTTCCTTAAGACTCGAATATTCACCTGGATAACAGATAATAAGTTAGTATTGCAATCCTGTTATCGTGGAATTCCTTCACAACTAAACGCCCCAACAAATATTCGCAGTAAATTTTAATAATGCTGGTTCAACAATGAGCAATTATGTGAATATGGTGAAGCAAAAAAAGTGAAGTGAAAGGATGCTTATATTGACACTAACTATCTTATGGATGAAACTCTTCTACGACACCAGCCATCCAAACAAAAAAGAAGCATATTAAAGAATTGATAAAAGTCTAAGTAAATAATTTCTCATTTTTTTATTTTTATCCCAACCCAATTTGTTCACTTTTACATATTCTATACAGAATGATAAAAAAGGAGTGAAATTGAATGGTTCAACCTTTTCATGGGCAGGACGGCTTTATGCAGCATGGACACCAAGGATTCCCAGGTGGTCAATGGAACCAAGGGCATAACTGGAATCAAGGGCATAACTGGAATCAATGGAATCGATGGAATCCGTGGAATCCGTGGCAACAATGGAATCCATGGTTCCCAGGTCAACAATGGAATACTTGGCGCCCAGGTCATAACTGGGATCAAGGCCATCACTGGAATCAAGGCTTTCGCTAGCGAAGAATAGAAGACCTCAATCACCCCAACAAAATTGAATTTCACGTTTGTACTAACAATTAATCCCCTGATTCCGGCGAGTCAGGGGATTTTTTTGTTCTAAAAACATAAATATTCAGATGAGCAACAAACACCCGATTACCGGCAAAAATTTTTACAAAGAAATAAGCTTAACAAAAAAACATGAACCCTTCAATTAGCCGCATAGGATAATTGAGAAAGGGGTCGGGTGTACAATGTTTGATTATGTGAATGTGCTGAAGAAATTTTTACCACCTACAGCAACAATTTTGGAACTGCAGCAACCCGAAAAGAGAGCGGCTATTTTGCTGGCAGATATAGATGGGGATCATGTTGAAGAATTAATTGCGGCATACATTTATCTAGGAAAAAATTATATTATAATATTAAAAAACGTTAATAATCAGTGGTTTCCGCTAGCGCGTATAGAAGGAAGCGGGTATGGGATATCGGATTTGTTGGCCGTACCAATCACAGATAAAGGGATGAACACCCTAATTGTCGGTTGGCAAATAGGTAGTATATGGTCAGAATTAAATCTACTGCAATGGACGAGAAATGGCTTTGTCCATTTACCTACGAATAATATGGTTTACAGTAAATTGCAAGTTGAAGATATGCCTGGTATACATGGACAGGATGGCAAATACGAACTTGCGATTTGGATTCATGATACCGGAGATGCCTATAAAGTAACCGTTTATCGTTATAAAGGAATGGGACTAGTGCGAGCAAAAGATGTCTATCCATATTATTTTAAAAAAGTAGCGGCTTATTATAAAGAGCTATTGCAAAGGAACAATTTCCCCTTTTATTGGTATTATTTATCGGATGCTCAGATGAAGTCAGGGAAATTAGATCGGGCATTAATTTCGCTTAATAAAGCTTTGTCATTTAATGCTCCATATCCGTCTAAAGAAAAGTTAGTAGAAAAAAGAAATCAAATTATGCGTGAATTAAAAAGTAGAAAGCCGAAAAATCCAACTATAATAGTTAGAAAAAATGGTGATGTAACGGGGGATGGCTCGATTGACACTATCTATCTAACTGGCGATATGACCAAGGGGAGCCCTTACTGGAAAAATATTAGCCTTGTAGTTTCTAATAAAAAACTCAATTTATATGAGAAATTTCCCTTGAAAGAAAATGGGGGCTATAATCCTACTTTATTTCTTGGTGATTTTACAGGAGATCATGTAGATGACATTTTGGTAGTCATAGATTCAGGGGGCAGTGGCGGTATAATTTTCGCATATATATTTTCATTTTTGAATGGAAAAATGCGACAAATATTTGATGCAGATGCATATAATGAGCGCTTCAAATACGATGTCAATTATCAAAATTACTACAAAGTAAATGTCTTAAGCTCTAATCCCAAGAAGAAATATATATTAGATTTAATGTATAAAGGCAAGGAATATTTGTCTGAAATCTATAACAAAGATGGAACGCTTAAAGAGCCAATCCAAGGGTGGGTTGATCCTATTGGTGGTCTCTATCCCATTGATTTCGAGAGGGACGGTACCTATGAACTGATGGCATTCCAAGAAATCGCGGGCAGATACCATGCAGATGGATTAGGCTATGTGGAAAATGTATTAAAATGGAACGGACATGAATTCGTACCAGATCGCCAAACCGTATCCATCTTTGGAGAAGATTTAGCTTCAAACTAACCTTAGATAATTGATTAATTGCATATAATCAAATAATTTAAGACGTGAATATTTAGAAAAATAACAAACGGGGCGAGTTGCGCAACAAACGGGGCGAGTTGCGCAACAAACGGGGCGAGTTGCGCAACAAACGGGGCGAGTTGCGCAACAAACGGGGCGAGTTGCGCAACAAACGCATGGAGTTGCGCAACAAACACACCAAGTCCCGCAACAAACACACCAAGTTCCACAACAAACGCCAAAACACCCTCACGGAAAAAAACATTGGAATTATCCAATTGTTTGTTATAATAAGGGGGAAAAGTTCATATGTGAAAAAATGTGGGGGGGCTGGTGTTGCCAGCTGAGAATGTATCCGTTAGATGCTGACCCTTAGAACCTGATCTGGCTAACACCAGCGGAGGGAACATCAGCTAAAAACTTGAGTGCCACTGTTTTTTAGAATGTATGTTAACGTCCGGAATAGTTCCGGGCGTTTTTCTTTTTTTATATGGAACTTGTCAAAACATTTTAGATGGGGGCAAGTGAAATGAAAAAATGCATGTTGCTACTTGTAGCTTTACTGGCTTTAGTTGGTTGCCAATCGCAGGAGTCAAAAGAAAATAGTGATGAATTAACCAAAGTCACTGTTGTGTTAGATTGGACTCCAAACACAAACCATACAGGCTTGTATGTAGCAAAGGAACAGGGCTTCTTTGAAAAACAAGGATTGGATGTTGATATTATTCAACCAGGTGAGACTGGGGCAGATCAACTAGTGGCTTCTGGAAAAGCAGAATTCGGGATTAGTACGCAAGAATCTATTACACAAGCACGTGTACAAGAGGTTCCACTTGTATCAATCGCTGCGATTATCCAACATAATACGTCTGGTTTTGCATCGCCAGTTGACAAAAATATTAAATCGCCGAAAGACTTCGAAGGAAAAACTTACGGAGGTTGGGGTTCACCCATTGAAAAGGCCATACTTAGTTCTTTAATGAAAATTGAAAATGCGGATAGTAATAAGCTGGATATTATTAATGCAGGAGATGCCGACTTCTTTACAATGGTAAAAAAAGATGTGGACTTCGCTTGGATTTACTATGCATGGACAGGTGTTGAAGCCGAATTGCGTGGAGAGAAGATCAATATGCTTTATTTAACGGATTATAGTGAAAAACTAGATAACTATACGCCTGTTCTAGCAACTAATGAAAAACTGATAAAGAGCAACCCAGATACGGTCAAAGCTTTTGTCAAAGCAGCATCACAAGGGTATGAATTTGCTATAAATGATTCAGAAAAGGCAGCGGATATTTTACTGAAAGCTGAACCGGTATTAGATGAAGAGTTAGTAAGGAAAAGTCAAAAGTGGTTGGCTAGTAGATATCAAGATGATGCCAAGCAATGGGGAGAGCAGAAGGTTGAAGTATGGGAAGAATATGCAAATTGGATGACTGAACAAGAAGTACTAGAAGGAAAATTCGATGCAAAAAAAGCATTTACAAATGAGTTTTTACCACAATAAGGGGGAGAGAAAGATGGCTAATTCATTAATCAGTGTACAAATTATACCTAAAACAAAAACGTATGAGGATGTTATTCCGCTTGTAGATGCAGCGATTAAAATTATCGACGATGCTGGTGTGAAATATGAAGTACATCCCCTTGAGACAACAATGGAAGGGGAGCTTTCTGAGCTGTTAGAAATTATTCAAAAGATGAATGAAAAGATGATCGAACTTGGTAGTATCAACGTGATTACACAAGTAAAAATGCTTTACCAACCAACTGGTATCACAATGGGCACATTAACGGAGAAATACAGATAATGAAATGGGTTCGTGAAAAAGGAGGAGCAATTTTTCTGCTCCTTTTCATTTTATGTAGTTGGGAATTACTAGTTAAGGTAAATGAAGTGCCAGGCTGGCTATTACCTGCCCCAATAGCAGTTTTTTCAGAAGCGATAAAAGTAATCCCTAGTTTTTCTACTGATATTTTTTCAACAATTCAGTTGGCGCTACTAGGATTGACGATTGGAAGTCTCGTTGGTTTTATCATAGCAGTACTATTACATATGATGCCATTCGTTCAGAAAATGGTCTATCCATTACTCATTCTGTCGCAAAATATCCCCATTATCGTATTAGCGCCACTACTAATTATTTGGTTCGGCTTTGGTTTAATGCCAAAATTGATTATTATAGGCTTAGTATGCTTTTTCCCGATCGTTGTAGCAGCATTAGATGGTTTTAAAAATACCGCTTCTGAGCTCAAATATTATATGGAAATGGCAGGGGCATCGAAAAGTCAATTATTTTGGAAACTCGAATTACCACATTCTCTCCCTTCATTATTTTCGGGGCTGAAAATTTCAGCAACATATAGTGTCATGGGGGCAGTCATTTCCGAGTGGTTAGGTGCGAAACAAGGAATTGGCGTATTTATGACATTATCACAGTCTTCATTCCGCACGGATCGTGTGTTTGTTGCCATTTTCACTATCATGCTATTAAGCATCCTTATTTTTGGCTTACTACGTATGGTTGAAAGAATAGTTATTAAAGGCAAAATGGAGAGGTGAAAACAATGTTACTTAAGATGAATCATATAGAAAAGTCTTTTGCCAAAACACGAGTATTGAACGATATATCAATGCATGTAGAAGAAGGTGAATTTGTTGCTTTGCTCGGACCATCAGGGAGCGGCAAGAGTACGCTCTTTAACTTAATCGGAGGAATGACTAGTCCAGATGAAGGTACAATTTTGTTGAATGACAACATAATTCACGGACAAAAGGGACTGATTGGCTATATGCCACAGCAACCATCCCTTTTTCCTTGGCGAACTGTCATTGAAAATGTCGTACTCGTGCAAGAACTTTCTGGAAAGCCAAATTATGAAGAAGCAAAAGAATGGTTAAAAAAAGTAGGATTGCAAGATTTTCAAAACGCCTATCCAATGGAATTATCAGGTGGCATGAAGCAGCGAGTAGCCTTTATAAGAGCGTTACTAAGTAAGCAAAACTTACTATGTCTGGATGAACCATTCTCAGCTTTAGATGAATTTACAAGAATTGAAATGCAAAAGTGGCTGCTTTCTGTATGGGAAGATAATCGAAAGTCGATTTTGTTCGTCACACATAGCATTGAAGAAGCTTTATTTTTAGCAGACCGAATTTACATATTAACGAAACGGCCAGCTACTATAAAGGAAGAAATAATAGTTCCTTTTGCAAGACCTAGAGAGGAAAGTCTTTTGAATGCAAATGAATTTTTTCAACTAAAGCAGAAACTTTTCAATTTGTTGAGAGATGAAATCAAAGTAGGTGAGTGATAATGATAATGATGATAGATGCCCACATCCATTTTGATCAATATGCTGAAAGTCAGCGAGAGATTATATTAAAAGAAATGTCCTTATTTAATATCTCGCATCTCATTTCAGTATCGACTAGCTTAGCATCCTGCAAAGAAAATCTAACTTTAGCCAAAAAAGATAAGCGTATTCTGCCTGCTTTCGGTTTTCATCCAGAACAAGTCCTAATAGATGAAAAAGACCAAATTCATTTATTTGAATGGATAAGAGAAAATCGTGATCATATGGTCGCAATAGGAGAAGTTGGGTTACCTTATTATAGGAATAAAGAAAAAGGGCTACAGTACCAACCATATATCGACTTACTAGAACAATTCATCTCCCTTGCGACGGAAATAGATAAGCCAATTGTTTTGCATGCCGTATATGAGGATGCAGAAATAGTTTGCGATTTATTAGAAAAATATAAAGTTACCTCTGCCCACTTTCATTGGTTTAAAGGGGATAAACATGTTGTAAAGCGAATGATTTCGAATGGCTATTTCATCTCCATCACACCTGATGTATTATACGAAAAAGAAATTCAGCAACTCGTACATCAATATCCATTAGAGCAAATGATGATAGAAACAGACGGGCCATGGCCATTTGAAGGGAACTTCTTTGGTGAAATGACACATCCAAAAATGATGAGAACCTCTTTTGAAAAGATCGCTGCCATTAAACAACTATCGTTTGAAGCGGTTTCCGAAACTCTCTATGAAAATACGAAAAAATTTTTTCGGGTGGAATGATAGAAATTGATATTAAAAGTTATCCCCTTTGTCTTCTGACAGAGGGGATTTTCTTGTGGAATCGATCTATTTTAGGACGTGAATATTTAGATAAATAACAAACGAGCGGAGTTCCGCAACAAACAAGCGACTTTGCGCAACAAACAAGCCTAGTTCCGCAACAAACGAGTGACTTTGCGCAACAATCACCTTCGCCACACTCCAAAAACCCCATAAAAAAACCAGAGATATAGAAATCTCTGGCTAACTATTAAGCTAAAGCGACTTTTCTATTTAGTAAAGTAACACAAGCAAAGCACAGCAATAGTATTCCAGTGAATACAAAACTGCCTGTGATACCAAAAGACAACCAGCCAAGCAGTGATGATCCCACTACAACACCCATGGAAAAGAACGCATAGAAGTAGCCATAAGCTTTGCCGCGCACTTCAACAGTCGTAGAATCTATCAACAAAGAATTCAACGAAGGAAATAAAAAGGCAAAACCAATGCCATAACAAGCCATCGCTATATAAAGAAACGTGCTTGAATATGCCTGACTTATTAACAGTTGGCTCACACCCATTAAGCTAATGCCAAATGCCAATGTCTTAATAGGAGAAACTTTATCGAAAATTCGATTTGTCGGTAATAGGAACACAAGCACAGCCACAATTCCAAATGCACTCATTAAAGTACCACTTAAACGTGAATCAAATCCTAATTCCTGCACCTTTAATGGTAGCAAATAAGCAATGGCACCTTGAGAAAACATAAGGAAAAATGCTCCTGAAAATGCCTTAAGCGTACCTGCATTTTTGAAAAAAGCTCGAATCGGAACATGGCCGTTACTAGTTGAACTACCCTTAAACTGACTTGATTTTAAAATAAAGAAAGCTAATACAGCGAGAACAAGCATACAAGTAGCAGTAATATTAAAAACAAATGGTACGCTTGTCCGGCTAGCTAAAATTCCGCTAAAAGCAGGGCCTGTAATCGCTGCGATTCCAACGAATGCACCTGAAATTGCACTGCTCTTACCACGTTTTTCTTGTTCTGTTTCATTTGCTAAAAAAGTAAATGCCGCTGGTACAATCAAGCCAGCCACTAAGCCGTGGATGAAACGTACAGCTAAGAGCATTGTTGGATTTTCAGCGAACATATAAAGAGCTAAAGCAAACCCGGTAGTAAATAATCCAATTATCAAGATAGCAAATGGACCCCGGCGATCCGTTAGAAACCCTGAAATGATATTGCCAAATGTATTAGACAATGAATACATACCGACTGCTAAGCCTGTTACAAAGGCAGATGCACCAAGTGATTCAGCAAATGTACTCATAACAGGTAGTTGCGTAAACAAATCGAAAAAAGAAAAGAATACAATAACATATATAAATTTTTTCATGAATTACCTCTCCAACTATCAATTTATCTATATATTATATCCTATCAGAGTCAATCACCCAAGTGCTCCACAGTTCAGAGAATTTTAAAAATTAGTAATATCATACTGAAACTTTTCCTTCGCATGATATAATGGAATCTAAAATATGATTAATTAGGGTATTTATAGGGTATTATGCACTAATTAACAATATAAAATGGAGTGTTACTATGGAATTAATACGATCTAATTCTACGACGCACAAAAATACAGCAGAAGCAATAAATCAAGTAACAAGCAAATTACATACAGAACCTGCATTATTATTATTTTTCACAAGCACAATACACAAATTTGAAGAAGTAACGGCATTGTTTCATGAACAATATCCAAATAGCCGAGTTGTTGGATTAACGACGACAGGAGAAATTGGCCCATTTGGGTTCTTAGAAAATGGACTTGCCGCAATGAGTTTTTCAAAGGAAATCGGGCGAATAAGCACGGTTCTGATGGAGGATATTTCGAAATACCCTATTTTCTCACGCAATGATTTAGTTACCGCGGCAAAAAACACAGGCATTAACCTAAATAGTCAATCGCTTGAAAAAGAAGGATTAGCGATAGTATTTCCGAATGGATTAATTGCAGCTGAAGAAAAAATGCTGTCAATTGTCAATTCCATTTTCACTAATGAAGGGTTTCCAGTATTCGGTGGTACGGCGGGGGATGATGCTAAATTCATCGAAACCTATGTTAGTGTAAACGGAAAAATTTCGAGTAATGGTGGTGTCGTCATCTTTATGAAACCGTCCGTTGATTTTTTCATGTTGAAGGAAAATATTTTCACAAGCACAGGCAAATCGATGAAAATCACAAAAGTAGATATAGAACAACGAATTGTCTATGAATTGGATGGGAAAAAAGCAACGACCGTTTACGCAAATTTATTAGGGGTAAAGGAAAGCCAGCTAGACCAATATTTTATGACAAACCCAATTGGCAGAAGGTTTAACGATGAGATTTTCATCGCTTCACCATTTCAAATACTACCGAATGGAGCAATTCAGTTTTACTGCCAAGTTTTCCAAGACGCTATTGTCGAGATTTTAGAGCCAAAGAATCCGTTCGAAACATTACAGCAAACGCTACAAACTTTTACCTCGCAATTTGTACAATTAGAAGGCGTATTAGCTTGCAACTGTATTTTAAGAAAATCACAATTCCAAAGCCAGTGTCTATTCCCTGACTTAAATCGAGAGCTTGAGAAGCTTCCTAATTTGGGTGGTTTCTGCAGCTATGGTGAACAATTCAACAAATCGCTTGTTAACCAAACCCTTGTACTTCTAGGTTTTGGGAAGAAAAGATAGGAGCGTACTGTATGCTGAAAAAATTCTTTAAACAAAACGACATGCAATCTAACATTATAATAGAAGAAATTAAGTCATTAACGACAGCTGAAAAAGCATCGATGATCGATGGTTTACTGGATTTAATCGCATTATTAAAGGTGTCCAATGAAAAAAATGCTAAAGGCGACAGTGTATTTATCGAACGTATCACGGAAGTAAAAGGCACTCTCGAAGGTGAGCGAGAATCTCTAATCGCATCAAGTGAAAATATCCAAAGAATCATTAATGAGGCGGAATATATTCATAGCATCACGAGTACGGTTGAAGAACAAGGCAAGAATAATATTCAATTAGTTACTGAAGGTAATGAAAATATGGACAAGCTTGACGCTCAAATGAACTATGTAAAACAAGTATTTACGAATTTTGAAAAATCCATTACTGAAGTACAGCAAGAAACAAACGAAATCATAACCATTACGAAAATAATAGAAGGTATTGCAGATCAAACCAACTTACTTGCTTTAAACGCTTCAATTGAAGCTGCAAGAGCTGGAGAACATGGCCAAGGTTTCGCTGTCGTAGCAGCCGAAGTTCGCAAATTAGCGGAACAAAGTAAAAAAGCTTTGGTGGATATTAATAAAAAAGTAGATGAAATCGTCGATAAAGTCTCATTTCTCTCAGCAGATATCGCTGGAAAATCAAAAGAAATCAATCATACTCAAGCAATGACACGTTACACAAGCGAATTCTTCGAAAAAATAGCAGCATCTGAAAAAGAACTTTTCACAAGCATGTTAGGCATTAAGCTAGCAACAGATAAAACGATGGCTGAAATCATCACATTCCGCCAAGAACTAGAAGCCAACATCCGTTCATCCGAACAATCAACAAAAAGAATCGACGAACTCTACACATTCTCACAAGATAAATTTTTCATTTCAACAGACATGACATCCTATATCTCACAAATGAATTACTTAGTAGAAGCATTTAAGAATGATAAACTTTAATGAAGTTAGCGATGAAAATATATATAATTAAACCCCCAACCACCTTTTAGGCGACTGGGAGTTTTTTTTATATTTATTAGTTGGCGATAACTACAAATAATTTGATAGTCATTAAAATCCCTCCAATATTCATTACCCCGAAGTTACAGGGCATAAACATAAAAGTGAAAAACAAATCAGGTGTTATGGTTAAGAGTCCTGAAGAACTGAAAGTAAGAGATGTATTATCATATCATTGGTATCGTATAGTCTAGCTCTTACTGTTATTGATTGGCTGAAGAGAATATCAATGAATACATTAGAGAATTGAACGTGAAAAAGATTGTTACACCTTTGAAACTTTTACTTTCCTCACACGTATATTAAGTAAGTCACATAAAGATTCGTGATGAGGGAATTGATCAAAACTTGTATATCAGTTCAAATCCACTACAGCGCATGTTACACTATTTAATAGGCAAGCGCCAAAGTGAAACTACACAAAATTGACGGAGGGTTAAACATTGAAAAAATTAGTAGCAGCTTTATTTGCAGCCACTCTTGTATTTACAAGTGTCGGTAGCTTTGTATTCAACGATCAAGCAACATCTGTTGAAGCAAAAGGATATAAATCAGGTAAGAAAGGCTTTAACACGAACAAAAACAATAACCAACCAACAAACTCGAATATCCAAAAAGATAAACAAGATACAAAAACGTCTAACGGAACAACAGCTAACAAATCAGGTGGTGGCTTCATGAAGGGCGGCCTTATGAAAGGTCTTATGCTTGGTGGACTAGCTGGATTATTATTCGGTGGTCTATTCGGTAGCATGGGCGCACTTGGCTCAATTTTAGGATTTGCAGTAAATATCCTTGCGATTGTCGTGTTAATAGCAGTAGTTCGTAAAGTATTTACCATGCTAAAAGCTAAAAAACAACAAGAGGATGCAAACGCATGGAGAAGATAATCATTCCAGAACAAGATATCATCAATGCAATCTGTCTTTTCCAAGCTCGCAATAAAAACGTCATGCCAGAAGATGTTCAAGCTGAATTGGCATACGATGATGAAGAAGGGTTCTCAGCGGAGTCATTTATTAATGGTCAAATAGAAGCCATTAGCGAAGCTGGACTAATTGCTGCAGTTCGTCTATGGATTTCCGAATTTTTAAACCGCGATCCATTCGCCTCAGGAATAGAACTTGTATTAGATGATGAAGAAGGTATTATTGCAGTAGTAAACTAAATATATTTAAAAAGCAGCACTGATTTATAAAATCAGTGCTGCTTTTTTATGACGATCTAATATTGAAACAAATTTCCTGGTATTTTTCAAAACAATAGGTTAGGGTATGGTAAAATAAGTATAGGATATAAATAAATAATCATAAAGGAGCTTTAGAAACGATGCAGAAAAATAGAACGAAACTTATTAAACCTCTCTCACAGATTATACTATGCTCAATTATATTAATCCCTTCAGCAATAGCGATAACTAATACGGACATCGCCAAAGCCGCTAATTCATCTAAAGTTGAACGGGCAAAGGTTGGCTTTAAATTTAGTAGCCAAAAAGAATCGACACCTAAGAAAAAGGAAACGAAAAAAGAAACGAAAAAAGAAACGAAAAAGAAGGTCAAAAAAAGCTTTAAAGTAAAAAACGGCAAACTTTATAAAGGAAGTAAACTTTATAAAGAGCAAAAACTTTACCTTGGAACGCTCTATGTGAATGGAAAAGAGGCAACAGGTCTCTATACTGTAGATGGAAGCAAGCGTTATTATGAATCCGGCAAACTCTTTACAGGTGTTTTAGAAGGATATTACTTTGAATATGGCAAAGAGCCGGGCAGATATGTCGTTTATAAAAGTAAACTATACTCACCAGATGGTTGGCCAAATGAGGACTTCAGGTTACATCTTGGTTTACTATACAACGGTTCAAAAGTAAATACGGGAACGAATCTTTACAAAGGACAACTATACAACGGTCCAAAACTAAATCAGGGATATAGTATCTATGATGAGGAACTTTATTATGGACCAGCATTAAGAAAAACCAAAACACTATACAAAGATAAATTGTATATCAATGCGCAATTAAATACAGGCTTAACTACTTTTGAGAAAAAACTATATAATGATTCAGAAATAAATGAAGGCCTCGCTCTATATAATGGGAAGCTCTATAATGATGGAGATTACAATACTGGATACATATTATTTAATGATGAACTCTATAAAGATGCTGAAGAAAACTATGGTATTGCAAATTTCGAAGATACATATTATTTCCATACTGATATTGCAGATGGTAAATATGGCGGTAATCTATATGAAAATGGCGATTTGATTAGGAAAGCGACTACCATTAATTCAATCAAAATCAGTGGAACTCAAACGCTTGAAATCACTTTTAGCCAAGCTGTAGATAATATAAAGCCATTTATCGGTGTAGAAAAAGATGGTATTACTTATAACATATCTTCATTTAAATGGGACAAAACAAAAACAGTAGCAACATTTAAAATCTCAAATTCAGTTTCAGCTGGAACTTACAATATTTCAGTTTTAGGGATCGATAATATTAAACTTTTCGGCTCTATTGAAATTCAGGGCGAATCAGCACTCCATATAGCTGATTCAACTTACAGTTATGAAACAGTAGAAGGATAATTAGCGAAAAAACGTAGTCAGAAATTATCTGGCTGCGTTTTTTATTTTGCTTGAAAATTTATAAATAATCTAAAGTAAAACATCTCGTAATTATATGAATTTCCAATATCAAGGCTTATAAGGTAATAATTGAAATTTATCATTACTATCAACACTGCACAATGATTTAAGTGTCACGGAATCCATAATTAAGGAAAAGTTAAAGTGGAATAAATATAGATATATTGAATCTCATAACTCCTAAAATTTATAAAACAACAAGGTTCATCTATAAATTAGTCCCGTATAAAATACAATTTAAGTCATATTATAATAACCTTTTATATTAATAAGTGTTTTATAATAGAAAATTACTAGGTACTTACTAATTTTTATTAATAGATTAATGTTAACTAGTAATGGAAATTTATATAATTTTAGTAGGAATATAATATCAAAAACGCTCTAAATAATAAAAAAGATAAAAATATACTAAGTATATCTTTAAGTATGTGTTAAGATAGTCAATAAGGATTACGTAAAGTTAATTTAAAGGATAAACAACAGTCTTAAATACATGCCTTTGAAGCTTTTGGATAGTCCAACAGTTAAAGGAGAATGAAAAATGGTAAACAATAAACTTAAATTCGTAAAATCAGCTACTGCATTTGTAATTGGTGCAACAGTACTAACAGGATCGTTCGCAGTAACTGGTGCTTCAGATAAAGCATTCGCTAAAGCAGCAACTGTAAAGGTATTAAAAGGTAAATTAGTATCAGTTAAAACAGGTAAAGTAGTAAAAGGTTACAAATCTTATAAAAGCGTAGTATACAAAAACGGTGTGAAATTCACTGGTGTATACAAATCTACATATTATAAAGTAGGTAAAAAAGCGACAGGTACTTACAAAAACGTATACTATAAAACTGGTAAAGCATTTACTGGCGTAGCTAACAAAACGTATTACAAAGCTGGTAAAAAAGCGACAGGTACTTACAAAAACGTATACTACAAAACTGGTAAAGCATACACTGGCGTAGTTAACAATACTTACTACAAAACAGGTAAAAAAGCGACAGGTCTATACAAAGGCGTATACTACAAAACTGGTAAAGCAGCAACAGGTATCTACGAAAATAAACTTTATGTTTCTGGTAACCTAAGCAAAGGTCTAGTAATCTTCCAAGACCAACTTTACAAAGATGCTTCATTAAACAAAGGTTTAGTAATTTTCAAAGATCAACTTTATAAAGATGCTTCATTAAACAAAGGTTTAGTAATCTTCAAAGATCAACTTTATAAAGATGCAGCATTAAATAAAGGTCTAGTAATCTTCCAAGGCCAGCTTTACAAAGATGCAACTTTAAATAAAGGTTTAGAAAAATTCGAAGATAAATTCTACTTCGACGCAGCACTTGCAAACGATACTTACACTGTTGAAGGCGTAGAGCGCGCATTCGAAAATGGTGTTGAAGTTGGCGCTAAAGTTAAAGCTGTAGAGGCGATTAACGCTAAACAAGTTAAAGTAACATTTAACAAATCAATCAATGAAGATACTGTTCTTGATTCAAGTTCAAAATTAGTAGCAGGTTCTATTAATTTTAATGAATCAGCTTCAAATACTACTGCTGCAGTAACTGCTGCAAATGCAACTGGTGAATTTACAGATGCTAATACATTAGTAATTACACTTGGCACTGGTGAAATTTTTGATGGTGCATACACTGTAAGTGCAACTAAAGCAGTAAAAACTACTGGCAAAGAAAGTATTGAAGAATTCTCTAAAGCATTCTCAGTGTCAGATAAAGTTGCTCCAACTGTAGAATCAGTAACTGCAAAAACAAATTCAACTATTGCAACTTCTGCAAAAGTTAAATTCTCTGAACCAGTTTCAGCAGCTGTTGTTAAAATTGATGGAACAGTTTACACACCAGCTAGTGGTAATGGTACAGATGAATTAACATTCAATGGTTTATCATTAAATGCTTCTTCAGAACACACAGTAGAAGTTCTTAACGCAACTGACTACAATAATAATGTTACTCCATTACAAACTAAATCATTCACAGTAAATCAAGATACTGTAGCTCCAGTTGCAACAGCAGTAGCAAGTGGTGACCATGCTATTCTATTAACTTTCGATAAAGATATGACTGTAAGTACTGTAGCAGGTGCTGTTAAAGTTCTTGATGAAAAACTTGGTACAGTGAGTTCTACAGTAACTCAAGTAGGTACAAGTAAAACAAAATTTTTAGTTGCAATGACAGGTACAACACTTTATGATAATGCTGCTTCACGTTCATTAACAGTTGTAGTTGACGACTCTGCTAAAGATTCACTAGGAAATAAAGTTTCTACAACAACTAAAGCTGTATCATTAGTAATAGATGTAACTGCTCCAACTGTTTCTGATGTAGCAGTAGAAAATGATTCAAATGGTAATGCTAAAACTCTTAAAGTGACATTTAGTGAGGAATTAAAAGCTGTACCTGCTGATTTAACAGGTGTTACTGCTAAAGATGCAACTACTGGTACAACAGCTACAGTTACAGATTTATTAGATGCTACAGCTATTAAATTATCTGATGATAAGAAAACTGTTGAAATTCCTGTAAAACCAGCAGCACAAGGTAACAAATACAACTTCGCATTTGCTAAAGGTTTCGTAAAAGATACTGCTTTAACTGCAAATGATTCAACTGGATATGCTAAAACTGTTGCATTTGATAAAGCAGGTTCTGCTTTCAAATTAGCGCAAACTGACTTAGATACAACTACTCAAAATACTATTGTTATTACATTTGCTAAAGCAGTTGTAGGTGACTTCGGAGCAAATGCTGTTAACAACCCTGCTAACTATACTGTAGCTGGTCAAGCTCTTCCAGCTGGTACAGATATTACAATTGATGCAGCTCGTACAGAAGTAACAATTGTCTTACCATCTGATTTTGTTGCAACTACAGATACTAATGCAGTACTTACTGTTAATAACATTAAAGCAACTGATGGTTCTTCTTTAGCAGCATTCATAGGATTTGCTAATGTAAAAGATAACATTGCTCCACAACTTAACAAAGTTGTTTGGAATACAAATGGTTCATTCACATTAGATTTCAATGAAAATATTGCTACTATTGGTGCTGAAGCAGGCTATGAAGTTAAAGTTAATGATACTGTAATTCCTTCTACAGCTTACACATTTGCTCCAGGAACTGGTTCAGATGCGGGTAACATTGTAGCTACATTTGTAACTGCAACTGATGCAACTTATGGTACTTATATTGTAGTTGATGATTCAACAGGTAATGAAGGCTATACAGCTGGTAAAGATATCCTAGTTGGTAATGTTTCAAAAGTTTCAGTAAAAGTATTAGATACTAATACAACTGCAGATTCTGCAACTAATGTTGCAAAATCTGGTATTACTGTATCAGCTACAAAATAATCTAACTGATTATTAAATCCAACCCCTTACCTTATTGGGCGAACGGATTCAGAGACTCCTATCTTCTTTGGAAGATGGGAGTTTTTTTGTTTCATAGCGTTTGGATTCTCTTTTTAAATATATATTATTATCTTGAATTCTAGCTCTCATGTATTCATGCATGAGAGCTTTTTAGTTAGGAGGGAGATTCATGAGTGTTCTAAAAACAACATACAGTACCTAAAAAGAGATTACTTTTAAATGAGCCTATGAAATTTAAAGGCTCTGAAAGTAATTGTTTTACAGGTTTAATTCAAGGTTTTAAGAGAAAAGGAGAATCCAAATGGAAGAGGTTTTTGTTAAGGAATGGTTTACGAAACAACTAAGACAGGTATTTCATGTGTACCCACAAGCATCCAATGTAGAAATTGAGGCCATTGATTTAAAACACTCAGTACTCGAACAGTACATGCATGTGATTAAAAATAAATGGAGTTTAAAACTAGCTACTGCATACTCTTGTACACATGATGATGTAAGAGGTAATCACTGGGAAGCATTTTTCAACTGTACAGAAAATGGTGTTCTTTTTGAACTGTGGAAGAAGAACGAAGAAGTAGTTGCCTACGAGGTCTACAAGTAAAGGAGCATTAGCACATGACCTACAGCTACGAGCGATTTTTAAAAGGGATGGCACTAATAACATCTGACCAAGTCACATTAAATGACATTGGTTACGAAACAATTGAACTCTACAATGAGGAAATGGATGAACGTTTCTTTACAGAAGTAGAATTCAAAGCATTACCGAAGGTTTGCATGATAACAGCGATTAGTTACCTAACGAAAACAAATGAGGATTACTTAATGATGGATGTTTACGATGAAAGCAACCAACATCATGTGAAAACAATTTGGCTGAAAAACGGAGAAATGCAATTAGAGAACGATTAAACTCACGACAAAACTAATTGAAATCTCACGACAAAAGTAAATCAGATAATCAGTAAAAAGGAGAAGTTCATGCGACACAATGCATGGGCTATTTTTGTATGCAAAAAAAATCACGACATTATTATATAACTGTCGTGACAGTAATCAAAATATAATCGTGATCAACAAATAGGAATAACGCTTTAGTTTAAACAATTGATACAATTTAGCTCCTAATTTAAGACGTAAATATTCACATTAGCAACAAGAAGGGTGAGTTTGGTAATAAACAGCGTACTTTGATCAACAATCCTTCAAACCAACCCATAAACACTCAAAAAGCCGCAAAATAGGCGGCTTTCCAAATCGTTTAATTAATCGGTGTGGTCCCCCAAAACTAATAATTATTCTTCACTTACAATTTCTTTATTTCTTTCAAAATAATAATCAAGATTTACATTTTGTAACTCATCGGCAGGTTCAAATAAAAGATTTTGGTTGTCATTTTGATTGTCCACTATATCGTTTTTGACTCCACCATTCCCTTGATTTAGTAAGTTTGCAATCTTATCATCAACGAAGTCTATAGAGTCGGATAAGATAATTTTTAACTCATCAAATGCTATTTCAAGGTTTTGGGGTAGAACAGAAAATAATTCAACACTATCTTGGAAAATAGATTTATTATTCCAATCAAGGGGGTTAGTGGGGGGATTATTCAATGTATAATACGATCCAGCGAGAAAAGATATCGAACTTATTAGTAAAATGGCGAAAAACTTCTTAATCATAATTTATCAGCCTTCTTTCAGTTATAAATACATACTTTCCAAAAGAGTATGTATTTATAACTATAAGCACAATGTTTCAGTAAATAATCGGTGATAGTCATCCAAACCAACATGTTAGTTTGAACAATCTTTGGATTAGGGGATTTTAGTTTGCCGTTATATATGGAATCAGAAAGCGACTAACGTGAGCACTTTTAATCGGAAATTCAATGTAGTGAAAGATACTACAGGGGGGAAAGATTTAAATAAAAGCTCGTGGCATTACTTTAATCGAAAAAGAAAAAAGGAAAAAATTCACTAAAAGAAAACTCGGTTAAATTATTTAATAATTAAATCCAATTATACCCATTTTATTCGCTTTTTGTATGTCGAAACGGTGAATAAAATAAGAGGCATATTAATTTATTTCATTTAATTGAGAATAATTCTCAAAATAAGCTTTACAACCTAAACATTAGTTGGTACGATATATCCATAAATTCACTTAGGAGGAGTCAAAATGAATTATAAATCTACTTACATAGCGAAGTTAGCATTAGCTATACCATTATTACTAGGAACGGTAGCAATAGCAACACCAGAGGCATTAGCTGCGGACAACACAGGGGTTACAACTAATTTAACTGAAAATACAGCTGGCAAAATAGCGGATGGCGAATACAAAATCCCGTTTGAATTTCTTTACAAAGGTGCAGCATCAGCGCATATGGATCGTAACGTTAGTAAAACAGCAAAATTAACTGTTCAAAACGACAAAAAATATGTTGAAATTACATTCCTTTCTGAAGAAGGCATTAAAGAGTTTTTAGTAAAGCAAGCAACAGATGCAGATTTTAAAAAGCTAGAAAAAGTAAGCGATTTAGTTTATAAACTTGAAGTAACAGACTTGGCTGCAAAAATTGATACAAAAGTTCATATTGTCATGTCAACTCCGAATGGTGTGCACGATGTAGTGTATCCATTCCAAATCGCATTTGATACAGCTAATATTAAGTCTGTGGTAGCAGATGGACTTTACTCTATCAATTCAGCTTTTTACGATCAAAAAACTGGGCTAGAATCAACAAATATGAAGAAATATGCTAACTCACAAGTTGTCATTAAAGTAGAAAAAAATCAAAAGTATGCTTACTTAACACTTATGGGAAGCTCTATGATTAAAGGCTTTAAAACGGTACAAAATGAAGTGTTAACAGAATCAGAAGTAGTCAGCACGAATGCTCTTAAAGACGAACGTGTTGTAAAATTCCCTATTTCTGAAACAAAAGACAAGTTAGCAACAGCTCTACATGTAGTTGTACCTGGTGTGTATGATACAGAACATAAACTTGATCTAAAATTCGACACGGCTTCATATAAACTAGACAGTAGTATCATTGATCCAGAAACAGTAGAAGATGTACTAGCTCCTTCTACAAACTCGGCTGTTCTAAAAGTGACGAATGCCAAGGGGTCAACAGATAAAATTGAAATTTCTGGTGTTGCAGACACAGACATCGTGAAAATCTACTCTGATAAAGATGCGAAAAATGAAATTGGTACTAAAACAGGTAACGGCACAATCGAAAAATTAAACCTTTCTTCGACAGGTGGCACGCTTTATTACACTGTTAAATCTGAAGGGAAAGATGTGTCGACAGTAAAATCTGCTGAATATAATGCAGAAAAAACAGAACGTAGCCTAAAAATTACTACGACAAACCATGCAAACTCAAAATATGACAAAGTTGTCGTTACAGGAGTAGCAAAGGGTGATGTAGTGAAAATCTATAATGCTGATAAAAAAGTACTTAAAACAGCAACTGCTACAAGCACTGAAGTTACTTTCGGTGGTGTAAAACTAGGCGATAAAAAGACAACAATTTATGTAACAGCACAAGCTAAAGGCTATAATATTTCAAGCTACAAATCAGCAGCAGTAAAAGCAGTTGCTAAGTCTACAAAACTAAAAACATCAAATATCACTGTGACAAATGCAAAAGGTGCAAATGATACAATCACTGTGAAAAACCTAAAAAAAGGCGATAAAGTCGTTGTCTATAATGTAAAAGGTAAGACAATTAAAGGGAAAACGGCATCATCAAAAACATTAAAAATTTCAAAACTAAACCTTGGTAAAAAAGCTGGCAAAGTAAAAATTAGCGTTATCCAAGCAAAAAAACTTGAAAGCACAACTGTTACAAAATCATTCTCTAAAGAAAAATAATCCCGTATATGCCGTCTACCAAGGCGGCATATATTTTTTTATGAAAAGGAGGAACAACTATGAAACAATTAGTCAAAATCGCACTAATAATCGCGTTAATCTTTAGTGCAGCTTCTATAGCTACACCTCAAGCACAAGCAGCGACAACAACGACATTGAATGCAATTAAACAAGGGCAATATACGGTGCCGATTCAATTTCTAACGGATGGTACAAGCAAATCATCGGTCATGAATACGTATGTCAACCCAACTGCCAAGCTAGTTGTCAAAAATGGTAAACAGTATGTCCAAATTACCTTAAAAAACAGCGATTGGATTACGGGGCTTAAAGTAAATACAAACGGTAAACTAACGAAACCAAAAACAATCAGCACCAACAAAAAGAAAAAAGAAAAAGTAGTCCAATTTGAAGCAAAAGATATTACTACTAAACTAAATGCTTGGGTAAAAGTAGACGCAGCAAAATATAACTATCATCACAAATATAATGTACAAATAAAATTCGATTCAAAAAATGTAAAAAACAAATCCGGCAAAAAAGTCACAATCAAAAAGCCGAAAACAACAAAGCGCTAAAAACTAGTTCCATGAGTGTGAAACAGTCACATCAACAAAGTTTCCAACACTCAAAAAGGTAAATTAGAAAGCAAAGTACGCACTATTAAATATAAAAATAAAAAACCGCCATCCGAGCGGTTTTTTTAGTGCCTAAAAAGAGGTGGTAGGAGGACGTGAATATTTAGAATAATAACAAAGGAGACTACTTGCGCAACAAATGGGGCTAGGAGCGCAACAAACGACGGGAGATCCGCAACAATCAGCCTGAATTGCGCAACAATCACTCAACACTATTGTAAAAATTGCCATACTATGATAGATTCTATCTAATCAGAATAAAAAAGGAGTGAAGAACATACTAAAAATAAGAAGTGAACCTCCGCAAATCCAAGCTCTCAATCGATTGCTTCACGGAATATCTAGTACAAATCATCAAGTTATCAACAGCATCCGGCAAGATATCGATCGCATCCAAGCTGGCTATAAGGGCGAATTGCGCGTCGATCATTTCATCCAAGAAACGCACTTTCAATTGCCAATCGTCTATTTTCCAAATGCCGAATTACAAGTCTCTAAATATCGTTTTATTCAAATAGACTCACTCATCATAACCCCAAGCTACATCTGTATTTTTGAAGTCAAAAACATGCGCGGTATATTGCGTTTTCATGAAAATCCATTTCAATTAATTCAAATAGTAGACGGAAAAAAGCGTATATATGATTGTCCACAAAGCCAAATAATTCGTATGGCAAGCAGTCTAAAATATTGGCTACAAAAGAATAATATTGATCTACCTATTTACTACAAAATTGCCATGCCAAACAGTAACACATTTATCAAAAAAAGCCCCAAAAAAGTACAACTACTGTTCAACAAGGAAATCCCCATCTTTCTCGAACAGCTCAACGTTCTCCCGCACCAACTAAACAGTGAAGAATTCCACAAACTTTGTGTCAAACTCCAGTCGCAAATAAAACCATACAACCCTTTCCCGTTATGCAATAAATACAATCTACAACCAGAAAATCTATTACCAGGCATTATATGTTTCTGTGGAATGCAGATTGAGTACTCAATAAGAAAAAATCAAAAATGTATAAGATGCGGAGCTTCTAAAAAAGATATACTCCAGCAAGCACTACTTGATTGGTTTTACTT
The DNA here is from genome assembly GCF_016612995.1 of Viridibacillus soli. Taxonomy (GTDB): domain Bacteria; phylum Bacillota; class Bacilli; order Bacillales_A; family Planococcaceae; genus Viridibacillus; species Viridibacillus soli. The sequence continues at coordinate 72,904 of NZ_JAEOAH010000007.1, forward strand.
ATTTAAACCAACAATGACCAATCGAGAATGTAGGCATTATTTAAAAATTGAAGATAAATATATCGTATCAAGACTATTAAAAAATATGAATCTCAAATCAATAGGGAACACGAAATCCCGAATGTACCAATATGATTACATCCAACCCCTTTTCAAAAACTAAAACCAGCAGTAGCTGGTTTTTTTATGCCTAATATGAAAGAATATTAACTTTTAAGGATATGAATATTCAGAATAATAACAAACAGTGGTATTTGCGCAACAAACAAGGGGAGATCCGCAACAAACAGGTCAACTTGCGCAACAAACACTCCAACTTCCGCAACAATCCCCAATCTCTAAACACTCAAAAAGCCGCCCAATTAGGCGGCTTTCCAAATCATTTCCGGCGAGTCTTAAGAACAGCAAGTAAGAATTGCGGAATTTTTAACATCCTGATCAAACGTGTCGGTTGTGTAACTAAGCGATGGAACCACTCCAAATTGAGCTTAAGAAAAATATCCGGGGCACGATTTATATTGCCAGATAGTATATCGAAGCTGCCACCTACGCCCATTAGTATTGCATAGGGAAACTGATCGCGATGTGCGGCAATCCACTCTTCCTGCTTTGGAGCACCTAATGCTACGAAAACATAGTCCGGTGTTAGAGCTGCTGCCTTCGCAGCAACTTCATCTCCGTTACCATCTCCGCCATATCCATCAGCAACACCAACTATATCTATATTGGCGTACTGTGCTTTAGCCATCTCCGCTGCTTTGGCAGCAATACCAGGCTTACCACCATACATGAAAATTTTATTGCGCGCCCCGATCGCCTGAGAATTGCTATGAGTGCTTTGTCTGTTGTTAGCACTATCAGCTTCAGCACTCTGCCCCTTGTGCACCCCAACAGCACTTGCAACGGCTAAAAACTCGTGCACCAATTCATATCCAGGGATGCGTTCTTTCAAGGGGTGCCCGAGCAATTTAGAACCAATCACAACGCCGATACCATCAGCTACTACATAATCAGCATCGAGTAGCAAATTCTTATAATGAGGGAGCTCCTTAGCTAGCATAATAATTTCAGGATTCGCTGTTACAATCCAAGCTTGTCCATTTTGTTTTGTTACTGTATTTACAAATTCTTTTTTAGTTGTATCCGCAATGGGAATCGATAAAATACTTATTTTCTTCATATATAAAACCTTTCTTTTGAAGAGTTTCTTCTATTATATACTAACAACCTGTACTAAGCGCACCGGCGCCATTCAATTCCTACTCATCAAGTCCGACTGTATCTTTAACCCAATCAACAGATCTCACAGCCTGTTTCTCTACATCTTTCAAATGTTCTACAAAATAAACCCCGTTCTTCTCTATAATGGCAGTTGGAATAAGCCGAGGTGAATCGACCTGAATAGTACCTGCCGCATCTTTTACTACTTCCAAAGAGGCGATTCCGCCAACATAGGTTAACTTATCTTGTTGGGCAGCAAAGAAATTACCTAACGAGTAGAACACATGTGTTTTCCGACCGTCGTTTGCAACGATATTCTCATAGGGTTGAAGAACGTGAGGGTGATTGCCAAAAATAATATCTGCACCTGCGTTAGAAATGGCTTTTGCCATTTGTTTTTGCTTGGCATTTGGTTTAGATTGGTATTCAATACCCCAATGCATATTGACGATGACTACATCACAGTTAGGGCGAATTTCTTTAATATCTTTCTGAATGACATTCAGATCGATGCGATTGACCAAATATTCTTTTCCAGGTGGCGTTTCATTCCCATTTGTCCCATATGTATAAGCTAAAATACCGATCTTGATACCTTTAACATCGACAATGCGCATCTTTTGCTGATCTTTGGCCGATTTATAAGCACCTACATAAGGCAACCCGTATGATTCGATATTTTTTAGTGCAGCTAGGACACCCTTTTCACCGTGATCTAATGTATGATTATTTGCGACTGTTAAGAAATCGACCCCAGCTTCCTTTAAATCGCGAACAATATAGTCAGGACTTGCAAATTTAGGGTAGCCGGAGAGTCCAAAGGCTTTTCCTACTGGCATGGATTCCTGATTGGCAAGTAGAAAGTCATAGCTCTGTAAATCATCTTCAACTGCAGCAAAAGAAGGGGAGTAATCTTTATAATGCAATAGTTGCTCGTGCAATAGCACATCCCCAATCATGGCTACGGAAATCTTCTTATCTTTTGTGACGGGAGCTTTTTGTTCAACTTTTTCAGGCTTCTTTTCATCTACAGTTTCATTCGAAGGAATCTTTTGATATTTTTCAGAAACTGAGCATGCACTGAGTAAAAAGAGGGTACAACATAATAATAGAAATTTTCTCAAAAAAATCATCCTTTCTAATTCCATTTTTAAAAGATTGTGCTATGATAAACTTTGTTAAAGATGAATGCTACATATTTTGAAACTTTAGATGTAGTTCATCCGTCTATTATAGTAAGGAATTTATGCAGACAGGAAGTGGATGTAAAGTGGACGATAATAGAAGATATAAACCGAAAAAAACATCCTTTAAGCGTGTAGCGGCTTCCGTTATTTTAATCATAGCAGTTATTGCCGGAATATACACACTCCTCACGAAAAATGATGAGGCTACAGACGTTCCCGATGTCAAAGTCCAAGAGGTCCAAAAGACAACGAAAAATGAAGAACCAGAAGATGATGAAGATGATATTAAGACGGATCAACAAGAAGGAACAGTGACAAAGGGTATTGATGGAAGCACGACTAACGAAGATTCAACAGATATTACGATGCCCAAAAACGATACTTCAGCCATTATTGCTAACGCAAAAACGCAAGTATACACTGTGTACACTGACTTACAGCAGGGATCAGGCTTCCTTTTCAACAGAAAAGGGGACATCATTACAAATGCCCATGTCGTAAAAGACGCATCCTATGTCTTCGTATCAAATGAGCACGGTCAAGAATTTCAAGGTCAAGTCATTGGCATTTCTGAAAAGACAGATATCGCACTTATTCGTGTTCCTGGCTTGCAAGGCAAAGACCCACTTGTACTTGATACAGCAAAAGTAAATGTAAAAACGCCAGTTATCGCTATCGGAAGTCCGAATAATAAGGGCGGTACATCGACTGAAGGTGAAATCAGTAGCATTGGCGCAAGTTTCACAGATGAATATACTTATTCAAATCTCTATGAAATCACAGCACGACTTGATCGAGGTTCAAGTGGTGGTCCGCTTGTCAATGCGAGAACTGGTAATGTTATCGGCATTAACTCAATCATTTTAACGGATCAACCCGAAATTGGTTACGCTATTCCGGTCTATTCTATTATGCAGCTTATCTCGCAATGGGCTAACAAAGAAGTAGAAATTAAACTGGATGATGATGAAGATTACGATCATAAGAAAGACGCTTATTTAGACAAGAAATTAATTAAAGACTATATTGATGGCTACTATGAACTATTCCCATACGCTATCAAAGATAAAAACAAAAACTACTACGAAACATACTTATTACCAAACAGTAGTGCAGCAACAACAGCAAAAGAACTCATAGCAGACTATTCATCAAAAGATAAAAAATACCAAGACTTGAAATATACAGTTGGTACAGTGAACATCCATGATGAATACGCAACAGCAAACGTCAACTCAATATATACTTACAAAGACGCAAAAACAGGTGTACAAAGAACAATAAAACAATCAATTCAATACACAATCGTTATTGATGATTATGGAGATTACCAAATCACGAAAATTGATATCCTATCATCAAAAACGGATCAACCTACATCTGGAACAGGTGACAAAAATGAAGACAAAGATGAAATCACCCCGCCTACAGATGTTGAAGAACCAGATGAAGAAGACGACGTACCAGTAGAAACGCAGGGAACAGGAACAAAAGATACAGACACACCAGCAAAAAAAGAACCGGTGGAATCAATAAAATAAATATCAAAACCTCGAGCCAACAAAGCTCGAGGTTTTTTATACTATAAATACTTCCTATGTAAACATATGAACACACTCAGGTAACAATATAGGAGCTAAGCTCTGTAACTCTCCGCCATCGAGAATAGACATGTAACGTCAATTAAGCACAAAAACCCCCAAGTAAAGGTCTTTTTCTTAAAAGTCCATTACTTAGAGGTTCTTATCTCGTTATATTTTAATAGAATTAGTTAAATGTACCGTAGCTGTGCAAAATTGTGTTCCAATATCCATTGTTGATAGCTTGGACTTGAACTTGGCTACCAGAAGCATGTACAATTTTGCCGTCGCCCATGTAGATCGCTACGTGAGTGATTGAGCCACCACCAGCGTTGAAGAATACTAAATCGCCAGCTTCCGGGTTGCTTGTATATCTAGTTTCACTGCGTTGTGAACGACTTGTACGTGTGATGGATTTACCTTGTTGTTGGAATACGTATTGAGTAAAACCACTGCAGTCGAATCCGGCAGTAGTAGTACCACCATAACGGTATGGTGTACCAAGATATTTAACAGCTTGATCCACAATCGCGTTCCCAGAAGCATTGTTTGAAGAAATTTTTGTTACTTTTTTAGATGTTTTTGAAAGGTAATCACCAGACATCCAACCTTTTTTACCATTTACAGTTACTAGGTACCAAGTTTTATTGGCAATAGTTTTTTTGTATGAAGCACTTACAACAGTTCCTTCGGCAACAGATGTTTTAACTTTTGAGTTTGTTGAAGCACTAGTACGTAGGTTTAAGCTTGCTGTTGTTTTGAAATTACTCTTAACTTTGATAGCAGTTGGTTTTTCAACTTGATTTGCCTCAACTGTTGTTTCTTCATTTGTGTTGTTGTCGTTTTCAGCAGCTTTTGCACTTCCGAACGTAAGTGTTAAAGCAAATGTACTTGATGCGATTGCTGTCAATAATGCTTTCTTATTCATCAATTAGTCCTCCAACTTTTCAACAATATTTTTTGTATATAATGTGCAATGATTGTTTTGAATTTTAGTTTGTTTAGCTAAGTAATACTTTATAGAACTCAGAAAAGAAACACAACGCCATTTCGTTTACAGTTATATTACAGTTATGTAACAAAAGTGAGAGAAAAGTTCTATATATATGTGAAATTTAAGTCTTTGTATGAGTAAAATCAGCTGGAATTAGATAATCCCATTGACTTAAATAGAGATGCTTTTATTTTAAGAGAAATTCGGACTTGATAATTCTGATAATTCGAGTGTTATTTGAAATACTCGTAACATAATGTTACAAAACTCAGCTTTCTTGAAATATATCATTATTAAAATGTTCGAGTTTTTTCAAGATAGGTTATTTCTGTAATATAAAAAAACTCTCCGCAATTTGCGAAGAGTTTGAGTGCTCATATCATTAGTCTAATGAATAGAAACGTTTATAACTATCAAAATGTTGTGCCCAATAAGATTCGTTGATAGAAGAAACTTGTACATGCGTACCACCAGCATGTACGAATTGGCCGTTACCAATATAAATACCTAAGTGAGAAATACCAGTTTGATAAGTATCACGGAAAAATACGAGATCGCCAACTTGCGGCGTATTAATATAATAAGATCTAGCTTCGTAACCTGCAGCATTAGTACGTGTCATTGAAAGGCCTGCATTATTAAATACATAATGAATGAAACCACTACAATCGAATCCTGCTGTAGTTTGTCCACCCCAAATATAAGGCGTATTTTGTAAAGACAAACCTAGTGTAACAACTGATTGTTTAATCTGGTTTGGTGAAACGGTAGGTGTTGTAGGTTTAGAAACGTTTGTTGTATTTTCTTTATCTTGTTGGGGAGTTGAGGGTGAGCTATTTTTGACCTTCAACGTCTGTCCAACACGAATTATATCAGAAGTTAAGCTATTCCATGACTTCAATTGTGTAATTGTAATGCCATATCTATAAGCAATGCCAGATAAAGTATCACCAGCTACAACTTTATGCGAAGCAGCATCGACATTTGTTGGAGTCGATGGTTTTTCCGCTGTTACCGGCTTTGATGCATTAACATTCGTAGAGGTGTCGCCGGTAGTCGAAGAAGATGTTGGAAGCTTAATCGTTTGACCTATATATATAAGATGATCCTTGATGTTATTTGTTTTTTGGATAGCGCTCACAGATACATTATATTTTGTTGAAATCTTTGATAAAGTGTCACCTTTTTTTACTTTATACGAAGCCGTTTTAACTGGCTTTTTTACTGAATGTGGGGTAACAGAATTAGATGTTGTAGTCGAATTTTGTGCCGTAGCTTTTCCTGATAATTTTAATTTTTGGTTCGGATATATAACATTTGATGTTAAACTGTTTGATTTTTTCAGTTGTGCAACTGTTGTACTGTGCTTAAGCGCGATTGTATATAAAGAATCACCGCTTTTCACCGTATAAGTATTTGAGCTTGCTTCTGTTGTTTGGCCATTTAAAAAAAGTGTGAGAGCACCTGTAGCCAGAACTGAATAGGCAGCTTTTTTCACAAAAATCACTCCTCGTTGTATTTCAAATTGTCATCCATGTAATGTGTACCCTCATTCTATTGAAAAATATCACGGAAAACAATGAAATTACCAAAAAGGGTTAATTTGATAGTGAAATATAATTTAAAGTCTAATAGATTCAAAAGTTATGGTTCGTTCGAACTAGAAAAACCCTATCAATAGTATTTGATAGGGTTAATATTGCTATATTGAAATATTGTTTATAATGAAATGAAGATTAACTAGAGCTAAAGATATAAATTCTTTCATTTTAAATTTAAATGAGTTTTTAATGCAGCTGATATATCTGACAGCTCTTCCTTATTCATAATATAATACCAGATGCTATTCATCGTTTGACCTTGTCCGTCTTTGAAATAGAGCTGCTCAATCGAACCAATTGCGCTTTTCTGATTTTTTTGTAACTCCATCATTTCATTAAAGGTTAAATTTGTTGAAATATTGTTACCAAGTGCATTGAAAATATCTTTGTATTTCCATAAACTACTGACAGATATTCCTTTATCTAAAATTGCCTGAACGACTTGTTTTTGTCGTTCTTGGCGACCAAAATCACCATTAGGATCTTCTTTCCTCATGCGTACATATGCAAGAGCCTTTTCACCGTCTAGCTTTACCTTACCTTTAGGAAAGCTATAGCCTTCCTCTTTAAACGCGAGTGGACTTTTCACTGTTATGCCTCCAACAGCATCAACAATATCTTGGAAACCTTCCATATTTACTTCCGTCACATAGTCAATTGGAATACCAAGTAAATTTTCTACAGAAGCCATCGACATTTCGATACCACCAAATGCATAGGCATGATTCAGCTTGTCCGTCGTCCCATGACCAACAATTTTCGTATACGTATCACGAGGAATACTCACCATTTTTGTACTTTCCATCTCAGGGTTTACAGTGAGCACGATTATCGTATCAGACCGACCTTTATCATTCTCGCGTTGATCCACCCCCAATAGCAAAATAGAGAATGGCTCTTTTTTATTTAAATCCACTTGTTCTTCACGCAAATCTGATTTTCCCCTATCTATCTCCTCATGCATTTCGTGTATATTCGTTGATAGATTTGAATATACACTCCACATATACCCAATTATCATCACTAAGAATACTCCAATAATCCAGGGCCATTTTCTCTTCTTCCTCTTTTGTTCACTACTTTCCACTTTTCTTCCTCCAGTTACAGAAAATTCGACTATTCTCTATATAAACACGAAATGTGTCGTCAATTACGCTGAGTTATGCTCTCTCATAAGACGACAGCGTTATACAAAATATTTCCATTTAATTGGTTTTTCAGCGCAGCTTAATAGAAAAGAATTCTATAAGAGGACAAGTATATTCAGATAAATAACAAAGCAAAATATCAGAGCTACAATCTCAAATAGTATGGTAAAAATTATCATAGACAACCAATTTTCAGTATCTATCCTTTGTAAAATGCCTATGAAAAACATTACAATAATCGCTCTTGATAGTTTTTCTTCTATAATAATAGTGCTAATGATTTAAAGTGTTTTATCTCATTGCTTAAAGATTCGGTCAGACTTCGAAGGTCCCCATTGGAGGGTGTGATTTCTTATATTACTCTTTAGAAAGGGTAGCTACTACTTGGATAATGGTAAAAGATGTGTAGGAGATAGGAGGAATTTACGCTAATAGAAGCGTGCTTTTTAAAGTATTCCATTTTTTATATAAATAAAAAGCCCACTTTTATAACGAAATAAGAGAGCTTTTTCTGTATTATTTTCTACGAATCAGTTTTTGTTGTTTATTAAAACCTAAAGACAAAATAATAGAGGCTAAGCGCTGTTTTTGTGTTATGAACGTATGTAAGGAAATATCCAAAATAATCGTTTCGTCATTTTCAAACTGAAGCATGGTCTGTCCTTTACTATATGCCCAATATTGGAAATTATGATAAAACACCCATATGCACTCAGGATGATATGGGGATCGTGTCGGAAATGCATAAATGCCTTCGCCAATATAAAGAGGTAGCTTTTTTGAATAGCCGAGCAGCTCGTTTGCCGCATCGATCCGACCTTCAAGAGTTGAGCCATTACGAATACAAGCATTTCTGAGTAGTTGTATAGGTGTGAAAGTCGAGAATAAATATCCATCTTTAGTCAAAACCTTCGACTTCATATCACCATCAAATACAGGAAGTAATACGATTGAGTGGGTAGTGATTAAATTTAAATTCTTATCGAACATCATCAAACACCTCGCATTTTCATCCATCATACGAAAATAGTGTGCCAAAAGCAATATGAAATTATGAATATTTTCCAAATATTATGAATATTAAATGGGTTTACCCCTAAATCAAACATCAACTTTAGCTCATTAAACTTCAAATATATCTATTCGTCAAAAAATGTACTTCCGATTACGATAACATTACCCGGGAATACAATGCGTTGTGCACAACTAGAAAGGCCAGCAAATGGATCAATTTGATATCGTACTATCGCAATTTGAACCAATGATTACTAGTGTTATGAACAGATGCCGTATTTATAGAAATCACGAACAATATAGACAAGCAGCACGCATCGGATTATGGCACGCTTGGACAAAATATGACCACGGTCGCGGTGACTTTGCGCCATATGCCTATCGCTGTATCCAAGGTGCTGTTCTCGACGAGTTGAAAAAGGAAATGCGCAATGAAGAACGAAGTGTACCATCCGAGTCAGATATACTCGAAGTACTAACAACAAACCAGCATGTAGAAAAGCCCGATACACACATTCTAGATGATATTTTAGAAGAACTTCCTCCAAAAGATTTACAGCTTCTCATTTTAGTATATATAGAAGGCTACACTCTAGAAGAACTAGCAGATATGGAGGGAATCACAAAGGGGGGCATTAAAAAACGTAAAGATCGAATTATGAGGAAAATACGAGAAAAAAAGATGTTGAAGGGGAAAAGAATAAAGTAGTATTCTGATGCGCTAAAATTGGAATGAAAATATTCCGCAGAACTACTCTGATGTTATTTAATCGAAGAGCAGCAATCCTTCCAGACATTGAGGGGTTGCTGTTTTTTGATTTACCATGTATTCTATATCTCTATATGTATTTTTGGGGAGTTGCCAGTAAAACTTAAAAAGTTACCAATAAAACACCTCAAATGTATTAAATTGACGTATAATTTAGACTATTTTGTAACTTTAATGCCGAAATGTATTTACGTTAGCTATATAGAGTAGTAAAATTAGTTCCATATTTACAAAACGGTTTGGAATTTTGGAGGGAAAGAAATGAGCGTTCAAAATATTATTCGTAATCTAATAGTTGAAACTCCGTCCGTACCTGGCAATTTAGCAAAGGTTGCAAATGCGATCGGTACAATTGGCGGTGACATTGGCGATATTAAAACAATGAAAATCGGCACTTTGTCAACAATTCGTGATATTTCATGTACATGTGAAAATATTGCTCAGCTCGACCAGATTGTAGAGGCTATCAATAATATCGCCGAAAATATTCACGTGCGTGCTGTGTCTGACGACGTGATGAAAGCACATGAAGGCGGCAAAATTCAGATGAAAAGTCGTATCGACGTTCGTTCACTAAGCGATCTTCGTCGTATTTACACACCTGGTGTGGCAAATGTTTGCCAAGAAATTCAACGGTCTCCTGAAAAAGCACATTACTTCACAAGTATTGGTAATACGGTTGCAATTATAACAGACGGTACAGCCATTTTAGGTTTAGGCAATATCGGACCAGTTGCAGGTATGCCTGTTATGGAAGGAAAAGCTGTTCTTTTCGATCAATTCGTTGGTATTAGCGGTATTCCAATTTTACTGGATACAAGCAACCCTGATGAAGTAGTTGAAACTATAAAACATATTGCACAAGGTTTTGGTGGTATTTTATTAGAAGATATCGGTTCACCACATTGCTTCGAAATTGAAGAGCGTCTAAAAGCCGAATTACCAATTCCAGTTATGCACGATGATCAGCATGGCACGGCTGTTGTTACATTAGCGGCAGTTCTATCAGCATGTCGTTATGCAAATGTCGATTTAAAAGACGCTGTCGTCGGCCAAATTGGTCTAGGGGCAGCAGGACTAGCTATTTGTCGTATGTTAATGGCTTATGGCGTCAAAGAAGTATGTGGAACTGATCGACAAGAAAGCGCTTTATCCCGTTTACGTAGTTTTGGTGGCACGGTTGTAGGATCAGTCGAAGAAATAATGGCACAATGCGATATCGTCATTGCAACAACGGGGGTATCGGGTTTGATTCAACCTTCTATGGTGCGTGAAGGACAAATCATTTTGGCACTGTCTAATCCTTATCCTGAAATTACACCAGAAGATGCCATTGCAGCAGGGGCAGCCTATGCAGCTGATGGACGCCTTGTTAACAACGTTCTAGGATTCCCAGGCATTTTCCGCGGCGCACTAAACGCCAACGTCAAAAAAATCACATACCCAATGCTTTTAGCAGCAGCTAACGCGATTGTGGATGCAACACGAAACGGTGATCTAGTTCCGCATCCGTTAGATCCAAATGTCCACAAAGCGGTTACTGAAGCAGTTGAACGCGTAGCTCTAATAGAAATGTCACAAATCGATTAATATTGAAGATGAAAGGCCGCCAATTGAGCGGCCTTTTTTGTACCAAAAATAAACCTAAATCTCATGAAATTAATAGAGAAATCGCTCGAAACACTAATTTGAGGAGAAATATATAAAATTAAATATAGAAATGGTATCCTAATGACAAGGAGGTGCTGACAACTGATTATCAAAAAATATGAAAAGACAGCCCATTTACAAGCGTTGAAATCACTAGTATATAGACTCTCTCAATCTCATCCACAATATCTTTATATTCAAGATGAAATCGGTCGTATTGAAGCGGGCGACAAAGGTGAAGAAGTCATCATGTTTAAATTGGACGGACTGAATCTGCCTTACGAGCATTACATATTTCATAACCTAAACCTCTACATTGAATCCCACATCCAGATTGATACACTCATCATCACCCCATACTACATCATGATCTTCGAAGTGAAGAATATACGCGGTGCCATTGAACTGAGGCAAAATCCGCAACAGCTGATCCGCACTTTAGAAAATGGAGAAATCCACTCATTCAATAGCCCAGAAGCCCAACTAGAAGAATATACACATCAAATGAAGCAACTATTCCAAGAGCAAGGTCTAATCATACCAGTGCACGGGGCAGTTGTCTTCGCATTCGCAAGCAGCTACATCAAGGAAACCTCTGTGAAAACAAAAGTACTGCTACGCAACGAAATCTGCTCATTTTTGCATAATATGAAAGTAAAAGAATCGATACTAACAGTGAAAGAATTAAAAGCGATGAAAAATTTTCTATTAGCAAAGCATCGTCATTATCATCCCTATCCACTATGTCAGCGTTATAAAATTGAAATGGATCATATTAAAACGGGTGTAATATGTGAAGTGTGTGGTGATGTCGGAATGCAGAGAGCTTATGGAAGATGGCGTTGTCATAAATGTGGTGAAGAAAGTCGAGATGCGCATAAACAAACTTTACGAGAATATGCCTGGTTAATAGATTCAACGATTTCAAATAAAGAATGTAGACATTTTTTACAAATTGATAATGTAGACCTAGCGAAAAGAATTTTAATGGAATATAGTTCGCAAAAATCGGGGAAGTACCGATATGCCAAATATGTCTTACCAATATAGTGTTTTGATGTAGTATACCCCTATTATTTTGAAGAGAGTTGCCAGTAAAATCGATAAAGTTGCCAGTAAAGTCCCCAAAGTTGCCAGTAAACCATCCAAAGTTGCCAGTAAACTTCCGTCTCCTTCAAATTACTCTCAAATTTCAACTGAGATATCCCCTCGAGATGACCAAGTCCAATCTAAAAGATTCTTTCCATTAAAAAAAGCATTTCGCCACAGCGAAATGCTTCCTCTAAAACATTAAATTATTTCTTTTCCAAATCCTCAACAGAGAATACTCGACCATACGCATCTTTATAAACAATATGCTCGCTACTCAATTTCGTTGGAGAGTCAAGTCCAGCTGCAGCGGCTACGCGGAAAAGACCTTCGCGCATAGAGACGATATAGTTTGTGACACGGTATTTCTTCTCATCAATGATAAGTCCATTTTGCAACTTCGGATTCGTTGTTGCAACGCCAGCAGGGCAATCATTTGAATGACAACGTTGCGCCATAATGCAGCCAACAGAAATCATAAAGCCACGTGCGATGTTTATTAAATCAGCACCTAATGCGAGCATAACAGCTGCACGGTCAGGCGTAATGATTTTTCCAGATGCAATGATCTTCACGCGATCACGTACGCCGTGGCGAACTAAAGCATCCTGTAATAAGACTAAGCCTGAGTGGATGGGTAAGCCAACACCGTCAGCTAAATCTTGGTATGTGGCACCTGTACCACCTTCAGCGCCATCAATAGAAATGAAATCAGGACCTTTGCCAGATTCCTTCATATAAATGGCTAAGTCATCTGCATCTTGTGGGCTGCCGACAACAATTTTAATACCTACAGGAAGACCGCCATGTTCTCTAATTTTTTCGATGAAATCAAATAGAGTAGGGAAGTCATCAAATTGTCGGAAGCGGTTTGGGCTATTGATCGTGACATGTGGTTCGATATTACGGATTTTAGCAATTTCATCTGTTACCTTTTCCGCTTCAACGTGACCACCACGTGTTTTAGCACCTTGTGCCAACTTCAATTCAAATGCTTTTACATGAGGCATGGCAGCTTTTTCGGCAAGCATATCCCAACTAAATTCGCCTTCTTTTGTACGATAACCAAAGAGGCCAGATCCAATTTGAGAAATTAAATCCGTTTTACCCGCTAGATGGTGTTCAGAAATACCACCTTCACCAGTGTTCATCCAAGAACCTTGTGCCATACCAATCCCTTTGGACAGGGCAGTGATAGCATTTTTACCAAGCGCACCATAACTCATGGCAGATTGACCGACTAAGCTACGAACATGGAAAGGCTCATTGCAATTAGGACCGATAACAATGGCGTCATCCTCCGCCAATAACCACGGATTTACATCAACCTCTTCTGTATGTTCTTTCCGTGAAAATAGATTATCAGCATCCATTACATATTTCTTTGTATGAATACGTTCCTCTGCATCTACATGCAATTCATCAACTTGTTTCGTAAACATCGCATTACGAATGTAAAATCCAGCATCATCAAAATCACGTTTTGAACCGAAGCCGATTACGTTACCTAGATATTTCCCAGGTAATACAATATGTAAAAAATCTTCACGATTGAAAGGCTTACCTGAATGGTCATCGTCAAATAAATACTGACGGAATTCAGGACCGATCTTTTCAAGAATATATCGCATTCTTCCTAAAATAGGAAAGTTTCTTAAAATAGCATGTTGCTTTTGAGTGCGGTCAAAGAAATATAAGAAGACCACAGTAATTATTGGAATAATAACTAAAACAACTAGCAATATGAGTAATATAGAAGAAATACCTTCAAACCACTCCATTTGCTTCACACCCCTTTATCTTATCAAAATCTTAATCTATATCAATAGCTTATATAACATATCACAATCCGAGATAGATTCAAGCTTTTGAAAGAAAATTTATAATACAGAAAATATTTTATTATCAAAATAGGATGTGAATAGTATGATAATAACGAAAAAACGACCAGAGCAATTCGCTCTGGTCGCTGTATAAGTACAAAATCTTATTTTTTTGTAAATAGTGAAATAATCCATCCGATCACAGTACAGACGATTGCAGGGACTAACCAACCAATACCTTCTGCATAAAGAGGTAAGTGACTTAATAAGTCCTCGTAAGCAGGGATTTCAATTTTAGCAGCTTTTAGACCATCATATATACTAACTAGTGCAGTAGCGATTAATGCAACTGTGTAAACAATTGGTGCGCCATTGAAGAATTTATCGACTAAAGCTAAGCACATTAACACGATTGCAATCGGGTAGATTGCTAAAAGCACTGGTAGAGAGATTGAAATAAGTTGTGCTAAACCAAAGTTTGAAATGACCGTACTAAAAATCCCGAAAATAAATACAAAACCTGTATACGAAATTTTAGGGAAAATCTTTGTGAAAAATTGTGATGATGCAGTTAATAGACCGATTGAAGTTGATAAACAAGCAAGTAGGATAACTGCTGATAATAAGATATTTCCGAAATCACCATAAAGGATATTTGCAGATTTTGCAATAACTTCAGCACCACTTGATTGTGCGCCAATTGTTTGGAGACTTGATGCACCGATATATCCTAAAGAAATGTAGACTAATGCTAAACCAGCTGCAGCAATGAATGCGGCAAAAATAGTCGTTTTAACGATTTTGCCATTGTCTGTTACCCCTTTAGCTTGCAGTGCTTGGATAATAACAATCCCAAATACTAATGCCGCTAAGAAGTCCATTGTTAAGTAACCTTGTAAGAAGCCTTCTGTGAAAGGTTGTGTAGTATATTTACCTACAGCTTCACCAGGACCGTCCATTGGTGTAATAATACTTTTCGCTGCTAGTAACGCAATGACTAGTAGAAGGAGAGGTGTCAGAATTTTACCTACACGGTCAACTAACTTCGTTGGATTTAATGCAAAAAATGCTGTAATTCCGAAGAAAACAATAGTAGAAATTAATAACGGAATTGGTGATTCGCGCAAAGCGTCCGTCATAAATGGTAATTCTGCTACACCAATTTCATAAGAAACTGTACCTGTACGTGGAATAGCGAAGAATGGTCCAATTGCTAAATAGACGATGGAAGTAAATACGACCCCAAAAACAGGGTGGACTTTACCAGCCAGATCTTGTAATTGGCCACCAGATTTAGCGACAGTGATGACACCTATTAATGGTAAACCTACACCAGTGATTAAAAATCCAAGCATTGCTATACTAAATGAGTCGCCAGCTTGTTGACCTAATTGTGGAGGGAAGATAATGTTACCAGCACCTAAGAATAATGCGAAAAGCATTAAACCAACTGCAACTTGCTCCCCAAGAGATAAAGATTTGTTCTTCATAAAAAGGACTCCTTTGAAAATTTACTTGCGCAATGATTTCATCTATGAAAACATAACACTATTTTTTTTTAAAAGAAAATAAATATTCGTTGTAATCTGAAAATTCCGATTACAACGGTTGTAAAAAGACACTAAACAACTTTAACATGAATACGTAAAGAATGGAACCATAAAAAGAGACAAGCTAGTAGGATTTTTCATAAATCAGCGCATAAAACGCTTTCTTTTTTCAAAATATGTTTGTAAAGCTAGTGTAAAAGTACTGTTAAGTGTTTGTAGAATAAAACTTTTAATCTAGGCAATATGCTAGATTATTTTTAAGGAGGGGTATTTTATATGTTTAAATGGAATAAAATGGCCTTAAGAAGAAAGTACTTTCTCACACTTAGTAGTACATTTCTATTATTCGCAATCATGACGATCACATTGATGTATCAAGTAAATGAAAATAGAAAATGGTCACAAGAGCTGGATAGTTTATCGAAGAATATTAATGTCATAGACACATTATCTAAGGAATTTAGCACGTTATATATAGCTGTCACTCATTATGCTGGAGACCCACTTCCCGCGCATGATACATCCTTTAACGCATCGATGTCAGCACTAGATAGTTTGTTAAATGAATCTGTTAAAACGTTACAACCGCAAGATCTAGCAACTATCGAAGCTGAGCAAGGCAGAATTAGCGAATTATACATAAAGCGTTTGAAAGTATCTGTAGAGAAAAAAGACAATATCGCAAAACGGCGTCAACTAAATTCGGTCTATCAATCGTATGCAAATATAGAACAAACCTTACATATAATTCGTACCGAAAAATCAACAGAGCGTGAAAGTATATTGCAGAGAATGAATGATAGCCAACACCGTACTTTGATCATATTATGCGCTTCGTTCGTACTTGCTGTAGCCATCTCAACATTGTTATTAATCATGACAAATCGCCAAATTCGTCATCAACTTGAGTTAGTAGCGGGGACAGCACACAGCATTTCAAAAGGAGATTTAAATGCTGCAGATTTACCGATTAGTACGAAAGATGAAATAGGACAAGTTTCGACAGCTATGAATCATATGAAGTACCAGCTCGTGGAAATGATTCAAATGATCAAAACGTCTGCACATGAAATATCAAATGATAGCCAGGCGCTGCAAGATTATTCTGTGCAAACAGTAGAAGGCTCTAAAGCCGTGTCTGTGTCGCTAAGGGGATCTTTACATAATGCAAAAGCGCAACAACAATCATCCGATGGCATCGTTGCTTTTATGGAACGTTTCTCTGACAACTTGCAACATATCGTTGGGCAAGTGGAGCATCTTTCAAAAAAGGCGATTCATGCGGAGAGCTACGTGGGTGCTAGTAGTTTGTCGATGAATGTAGCTGTTAGTAAAATGACGGAGCTACAGAATCTTTTAGTGGAAGCAGAGCAGGAAAGAACTCTTTTGCAAGGGCGTACAAATGAAATTGTGCGCGTATCACTTTTAGTGAAGCAAATTGCCAAGCAGACGCATTTATTAGCATTAAATGCAGAAATTGAAGCGGCACGCTCTGGCGAAGCGGGGAAGGGCTTTGCAGTTGTAGCAGAGGAAGTTCGGAAATTAGCCAATGAAGTATCCAATGCGGCGCACCATATTCATAAACTGTCAGGTAATATTACAGCGCAAGGCGGGACAATGGCAAAGTCCTTCAAAGCAGGACTCAAAACATCTGAAGAAAGTGCCACAGCTATTCAAAATACAGCACAGCAAATGACAATCATCACACAATATATAAGTGATACACGTGCGCAATTTGAAGAGATGTCAATGCAGATTCAAACGGTAGAAAATGATAAGGAAAGTACCAAGTCGCTAATCCACCAGCTAAATGACGCTATTACTCAAAATACCGAGCATATTGAAGAGACAACGATGTTCCTAAGTGAAAATCTATCAACTATTGAATTGCTATCAACACGTATTCATGGCGTGCATGAGCAAGCTGCAGCGATGCGTCAGTCAACGACAAAGTTTGAGATGCAAAGTTAAATGTAATATATGGAAAATGATTATCCCTCAGGGTAGGGGGGTACAATAATTTGAATATGACAGAACGCCTCTCCTGACAGCATTGTTGGGAGAATTTTTCTATAGAAGGTGGAACTATTTGATTGGAACCGTCGTCCTATAAATCAAATAAATATAATATCAGAAGGTATATATTCCACCAACAAAGTGTGTTTTCTAGTAATTCATGCTATAATATAATGTAAATAAATTGTAAATAAACTGGAACGCATTTATGTGCGTATATAAAATATAAACGTAGAGAGTTATTAAGGAGGAAGGGTATGATATACCTTGCATGGATTGTAGCATTTATAGCTTCAATTTTACTGACTCCACTTGTTAAACGACTTGCATATCGTGTCGGAGCTGTCGATCGTCCAAACTATCGCAAAGTGCATGCCAACATTATGCCAAGACTAGGTGGCTTAGCTATCTTCCTTGCATTCCTTATAGGTGTATTCATTTATAGACCTATGAATCCAGCACTGATTCCACTTTTAATCGGTAGTTTTATCATTATTGTAACAGGTGTTCTTGATGATATTTTTGAAATTTCAGCGAAGGCTAAACTACTAGGTCAATTCATCGCGGCCATTATCGTCGTATTTTTTGGTGGAATTCAAATTGATTTCATTAACTTACCGTTCGATGGTATGCTAAACTTTGGTTTCCTGAGTATTCCATTGACGATTATTTGGATAGTGGGTATTACGAATGCGATTAATTTAATAGATGGACTAGATGGTCTTGCTGCTGGTGTTTCAACAATTTCGCTTATTACACTTGCTGGAATGGCCTTTATTATGGGAAATACATTTGTTATTATCATGGCAACATTATTAGCTGTCAGTACATTAGGTTTTTTGTTTTACAATTTCCACCCAGCGAAAATTTTCATGGGGGATACGGGGGCACTATTCCTAGGCTTTATGATTTCTGTTTTGGCTCTACTTGGATTCAAAGGCGTCACATTTATCTCGCTCATTATTCCGATCATTATGCTAGGGGTACCAATCTCAGATACATTCTTTGCGATTGTTCGCCGCCTATTAAATAAACAACCACCATTTTCGCCAGATAAATCACATTTACATCACTGCTTATTAAATGTTGGTTTCACACATCGCCAAACAGTTCTAATCATTTACGGCATTGCATCGATGTTCGGTCTAGCAGCCATTACTTTCTCTATGGCTAAGATCTGGGGTGGTATTCTACTCATCACGGTGCTACTTGTAGCAATCGAATTGTTCGTAGAAGTCATAGGACTTGCAGGCTCAAATTACAGACCACTATTAAACTTAGTACGTAATAACAAGAAGTAAAATAGTGAAAGACGATTTTTCAGGGAAACCTGCAATATCGTCTTTTTTTGTTCTTGTAGCTGAGGTATACATGATGATATTACTTTGGAAGTCATAGTTTAGTAGCAACTTCGCATGGTTTACTAGCAACTTTCTTGGTTTTACTGGCAACATACCGAAACTGGGAAACACACCAAAAAGCCCTCAGTCATCTCGACTGAGGGCTTCTCATTATTATTGGCTCTTATTATCCGAATTGTAGTTTGATTTATAACCAGAACCACCAGAGCCACCAGAGCTATTTGTGTCTGCTGTACTATCTTGTGCGTTGCTTGGGTCGCTATCTGTTAATCCAAGTTGTTTACGCAATGTATTTTGTGTATTAACTAATTCAGTTTCATTTAATTTGTAGTAGTAAATGCCAGTAGACATGTCGTCGTCACCTTTAAGGGCCAACGATTCAACATTTGGCATACCACCTTTAATATATTCAAAGAATGATTTCATTTCATTGAACGTCATATTTGTTTTCATATTGTTACCGACAGCTGCTAGAAGATCGTCATATTTTGTAAATGAAGTAACAGATGATGCTTTTTTCAGAATGGCTTCTAAAATCATTTGTTGACGTTCACCACGTTTAATATCACTATCTTGTTTACGCGTTCTCGCAAGTGCTAATGCTTCGCGACCATTCAACGTTTGTAAGCCCGGTTTTAAGTTCACTGTACGTTTATCATTTTCATCAAGCTCGTGTAGTGCATAAGGAACGTCAGCTTGAACGCCATCAAGTGCATCAACGATTTCGATAAAGGCATCGAAATTTAAGCGATAATAATAATCGACTGGTACATTTAACATGTTCTCAACGGTATCAATGGTTGCGTTCGTACCACCAAAAGCATGTGCGTGCGTAATTTTATCTTGATAGCCAACATATGGAATGTAGGCATAAGAATCACGAGGGATGCTTAATAGCTTCACTGATTTCGTTTTATTATTTAAAGTTGCCAGAAGCAATGCATCAGAGCGCGAATGA
The DNA here is from genome assembly GCF_016612995.1 of Viridibacillus soli. Taxonomy (GTDB): domain Bacteria; phylum Bacillota; class Bacilli; order Bacillales_A; family Planococcaceae; genus Viridibacillus; species Viridibacillus soli. The sequence continues at coordinate 92,865 of NZ_JAEOAH010000007.1, forward strand.
TTTGAACCTTGCTCACGTTTTTCACTATCATCGATACCGATAAATAGTATAGATACATTATCCGTCATTGGTTCGACCTGCGTTTCTCGGAGCTCTGATTTTATACGTGTATTGTCTTTGTCATACGCATTATTCGCCGCTTCCTCCGCTTTTTTCGTTAGCCAATATGCGTAGGCGCCAGTTGAGGCAACCATAAGGACAATGAGTATTAAAAATACGCGCAAAAAAAGTCTTTTCTTTGAGGTCTTCTTCTTTCTAGGACCCATTCTAAAATTAGTCATACATAATCTCCTCTAAATTAGGAATACAAAGCTATATATAAATATTGGACGTGCAACTCTTCCAAAAAGTTTCAAATGTAAAGGTATAGCGAATTATATTATACTATGTGGTTTTATAAATAGTAAAATTAAATTTATGTTACTGTCTGTCGAATTCTAAGAACTGTTGTTGATCAAGTTGAATTTTAGATTGTCCATTGGTCATTTCTATGATCCAATTCGTAAACTTCATTTCGTCCTCTTCTGGCACAAAAATATAAAAGTCGACACCATCCGTATAATCGATTTTGTCTAATATATAGGAAGAACTCCGAATCATATTCTCAATTTTACCTAACCATGTATAGTCAACCGCAACTTTCATCAAACTATGAAGGCGACGTTCAACAACAACTGCCGCATCAATGCCAATTGTTGTCGATTTTCCGTAAGCACGTACTAATCCGCCAGCTCCCAACTTAGTACCACCAAAGTAACGAGTTACTACGACGACGGTATCTTTTAGATGCTGTTTTTTCAAAACTTCTAGCATAGGTACTCCGGCCGTACCACTTGGCTCTCCGTCATCGTTCGCTTTTTGAATTTGATCGTGTTCGCCAATAACATATGCTGAGCAATTATGTGTAGCAGAATGATTCTCCTTTTTTATTTTATTTATGAAATCAATTGCCTCTGCTTCTGTTTCTACTCGTCCGCAATGAGCAATAAATCTTGATTTAGAGATGATTAGTTCATCGCTTCCGAATCGTTTTAGTGTAAAATAGTTTTTGCGCATGGTAAACTCCTTAAATAAATAAAATTTTTCTAGTGATTTTTTTTGACATCTACTTGACATAAAAATTTAATAAAAACTAATCATAAAAATGCTATAATTAACTTTGTGATACAGGAAAATAGGTACATATATAGAACTTTAATATATGCTCATTATTTATTCTAAATGTAGCACAATATGTAAGGGGTATGTGTATGTTTGGAGACAAAATTGATATAAAGTCATTAGATTTAATTTTTAATCGAATGGTAAAAACAATAGACGAATCTAAAAGTGATATTTTCACGATTAGCGAACAGAGCAGACGGACATTTGAAGAAATGAAAATCGAGCTAGAAGAAGTTCGTGAAAAAATTGCTGATGTAATTACTGAAAATGACATTTTAGAAGGCAAAACGAAAACAGCGCGTAGAAAATTGGCCGAAGTTTCAAAAAATTTCCAGACTTTTTCTGAAGCTGAAATTCATACTGCTTATGATCATGCAAACCAACTTCAAATCCGTCATTCCGTTATCCAAGCTGAGGAAAAGCAGCTTCGTGAAAAAAGAGATGACTTGGAAAGACGGATGCGCAATTTACTTGATACTATCGAAAAAGCAAATCATCTTGTGAACCAGGTAAATGTTGTATTGAATTATTTAACGTTTGACTTGAAGCAAGTTGGTCCAGCACTTGAAAATGCAAAGATGAAAGAAGATTTTACAATCAAAATCATCGAAGCAACTGAGGATGAACGTAAACGTATTTCTCGTGAAATTCATGATGGACCTGCACAAATGTTAGCCAATGTATTACTTCGTACAGATTTAATCAATCGCACATACCAAGAACGTGGGGTAGAAAAAGCTTTACAAGAAATATTACAATTAAAAGAAATGGTTCGCGATGCATTACATGAAGTAAGACGCATTATTTATGATTTAAGACCAATGGCTTTAGATGACTTAGGTATTGTTCCTACTCTAAAGAAATACCTTTCTTCAGTTGAAGAGTATAATAAGGGGACAACTATCCACTTTCAATCAATGGGTGAGCAAAGAAGAATGGGTACAAATTACGAGGTAGCCATTTTTAGACTTGTACAAGAATGTGTAAACAACGCGATAAAGCATGGCAAAGCGTTAGCAGTATGGGTTAAATTTGAATGGTTGAAAGAACACGCCAATATAACTATAAAGGATAGTGGTTTAGGCTTCGATACTAATATAGTGAAGAGAAATTCATTTGGTTTAATCGGAATGCGTGAGCGTGTAGAATTATTAAGTGGAGATATGGAAATAACTTCAGAGATCCAAAAGGGAACGCGAATAATGTTTAAAATACCGCTAAATCAGGAACCAAAAGATTAGAGCTTGTAACAATTAGGAGGAAATAATATGACAAAAATTATAATCGTAGATGATCACCAACTATTCCGTGAAGGTGTAAAACGCATTTTAGATTTTGAAGACACTTTTGACGTAATAGCAGAAGGCGATGACGGTACAGATGTCATCCAACTTTATGAAGAATATAACCCAGATGTTGTATTAATGGATATTAATATGCCTCAAAAAAATGGTGTAGAAGCAACAGCTGAACTTTTAGAAAAATATGCTGATGCAAAAGTAATGATGCTTTCTATCCATGATGACGAATCATATGTATCACACGCGCTGAAATCAGGTGCACTTGGCTATATGCTAAAAGAAATGGACGCTGACGAAATTGTTGAAGCGATTAAAATCGTAGCAACTGGTGGTTCATATTTGCACCCGAAAGTAACTAAAAACTTAGTAGCTGAGTACCGTCGTTTAAGCGAGCGCGAAAACAAAGGTTCATTCCATCAAACAGAAATTCGTCGTCCATTCCACTTATTAACAAAACGTGAATGTGAAGTATTACAATTGTTAACAGATGGTCAAAGTAACCGTGCAATCGGTGAAACTTTATTTATCTCAGAAAAAACAGTTAAAAACCACGTATCAAGTATTTTACAAAAGATGAACGTAAATGACCGTACACAAGCCGTAGTTACAGCAATTAAAAACGGTTGGGTTGAAGTACGCTAATTTCAAGTCTTTGTCGAATATATGGTAGGCCATAAATTATTCAAGTCGCTACACTACCGCATTGCTTGTACTAAGTTATTAAATAGCCTATGATTAAAGTGTACGTAGCAACTTTGACCATAGGCGCAATGTCAAAGCCTGCATTTAAAACTTGAATATCCTTTGGTGGCGATCGACATTGTATAGCTTGCGACTAGCACTGCAATTTCAATTGCACGCATGCTATGACCTTAAATTAGATAGGCACTGAGCACATCCCCTGTTTCTCATTTTGAGAAGTAGGGGATTTGTGTATTGTGCAACTTTTATCTTGAAGAAATCGTCATTTACTTGTAACTATTTCTTGCAAAAAAGTGATGTTTTTATCTACAGAACGTATTACTCTATAAGATGGACATCTATCGAAAGCTATATATTTTTAGACAAACGGCAGATATGCTACAATATGCGCGGGAGGTTTTAGAATTGAATTTTAAAAAATGGTTGCTTGTCACTGTATGTGCCCTTATGTTAGCTGCATGTGGCAATGACAACAGCACAACAAAAGAAAGTTCCGGTTCAGTCAACGATGGTGAAAACAAAGCAACTTCAAATGCAGTTGACCACGGGGTTAAAGATAAAACTGAAGAAGAAAAAAATGATGTAACAAAATCAGAAAAATCAACAGCACCTGAAGAAACAAGCGATGACGATCAAGCAATAGGATTCGAAATGGTAGATGGTAAAGTAGAAGCGGCTACAAATGTTCCTGCTGAAGAGGAAAAAGCTCTTCATCAAGCATTTGATGAATACATTGAAGCATTAAATGCAGAAGACGTCGAACGCTATAGCAAAACGCTTTCTAAAAATCCTAAAGGCTTCGATATAAAAGAGGATGTGGAATATCAAAAACTAAATTTCGAAAACTTTGATATAAAATATACTGTAAAAGACTTCAATGTGTATAAATATAATGAAAAAGAAGCACAACTTTATGCCAATATTACTGCTGAAGTAAAAGTAGAGAATGGTAAGCTGCTTAAACAGTCAGCCAAAACAAACACTGTCTTTGCTAAAGAAGATGGCAAATGGCTTGTAACAAGTGTTTACGCAATGGGTGAAAAAATGGAATAAGAATAGTAGCAGCTACTGAACTTTTTGGTAGCTGCTTTACTATTTCCTCGTACATAAAAACGCATAGTAGTGAAAAGTAACAATCTTTGTATCCGTATTATTTATTATTTCACATTCTTACGATAATAATATACTATGGAAGTAGGAGAGTGAACGATTAATGACAACTGCCATTGTAACAGACAGTACAGCATACTTAACGCAGGCTGAGCGTGAACGATATAATATTCGCATGGTCCCATTAAGTGTTGTAATTAAACATGAAACATTTGAAGAAGAAGTAACCCTAACAACTTCTAACTTTTATGATAAAGTACGAAACGAAAGTGAGCTCCCAAAAACGTCCCAGCCACCAATCGGTACTTTTGTGACATTATTTAATGAGTTATCAAAAGAATATGACGAAATTGTAGCTATTCACTTATCAAGTGGTATTAGCGGTACATATCAAGGGGCAATCCAAGCTGGAGAAATGGTAGAAGGCATCGATGTTTACGGCTTCGACAGTGAAATTTCTTGTGCAGTCCAAGGCTTCTACGTATTGAAAGCCGGTGAAATGGCCGAAGCAGGTGCCACTGCTAAAGAAATTTTAGAAGCACTTGAAGAAATGCGTAAAACGATGCGCGCTTATTTCATGGTAGACAATCTAGCTCATTTACAACGCGGCGGTCGTTTATCAGCAGCCCAAGCACTAATCGGTGGGCTTTTACAAGTGAAGCCATTACTTCATTTCGAAGATAAGGTCATCGTCCCATTCGAAAAAATTCGTACGCGTAAACGTGCACTTAAACGAGTAGAAGAAATGCTCGGCGAAGATGCAGCAAAATACGACCAACTCGATGCAGTAGTGATCCACGGCAACTGCGAGGAAGAAGCAATAGAGTGGATGGCAACACTGCAAAATAGATTTCCAAACGTCAACGTCAAACTCAGCTACTTTGGCCCAGTCATAGGTACACACCTAGGCGAAGGTTCCATGGGTCTAGGTTGGGTAAAAAAATAACTTGATGACTAGCCGCCCCATAAAATGTGGGGCGGTTTTGTTTTGGGGATTAGTCGGAGGACGGTGAGTTGCTGGAAAAACCTTATTTTGTGAAGGGTAACCTTTTCTACTATGAGGAATAGAAAAGAGGATATTGAAAGTTTGACTATAGTTTGTTGTATACCCCTATATGTATTTTGATGTAATTATTTTTGAAGTTGATAGTAAAGTGCTCAAAGTTGCCAGTAAACCGTGAAAAGTTGCCAGTAAACTATACGAAGTTGCCAGTAAACCCGCAAAAGTTGCCAGTAAACTATAATCTCATAAGGAACAACTCCCGATATACCCACCCCTTGCATCCCTACGATAAAACTTGTAAAATAAATCCAACTCTAACCCCTAAAAGGAGGAAATTATTGCGAAAAAAATTATCGAAGCTACAGAGCAACAAATGTTGTTATCTAGGTACCCTTGAAAACCCATCCATACGCGATTTCCTAACAGGACGCATTTGGCTGCGCGATCACTCACCCTACTCCGAAGAACAAATCAACCAGCACATCCAACTTGGCTTCATTTCCAACCTCCCTGGTGTGCAGAAACTTTCCCATACAAACTATATATGCAATCGCTGTGCTAACAAAAACCCAACCCTTTTTATAAAATATCATTGCGCTGCTTGTGAAAACTATTGTGTCTACTGTAGACATTGCATTAGCATGGGGCGTGTTAGCAGCTGTTCTGATCTCATCAAATGGATTGGCCCTGCACCTAAAAAGTCGTCCAATCATCCATTTACTTGGACAGGCACCTTCACACCCTATCAGCAAAAGGCTGCAAATGAGCTAATCGAAAGTATAAAAGAAAACAGAACCCATTTATTACACGCCGTTTGTGGTTCTGGAAAAACAGAGATTCTTTTCCCAGCTATTCACGAATGCTTAAAACAAGGAAAACGTATCGCCGTAGCGACACCTAGAACTGATGTTGTTCTAGAGCTTGCACCACGTTTAAAACAGGTTTTTCCGAATACAAATACGCAAGTACTCTATGGCGGGGCGGAAATCGATAATAGCTATGCACCACTCGTTATAGCAACGACACATCAGCTCTATCGCTTTGAAAATGCCTTCGATATAATTATTGTCGACGAAGCGGACGCATTCCCGTATACGCATGACGAAACATTGCAACAAGCTGTCATCAAAGCGAAAAAAAGCTCCTCGCCGATTATGTATGTCACTGCAACACCATCAGACAAACTTCTCAGTCAGATAAAAAAACAGCAAGGTGGTTATTCATTTATTCCAAGAAGATATCACGGAAAACCGCTGCCAGTACCACGCTATGACACACTTTGGCGCTACACAAAGCGAATTGAATCAGGCAAGCTGCCAAGGAAACTTATTAATTGGACGCATGCTCAGATTCAAGGAAATCGACCTTTTCTTATCTTTTTCCCAACCATTGCATTAATGGAAATGGCAATCCCGTTATTTCAGCAGCTCGACTTCAACATCCAAGCCGTGCATGCAGAGGATCCCGACCGCAAAGAAAAAGTACTAAAGCTCCGAGCGAAAAATGTACCAGGGCTATTAACAACAACCATTTTAGAACGCGGTATTACAATTCCAAATGTGCAAGTTGCTGTAGTTGGAGCGGAAAGTGGTATCTTCACTTCCAGTGCGCTCATTCAAATTGGTGGAAGGGTTGGCAGATCCTTTGATTGCCCTACAGGCGATCTCGTTTTCTTTCATCATGGCATTTCAGTAGAAATGGATGTAGCACGTAAAGAAATTAGACGGCTCAATCAGACGGAGCTTTCTACGATATGAGCGCTATTTGTCTACTATGCTCCAAGCCGCTAAAACACCAACTAACTTGGAATCGGTTCATTTTTAATGAACAACAACCAGTTATTTGTCCTACGTGCCACAGTAAATTTGAATGTGTTAAACCGGAGCAGCAAAAGTCTCCGCATGTCCATGCATTATTTCATTACAATGAAGCAATGAAAGACTTTCTTCATCAATATAAATTTCTCAAAGACATTGTGTTAAAAGATGTCTTTAGACAAGAAATTGCGAATGCGCTCAAAAACGTGGACGCTATCATTGTGCCTATTCCAATGCATCCAGACAAAATGAAAACGCGCACCTTCGCACATATCGACGAACTATTGAAAGCAGCTGGAATACCATACACACACTTACTAGAGAAAATTTCATCCGAATCACAATCTTCTAAGTCGAAAAGTGGGCGTGAACAAAGCGCACAGCTATTCCGATTAAAGCTGGATGCTAATATTGAAAACCGGTCATATATTTTAATAGATGATATTGTCACAACAGGTACTACTTTAGAACAAGCAAAAGCCATACTAATAGAAGCAGGAGCACCCTCTGTGAAAGCATTGACACTTATTCAAGGGTAGTGAAAAATATTTCTATAAATCGTACGATTCTGTACAAACTCACTATTTTTTATAAATTTTAGGTTGATTTTACCGACAATACAACTAGTATATTAAGTAGTAGTTTTTAAAATTCAGGGGGTAAGTAAATGGGAGAGTTGCGGAGTTGTCCTAAATGTGGGGACTTTTATAATTATACTGGCATAAGAGAAGTTTGCGGGAAATGTGCTCAAGATGAAGAAAAAATGTATGAGGTCGTTTATCGTTTCTTACGTAAACGTGATAACCGGGCAGCGACAATCGATCGAATTGTTGAAGCGACAGGTGTAGAAGAGGATTTGTTACATAAATGGGTACGTAAAGGGCGTTTACAGCCAGCAATGTTCCCGAATCTAGGCTATCCTTGCGACAACTGTGGGTCATTAACGACAAAAGGTAAAATGTGTACTAATTGTGTAAATGAGTTGCAATCCGAACTAAGTAAGTTCGAAGCTGCAAAAGAATTTAGATCAAGCGTCGAAAATTCAGAGCGGGCAACATATTATGCAGACGCTAAAAAGAAAAAGTAATAACGCCTAAATCTTCGCATACTTAGTATGTGGAGATTTTTTATTTTTTTTAAAATCTAAAAATTTCAATTAGACATAAACCTTACAAATTACACTAAATCTCGCGTGAGCAACGCCAATCTCCGCCCAAGTATCCTTCATCAACAAAGGTACATAGCACTAGCAATGAAAAAATGGATTAGGATGTCTTTCGCTTTTATTACAAAATACTTAACATCGACATAATCTAACCGAAATAATTAGTAGACAATAGGACAGAGTGGAAGGAGGTCATTCTTTATGAAAATTTTTAATTACGGTGTTAACGCGGTGAATCCATACAAAAATCAACCTGTAAAATCTGATTTCGCAAAGAAATCAGTAGCCGATACAGCAGACCAGCTCGTGATTTCTTCTGCTGCTAAAGACCTTCAAGGGATCGTCAGCTATGCAGATGAAAGAGCTGAACGTATACAAGAGTTAAAGGTTCAAATTCAAGATGGTAATTATAAAGTAGACGCAAAAAAAGTTGCTGGGGATATGTTGAAATACTATCGACCATAAGTAAAAGGAGTATGAGAAATGTCCATTGAAATTATTTTATCCATTATGGATAGATTAGAAAAGATGCATAAAAGCCTGCTAAAACTCGCATATAATAAAACGGAGTTTATAAAAACAGGAGACATGGACGGACTCAATCAATTGCTCAAGGATGAGCAATCGCATGTAGCTGCCATCACACAGCTTGAGCTACAGCGTCAGCAAAAGGTAACGGATTACCTCGAGGCAAAAGGAATTGCTCATGCTGAACATGCAACTGTCGCTCAAGTAATGGAAGTAGCTAATAATCCTGAAGAACATTTTAAATTGGACGAAGCACGCAAAAAACTGCTACTCGCCATCGAAACACTGAAACACCAAAATGAGCTAAACCAAAAAATTATTTTCCAATCACTGCAATTCGTCAATCTGACATTAGATATGCTACGGCCACGCCCGGACCAAATCAATTATTCTTCGAATAATGCCCGCGGTAGCAATAACTCAAAAGAAAACACATATTTTGACTCACAAGCATAGTGAAAATGAGATAGAGGAGGAAATTTAATGCGCTCTACATTTATGGGATTAGAAACAAGTAAACGAGGCCTATTCACACAACAAACGGCTCTATACACAACAGGTCATAACATATCCAACGCCAACACAATTGGGTATTCACGTCAACGTGTTAACATGCAAGCAACACTAGGTTTTCCAGGTTCCGGCTTAGACGGTCCTAAGACAGCCGGCCATATTGGTACGGGGGTAGAAGCAGGGTCCATACAACGTATTCGCAATCAGTTTGTTGATAGACAGTTTAGGCAAGAGGCGACGAGATTAGGTTATTGGGGTGCAAAAACAGAATCTATGGACCAAATGGAAGATATTATGAAGGAGCCATCTGACTATGGCTTAAAGCAAGCGTTTAATAATTTTTATCAGGCAATGCAAGCAATTAGTAAAGGCCCGGAAACTTCAGCTACACGTACAGTTGCTTTAGAGCATGCCACACATTTAGCAGATTCTTTCAATTACATAAATGGACAACTAAATGAAGTTCAAGGAAACTTAAAAAACCAACTAAGTGTTCAAACAGAAAAGATTAACTCAATATTACGTCAAATAGCTAGTTTAAATGAGCAAATTCAAAAAGTTGAACCAAATGGCCACTTACCTAATGGTTTGTATGATGAACGCGATAAATTAATTGATGAATTATCGGAATATGTACCAATTGAAATTAGCTACACAAAATCTGGCGGGCTCTCTTTAGGGATGGCTGAAGGCGCAGTAGTTATTAAATTTAAAGGTACGGATACAACTCTTGTTGAAGGAAATAAAGTTGCACAATTACAAGCGCAAGGGAAAAAAGTAGCTGACGATGGTAAAATAACCGGAGATGCTGAGGCACTAACTAAAGACTTAAAAGAATTCCAAGCGTTTACTGGCTTTGGTGTTTCAGAATTAGTTAAAGTAGAAGAGGCTGAAAAATTAAAGCCAAATCAATTCGAAAGCAAATCTATAAAGGTAGATGACTTGCATATTGGTGGTGGTAAGATGATTTCCCTAGCTCATTCATATGGATATGCAGATGCTGGAAGTACATTTCCACAAGGTGATTATCCGAGTACACTACAAGATTTAAGTAAACTTGCACAGGCATTTGTCAGTGCATTTAATCAAATTCACAATCAAGGATACCAATTTAATAGCTCTACAAACGGAGAAGACTTCTTTGCAATTGATGATGATGGAAAAGTAACGGTTAAAATTACAGACCCATCACAGATCGCAGCGTCAACTGAACCTAATGAAGAAGGTAATGGTAAATTAGCCCTTATTTTATCCAATTTAGAAAACACTTCATTATCTGATGGAAAAGTAATTGATTTAGGTAATGGGACTTCATTTGAATTATCCTTCACAAAAGATGTAGATGACCTAGAGGGTGCTACAACACAATCATTCTTCCAAGGTATTATAGGTAAAATGGGTGTGAAGGGGTTAGAAGCCTATTCTCAGGCGGAAAGATCTGCGATAAACCAATTAGGGAATAGTGAACGTCGTGCCTCTGAAAGCTCGGTACAGATAGATGAAGAAATTACGAATATGATCATGTTCCAACAAGCGTATAATGCTTCAGCACGTATGATAACAGTAGTAGACGAAACGTTAGATAAAATCATCAATGGCATGGGCCGTGTAGGGCTATAGGAGGCTATTTAAATGCGTACAACACAAACAATGTTAGCAAGTAATATGCTACGTAATTTGAACAACAGCTACAATAAAATGGGTAAGTTACAACAGCAGATAGCTTCAGGTTCTAGGCTTACACGCCCATCTGATGATCCAGTGGCGGCTATTAAAGCTATGGGATACCGTACAGATTTAACAAAAAATGCACAATTTTTAAAGAATATGGATGAAGTAACAGGCTTTTTAGACGCTACAGATGATGCATTAAGCCAAGTTGCAGACGCTATAAAGCGTGTAAAAGACCTTGTAATACAAGCTGCAAATGATACTAACACAGACGAAGAAAGAGGGAAAATTAAACAAGAAATTGATCAAATCCGTCAACAAGTTCGAGATATTGCTAACACACAAAGTGGTGAAAAATATATTTTCAGTGGCACTAAAACGTTAGAGCCGTTATTTGCAAATTCAACAGCAAATGCTGGCGCTGGTGAGCTTGCAACACTTCAGGGCAATAACAAGCAGGTTATTATTGAAGTGTATAATGGTGTAACATTGGGCGTAAATACAAATGGTGCAGACCTCTTTAAAAATATAGATAATCTAATGAGCGAAGTTCAAACGAAACTAAATGATACAGATGCACTAAATGCAGGTACTTTGTCTGGTACTGAGATAGGAAGTTTATTGACTGATATTGAAAACGAGCACAACGAAGTATTAGGTGCACTTGCTCAAGTAGGAGCAAAACAAAATCGTGTAGAAATGATGACAGATCGTCTTACTGCTCAAGAAGTATCTGTTACAAAACAACTGTCTATCAATGAAGATGTAGATTACGAAAAAGTAATTTCACAATTAATTACAGAAGAATCAGTTCACCGTGCAGCACTATCAGTAGGTAGTCGTATCATTCAACCTACTTTAGTAGATTTCCTATAATCAATACTTAGCCAAAAGGCTCTCGCTACTTTAGAGCGAGAGCCTTTTTCAAAGGAGTAAAATGTCTATGAAACTTGATCAAATTCAAATTCATACAACGGATGCAAAAATGAGACTTAATATTATAGATCCAGTACAAGTAATCAAACAGCCTCGAGCACAGCAACATATTGAACAGCCGGCAGCTATCCTACAAATGAATTCAGAGTCGGCTAAATTACTAGTAGATTCTTCGCAAGCTTATCGAGATTTGGGTTTATATACAAATCGAGAATCCATTCAGAAATTTGCTAGCGATGGCCGCCAAAAGGGTTTAGAAGGCATTGGCAGAAGAGCGAGTGAAGGACGTCAAATGATGAATATTGGAAAAGGAAAAGGTAGTGTCATACCCTCCATTGCCCAAAATAATGCAAATCCAGCACCAAAAAACATTGGAATCGCTTGGAAACCATCAGTAGGATCAGTGAAAATAAAATATGTACCTGAACAGCTAGATATTAATATTACTCCTCAAGACCCAAAAATTAATGTTCAAATTGGTAAGGTAGTACATGATTATACACAGGGTGATGTGAATGGAACAATGCTACAATACCCATCAATAGAAACTACAGTTATAAAAGGAGAATACAGATGAATATAGAAACAAAATTTTTGGGTTCTGTAGAAATTGAAAAAGAAAATATTATTACATTTGAAGAAGGGATTCCAGGGTTTGAGGAATCTAAAAAGTTCGTTCTCTTACCATTAGAGAAAGAATCACCTTTTTGCTTATTGCAATCAACTGAACAAGTTGTAGTAGGATTTGTCGTTGCGTTTCCTTTCTTATTCAAAAAAGATTATGCATTCGATTTGTTAGAATCAGATAAAAAGGTGTTGCGAGTAAAAGAGGAATCAGATATTGTCACTTACTCCATAGTTACTTTAAAGGACCCGCTCGAAGCATCAACACTCAATTTACTGGCACCAGTCCTTATAAACGTCAAAGAAAAAATTGGCAAACAGATCGTGCTTCAAGACAACGAGAAATACGCGCTACGCCACCCAATAGGTGCATTGGAAGGAAGTGTGAAATAATGCTAGTCCTTACACGTAAGACGGGGGAGTCTATAATGATAGGCGATCAAATTGAGCTGAAAATACTGTCAGTAGACGGAGAGCAAGTCAAGCTAGGTATTGTCGCACCGAAAACAGTAAAAGTGCATCGCTCAGAAGTTTATCAAGCCATTCAGGAGCAGAACAAAGAAGCACTGAATGTATCGCAATCACTTTTAGAGCAAATCTCCAAAAAAACTTTTAAAAAAATCTAAAAAACTATTAAACATTTCTATAAAGGTACGATATAAGTATTGTAGGGCAGAGGGTAAGTAAATACGAGCCATCAGTCAAACACAGTCCACATGGATGTGGAACTAAAAAAACAATTTCAAGGAGGAATCTCACAATGAGAATTCAACACAACATTTCAGCTTTAAACACACACCGTAACTTAGGTTTCAACAACGCAGAATCAGCTAAAAACTTAGAAAAATTATCTTCAGGTTACAAAATCAACCGCGCTGGAGACGACGCTGCTGGTCTTGCTATCTCTGAAAAAATGCGTGGACAAATCCGCGGACTTGACATGGCAACTAAAAATGCTCAAGATTCTATCTCTTTAATCCAAACTGCTGAGGGTGCTCTTAACGAAACTCATGCTATCCTACAACGTATGCGTGAATTATCAGTACAATCTGCAAACGATACAAACGTAGATTCTGATCGTGAAGCGCTTCAATTAGAGATTAACTCTTTATCTGAAGAAATTACTCGTATTTCAACTGATACTGAGTTCAATACTCAAAAACTATTAAACGGTAGCTTTGGTGCAGCAATTACTGGAGCTGGTTCAGCAACAGCTTCGGGTGGTAAAGTATTCCACATCGGTGCTAACGCTGATCAATCTATCAATTTAAGCGTTATGGATATGGGTGCGAGTGCACTAGGAGTTAAAGTTGGTACTGGCGGCGTTGACATTACAACTCAAGATGGTGCAAATACTGCAATTACAACTATCGAAACAGCATTAAAATCAGTTTCTGAAACACGTGCATCTCTAGGTGCTGTTCAAAATCGCTTAGAACATACTATTAACAACCTTGGTGCAACATCTGAAAACTTATCTGCAGCTGAATCTCGTATCCGTGATACAGATATGGCGAAAGAGATGATGAACTTCACGAAGAACAACATCTTAACTCAAGCTGCACAATCTATGCTAGCTCAAGCTAACCAACAACCACAAGGTGTTCTTCAATTATTACAATAATAGTTTAGCATTTGAAATTAAAGCCTCGTTCTCTTATAAGAGAATGAGGCTTTTTATCTATTCGAAATAGAACTAAATTAGTTTCTGATATATTTATTACTTAAAATTATTGAAAAATTGACGATAAGATTAATGAGGTGGAGAATATGGGACGGACATTTAAAATAGAAGCACTTGAAGCAAAAACAGGTCATGCTGTTCTAAAAATAGATGGATACCTTTTACATAGTAAATACAATCCTATTAAGGAAGCTCAGAAATACGCTAAAGAACAATATGCAATGCATCACTCTCATATAATATTTGGATATGGTAATGGTTATATAATAGACGCACTCTCTGAGCAATTAGCACATGGAGAAAAAATACTAATAATAGACCCAATGATAGAGCAAGGGATTATTAAAATTCATGAAAGACATAAGAGAGAACCGTTTTATTACTGGAGTTCAAGTGAAGAAAATACTCTCGGTATGTATATTTCTGGGATAACTTCTTCTAAAGAATCGAAAGTAAAAGTAATTTGTTCTTATAATTACGATAAGTTATTTCCTAAAGAACTAAGATCAACTTTACATTTGATAAAAGATTACCAAGAAAAGAGTATTATTAATGAAAATACAACAATTTTATTTTCTAAAAAATGGCAAAAAAATTTAGCTGAAAATACAATTTCTGTGATAAATGATTATAGTTTGGAAAAAATACATAGAAAATATAGTAAACCTGTAATCATCGCTTCTGGAGGTCCATCATTAACAAAACAACTCCCTTTATTAAAGCGAATAAAAGATAATGCTATCCTAATTGCTGCTGGTTCAACGATTAATTCTTTATTAGCTGCAAATATTGAACCTGACTTTGTTGTTTCCATTGATGGTGGGGAGTCCAATTATCATCACTTTAAAGAGTTGGAAATTAAAAATGCAAGATTAATCTATTGTGCATTTAATCACCCAAAAATTCGACATTCATTTAAAAAGAAGGCTTTTGCATTTGTAACAAGTGAAGAAAATCAAACTGTAGATTATTTTAATCGTAAATTTGATCGTCATTTCCCCAAAATAATTGGTGGTGGTACGGTTGCACATTTTGCTTTAAGTATCGCACAATATATTTCTTCAGGTCCAATAGCTATGATTGGACAAGATTTAGCCTATACAAACAATAAAACGCATGCTTCCAATAATAAACATGAAAGAAAAATTACCAAACAAGAAATAGTGTCAGGGGGAATTATGGTAGCTGATGGATACTATGGTGATAGAGTGTCTACATCGAAAGTTTTATATTCTATGAAAACGACTTTTGAAGAAATGGCAAAATTAGCTCCTTCTAAGGTTCCAGTATACAATTGTACTGAAGGTGGTTTGAAAATCAATGGGTATAATCAAATACCTTTCCAAGAGTTTTGTGAAAAATATGTGGATGTGCAAAATATACAAGATAACTTTTCTATAGAAATGCTCGTTAATAATGAAATAGATGATCACAGTTTAGTTGATATTTTTGAAGATGAATTGATTATTTACGATAAAATTAATAGTTACCTATCAGAGGCGCTGTTGATTTTGAAGAAGAATAAGTCGGAAGTAGACTTTAGTAAAAATTCACTAAAGAAATTAGACAAAATTGATAAGAAATTAATGAAGCTATATCCAGATGTACAAATGCAATTTATTGTAGGGCCTCTTGTATTAGAATCTAGTCAAGCTTTCTTAGAAAATGAAAATGAGACAGTTATTGAAACGTATCAACGTGTATATAATCAATCAAAATCATTATATAAAAATTTATTAGAAGTGACAAAAGAATCAAAGGAAAATATAGAATCAGTCATTTACCAACTAAAAAACAAGGAGAATTATATAAAATGATAGAATATCTAGAAGATGTAATAGGAAGTTATAATAGTTATATTGATAAAATTGAAAGCGGAAGTTTGTTAATTGCAGAATTATTAAGAGAAGATCGTACTGCAGAAGCATTTCATATAATTACTGATTTTTCAGAAGGAATTACTTGGTTAATGCAAGCAGCTGAATTATTGCAAAAAAATAATGTACATTTAGAATTGGAAATTATGAAAATGAATGAGTTTTTAGAAGAAATCAATGGTGGTCTAGAAATCCAAGATTTTGTATTAGTAGCCGATTTGTTTGAATACGAGATTGCCCCGTTTTTTGAAAGGTGTACAACAATCGAGGTACCTCAAAACTAATGCATTGGGTTGTTGAACGAGCGAAGAATGATGTTAATACGATGCAACTGAACGGCATTTATCTGTATAGCAAATATAACCCTAAACAAGAGGCTGAGAAATTTATAAGTAAGGAAGTAAATGTCCAAACGAAACATTATATTTTATTTGGGTTAGGACTGGGATATCATGCAGAAGCTCTATTAAACTTAACTCAGGATACTGCTATCTATATCGTGTTAGTAGATAAAAAAGAGTTGGATTTTTGTTGGCAATATGGATCGGCACAGCTCTTGCAAAGTGACCGTGTTCATTTTGTGACTGGACAAATGGAGTTGAAAAGTTTATCGGCGGAACATTTACAGATAGTCATATTAAAATTAGGCAAATGTCTTATCGTACCTTCAGTGAAATTATGTACGAGAATTTTATTGAAAATATCGCCAATAATCATAAGGGTATCGAATTACTTAAAGGGATTGGGCAAGGTTGTGTAGGGGCTTTAGTAGCTTCAGGGCCCTCTTTAAATGATACAATTCATTCGTTAAAAAAAATTGAAGAAAACTGCTTTATACTAGTGGTAGGATCTGCTTTAAAAAAACTTATGCAAGAAGGTATAGTACCTGATGCGGTAATTATTAGTGACCCGCTAGATGGTGTTGTTGAACAATTAGAAGACTCTGGCTTTGAGGGAGTTTTATTTTATTTATCTACAGCTAATAAAAAAGCAGTTAATATTCATAATGGCTTAAAAGTAGTCTTGTTTCAAGACGGATACCCAGCGGCAATTAAAGAAGCAAAGAATAGAAAATCACCATTACTTGATACAGGAGGGTCGGTTGCAACTCTAGGCCTTTCTTTGTTAATGAATTTTAATTTCGATTCTTATTATTTATTTGGTCAGGATATGGGCTTCAGTGGAGGGTGTACCCATGCAGAACATTCAACATCTGGAATAGATGTGAAAAACACAAAAATCCTTGATAAAATTCTTGCAAATAATGGTGAATACATTTATTCAACTTCTAATTTACGAACGTATCATATGGTTTGAGAGAAAGATTTCTACTCAACATATAGATATATATAATACAGCGTATTTAGGAGCAAAAATAAAAGGGGCTCCCTATATAGAAACAAGTGAATTACTTGATAAATTTGATAATGTTAAAGTATGTAAGTTGAGAGAGCTACTAATGCAATATATATCGCCCGTTTCTAATTAGAAACGGGTTTTTCTTTATAATTTTTTGATATTGCCGATATAAAGTGTAGTATATATTGTTTTTAAAAAGTGATATAGTAAATAGTAACTATACATAAAAAGAAACGGGATAGGTGAGACATGATGAATCAGAACCCACTACAAGATAAAGTAGTACTCGTGACAGGTGGAACAGGCTCTTTTGGTAAGAAATTTATTAGACGTGCTTTAGCACTAGATGTCAAAAAAATAATAGTTTTTAGTCGAGATGAATTGAAACAATATGAAATGGCACAAGAATTTACAGATTCACGTATTCGTTTCTTTATCGGCGATGTTCGAGATAAAGATCGTTTGTATCGTGCTTTTGATGGTGTTGATATCGTGATTCATGCAGCTGCATTAAAACATGTAGGTGCATGTGAATACAATCCATTTGAAGCAATTAAAACAAATATTCACGGTGCACAAAATATTATCGAAGCAGCTATTGATAAAGGTGTAGATAAAGTAATCGCATTATCGACAGACAAAGCATGTAGTCCAGTTAATTTATACGGTGCTACAAAATTAGCTTCTGATAAATTATTTATCGCAGCTAACGCTTATGTTGGTGAAAAACATACGGAATTTTCAGTAGTTCGTTATGGTAACGTAGTAGGTAGTAGAGGAAGTGTGGTACCTTTCTTTAAGAAAATACGCGAAACAGGTGTATTACCAGTTACGGATGAACGAATGACACGTTTCTGGATTACATTAGATAAAGGTGTTCAATTTGTCATTGATAACTTAACACGTATGCACGGTGGAGAGTTATTTATTCCAAAAATTCCAAGCATGAAGGTAACTGATTTAGCAAAGGCAATTGGACCTGAATGTGAGATTAAATACATAGGTATTCGCCCAGGTGAAAAATTACATGAAGCTATGATTACAGAAGATGATGCAAGACATACTGTAGAATTTGATGATTATTATGTTATTCAACCTGAGTTCTCTTGGTGGTCAAAAGAGTTTTCTGAAGGCTCAAAAACTTTAGATGAAAGCTTCAGTTATACTAGTGATAATAATACGGAATGGCTAACAGTTGAACAATTGAGAGATTTAGTAGGAAATATGTGATAAAAGAGTGGGTAGAATATGAAAATAGTAGGTATTGTACAAGCTAGAATGGGTTCCACTAGATTACCTGGAAAAGTAATGAAAGAAATAAATGGTATACCTCTATTGGAGTACCAGATTGAAAGAATGCAGAGATCTAAATTAATTGACGAAATTGTTATTGCTACTACTAGTGATAATAATGACCCTATTATTCAATTATGTACTAAATTAAATGTGTCTTATTTTGAAGGATCCGAGCAAGACGTTTTAGAGAGATACTATAATGCAGCTGAACAATATGATGCCGATTTAGTTGTTAGAATGACTTCAGATTGTCCATTAATTGACCCTGAAATTATTGATTCTGTAATCCAGTATTATTGTAATAATGAATATGATTATGTATCAAATACTCAAACACGCACTTTTCCTAGAGGTATGGATACAGAAGTGTTCTCAATGAATGCTTTGCGAAGTGCTTTTTTTAATGCAAATGAAGCATATGAAAGAGAGCATGTTACTCCACACTTATATTTGAATAGTGATAAATATACTATTGGTCAATATATAAATTCAGAAAAAGATATCAGCGGGTTTCGATTAACTGTAGATACTCCAGAAGATTTTAAGCTTATATCTATTATCCTTTTAGATTTATATAAAATGGATAAGCATTTTGATTTGGAAATGATCATAGAAAAATTAGAAAATAATCCAGAGCTAATTAAAATAAATGCAAATATCCAACAAAAAAAATTAGGTGAATAAGTGTGGAGATTTTTTTAATAGGATCTAATGGAATGCTAGGCCAAGCTATCCATAATATATTTAAGGATAAAGGAATTAATATTATTACAATTTCACGGTCAAATAGTGACTATGATATTGACTTGATGTATGAAAGCGATATGTTAATGACATTTATAGAAAAAAAAAAACCAAATATAGTGATTAATACAGTTGCTATGATTAATCTTTTAGAATGTGAGAATAATCCAGAAAATGCATATCTCTTAAATGGTCGCTTGCCTGGACAAATTGCAAACGCATGTCGAAAAGCTAATAGCTATTTCATACAAATTTCAACAGATCATTTTTATATAAATGATTATAAATTTCAGCATAGTGAAGAAGATCCTATTTATTTATTAAACGAATATGCACGTACTAAGTTCATTGGAGAAACTCTTTCTTTGACCTATAGGAACACCCTTGTCATCAGAACAAATATTGTAGGCTTTAGAAATAAGGAGAACTCCCCAACTTTTGCTGAGTGGGTATTTAGTACACTCGAAAAAAATGAGAAAATTAACGCATTTGAAGACTTTTATACTTCAAGTATTGATGTATATCATTTCTCATATATATTGCTGGAACTAATAGAAAAGCGAATAACTGGGATAGTAAATTTAGCAGCTAAAGATGTGCTTTCTAAGTATGAATTTATTGTAGCTATAGCCACGAGATTCGAAAAGGAATATTTAGTAGAAAAAGGTTCACTTAAAGTAATGAAAGGAATAGATCGTGCGAATTCATTAGGGCTAAATGTGAATAAACTAGAAGAAATATTGACTGATAATGTAGTACCGACCTCTAATGAAGTAATTGAGTCATTATGTGAAAAATATAAAGAGGGTGAAATGCATGGATTATAAATATGAAATCACAATTGGAAAGAAGAAAATCTCATTTCAGCAACCTACATACTTTATAGCTGATATTGCCTCTAATCATGATAGGGATTTGAACAGGGCGAAAGAATTAATTTGGTTATGTAAAGAAGCGGGTGCAGATGCAGTAAAATTCCAACATTTTCAAGCTGAAAAAATTGTCAGCGATTTGGGCTTTAAACAATTAGTTGGCCAGAGCAGTCATCAATCTAATTGGGAAAAAAGTGTATTCGATATTTTTAAACATTATGAATTAAATCGGAATTGGAATGAAGAGTTACGAGATGAGGCGCTTAAAGCTGAAATCGAATTTTTTACTACACCTTATGATTTTAGTGCAGTGGAAGAGATTGATCCACTAGTAGAAGCTTATAAAATCGGTTCAGGAGATATTACCTGGATAGAGTTTATCGAGCATGTTGCTAAAAAGAATAAGCCTACATTATTAGCAACGGGTGCTGCAGATTTTACAGATGTACAACGCGCAGTAAATACCATTTTGAAATACAACAAAGAAATTGTCTTAATGCAGTGTAATACAAACTATACAGGCAGTTTAGAAAACTTTAAATATATTAACTTGAATGTATTAAAAACATACGCAACAATGTACCCAAATATGATTTTAGGATTGTCAGATCATACACCTGGACATGCGACCGTATTAGGGTCTATAGCTATAGGTGCACGCATCATTGAAAAACATTTTACAGATAATAATAACCGTGTTGGTCCAGATCATCCCTTCTCTATGAATCCTAAAACATGGATAGAGATGGTTGAACGATCAAGAGAGTTAGAAAATGCATTAGGCAATGGTGTTAAAGTAATTGAAGAAAATGAAAAAGAGACGGTAGTAGTACAGCGTAGGGGGATTTATCTAAAGGAAAGTATTGAAGCTGGAATGTTAATAACAGAAAATCATATTGAATTTTTAAGACCTGCGCCTAAAGGGATTTATTTACCATTTGAAGCTAATCAAGTAATTGGTTCTATAATGAAGCAAAGGAAGAATAAAGGGGAACCTATTTTAAAAGGAGACTTCATATGCTAACAGGTACTTATACAGGGTTAAGAGCCATTGAAAGAAATGATTTATCACAATTATTAGAGTGGAGAAATCAACCTGAATTTCGACTTTACTTTAGAGAATTTCGTGAATTAAATGCTGAAAATCAAAATTTTTGGTTTGAGAAATACGTGATGCAAGATTCAAATACTAGAATGTTTGCTATTGTTGATTTAGAAACAAATGAACTAATTGGGGCATGTGGGCTTTGTTATATTGACTGGATAAATAGAAATGCGGATTTTAGCATCTATATCGGCAAAGAAAAATTATATATTGATGAAAAATATGCTATTGATGCAGGTAAAATCATGGAGCAGTATGGGTTTGGTGAATTAAATTTACATAAACTATGGGCTGAGATTTATTCGATAGATAAACAAAAAAAATGTTTTTTTGAAAAATTATCTTTTATGCAAGAAGGGTATTTTAAGGATACTCATTGGACTCAAGGTGAATGGGTAGACTCTATATATTTTGCAAAAATAAATAATTGGGAAGGTTGATAATATGTTGAAAAAGTATGGTAAAAGTTTGGGAGATATTTTTGATATCAAAAAGACTTTTATAGAAAGTAACAATGAATTGTTAAAGGATAACATTAAATTGGCGAAAATTGCAAAAAAACAACCTAAACGTAGCGAATGTAAAAACTGCTCAAATGAGTTGTCAAGAGAAGTATTATTCACAAAACAAGGGATTGACTATCATCTATGTGAAACTTGTAATCATTTAAATAGTATCTATGACGATACAAATGAATTTGCTAAAGCAGTATATGTTGAAGAGGTTACTTCATATTCTAAAACTTATTCAGCAGAAGATAGAAGAAAATGGTTAAGCAGAGTAGATAAAATTTATACTCCAAAAGCAAAATTTTTAGGCGATTTTTTATTAAATACAAACAAAATAACTATTAATTCAGTAATGGATATTGGTGCAGGGTCTGGCTATTTTGTAAAAGCTCTTTTAAATGAAAAATTTATTAATGTTCATGGATATGAGGTGTCAACGACTCAAGTAAATTTTGCCAATAAAATGCTTGGACAAGATCTTGTAGAACAAATTGAGATGGACTCACTAGTGGATATCATAGCAAATTCTGAAGCAGAAATACTAACAATGATTGGTGTTTTAGAGCATTTAACGAATCCTAGAGAAATTTTAAAAGCAATCTCTATGAATAAAAACATAAAATTCTATTACATCTCTTTACCTTTATTTTCTTACTCTGTTTTTTGGGAAATATTGAATGAAAATATATTTAATCGACATTTATATGGAGGGCATACACATTTATATACGAAGGAATCTATAAACTACTTTTGTAAAGAGTTTGACTTCACTTCTTTGGCTGAATGGCAATTCGGAGTTGATGCAATGGATTTATATCGTTTTAGCTTAATACAGATGAAAAGCAAAAATGTTAGCAAAAAGATGATAGATTTATTTTCCGAGAAATTTGTAGATGTAATAGATGATATTCAGCTAACTTTTGATAAGTCTGAATTTTCATCAGAGATACATTTAATCTTGAAAAATAATTAATGAATTAATTTTTTATTAATTATTTTGGATTGGAGATGAAACAAAGCTTAAACTGAATTATTTTGATTTTTCAACTGGTGTAGCCTTCTTTTTTGAGGATTTCAAAGATTTTCGGTGCACCATAACGGCCATCGCTTTCTTTGTCGATGACGCAAATTCGGGCTAATAATTCCTCGTTTTTCACGTGATAACTGTTTGGCTTTTTATGAAAATATTGATAATACATACTTTTAGGCATCTTTAAAACGAGATAGATCAATTGAACGGGTTGATGTTCGCTTTCGTTTGTAATATGGTCGATTATCTCTTGGTCCTCTATTTTTGCGCGAATATGGTCATAGGCTTTTTTAGAATGTCTACCTCTTGTTTTAATCGAAGATTTTCCTTTTGAATTGTAGCTACTTCTGCTGCAGTTAATTCTTGGGTTCCTTCAATTGGTGAATGTAGTTTAATCCATTTTTAAATCGTTACTTCTGAAACACCATATTCGCTAGATAGTTGGCTGACCGGCCTACCTACCTACCTGAGCGATAAAGCTCGATCACCGTTAGTTTAAATTCGTGATTGTATCGTTTTTGTTTCAAAATCGGATACGTCCTCTTGTTATCGCAATCATAGTGATTTAATCGAGGTATGTCCATTCGTCTATACTACATCCAATTACATCGTTAATGGTGCTATTTATATTAATAAAGTTGATGATAGTTTAAATAATGACACAAGCTTAAATGACAATATATATCCATATATTATGGACGATCAGTATAACGTAGATATAGATGATATATCTGATATAGAAAAATGTGAAAGAATGTTGATGAAACTAAAAGAGTAGGTGTCGGTATGGTGGCATGGTGATTTAACCATGCTTTTTTTGATAATGGGATAGTTTGTGGGTAACGGTAATTGAAAAGCACTTTACATTATCTCGAGCTGGTGGTAGCGTAGATTCGATATTTTCAATGGAACCGGAGGAATTGAAGGCATTTGTCGTGAGACAGAACGTGCATGGCAAGGAGTAAATAACATAACGCATATTCTTACTTAAAAGTAAAAAAACTTACATTTTGTTATTCTATTCATGTTTCTAAAGATAGTAAAGTTGGAGAGAAGTTTACTGCAGAGAATAATAAGAATATGCGACCGGGATATGGTTTGGAGTCTAAGTATAATGATAAGATTTTAAATAAATCAGCTAGTAAAGATTATCGAGCTGGCACTCCAATGACTTTAGATGTATGAAAATCTATTTCCTCGCGATCAAAAAAACATTTGCTAGCTACGTTAAGCTACCCTCGACAAAAATGTAAGATACTTAGTTAACGTTTGAGACACATTATAAGAAAGTGGATAATTTCCATTGTCAAATAAAGATGTTTTAATGAAAATACTGGCAAAATATTTATTTGCAAATATCAATTTTTAAGTAAGAAACAGCAAAATGTATGTAGGGATATTAATAGCTACATATCGAATTCTGAATTGTAATAGAATCTTGTATCAAATTTATTTTGAATAATAAAACTATAGTGTAATAAATATTAATTCTGATATACATACATAGGAAGAGGGTATTAGGAAATGAAAAAAACAACGCAGTTAAAAAATATGCTTCAATCAAATAATTTAGAGTTTATCATGGAAGCCCATAATGGTTTATCTGCAAAAATTGTTGAAAATACCGGTTTTAAAGGAATTTGGGCGAGTGGTTTGTCAATTTCCGCTGCACTTGGTGTGCGTGATAATAACGAGGCTTCATGGACACAGGTACTAGAAGTAATTGAATTTATGAGTGATACAACAAATATCCCTATCCTGCTAGATGGTGATACAGGCTATGGCAACTTTAATAATATGCGACGCCTCGTACGAAAACTAGAACAACGTGGCATCGCAGGTGTTTGCATTGAAGATAAATTATTCCCTAAAACAAACTCATTTATTAATAGTGAGGCACAGCCACTTGCAGATATTGATGAATTTTGCGGAAAGATTCAAGCGGCTAAGGATGCACAAACAGATCCAGATTTCGTTGTAGTAGCTCGTGTTGAAGCCTT
Organism: Viridibacillus soli; assembly: GCF_016612995.1. GTDB lineage: Bacteria > Bacillota > Bacilli > Bacillales_A > Planococcaceae > Viridibacillus > Viridibacillus soli. Next base: position 117,875 of record NZ_JAEOAH010000007.1, read on the forward strand.
TATTGCTGGTTGGGGGCTAGATGAGGCACTTAAACGTGCGGAAGCGTACCGTTTAGCGGGTGCTGATGCAATATTAATGCATAGTAAAAAGAGCAATGCATCTGAGATAAAAGCATTTATGGATGCATGGGGTGATCGTCACCCTGTAATTATTGTACCAACAAAATACTATTCAACACCTACAACACATTTTACTGAGTGGGGTGTTAGTCTAGTAATTTGGGCAAATCACAATGTAAGAGCAGCGATTACAGCGATGGAAGAAACAACAAAGCAAATTTTTGAAGATCAAAGCCTGATGAATGTAGAAGGAAGTGTCGCTTCAGTAGGTCACATTTTTGAGCTTCAGGGTGCAAATGAACTGAAAGAAGCAGAAAAAAAGTATTTACCTACGTACGGACAAGAGATGAATGCAATTATTTTAGCAGCATCACGTGGTTTACAACTAGGTGATTTAACAGAAGATATACCCAAAACGATGCTTAAAGTTAATGGCGAACCTATTTTACATACAATGGTCAGTCAATTCAATGCAATTGGTATAAAAGATATTACAGTTGTTAGAGGTTATAAGAGAGAAATGATAGATTTACCTAATGTGAAGATGTTAGATAATATTGATTTCGAACAAACAAAAGATTTAGATTCATTAATTGTAGCTTCAAAAGAAATAAGAGGAACTACGGTTATTGCTTATGGCGATATTCTATTTAAATCATATGTATTGAATGAGCTATTGAATGATGATAATGACATTACCATTGTCGTTGATGCTCATGTTGCAAAAGAAGGTAGAAATCCTCGTGATTTTATTTATGCAAATCAGCATTGTAATAGAAAAGATTTTTCACAAAAAGTCATACTCGAGAAAATGTCTCCGAAAATTCCTGTGGAAAAAGCCTTTGGTGAATTCGTAGGGTTATGGAAAGTAACAGAGACTGGTGCCTCAATTATATTGTCTCATTATGAAAAAGTTAAAGATATTGCAATTTCTGGAAAATGGCAAATCAATGATTTTTTTAATAGTTTGTTAGAAAAGAATGATGTTTATATAAAATATATAGATGGATCATGGTTAGATGTAGATGACATTGTGGATTTACAAAAAGCTGAGGAAATAAAATAAAGTATAGGAGAAGTAGACTGTGAATAAAAATAATTGGAAAAAAATTTGGGGAAATAGAACAATTCATAGCGATAGTTTGAATTTTTTAAGTGACAAAGAAATTTTTATGAAATTAAAAGAAGCGAATGGTTTCGATGTTGTAGATGGAGTATTTACTTATGAAGGCTTTTTAAAACAATATAATGAACTACAAAAAGAAATTCGGGATTACGAGGAAAAGGGAAAAATATCCATACGCAGTTTGTTTGAGGTAGGGTGTGGAAGTGGAGCTAATTTATATCTTTGTTATAAAGATGGGTATACATGCGGAGGAATAGACTATTCCAAAGGATTGATCGAAAGTGCTAAACAAGTATTTTTGGAGGAACAAAGTGTTGAGTTAATCTGTGGCGAAGCGATAGAGTTACCAGTGACGACCAAATATGATGTGTTGTTATCCAATAGCGTATTTGCTTATTTCCTTAACCTAGAGTATGCAACTGACGTACTTAATAAGATGGTTGAGAAATCAAATCATATAATAGCAATTATTGATATTCATGATAAAAGTAAGGAAGAAGATTATATTGAGTATCGTAAGAGGATGACACCTGATTTTGAAGAGAGATATGAAGGGCTACCTAAGTTATTTTATTCTAAGTCATTTTTTGAGGAATTTGCATATAAACGTAATTTAAATGTTGTATTTACAAAAACAAATATAGAAGAATACTGGAATAATGATTTTGTCTACAATTGCTATATGTTTAAGAAGTAGTAACAATTAGGAGTGTGATGAAAAGTTGTTAGAAACCCGAGATTTTGGAAAAGCATTAAGTGAACTATCATATGATTTTTATAGTGGTGTGCCTTGTTCATTCCTAAAATATTTAATTAACTATGCAATTAATGAGGAAGATTTTGTAATGGCTGTAAATGAAGGAGATGCTATAGCGATTTGCTCAGGTGCTTATTTAGGTGGAAGAAAGCCTGTGTTCTTATGCCAAAATTCGGGATTAGCTAATGCTGTTTCACCGCTAACTTCATTGACACATACATTTAAGATACCTATCTTAGGTTTTGTAAGTCTAAGGGGAGAACCAGGCTTGAAGGATGAGCCACAGCATGAATTGATGGGACAAATTACTTCTGAACTGTTAGATACTATGCGGATCAACCATGCAGTGTTATCCCCTAATATCTCTGAAGCATTGCTACAACTTCAAGAAGCTGATAAATATATCGAGAATGGAAAGTCTTTCTTTTTCATTGTTAAAAAAGGAACGTTTGCTAAGGTAGATTTAAAAGGTCAAAAACAACGAAAAGTAATGAAGTCTCAGACAATCGAATTGACTAAGGAATCTCAAAAGGAAAAGCCTTTGCGCATCGAATTATTAAACAGTGTAAAACAAATAACTGATTCAGAGATGTTAGTGCTAGCTACGACAGGACTAACAGGTAGGGAGCTTTATGAGTTAGGAGATACCGCTAATCAGTTATATATGGTTGGATCGATGGGTTGTGTTAGTTCGATTGCTTTAGGGTTAGCGGTTGCTCAACCGAATAAGAAAGTTGTAGCAATTGATGGGGATGGAGCTTTGCTTATGCGAATGGGAGCTATGGCGACACTTAGTTACTATAGTCCTAATAATGTATACCATCTTTTACTAGATAACGGGGCACATGAATCTACAGGTGCACAAGCTACTGTTTCTCCGATAGTAAACTTTGCACAAGTTGCAAGCGCAACAGGATATACTACCGTTAATGAGCTAAAAAGTATCTCTGCTGTTAAAGAAAGTTTAAAACGCTGGAATTCGCAGCCGACATTAACGTTTGGTTATTGTAAAACAGCGATAGGTACCTGTGAGGATTTAGGAAGACCGACAGTGACACCAGTACAGGTTAAAGACAGGTTTATACAATTCGTAAATAATAAATAATAAAACACCACAAGCAGTTTGCAGATACCCAATCAGCTTGTGGTGTATTTTATGAAATTTTCGCTTTCCTAAAATAGTCATGTAATGCATTAATAAAGTGTTCGATATCATTTTTATTGATTTCACCTATATTAGCTATGCGGAATGTATTAAGGTTACCTACTTTTCCAGGGTATATTGTAAAGCCTTTATTAAGTAAAGTATCGTGCATAGTATCGAAATCATAATTAGGGTGTTCTGGCTCATAAATTGCTGTAATAATTTTGGATTGATGTTCAAGTGGGATTATCCATTTGAGCCCAAGTTGCTTCAGGCCTTCAATGAGTACCTCCCAAGACGCTGTATAACGTTGATAACGGTTCTCTATTGTTTCTAGATTTACTTCAATAATCGCTTGCTTAAGAGCATACATAGTTTGTACAGGAGGCGTAAATCGAACTTGATTTGTCTTTTTAAAGTAAATATATTGTGAGAACAAATCAAGGTAATAAGATTTTGCCTTTACATTTGCTAAGGCGTTTAAATGGTTGTTTTCAGCAATAACAAAACCTACGCCAGCCATTCCCTGTATATTTTTATTTGAACTTGCTGCTAAGAAGGAAATATTTTGTTTTTTCATATCGATAGGAATAGCAGCATAAGAGCTCATTGCATCTACAATGAAGACAAGGCTATGTTTTCTACACAGTGTTCCTACAGTATCTAAATTGTTTAATAATCCTGTTGTCGTTTCATTGTGGACAATGGCTAAATGCGTTATAGATTGCTGATTCGTAATAAATTGTTCTAAATCTTCATAGTCTAAAGGAGATATGTAAGCCGAATTATACATTGTATAGTTTATATTATATGTGTCACAAATTTCTTTCATACGCTTACCATATGCGCCATTGTGAACGATAAGTAAGTGATCATTTTCCCCGAATACAGAAGTTAGGATTGCCTCTACGGCTGCAGTACCTGAACCAGGGAATAATGTTGTAGTGTGCTCGTTTTGATCACCTACAATACCAGTGAGTTGTTCTGTTATAAACCGCATAATTTCTCCGAAATCTTGTTCTCGTGGACAAATATCAGATTGAATTTGTGCATATTTCACCGAATTACTTGTAGTAGCAGGACCTGGATTCAACAAAATATTCCGTTTGATCGGCGTGTTCAATAATTGTAATCTTGGGAAAATATTTTTTCTTGCAAAGTCCAAGTGTTCTTCGTTGTCAATCTCACACCATGTATAGTTTGTAATTTTATGAACAAAGATAGCGGATGATTTTAAAGCAACTAGCGCCTCCTCATAATCTAAAGAAGATACATTCGGGGTACGTTGTGCATATTGAGCAATATCATGTAACAGACTAGACGAGATTTTGGAAATACCAACTAATTCTCCGTAGCTTTTGCGTAACTTGTTTAGATTTTTAGATAGCTGAACGAGTTGATATTTCTCAGTAACTTCTATGAAAACCTCATCGTTGGAATTAGTAGGGTTACTTGCTAAAATTACATTATATTCCTTGTGGAAAATGAGTTCCCTTATCCCATTAGAATCGTAAAGTAAATCAGACTCTAGCAATAAAATATCATCGTCTTTGATGAAAGGATAGATACTCAATAAAGTAGCCAAGCTCCCTGTTGAAGCGTATTGAGGATTATGTACACATATTACTTCATCGTAGTTTTGAGCCAGGTTGTCGTAATAATTGTTTTTATAGCCTGTTCCAATGTAAATTTTTTCGATGCCATTTTCCAAAAGTGCTTGAATAGACATTTCAATTAGAGAGCTAGTATGTTCATATACTTGTAAAAAACCTTTTGGTCGTGTTTCTGTGTAGGGACGTAGCCTACTACCTAAGCCGGCTGCAAGAATAACCGCCGTTTTAACCATGTAAATCACTCCTTTATTTATATATATAGTATACCACGACTATTAATTAACCAAATATAAGAAAATTATCTTCGCTGGATTTCCTCAATCTAGATAGAAAATCAACAACCGTACTTTGCCATTTCACCCTAATGACTAAGCTAAATACGTGCGAGCGAAACAACGGAAAGAGATTGATTTTCTAATATTTTTTTTCACTAGCGATTAATAGTTGCACAAATAAGAGGGTTTTTTGGAGTTGCCAAATAGAATGGGAATATTTAAGTAACCTTTTATCCAATGAGAAAAAATAGATATCTCATCTAGCTTTATACATGTTGGAAATTTCATCCTCGCTTACGTCCGTAACGTTCATAACCACGCGGGTACATTCGAGTCGGCTGTTGCATCCAGCTAAGCGAATGCAAGCGATGTAGTTCGACATTATCATGCAGGAGAATTACGAAGGACTGTTGAACTATCGAATCCGACATGCTTACCTTATGCGAGATTTTGTACAAGGATGAATACCTTGTTCTCAAGAGAAGCAGCAGCTGGCTTATCGTGGCTTTGTCCTCTGGTTTCTTTCACTTAAAGTGGCATTCCAGTTTCCGTTGTGTAAGAGATATGAAGTTTGATACCAGGCCTCATCATGACATGGTGCCCATGGTAACCTTATTCTTAATAACCGTAATTGTGGTGGAATACACAAGTAGAAGGGTTTATTTCATCACTTTTGTTCGATATCTTGTTCGATTTCATTTAGTGATAAGAAAATGGATAAGGTCTTTGGCAATTTCGTATGGAATCTCACCTTCCTTCTTACTGATGGCTGAATTATGAATAGGTGAAAGCCAGATTGACACCATTACTTCAGCACCATCTCGAAAATCCGTCTATTTCTCAAATGCAACTGCCATAAAGAAAACGAGCACATCATCTACATGAAATTTCATGCTCCAACTTCATAGTCATGCCTTTCTACAAAAGCCATTAATTCTCCGTTTGAAATTAGAGTGGATAAAAGCTTTGAAATTGTGTTAAACTGTTTCATAGAGGACAACTTTTCTGTAAAACGATGTTGGTTTTGACGCTTTACATCGTACCAGAATGGTGTCCTTTTTCTATGGTTTATTTGTGAAAAACTAGATGATTAACAGGTGTGGTAGTGTATTCGTGTCACACTGAATAGGAAGTAGAAAGGAAGTTTTAAGATGTCAAAACAACAAAAAGAATCTGTATTTGTAAAAGAAATCATAGCACTACATAATCATATCGAAAATTGTATGACGCATCTTGAATTTGAGGAAGCGCTGACAGCGATTACGCGGTTGGGTGAAATCTGTAAGACAGAAATATACTACATAAGTTTATCCACATTGTATTTTAATAATGAAAAGATAAATGAAGTGAAGGAAGTGGTAGACGAAGGGTTATTTGAATATCCATTTTCCTATTCACTGCATTTTAATGGAAGTATTGCCGAATATTTATTAGGTCAATATGATAAAAGTTTTTATCATGTTGGGAAGTGTTTGCGCTACGCAGGAAATAGCGAACAAGAGGAAGCGGCGAAAGGAAATTTGAATGGTTTAATAGATGGTGTACAACAGCAAAATAAGATATCGATGGAAGAACTCAAAGTACAGCTTCTAAAAGTTAAGAAAATTGCAAATGAGGAAGATCAACGTAGTTACCCAATCAATCAATATGGTGAAAGCATGATAAGGAAAGTAAGGAAACAAAAAATAGATAGCGAAGTAATGACTAATATGTATAAATCCTGTTTTTTAGATGATGTAGAGGGAACTACGAGGTTTCTATGTAAATCAGAGTTATTAAAAGGGAAAGCTTGTACGTCAAAGCATTTCTTTTTCGAAGATAGAACAGCGCTGCCAGTGTCATTTATAGACGATGTCACAGATATTTCGATTAAATATAATGAAACTTTATTAAAATATCAGAAAGGAACATTGGATTATAAGCAGTTCAATTATTTAACGTTTGATAAAGGCGAGGTTGCAATAAAATCAGAAGACCCTATCTTTATAGGTACTCCAATTCCTTTAATTGAAGAAAAGAAACCGTATCGTTTAGTATTGCACTTATTTGTTGATGCAATTTCTCAAAAGTATTTAGAGGATGTTGGGCTAGAGAATGCAATGCCAAATACATATACATTTTTTAAAGAAGGTTATATGAATAAAAATGCTTATGCTACTGCCGAATGGACATTACCTAGCTTAGCAAGTGTGAGTACAGGGAAAAACGCTGTTGAACATGGGTTATACCATCCTAACTACGCGTATGATTTGTCCAAGAAAAATAAATTACTACTAACAAATATTAAGGAAGCGGGCTATTATACGGCTCATTTTAATAATGATTGGCGTTCAGTTCCTAATTACGGGTATGATCAAGCTTTTGATCGTGTTGTGTATCAAAATGCGATGGGTGGATATGAAGCTAGTGAAATTATTGGAGAAGCTATAGAACACATTGAAACATATAAAAATAAGAATAATTATGTTTGGTTAACATTAACAGATTTGCATGATGTGCCGGATGAAATTCATAAAAACCTTATGGGACAGGTGTTACTTGATGCAAAATACCGTACCAAAAAAGAAATAGGTATTACTTCTGTTAGGACATCGTATGATGAAAATAAAACTGAACGCTATTATCATGAATTGAAGAGATTAGATACACATTTAGCAACTCTATATGGCTATATTCAAGCGACTTATGATAAGGAAGAGGTTTTGATAGTACTTAATTCAGATCATGGGCAAAGTTTTTTAGCAGAATCACCATATCATTTTATGCATGAATATCGTAGAAAAGTACCTCTAATGATATTCGGCGGTGGCATTAGTGCGATGGTTAGTAACGAATTAACAAGTGGGGTAGATATTTATCCTACCCTATTAAATATACTAGATATAGAACTGGATTCATGTCAAGACGTGGACGGGCAAATTATGAAAGATTTTGGGGGAAAAGAAAGGGAGTTTGCCTTAACAGAATCTTATCATCCGGATCAAACATATAAAGCAGTTATAGAAACAAATGAATTTACAATTTACTATGAAACCAACGATGAAGTTGATAATCAAGGTAAGGTAGATATGTTGCAATATTCAGTAGACATAGAAATTAAAGGTATGGAAAGAAATGTAGAGCAACTACACGAGAAAATATCCTATTATGAAGACTATATTATTCGGAAAAGAGCAGTGTTGCAGCGATAGGTGATTTTACTTTCTATTATGAAAGCAGACTTTATGATTAATAGCTAGTTCATTTGAAATAGTAATTACTCTTTTAATATAGAGAGTGATTGCTATTTTTTATGCATCATAAAAAAGGTATATGAAACGTACTGAGGTTTTTGAGTACCACTTGTTGAATTTTATCTAGTATAGATGATAAAGAAGTTATGTAGGGGAAAATGAAAAAAGGATGCGATTACACGGGGAAATGATTAGAAGAAATCCAACAGGTGTTGAAAATAGAAAAGAACGCTCGCTTATATCGAGGCCACTGAAAAAGTCTATCTATTTTCTTGTATAATAGATGTACTAATTCCAGGTGGTGTATTCGATGGTTTCCAACCAACAATCTCTTAACCTTAGTCCTTTTATGGCTATTTACGATATTCTCGTGCCTAAGGCCAATCAGCTTTAGATGAATTACAAAATAAATATTGTCTCTATAACGGTCGCAATCGCATTGGAAAAGGAAGTCATTAAAAGTAAGTCCATCATCGTCGATGCCACTCATACAAAAGCACGTTATAACCAAAAATCACCGAAAGAATTTTTAGTAGAAAAATCTAAATTACTTCACAAAGCTGTTTATCAAATCGATAAAAATATGAAAGAAAAATTCCCGTCAAAAGCAACGACAAACAAATTGGCTGATGAAATCACATGTTGTCAAAAAGTCATTCAAGCTATTGAAAATGAGGGAGGCAGAGTAAGAAATACGAAAGGAAAAGGTGACAAATTTAAAAAGCGTTACTTTTTCAGTGGCCTCCTTATATCCACGGTATCAAGTGATTCTGCTTCACTTGCAAGGCCATATGAATCCGGAAATCGCAGCAACTGTAGACCTTTAATGAGAATACGTTCAGCACTTATATTGAAAAATACAGGTAATTTGGTATAGCTGGCTTCTCCTGGTGCACCTCGTCGGTTTACACAAGATTAAGAAGAACAGATACTGGATGTTACGTTGCATTTGATGCCTGCAGAAATCGGTTTGAAAACGGGTATGAATTGGACTCGTCAGTTGTTACGCGAATGGATTAAACACAAATTTAATATTGAGTATGCCGATACTGGAGTGCTTAATCTTCTCCATTGGGGTTTAGTCATACGCGCCCGACCAGCCTTCATGCCGATTAATATATCTGTCCTAAAATTGCATTTACGATATGGGTATGAAAAAAAGAAAAATCCTTTAGCAAATTCGCTAAAGGATTTTTCTTCTTTATTTAAACAATCCTAACACAGCTTGAACATCACGATTTGTATTTTGAATCAATAATTCATGGCCTTTTTGAACGATGTTTTGTTTTACTAAATCCATCATTTCAAGCGCCATATCTGGATCGCGAATTAGTGATTCGGATTTTTGTAAGCTTTCCTCAGCACGACCTACATTTTCATGATGTGAAGATAGTGCATTATAATTAGAGCCGACATTAGCTAAGTCTTTTGAAATTCGTTCGATAGCTTTGTCGATTTTACTGATTAAAGCGTCAGCATTTTCACGGGTTTCCAAGTTTGCACTTTCAATCCCTAATGCTTTTGTACTCACATCAACTGTATCAATAGCGAGTTTTTGTCCAGCATTTGAACCGACTTGGATAAATAGTGGACGGATTTCGCCCAGAATTCGTTGTGTGTTGAATTCTAAATCATCAGCTGTATCATTGATTGACTCCATTAATTGGTCTAACTCTTTTTGAGCAGCATGACGATCGTCTTCTGTTAGTGTATCATTTGCTGCTTGTACTGCTAATTCACGGCTACGATGTAATGCAGTATTAACACCTTGTAGACCAGAATCAGTTACTTCTAAAACAGATAGTCCGTCCTGTATATTATGTTGTGCACGGGACAAGCCTTTAATCTGTGCACGCATCGTTTCAGAAATACTGAGTCCTGAAGCATTTAATGAAGCCCTAACAATTTTATCTCCGCCTGATAACTTCTCAAGTGTTTTCGTGATTCCAGATTGATTTTTTTGAACACGGTTATTTGCAAAAGTCACCCATGTTTTATCTTGTATTCTCAATCTATTCACCTCCATGTGAAATATTTGTTTCCAAATGTAATATCGGTTGAATCTTGTGAAATTTTTAGATTGGGTGAAAGATTCTTAGATGTCTCCGATAATAACAGTAAGAAATATTGTGAGTGTAGGAGGATTGAGTCGAATGCGAATATCGCCACAAGCACCCATAGAGAATGTCACAACTACTGTTGTACCACAAGATAAGTCATCAACTGTGAAAGTAAATGACATGGATATGTTGATAAAAGTACAACAGCAGTCACACCAAGATGAACAGCCAACAAAAGAGACGTTAGAAAGAGCAATTAACGCTTTAAATGAATTTATGGAGTTTCATAATAAAAACTCGAAATTTGTGTTACATGATGGGCTAAATCGTTACTTCGTACAAGTAGTAGACACAAAAACAGAAGAGGTGGTACGTGAAATCCCACCAAAAAAACTGTTAGATGCTTATTACACAATGCAAAAGTATTTAGGTAAGGTAGTAGACGAAACAATTTAAAAAGCAAGATTACTGGGAGGTAATATAAATGGTAAACCGTATAGGTGGATTAGCATCAGGAATGGATATTGATGCATTAGTAGAAAAGTTAATGTCGGCAGAACGTGCGCCGTTAAACAAATTAAATCAAAAGAAAACAACCTATGAATGGCAACGTGATGCTTATCGTGGAATAAATACAAAAATGAAAACATTTAGTGATTATTTACTAGACAACTTCAGATTATCAAGTAATTTTGTGAGTAATAAAGTGAATGTATCAAATAAGGCTATATCTGCAACTGCAGGTTCTGGCGCTAGTGGTACTTTAAATATTCAAGGGATAGGTAAATTGGCAACAGCAGCAACTTCAAAAGTTACGACTCCGGCTACACTATCGAAAAATGCGCTCAGCAGCGATGATAAATTATCAGACTTTGGTGTAGCAACTTCTGGAGAATTGAAAATTAAGGTTAATGGTGAAGAAAAAACATTAGTACTAAATGCAGACACAACACTGTCTGATTTGCAAACTACACTAGGATCCGGTGTTTTAAAGGTATCAGGTGGAAAATTAACGTTTGAAAATTCAAATGTTGTAGTGGATGATGATGATACAAAAGACCAATTAAAGAATTTAGGTGTAACATTTAGCGATACTTTTGACGTGGGTGGTTCGAAAAAAGTAGATATTGCTAATACTGAAGACCTTTCTTCTTTAGGTATTACTGGAACTTTGACTTTTAAAGTAGGAGATACTATAAAAACATTAACTGTAGGTCCTGATAATTCAGATCCAGATACAATAACAACTGTTCAAGATTTAATGAATAAATTGGGCAGTAATTTTAAATTATCTTTGAAAGGTGGAAAGTTTTCTTTCGGTGCAAGTGGTGTTAGTGTAGCAGATGGAAATACAAAGGAAGCAATAGAAAAACTCGGTTTTGATGTAGGGAACAAAGTTGCTTCAACAGAGTTAAAGTATGCTACAGGAGGTAGTAACGGAACTTTAACAAGTGCATCTCTTCTTGGTGAGTTAGATATTACTAACGGTAAATTGGAATTAGAGATAATTGGTAGTAATGGAAAAATGAGTACTTCGACTATTTCCTATAGCGAATCAGATTCTATTGAGTCATTTATGAAAAAATTAAATGGAGCAGGATTAACAGCACTAGTTACAGCAGATGGTAAGATGTCCATCACAGCTAACTCTACTGGACAGGGAATAGATGGGGCAGCAATCCGTATAAAATCTGAAAAAACTGATGAAGAAATTCCGACTGAAAAAGATGCTAACGAGGGAGTACTTAAAAAGTTAGGATTTAGTATAGGTAACGATGGTAAAACGATTGCAGACGGAACTGATTCTGAATATATGGTAAATGGTTTAAAGATGACAAGTAAATCAAATGCAGTTACAATTTCTGGTTATTCAGTGACCTTAAACGAAACTTATAATGCTACAGTTGATGGTACGGGTAATATACTTTACGGTAGTGAATCTGCAATTTCTGTATCATCTGACAAAGACATCGATTCAATGGTAGACAAAGTAAAAGAATTTGTCTCTAAATACAACGAGTTAATCGCAGGGATTAACGATCAATTAAAAGAAACAAAATACCGTGCTTTTACACCATTAACTGCTGAGCAAAGGAAAGACATGTCCGAAAGTGAACAAAAACTTTGGGATGAAAAGGCTAAGAGTGGTCTATTACGCGGCGATTCAATTTTACGTAGTGGTCTAGGTGATATGCGTACGGCTATTTATGGCCAAGTTAAAGGTCTAGGCGAAAAAGTTATCGATACAATGTTTGAAATGGGAATTACGACTACAAGTACAATAAGTGATGGTGGTAAGTTAGTAATCGATGACAAAAAATTACGTAAAGCATTAGAGGAAGATCCAGATCGTGTTGTTAAAACGTTAACGCAAACAGGTAGTAAAACAGCTGCTGAAGGAGATACACGTGGTATAATACAACGCTTACGTGACTCAATGGAAACTTTTACAAAAAACATTGAGAAAAAAGCTGGTCGATCTACAATGACTGATAGTCAATATACAATTGGTAAAAGTTTAATTAGTACTGAAGACCGCATCACTGCACTAACAGCGCGCCTAAAAGACGTTGAAACACGTTACTGGAAGCAATTCACTGCAATGGAACAAGCAATTAACAAAGCCAACTCACAATCGTCATATTTCGCCCAATTTAGTGGACAATAACTGGTATAATAGTAGTAAACATTTCAAAGGAGTTGTATGATTTTGGCAGCACAATCAGCACATCAAGCTTATAAACAAAATAGTGTGACGACTGCATCCCCTGGTGAGCTTACATTAATGCTTTATAATGGCTGTATTAAGTTTTTGCATAAAGGCAAATTAGCTATTGGGGCTAAAGATGTGGAAGCGAAAAATACAAATCTACTAAAAGCACAAGCAATCATCTCTGAGTTAATGTCAACATTAAACATGGATATTGAGATTTCGGAACAAATGCTGAATTTGTATGAATATATGAATCGCCGTCTAGTTGAAGCGAATATTCAAAATGATGTAGCGATCATTGATGAAGTTGAAGGTTATGTTGTAGAATTCCGCGATACATGGAAAGAAGTTATTCGCTTAAATCGTAAACAACAATTTACTGGGGATCAGATTTAATGGAGCAAGTGCAGCAATTGCTAATTGCATCTGAACAGCTATACTCACACTTGACCAGTCTACCAGCTGATAAAGAACGTGATGCTTATATCGAAAAAATAGATTCTCTCTTAGATATTCGCGGAGCCATTATTAATGATTTACAGGCGAATTTTCCTGATGCTTTATGCAATCATCCACTAACGGAGCACCTTGTTAAGTTAGATAAAGGCATTCAAGAGCGTCTTTTGAAGGTTAAAAATTTGATTAAAGTTGATATGCAGCAACTTCAAACTACTAAAACATCAGAACAAAAGTACACCAATCCATATGCATCTGTTCGTACGATGGATGGTATGTACTTCGACGGTAAAAAATAACTCAAACCCTCCTTTTTCCAGGAGGGTTTTTTATAATTATTTAGACCTATCTATTTCCTAAGATAAATACTTTGTATATAATAAAATTAAATCGTAAAGAAGGTGAGCTCTGATGAAATATAATCGCTTGGAGTCGTTTCGACATATTCTTCAAGAACCTGTGAAAGCTGATTTTCGTTTGTGTATGGATGGTAAAGAACAGGGTAAATTATCGAGTAAGGTTGAGTGTCTGATCCTTGATTTGAGTCCGAGTGGTGTGAAGATTTCGACGCCAATAAATTTGCCTGCGGAGCATTATTTGATTCGAATGGAGTTGACGTTTGTTCTTTATTCGAAGCCGATTCGTGCGATGGGTGATGTAAAGTGGAAGAGGTTGGAGCATGGTTCTGTTTTATATGGTGTGGATTTAGATAAAGATAATGCGGTTGAAGAGATGATTATTTCGGAACTGAAGGCCAGACGTCGTATTGAAGTAAAAAGCAAAAAAGCTGCTTCTGAGGGGTGAGTTTTTCGGTATTTCGACAATTTCCTACAAAATCTCTATAATTTTTAAATTTTTTTTGCGTTTTAAGAAGGAGTTTTCGGGGAAATGTAGAATAAGTAATACATGGTTGAAATAAAGGAGGAGTTTACATGCTAACATTTAACATTCGTGGTGAAAATATTGAGGTGACTCCAGCAATTCGAGAGTACGTTGAAAGCAAAATCCAAAAAATGGAGCGTTATTTCAACGAAGATTTCGAGGCAACAGCTAACGTTAACTTGAAGCTTTACAATGATAAGCAAACTAAAGTTGAAGTAACTATTCCTATGAAAAACCTAACATTACGTGCTGAAGAGCGCAATGCAGATTTATATGCAGGGATCGATTTAATTATAAACAAACTGGAGCGACAAATTCGTAAGCACAAAACAAAAGTGAACCGAAAATTCCGTGAGCGTGAAGGTGTAGGCTATTACTTTGCTACAGTTCAATCATCGACAGCAGCAGCTGTTGCTGAGGAAGAGGACGAATTGACAATCGTGCGTACTAAACAGTTCTCATTAAAACCGATGGATCATGAGGAAGCTGTACTTCAAATGAATTTACTTGGTCACGACTTCTACATCTTTACAGATGCTGAATCAGATGGAACCAACATTGTTTACAAACGTAAAGACGGTAAATATGGCTTAATTGAAACGAATTAACTTATAATCATCACTATTATCACATCCCTCGTTGAAAAACGAGGGATGTTTTTTTATTCTATAATCTTTATGCATAACGTAACATAACCATGTGAAATAATTTAATATGAATAATTTTCCAAATTTAATATTTATATTGCAATTTTCATGCTATGTAATAAAATAGTTATATAATAGTACTATTGTATTAAAATGAGGTGGTGTTAGTGGTTAAAAAGTTATGGGTTAATAAGATAAGCTTTACTTGGAAAGTTTTAGTGCCTATGTTAATCGTCGTACTTTCTTTTTTTATACTTATTGCAACTTTCACATATTCAAATATAAAGAAAATACATTTGCAACAATTAGAAAGGGAACTTTCCCTCGAAATTGATAGTATTGAGAAGCAATTTTCAAATGAATTATCCCAAAAAGGAAAGGTTGCTCAGTGCATTGCAGAAAAAACAGTGGTGGATAAGTTTTTACAACATAGCAATAGACGTGGCAATGCGAAATCTTTTGACTTATATAAGTCTGTGCAGCAACTGTTAGATGATGCCAAAAGTATGAACGGGCATATTGATCTCGCTTGGGTTGCTAATGTTGATGGAGAAATTATTTTAGGTAATTCTAGTGTTCCATCTGAGGATATATATAAATTGAAAAAACGCCCGTGGTTTACCCTGGCTGTAAAACAAGAGGATGTCTTTTATACTAAGCCATATGAGGATGAGTATATGAAAAGGCGTACGATTAGCATCATTTATCCAATTACCTCAAATAACAAGAGAACCGGTTATGTCGGAATTGATGTGGCGTTAAATAATCTTTTACCAATGTCTAATCCGGGTGGTATTACGGGTCAAAATATCGTCCTATTATCATCGAATAGCGAAATTTTATTAGATGACCACCGTATGTGGCCACTGTTCGAGGATGAGAATATTCCATTGAACGTTCCTTCACCTGTCTCTAACGCTAAAGGTGCATATTATGTCGAATTGAGAGAAGTTACTAATAGTGATTGGAAAATGGCTGTTTATGTCCTAGAGGAAAAAGTTTTAGCACCATTAAAGGGTTTTCAAAAAAAGATTATCTTTTTCTGGTTAATCGCTATGCTCATTTTATTTTTTGTCATTAAGGCTGTTTTGAAATATTCAATGAGAGATTTCAATTCGGTTGTGGATCAATTAAAGCAAATTGAAAATGGAGATTATACGAAGAAAATAAAAGTTCAGCGTAAGGATGAAGTTGGTAGAATAGCAGATGCAGCGGAGCACATGGGGAAACAAATACATAAACAGATGGAAATTTTGAATTTCCAAGCGAATTTTGATATGCTGACAAAACTACCAAATCGCAGCTCTATTGAACAAAAAATAGAGAATGGGATTCACCAAAGTCAATTGCAAAATGCAGAAATGACAGTGGCTTTTATTGATGTCGATAATTTTAAAGAAGTGAATGATACATATGGTCATGCGTATGGTGATGAATTGCTAATCCAAATTGGGCAACGTGTACAAGCAAGATTAGGAGAAAATAGCTATTTTGGTCGTTTTGGTGGGGATGAGTTTATTTTATTAATAAAAGCAAATCCTAAAGCAATTCAGCAAAATCTAAAAGAAATACTGCAAATATTCGAAGAGCCATTCGATTTACATGGATATGATGTGTATGCTTCTGTTTCTATTGGTGTTGCAGATTATCCGACAGATAGTTTATCTAGAGGCGGTTTATTGGCGAAGGCCGATACGGCTCTTTATGAAGCGAAGAAGCAAGGTCGAAATCGTATTGAATTTTTCCAAGATGAGATGAAGGACTGCTTTGAAAAGAAGATGCGCCTAGAGGCAGGATTACACACCGCGCTCGAAAATAATGAATTCGAGTTATTTTATCAACCTCAATTGAATGTCTCTTTAGGCTATATGGCAAGTGCTGAGGCGTTAATTCGTTGGAATCATCCGGAGTGGGGAATGGTGTCACCTGCGGAATTTATCCCATTAGCTGAGAGTTCAGGGCGTATAAGTTCCATTGGTGCATGGGTTATTGATGAAGGATTTAAGATGGCGAAAGAGTTAAAACAACATTATCCAAAATTGCAGCGTATCGGTTTAAATGTTAGTTCGGTACAATTGAGGGAGCAAAATTTTGTAGAACAAGTAAAGGTTGCATTAGCAGAATATAATATTGAGCCTTCTTTAATTGAATTTGAAATTACAGAATCGGTAGTTATCGACCGGTTAGAGGAGACTATTGAAAAGCTTTCGGAGTTAAAAAAACTCGGGATTGCGCTTGCTTTAGATGATTTTGGCACGGGTTATTCTTCATTGAACTATTTGCGTCGTTTGCCAATTGATCGTGTTAAGCTGGATCGATCGTTCATTCAAGAAATGGATGAAGACCCTAAGTTGGCAACGATGGTACATCATATTATTGAAATGGCGCATGGTATAGGGCTTGAGGTTGTGGCAGAAGGTGTCGAAACGGAGAAGCAAATGCAGATGCTTAATGCACTACAAGTGGACAAGGTGCAAGGCTATTTTTACAGTAGACCTATTGATCAAAAGGGACTTTACGCATTTATAGATGCAAAATATGGAGAAATTCAATAGAAAAATAACTATCGTTCATTTGCACTAAACATCAAGTCAGTGTTAAAATGAAGTATGAGACTATATGGGATGTGAAGATAAATGCTTGGCATATTAAATAAAGTTTTCGATTTTAATAAGCGTGAGATTAAACATTTAGAAAAAGTTGCAGATGCTGTTGATGCATTTGCTGGACAAATAGAAAAACTTACAGATGAACAATTGAATGCAAAGACTGACGAATTTAGAGAACGCTTTGCTAAAGGTGAAGACTTAGATTCACTTCGTCCAGAGGCATTTGCTGTTGTTCGTGAAGGAGCACGCCGTGTGTTAGGCATGTACCCATTCCGCGTACAGCTTATGGGTGGCGCTACACTTCATGAAGGTAATATCGCAGAAATGAAAACAGGTGAAGGTAAAACTTTAACGTCTACATTACCAGTGTATTTAAATGCGATTACTGGTAAAGGTGTACATGTCATTACAGTTAACGAATACCTTGCAAGTCGTGATGCTGAGCAAATGGGTCAATTATATGAATTCCTTGGATTGTCTGTAGGCTTAAACTTAAATAGTTTATCTAAAGACGAAAAACGTGAAGCGTACAATTGTGATATTACTTATAGCACGAACAATGAATTAGGATTTGACTACTTACGTGACAACATGGTTCTTTACAAAGAAGAGCGCGTGCAACGTCCACTTTATTATGCTGCAATTGATGAAATTGACTCTGTCTTAATTGATGAAGCGCGTACGCCTTTGATTATTTCAGGACAAGCTGCGAAATCAGCTCAACTTTATAAACAATCAAATGCATTCGTACGTACTTTAACTAAAGAAGAAGATTACAATTATGAAGAGCAAACTAAAGGTGTAACGTTAACAGAGCAAGGTATTGAAAAAGCTGAAAATGCATTTAATATTGAGAACCTGTTCGATTTAACACATGTGAGTTTAAACCATGCGATTAACCAATCATTAAAGGCGCATGCTTCAATGCATCTTGATATCGATTATGTCGTACAAGATGGCGAAATCGTTATTGTTGACTCTTTCACAGGTCGTTTAATGGATGGTCGTCGTTATAGCGATGGACTTCACCAAGCGATCGAAGCTAAAGAAGGTCTTGAGATTCAAAATGAATCGATGACAATGGCAACGATTACGTTCCAAAACTACTTCCGTATGTATGAGAAGTTATCAGGTATGACTGGTACAGCGAAAACTGAGGAAGAGGAATTCCGCAATATTTATAATATGCAAGTTGTGACAATTCCAACGAATAAACCGATAATTCGTGATGACCGTGCAGATTTGATTTACGCTACTATGCAAGGTAAATTCGAAGCTGTAGCAGATGATATCGCTGAACGTCATCGCAACCGACAACCAGTTCTAGTAGGTACTGTTGCGATTGAGACATCAGAGTTAATCTCTCAGTTGCTGTCAAAACGCGGTATTCCACATGAAGTACTAAACGCTAAAAACCATGAACGCGAAGCGGATATTATTGCAGAAGCCGGTTCAAAAGGCGCTGTTACAATCGCGACAAACATGGCTGGTCGTGGTACCGACATTAAATTAGCTGATGGTGTTTTAGATCTTGGCGGTTTAGCTGTTATTGGTACTGAACGTCATGAATCACGTCGTATTGATAACCAGTTACGTGGTCGTGCTGGTCGTCAAGGTGACCCAGGTGTGACTCAGTTCTACCTTTCACTTGAAGATGAGTTAATGCGCCGTTTCGGTTCAGAGAATATGAAGAATATGATGACTAAATTAGGTATGGATGATTCTCAACCAATTCAATCTGGTATGGTATCACGTGCTGTAGAATCAGCGCAAAAACGTGTTGAAGGTAACAACTTTGATTCTCGTAAACGTTTATTACAATATGATGATGTCATGCGACAACAACGCGAAATTATCTATAAAGAACGTTATGAAGTGCTTGAAACTGACAATATGCGTAATCTAGTTGAGACGATGATTGATGAAGTGTTAGTGAACACAGTGAGCGCTTATACTTCAGCAGACTCTGCAACTGATTGGAACTTAAAAGCAATAGAGGACTTCGTTGCAGCGAATTTATTACCTGAAGGGGTTATTACTGTTGAAGATTTACAAGGTAAATCAGTTGATGGTATCCTAGATGAAATTCGTGGGGAAATTAAAGAATACTATGACGAAAAAGAAGTAGAACTTTCTCCAGAACGTATGCGTGAGTTCGAAAAAGTTATTTTACTTCGTGCGATTGACTCTAAATGGATCGATCATATCGATGCTATGGATCAATTACGTCAAGGTATCCATTTACGTGCATACGGTCAAACCGATCCACTTCGCGAATACCAACAAGAAGGTTTCGAAATGTTCGATAGTATGGTTGAGGCAATCCGCATAGATGTTGCAAAATATGCGATGAAAGCTGAAATCCGCAATAACTTAGAACGTGAAGAAGTAGCGAAAGGCCAAGCTGTTAACCCAAAAGAAGACGGCGAACAAGTGAAGAAAAAGCCAGTCCGCAGCAAAGACGCTAACATTGGTCGTAACGATCCATGTCCATGCGGCAGCGGTAAAAAATATAAAAACTGCCACGGTGCAGTATAATATAGCCTATTCAAAGAACCAATTTTTATGGGCGGCCACTGACAAAACATGAGGGGATACTATTCTCTCATGTTTTATGCCGTCTTATGGTGGAATCATGTAGGCATCGATTATTGTGAAATAATCAAACCAAATTTGGAGGAATACAAACCATGTTAGAATTATCAGACGTACGTAATGAGTTAGACAATTCAGCTAAGAAATTAGCGGACTTCAGGGGGTCTCTTTGACTTAGAAAACAAAGAGGCACGTATACAAGAATTTGATGAATTAATGCTTGAACCTGAATTTTGGAACAACCAACAACAAGCACAAAATGTCATCAATGAGTCAAAAGGCTTAAAAGAAGTCGTGAACGAATATAAAGAATTAGAAGAAACACAAGAAAACTTAGAAATGACGCTTGAACTATTACGTGAAGAGCCTGATGAAGAGCTACAAGAGGAATTAGGCGATGAGTTAAAAGAATTCGTAACGCGTTTAAAGGAATTTGAGCTGCAATTATTATTAAGTGAACCGTATGATAAAAACAACGCCATTCTTGAACTTCACCCAGGAGCTGGTGGTACTGAATCACAAGACTGGGGTTCAATGCTATTACGTATGTACACTCGCTGGGCTGAAAAACGTGGCTTTAAAGTCGAGACAATGGACTATTTACCAGGTGATGAAGCAGGGATTAAATCCGTTACATTATCGATTAAAGGTCACAATGCGTATGGCTATTTAAAAGCTGAAAAAGGCGTACATCGTCTTGTTCGTATTTCACCTTTCGATTCATCAGGTCGTCGTCATACTTCATTCGTATCATGTGATGTGATGCCAGAATTCAATGATGAAATTGAAATCGAAATTCGCTCAGAAGATTTAAAAATAGATACGTATCGTGCAACTGGTGCTGGTGGTCAGCATATTAACACAACTGACTCTGCTGTTCGTATTACACACATTCCTACGGGGGCTGTCGTTCAATGTCAAGCTGAGCGTTCGCAAATCAAGAACCGTGAAAAATCGATGAATATGTTAAAAGCGAAATTGTATCAATTGAAAATTGAAGAACAACAAGCACAAATGGATGAAATCCGTGGTGAACAAAAAGAAATTGGCTGGGGTAGTCAAATTCGTTCGTACGTATTCCACCCATACTCAATGGTAAAAGACCATCGTACAAGTGCTGAAACAGGTAATTTGCAAGCTGTAATGGATGGAGACGTTGATCTATTTATCAATGCGTACTTACGTTCAAAACTTTGATCTTAATATGAAAAGCCATTCAACGGAGTGATTCGTTGAATGGCTTTTTTGCATGTAAAAGAATATACTCCCCACTTGCAATTTTCCATAAAAGTAGTAAAATAGTGAACAAGAACAAACGTTCCTATTTTGGAGGTGGAAGCATGTCGCGTATCCCAAATGAAGCTCTTGTAGTGCTTGAAACAGTTATTTACTTGCCAATGGTACTATCCATTTTCGAAAGAGACTGTACAGCGTTTGAACAAGGAACATTCAAATTGAAGCGGCCATATATCGATTTAGTGCATGAAGCGATGAAGCAAGTACAAAGTGAATTACATGCATCTCAACAATATTTGCAAAAAAACCGGCTTAAAATTATGCGAGGAAATCGTGATGAGTTATTTTCTGAATATATTTTCATCTACAATAATATGGAAGATCATCGTCGTTATTCTAACATTCGATTACGTAATCGAGTAGAAGAGCTCTTAACAATCTATTTAGCAAAAGCGCAAATTAGAAAAGAGAAGGACGTTTAAGTTCAAATCGTTGTTGTAAAAAGTATGCCATTGACAATTGACTTCTCATTGTGAGAATCGATACTTCTACTCCAACGTCTTGTCCATTCTTAAATGAGATGATACTTTTTGATGGACCAGAGCCCTCAAAATACTCGATTGCATGCATCGCAAACCAAACATTATAGTGCGAACTAGGTGACAAAGTGGGCAGGAAAATACAAGGCGTACCATAATCGTAAGCAACTACAATTGGTAGCTTATTGCGTGCACCTAGATACTCTCTTGACTTGTTAGTAGCAAGCTTAAAAGAAGTACCAAAGTCTGAGCAAGATTTATGGATCACTCGAGATGGTCTTGCTTCTACAAGAAAATCTCTATCCCTCTCAATAACTCTCGTGTAAATTTGATTATCTACAAAAACCGGAAACAGGGCAAACGTGTTAAAGGACAATGTGAAATTAGATAGTTTTATTAATTTTTCTTCCAATGTGTGTTCCTCCCTTCGAAATATATCGAAATTAGTATAATTTCACTACCATTTTAACTATATTTTGGATATAACACAATGATGAAATGGTTAAAAAAATTAAAAATTCAATATATTACCTGCGCTCTAAATTGTAATTGCTTATTTCACTAAAATTCCTTATAATAACAAAAAGGCATTCGAGGTGAGATCGTTGGATAAATACTATTCCTATACCGATTTTCTAAAAGCTCTTGGACGAACTGACAACACGAGTAATGCTGAGAAATTGTTGGACACAATCTATTTAGATTTATTTTTAAATCATGTACATCGTGCGCAAATTGAAGAACATTTATTAACTTGTATTGATTTAGCTTTAGATGAAAGAAATGAAGACGCATTTTATAAATACGCACAAGCATTACAGCAATTACAGACAACGGTTGGATAAGGACTGTTAGACAAATGTTGATTGATCATAGAAATACTTGTATAAGTTGTAAACTTAAACAAAAGAAGTTTACAGCATAACAAAATCGCTCCTTTCGAGAGCGGTTTTTTATTTCTAAAGCAAAAAACATACGTTCGCTTCTTGCTCGATATTTGCAATTTGCTATGTTAAAATATATGTAATTAGTGGCAAGGAGGAAGTGGCGATGGTTCAGGAATTTGATTTACATTCACCATACAAGCCAGATGGCGATCAGCCAGCAGCAATAATAGAGCTTGTCGAAGGTGTCCGCGAAGGTAAACAGCATCAAACCCTATTAGGGGCAACTGGTACGGGGAAAACATTTACAATTTCCAATGTTATTAAAGAAGTGAAAAAGCCGACACTTGTGATTGCGCACAATAAGACGCTGGCAGGTCAGCTATATAGTGAGTTTAAAGAATTCTTTCCAAATAATGCTGTCGAATATTTTGTCAGTTATTATGATTACTATCAACCAGAAGCTTATGTACCACAAACGGATACGTATATCGAAAAGGATTCGAGCATAAATGATGAAATTGATAAGCTACGACATTCAGCCACATCCTCTTTATTCGAAAGAGATGATGTTATCGTCATCGCATCCGTTTCGTGTATTTATGGCCTCGGTTCACCAGAAGAATATAGGGAAATGGTTTTATCCATTCGTACTGATATGGAAATCGAACGCAATCAATTATTACGCAAGCTTGTAGATATCCAATACGAACGGAATGATATTAATTTTACACGCGGAACATTTCGTGTGCGTGGTGATGTTGTTGAAATTTTCCCGGTATCGCGTGATGAAAGATGCATGCGTATTGAATTTTTTGGGGATGAAGTCGAACGTATTCGTGAAGTAGATGCCTTAACCGGCGAGATTCTCGGCGAGCGTGAGCATGTCGCCATTTTCCCAGCATCCCACTTCGTCACACGTGAAGAAAAAATGGTCAAAGCCATTGATAATATAAAAGATGAATTAAAAGATCAACTTGTGAAGTTTCGTGAGGAAGATAAATTACTTGAAGCACAACGCCTAGAACAAAGAACAAATTATGATTTAGAGATGATGAGTGAGGTAGGCTTCTGTTCGGGTGTTGAAAACTACTCACGTCATTTAACGTTAAGACCAGCAGGTGCAACGCCATATACATTATTAGATTACTTCCCAGAAGACTTTTTGCTCGTAGTGGATGAGAGTCATGTTACCTTACCGCAAGTTCGGGGTATGTATAATGGTGACCAAGCACGCAAAGGTGTTTTAGTTGATCACGGATTTCGTTTACCTTCAGCACTTGATAATCGACCGTTAAAATTTGAAGAATTTGAGAAACATGTGAATAACGCGATTTTTGTTTCTGCTACACCAGGACCTTATGAACTGGAACATACACCTCACATGGTTGAGCAAATTATCCGCCCAACTGGCTTGTTAGATCCAGAAATTGAAGTCCGTCCAATTGAAGGCCAGATTGATGATTTAATCGATGAAATTTATGCGCGCGCAGCAAAAAATGAGCGTGTATTGATCACGACATTAACGAAAAAAATGTCTGAAGATTTAACGGATTATTTAAAAGAAATCGGCATTAAAGTACAGTATTTACACTCTGAAGTGAAGACGTTAGAACGTATCGAAATCATTCGTGAATTGCGTATGGGCGTGTACGACGTCTTAATCGGCATTAACTTACTACGTGAAGGAATAGACATCCCTGAAGTGTCGCTCGTTGCGATATTGGATGCTGATAAAGAAGGTTTCCTACGTTCGGAACGTGCACTCATTCAAACAATAGGACGAGCTGCACGTAACTCTGAAGGCCACGTTATTATGTATGCAGATCGTATGACGGATTCAATGACTAAGGCAATCGATGAAACGAATCGACGACGTACAATTCAAGCGGCCTATAATGAGGAGCATGGCATCACACCAAGAACAATTCAGAAGAAAATTCGCGATGTTATACGGGCAACACAAGCAGCTGAAGAACAAGAAACATATGCAACAAAAGTAACGAAGGGCAAAAAGCTGACAAAGCAAGAAAAAGAAACGCTTTTACTATCATTAGAAAAAGAAATGAAGGATGCCGCAAAAGCGCTCGACTTCGAACGTGCAGCAGAGCTTCGTGATACAATCCTGGAACTGACAGCGGAAGGATGACAAAGTTGAAAAACCAAGAAATTATCGTTCAAGGTGCACGTGCCAACAATTTAAAAAACGTAGATGTGAAAATTCCACGTGATAAGCTCGTTGTTATGACAGGGTTATCAGGTTCTGGAAAATCTTCTCTTGCATTCGATACAATTTATGCAGAAGGGCAAAGACGTTACGTCGAGTCTTTATCTGCCTATGCTCGTCAGTTTTTAGGGCAAATGGACAAACCTGACGTTGATGCAATTGAAGGGCTCTCACCAGCTATTTCAATCGATCAAAAAACAACAAGCCGCAACCCGCGCTCAACAGTTGGAACAGTTACAGAAATTTATGACTATTTACGCCTGTTGTATGCACGTGTCGGCAAACCGATTTGTCCAAATCACGGCATTGAAATTACATCGCAAACCGTTGAGCAAATGGTTGACCGTCTTGTGCAATATCCAGAGCGTACGAAAATGCAATTGTTAGCTCCAATGATTGCAGGACGCAAAGGGACACATGTTAAGCTTCTTGAAGATTTGAAAAAGCAAGGATACGTCCGTGTTCGAGTAGACGGAGAACTACGTGATTTAGATGATAATATTGAATTAGAAAAAAATAAAAAGCATAGCATTGAAGTCGTTATTGACCGTGTTGTATTAAAAGAAGGTGTTGAAGCCCGTTTAAGTGATTCTCTTGAGACAGCTCTTAGATTGGCGGAAGGTCGTGTAATGGTTGATGTTATGGAACACGAGGAGCTATTGTTTAGTGAGCATCATGCATGCCCTATTTGTGGTTTTTCAATCGGTGAATTGGAGCCGAGAATGTTTTCGTTCAACAGTCCATTTGGTGCTTGTCCTCAATGTGACGGCTTAGGCACGAAACTAGAAGTCGATCAAACACTCGTGATTCCTGACTGGGGTCGTACATTAAATGGCGGCGCACTTGCACCTTGGGAACCAACGAGTTCACAATATTATCCCCAACTTTTAAAGGCGGTTTGTGATCATTACGATATTGATATGGATACGCCGGTTGAAGAAATACCTAAAGAGAAAATGGATAAAATTTTGAACGGCTCTGGCACGGATAAAATTCATTTCCATTATGAGAATGAATTCGGTAATATTCGTGACCAGCATATCGTTTTTGAAGGTGTACTACGTAATATTGAAAGACGCTTCCGTGAAACGTCTTCTGACTATGTACGTGAACAAATGGAAAAGTATATGGCACAGCAACATTGCCCATCTTGTCATGGACACCGTTTAAAACCCGAAACATTAGCGGTCAAAGTTGATAACAAGCATATTGGGGAAATTACGGAATATTCTATTAAGGATGCATATGACTTTTTCTCAAATTTAAAGCTTTCAGAAAAGGATATGCAAATTGCTCGCCTTATTTTACGTGAAATTCTAGAGCGCCTAGGTTTCCTTGTAAATGTTGGACTCGATTATTTAACATTGAACCGAGCAGCAGGTACTTTATCGGGGGGAGAGGCCCAGCGTATCCGTTTAGCAACACAAATAGGTTCACGCTTAACAGGTGTGCTATACATTTTGGATGAGCCATCTATTGGTCTTCACCAAAGAGATAATGATCGTCTGATTGATACGCTAAAAAATATGCGTGATATCGGTAATACATTAATTGTCGTGGAGCATGATGAAGACACGATGCTAGCTGCCGATTATTTAATTGATGTTGGTCCAGGAGCAGGTGTACATGGTGGTGAAATCGTCGCTGCAGGAACACCAGCTCAAGTTATGAAAAATAAAGATTCATTAACAGGTCAATATTTAAGCGGCAAAAAATTTATTCCACTACCTACTGAGCGTCGCAAGCCAGATGGTCGTTTCATTACGATTAAAGGTGCAAAAGAAAATAATTTAAAAAATGTCAAAGCTGAAATTCCACTGGGCTTATTTATCGCTGTAACAGGTGTTTCAGGTTCAGGGAAAAGTACTTTAATTAATGAAATTTTATATAAAGCATTAGCTCAAAAACTGAATCGTTCAAAGGTAAAGCCGGGCGAAGTGAAGGAAATTACAGGAATCGAACAGCTTGAGAAGGTTATTGATATCGATCAATCACCAATTGGTCGTACACCGCGTTCCAACCCCGCTACATATACAGGGGTCTTTGATGATATTCGTGATGTTTTTGCAACGACGAATGAGGCAAAAGTACGCGGATATAAAAAGGGACGCTTTAGTTTTAATGTGAAAGGCGGACGTTGTGAAGCTTGCCGTGGGGACGGAATTATTAAAATTGAAATGCACTTCTTGCCTGACGTTTATGTACCATGTGAAATCTGTCATGGTAAACGTTATAATCGCGAAACATTGGAAGTGAAATATAAAGACAAGAGTATTGCAGATGTCTTGAAAATGACCGTAGAGGATGCTGTGGAATTTTTCGCTAATATACCTAAAATTGCACGTAAGCTTCAAACGATTGTTGACGTTGGTTTAGGTTATATGGAGCTCGGACAGCCCGCTACAACATTATCAGGTGGGGAAGCCCAACGCGTGAAATTAGCATCTGAGCTCCATAAAAGGTCAAACGGTAAGTCAATTTATATATTGGATGAACCAACAACCGGTTTGCATGCAGAAGATATCGCCCGTTTATTAAAAGTGTTACAACGTTTAGTTGAGAGTGGTGATACTGTTTTAGTAATTGAACATAATCTTGATGTGATTAAAACAGCTGATTATATTATGGATTTGGGTCCAGAAGGTGGCGATAAGGGAGGTATGATTATTGCAACTGGAACGCCTGAAGAAATAGCAGAAGTAAAGGCATCTTACACGGGTCATTATTTGAAGCCGATTTTAGAGCGTGATCGAGCACGGATGGATAAAGTGCTAGCTACTGCGACAAATAAGTGAGGATGAAAATTCCAGGTAAGTGAAACTTTTTTGATGAACTTTCGTAAATAATAGTAATAAGTAAAAGGAGGCCGAATAATGCAAAGTGAACGTAAACGCATTTTAACACTGCTTGAAAAAGGCACCATTACAGCACAAGAGGCAATATTACTATTAGAAGCATTAGAAAAGAAAGCAGATGTAAATAGATCAGATGAAGCGGGGCACACAGCTTTTAGCCAAACTGAGGAGAAACAACAAGAGGAACAGCCACAGCCTGAATCGGAGCAAAAACAACCAAATTCCAATGACTATTTTGGGCGAAAAGAAGAGCCTAAGAAACAGTGCACTAGACAAAAATCGACTTCAGAGCAAGAATTTTTTGATGAGATTAAACAAGACTTCTCGCAATTTAGTACGAAGTTTATGGACTTTATGAATACGGCTGTTTCAAAAGTAAAGGATTTGGACTTTGACTTTGGAATTGGCGAAAAAAATGCATTTGAACATCATTTTGATATAGAAAACGCGGAGTTCACGCATATTAGTGTGGATATTCCAAATGGTCTACTGCAAGTAAAACCATCTACTGATGCAACTGTGCGTGCTGAATGTCGTGTACGTCCAACATTAGTACGCCCAAGTGACAATTTAGAAAAAGAATTTCTCGATAAGTTCATCATTACAAATGATAACGGTAAGTTACGTATTATTAGTAATTTGAAATCGGTGCGTGTGGATATTGTATTGTTTGTACCAAAACGCCAATACGAGGTAATCACAGCGAGTTTATTTAATGGTAGCTTTGCGCTAACTAATTTAGATGTCAGTAAGCTGAAAGTGAAAACAATGAATGGCTCGATTGATTGTCGAGGGTTCACATTTAAGAGTGTAGATTTGGAGTCTGCAAATGGTGCTATTAAAGTGAAGGATGTTGCAGGGGAGGAACTTGAGGCCGAAACAGTGAATGGTCAAGTGTATATTGACGGAGCTATTCGTGAAATTGAAGCAAGATCTGTTAATGGTCATGTCGTGGTAACAACTCGTGCAATAGATGCAACAAGAGTGAAAGCTCAAACCGTCGCAGGTGCTGTTGAATTCTATATACCAAGCACATTGTCATTACAAGGGGAAGTTTCTTCTAATTTAGGCAAAATGGATGTCCAATTAGCGGATGTACAATACCGCAATGAGCAGGAGCAATTTTTACAAAAATCTGTTCGCTTCTCTAAGAAAATACCAGATGCTCAAACTTTAACGATTGATGGTGAAACTAGAACAGGCTCGGTCGTCGTTCGATACAATCCTTAATATGAAAAAATTTAGCGAAGGAGATTCATTCTCCTTCGCTTTTTTTTGATATGAATCTATTATATAGTAGAAATAATCATATATTTCTTGTGTATTAAAAATAATAGCGAAATTTCAATTTAATTGAAATGTAATTGTAATAGTAGACTAGCGATTCAGTGATATAATAAGCTTGATAGAAAAGTTTTGTTTCATAAAAAATAGGTGGTAAAAAATATGATCGAAATGAAGAATGTTTATAAGAAATACCCAAATGGTATAGTTGCAGCAAATGGATTAAGTATTAAGTTTAATCAAGGTGAGTTTGCTTATATTGTCGGACCAAGTGGTGCAGGAAAATCGACTTTTATCAAAATGATGTATCGTGAAGAACGAGCAACATCAGGGGATATTGTCGTAAATGGTATGAACCTGACTACATTGAAAAATAAAGAGGTACCTTATTTACGCAGACAAATAGGAGTAGTATTCCAAGACTTTAAATTATTGCCAACACTTACCGTTTATGAGAACGTAGCATTTGCGTTGGAAGTAATTGAAGAACAACCTGATAAAATTCGCAAACGTGTCATGGAAGTGTTGGATTTAGTAGGATTAAAACATAAAGCACGCATGTTACCGAATGAATTATCTGGAGGAGAGCAGCAACGTATTTCAATAGCGCGTTCGATTGTTAATGTTCCAAAGGTTGTTATTGCCGATGAACCTACAGGTAACTTGGATCCGGAGACATCTTGGGATATCATGAACCTTTTTGAAGAAATTAATGCACGAGGAACAACAATTATTATGGCAACACATAACAAAGAAATTGTAAATACAATAAGACGTCGTGTAATCGCTATTGAAGGCGGATTGATCGTTCGTGATGAACATGGAGGTAACTACGGCTATGAAATCTAGAACTATAAAACGCCATTTTCGAGAAAGTCTAAAAACATTAGGTCGTAACAGTTGGATGTCCTTTGCGTCTGTCAGTGCAGTAACGGTTACATTATTACTAGTAGGCGTATTCGTCATGATTATGATGAATTTAAATAAAATCGCAACTGATCTAGAAAATGATGTAGAAATCAAAGTGCTCATCGAATTAGAAGCTGATCAAAAAGCCGAGGAAACACTGCAGAAACAAATTAAAGATTTATCGGGTGTAGATTCCTTTACATATTCATCAAAAGAAGAAGAGCTCAATCATCTTGTAAAAGATTTCGGGGAAGATTTAAGCTTATTTAAACAAAGTAATCCTTTACGCAATGTAATTTATGTTAAGGCTAGCGATCCGCAAAAAACGGCTGAAGTAGCAGAAAAGATAGAAAAGTTTGATAATACTCATGAAGTATTGTATGGAAAAGGGAAGATAGAAAAACTATTTAATTTTTTAAATATTAGTAGAAATGTTGGTATCGGTTTAATCGTAGCGTTGCTATTTACGGCAATGTTCCTAATCTCAAATACGATTAGAATTACGATTGTTGCGAGAAAACATGAGATCGAAATTATGAAATTAGTAGGGGCAACAAACTGGTTCGTGCGTATCCCATTCATTTTAGAAGGTATGTGGTTAGGCCTTTTAGGTTCAATCATTCCTATTACGGTTGTGACAATTGCTTATGTGAAATTACATAGTGTACTGCAACCAAAATTACAAGGCGAGATGTTCCAACTACTCGATGTAACACCGTTTATCATTGAAGTAGACTTATTAATTCTATTAATGGGTGTATTTATCGGGGTTTGGGGAAGCTTCATGTCCGTACGTAAGTTCTTAAAAGTATAAATAATTGAGATATGTTTAAAGCTGAAAAAAGAGGAGGCTTCACCAGTTGAAAAAACAGTTTAAAAGTATCCTATCTGTGATTGCGGCTACATTAGCCTTATCGTTGATTATTCAAGCACCAGCAGTTAATGCCGAATCATTAAATAATTTGAAAGATCAACAGAAGAAGATAGAGCAAAAGAAATCAAAACTCAACGACAATATTAATGATAAATCAAGTAAGATTGATCATAATCAATCGAAGCAAGATAAAATTATGGAGCAAATACAAAAACTAGATAAAGAGATTAACGAAACAGATGAGAAAATTGACGTTGTAATAACTAGTATTGAAAAAACAACTGGTGAGATTGAAGTGTTACAAGCTTCAATTAAAGAGTTAGAAGTGAAAATCGCAGAACGTGATGCTTTATTGCAAGATCGCGCACGTGCCATTCAAGAGGGCGGCAGTTCAATTAATTATGTAGATGTTCTACTTGGTGCTAATAGCTTTGTAGATTTCATTGATCGCTTTTCTGCAGTTAATACATTATTAGATGCGGACCGTAAAATACTACAAGATCAAGCGAATGATAAAAAGATTTTAGAAGAGCAAAAGCAAGAGCTTGAAGAAAAGCGTCAAAAACAACTTGACAACCGTGATAAATTAGAAGATTTGAAGAAATCTTTAGACTCACAAAAAGCAAGTAAAAATAAATTAGTAGATGAATTAGAGGCTGAGCAAGCGAAGCTGAAATCTCAAAAGAAATTACTTGAAAAAGAGTATTCAGAAGCGATTAACGTCAGCAAAAAAGTTGAGAAAGAGATTGCTAATGAGCAAGCTCGTCTAGCTGAAAGAGCACGTAAAGAAGCTGAAGCAAAAGCAAAAGCGAGAGCAGATGCAGCAAGAGCAGCAAAAGCAAATGCAAAAGCAAATGCAAATGCTGGTGGCGGCACAACCAACGTTTCAAATAGTGAAGAATCATCAAATGTACCAAATGTTTCTAGTGGTACATGGACAAGACCGACAAATGGTACGTTAACATCAGGTTTCGGCTGGCGTAATATCGGAGCAGGTCCTGAATTCCATTACGGCGTTGATCTTGCAAACGCACAAGGTACACCGATTGTAGCTGCTGCAGATGGTATCATCTTCCGCGCTAGTCCATTATCAACTTATGGAAATGTAATTATGATCACACACTCCATTGAAGGTAATACATTTACAACAGTATATGCTCATTTAAGTGGCTATAATGCAAGTGTTGGACAATCTGTATCCAAAGGTGAGGTAATCGGTTATATGGGCCAAACTGGTCGTGCATACGGAAGTCACTTACACTTTGAGATTCATACAACAGCTTGGCAAGGTCAACGTGTTGGGGCAGTTAACCCGATTCGATATATTTCGTTATAATAACGATTGATATAAAGTCGTCTGGAACCGGTGAAATCACCGACTTCAGGCGACTTTTCTTCATGATAGGATATAGCGGAATTTGGTGAAATTGCTTTTAATGCTGTAAAATCTAGCTTTGTCATCAATTTGTAAAATCAAAAAGCTTGTATTCCGAAATGACTCACTTTACTATACTTTTTAGGGTATATGGAATTTGAGTAGGTGTAGGTTTTGCTGGTGACAGAATGATATGCTATGCGTGGGGCGACGTTACCTATTTCGTGGATTGCGGTGCTCATCACATTTACTGTAACAGGACTTGTTTTATGGTGGCGATTTGACAAAAAAGAAGCGAGTATATATCAGACAATGCATTGTTTTTCATCCTCATTTGAATTTTAGTGTAATTGTCACAGATTTGTCGTTGGTTATAAAACAACCTTTACTTATACTATACTTTAGCGGAGGTACGATCGGTGTCTACATAGCAATTGTCGCAATATGTAGTTCCATTATTCGTCAATTTAAAAAGAATGCATTTGTAAGCTCTCATTTGTCCACATTAACAATGTCCATTATTGTAACGCGAAGTGTGTAACAAATTGCAATGGTCGTGCAAAATGACGGACTTGCTTGGTAAAGATGGCTAACAGCAGTGTTCTTTATTAGTTAAATGCTCATCGTATTACTGAATGGTTTGGAAAATGAACTTTGGCGCAAACAGCTTATGACCTTATTTAGTTGTAGTCGTGTATTTGTCACCGTATTACATTCAGGCGGTTTGTGGCAAAAATCATTGATGGCGACTTTAATATTTGGTTTGTTTGTGTTACTTGCACATTTAATAAAAGATAGAGAACGAAAACAGATGGAGGCTCCAGTATGAAGAAGAAAATAATTGCTATGCTTTTGATTGCTGTAATGATTGGGATTGCTCTGACAAACTTCGTGAAAACGAAAATAGCTGAGGAGCAGGAAGTGGACGCTTTAGCTAATAGTAGTTTAGCTAATAGTGGTTTAGCTGTTGGTCAGATGGCACCAGATTTTGAATTAGAAACATTAGATGGTAAAAAAGTGAAGCTATCTGATTTTCAAGGAAAAAAAGTTATTTTAAATTTCTGGGCGACTTGGTGTCCACCATGTAAAGAAGAGATTCCTCATATGCAAAAATATTATGAGAAATTTGCAAAAGAGGATAATTTTGAAATTGTCGCTGTCAATTTAACAAATAAAGATAAAAGCATTGAGTATGTAAAAGAATTCGCTAAAACGTATGAGATTACTTATCCTGTGTTATTAGATACCGAGGGTAAGCAGATGAAGCAATATAAAATCCGTATTATACCAACGACATTCTATATTGATACGAAAGGCGTCATTCAGGAGAATAAGCCGGGGCCTGTCGATCAAGACAGTATGAAGGAAAGTATTAAATCATTAGATTAATGAAGAAAAATCCACTTTTCGTTAGTGTTAATCCAAAGTAGCCGTTCATAAACTGAATGGATATGAAAGGGGTAGACATAATGCGGAAACGATGGATTTTTCTTTTTTTTATAGTGGTTCTAGGGGTAATAGGTTTTTACGCGGTTACGAAGATGAATGTGGTAGAGCCTTCAAGTGCTAATGTGAGTAATTTGACGCAAATTGATGAAGCCTATAAGTTGATTCGAAAAGAGTCAGTACATGAAACGTCGGAGGATCAGCTAGTTGCAGGAGCGATTCAAGGAATGGCGGGGTCACTTGGAGATCCGTATAGCACCTATTACACAAAGGAAGAAGCAAGAATGCATAAAGAGTCACTGTCGGATTCTCGTGTTGGAATCGGAGCGGAAATTACTGCAAATAGCGGACGATTTATTATCGTTTCTCCAGTTAAGTCATCTCCAGCAGAGAAAGCAGGCTTGAAGCCTTATGATGAAATTGTACAAGTGAATGATGAACGTCTAGAAGGTAAATCAATGGCACAGCTTTTGTCTCTTATTCAAGGGGAAGAGGGTACGACGTTGAAGATGACTATTTTCAGACCGTCGGAGGACCGTCATATTGAAGTATCTTTGACCCGTGCAGCAATTGCGATGGAGACAGTGCATAGTGAAATTTTACAATCAGATGATCAGCTTTTAGGCTATGTATCAATTTCGTTATTTGGTGAAAAAACGGCCGAAGAATGGCAAAAGCATACGTCCTCTTTAATGAAACAAAAAATCTCAGGGCTAATTATTGATGTTCGTAGCAATCCAGGAGGGTATTTGCGTAGTGTTGAGCAGGTCATCGGTAGCGTTGTAAAACAAGGCTCTACTTATGCGTTTATGCAAAATTCGAAAGGTGAGCTTAAACCGTTAGAAACAGTGACTAATAAAGAAAAGCTAACTTTTGATGAACAATTAAAGAGAGTGCCTATTGTATTGCTGCAAGATGAAGGAAGTGCTTCTGCAAGTGAAGTGTTAAGCGGAGCGTTAAAAGAATTAAATCGTGCTACTATTGCAGGTGTAAAAAGTTTTGGTAAGGGTACAGTGCAAGAGACTTGGCCATTATTAAATGGTGGGGAATTAAAGTTATCTACAAATAAATGGCTAACACCTAAAAAAGAATGGATTCATGGTAAAGGGATTGAAGCGACTTTGAATGTAAAACAGGATGCTCTTTATCATATGGAATTACCGCCTTTAACAGGTAGTTTTGAGGAAGGTGATTTCAATGAGCAGGTCCTATATGTGCAAGAAGCGTTATCGAAAATGGGCTATCAATTAAAGCGAACGGATGGATATTTTGATCGCGAAACAGCCGAGGCCGTTCTAATGTATAGAAAGAAAAAGAAACTAGCACAGGAACCGATTATAAATGAATCATTCTTTTCAGCGTTACATAAAGAAATGGTAGAATATAAGGGGAACAATCAAAATGACCATCAGCTACAAATGGCAATAGGATATATGTTGAAGAATATAAAATAATCATCTCACTCGTGATTGATTTTTCTTGAAAAAGGCCAAGTAATGAATGTAAATTTACTCAAATTAGAATAACGGCTATCTTCTTTCTAGCTTTTTACTCATATTTCAACCAAATTTGGTTCTAATTATGAAATATAATTTAAATACCTCTACGCTTTCAAACAGTCGTTTGATACAATGAAGAAATAGCTATACTACTAGTTACACTACGGAAGGTGATGCGGAAAATGTACTTAGATATATTAATAGAGCTTTTAAAAGGCATTGGCCGTTTCGTTTTAAACCCAATACTCTACGTTGCCATTATTTTCACTATATTACTGGGCTATCGACGTGTCATAACGGAGCGCAAATCATTCAACACCCGTATTCGCTGGGGTTGGACAGAAACACTTTTCTTGTTAAAAGACGGATGGCTTTTGGCATTAGGTATATCGATTATAAGCATAGGTCTTGGATTAGTTGTACCACTTGAATATTTGGTACTATTCATCTGTGCGAGTATCATTTGTATTTTAACATTTTATTATACAGCTTCAGCAGTTTATCCATTGGCGATTGCATTCGGCGTTATCTGGTATCTTCAGGCACAAGATGCGTCATTTAATTTCTTATGGTGGACATTTACGGGGAATTCGATGGACCTAGGTCTATTTGTTGTTATACCAGCGTTTGTGGGATTACTTCTTTTAGCTGAAGGCATACTTATTTATAGACACGCAGTGAAATTTGCTTCACCGAGATTAGAGAAGTCTGATCGCGGCATGCCAGCAGCTACATATTTAGTGAAACGATTATGGCTATTACCGATTTTCTTCGTCATTCCAGGTGGTCTGATTCAAGCATATATTCCGTATTGGCCGCAGTTGACAATGTGGAATTCTACGTTTTCATTTATATTAGTGCCAGTCGTGATTGGATTCCAACAACGTTCTCGTAAAACATTACCTGTACACTTTTACCCGAGAATAGGGAAAGCAATTATTTTATTAGCAATGATTGTATTATTAGGGGCGATTGTTGCTCCTCATATTCCTGCATTTGGGTTTGTTGGTATTTGTGTTGCTGTAGGTGGCCGAATTTTAATTTCTATTATTTATGCTTGGACTGAGCGCGATAGTGGTTATGCAGTAACACCTCAAAATGCTGGCGTTGTCATTGCTGCCATTTTACCAGGGTCACCAGCACAAGCGATGGGACTACAAGTGGGTGAGTGTATTCGCAAAGTAAACGGTATTGAAGTGCAAACGGAAGAAGAAATGTATGAAGCGTTGCAAGTAAATGCTGCACAGTGTCGTATAGAAGTATTAAATCATGACGGTGAAGTCCGCTTGCGTCAGCAAGTTATACATCGACATGATCATTATAAAATTGGTCTACTCGTCGTGAGATAAAGGAGAAAGCATAGATTATATGGTTACTAAAGTAATTTTAGCGCTGTTCTTTCCAGGATTACTCGTTGTACTATTTACACGTATTACATTCAGTCATTATGTGGCATTAGCATTGTCAGTAGCACTCATTGCTGCTTCGGTTTATGCAGGCTTTACACATCCAACGTTTTTATACGTTGTTGATGCATTGTCATTAACAATTGGCTTTTGGTACGCAACACGTATGATGAATCGTAATAAAGAAAAATAATAATAAACAAAAGCCCGATTTGTCAGATGAGACAATCGGGCTTTTGCGTTGGTAGGAAATGACCTACAAGGAGATGGCTACGAATGAGTAGCGTGTATTTGTAAAATGCTCGAATGAGAGCGGTCAAAATAGTTGTTACAAATGAGTAACGATGAAACGAATGCGCAACTCGAATGGGAGTTAAGAATATAATCTCTCGCAAATGGGCGATACTCAAATGAGAGTTTCTTAGCAGACAATTGAGATCATCAACTTTCTCTATTTTTAGAACGAAAAAGAGCCTATTGCTCCTTTACCAGAAAGAAAACAATAGGCTCTCAACTTATATACGAAAACCATCTCGTTCTCATCTTTCAAGCAAATGATGCTTGTAGGAATTGGCACAGTGTTCACATGTGAATCTGTTGCCGAGACTTCAAAGGGCCTGTCCCTCAGTCTCTCTGGATAAGAAAGTGATATTACTATGTAATTGTTGTAAGAATTAAATATTACTATATATGATATTTAGTGAGAAGTCAAACAATTTTGAAAATAAATTAAAAAAATAAACTGTAAATCGATAATACAGCGATAGCGCCTAGTACGACTAAAATAACATTAGCACCAGCAAAAGCAATCGCAAATGCAGCTACAGCACCAATCAAGCCAAATAAAATATCGCCTTCTTTAATCATCAAAATGGCTGGAAAGATCATCGCACCTAAAATAGCGTAAGGAATATTTTGCAAAATACCTGAAATTATAGGGGGTAGTTCTTTACCTTCTAAAAATGTTAATGGAATTGCACGCGGAATATACGTGACAATAGCCATACCAATAATCATCCACCAATACCATGAACCCATTATACAACGCCTCCTTTACGTTTTGCTTGATTTGCATAAACGATTTCAACTGTAATTGAAGAAACAAGGGCAGCAACTAATAATGCCCAGCCAGTTGATAAAATTTGCGTCCAGTAGAAGAAGCAGTTAATGACTGCTGCAATAAGTGCAAGCATAACAACTTTGCGATTGCCCTTCATAGAAGGAACTAAAAGACCGACAAACATAGCGTAGAGAGCAATTCCCATAGCAGCTTGTAAAAAGATTGGCAAATTTGCACCGATTAAATGTCCGACTGCTGTGAAGACAACCCAACTCCCGTATGCAACGAGCATAACACCGACCCCAAAAGAGGTAGGGAGTTTATCTTCCTTACGAGTTGCAAGTACGGAAAATGATTCATCTGTTACCCAAAAGGCATAGATAGATTTTTTCCACTTTTTCTCGGATTGCATCTTTTCGTTTAGTGATGCCGTCATTAAGAAGTGTCGGATATTGACGACAAAAGTATTAAGAACAATAAGTAATGGATCTGTACCTGTCGTTAATAAATTCAAGGCAATATATTGTGATGCTCCGGCGTAAACAAGTATACTCATTGCTGTAGCTTCCATCATTGAAAGCCCAGTCGTTTTTGCGAGTAAGCCAAATGTTAGCGCAATTGGAAAGTAGCCAATCGCAATACTTGAACCCGCCTTCATACCAGATGTGAATCCAAATTTATCCATAAGTGGACCTCCATTAAAATGTTTAATAAAGTATACAACTGTATGATAAAATATACAAGAGGTGATATTAGTGGAAGAAATTAGTCGTAATTTAGGTAGGCAGTTGAAGAAAATTCGCCAGCAGCGCTTGCTTAGCTTTGATGATTTGGCCAAGTTAACAGATGTCAGTAAAGGACAATTAGCTCAAATAGAAAAGGGCGACTCAAATCCAACAGTTTCGACGATTTGGAAAATTGCTGCAGGTTTACGTATTTCTTTTTCATCGTTATTGCAACCACCACAAGGGCAATATTTAAAAATAAATAGCGCTAAGATTCCATTTGTCGCTGAAAATGATGGAAAGTATCGAGTTTATTCAATTATTCCTTATGACCCAGAGCGTGGTTGGGAATTATTTAAAGTAGAAATGGATCCTGGTTGTAGTCATAGCAGTGAAGCACATACTGAAGGGGTAGAAGAAACAATAACAGCTATAAAAGGACAAGTAATTGTCGAAGCTGGAGATATGTGTGAAACCTTAGATGTTGGTGAAACGCTAGTATTTTCAGGACAGCAAGTACATCAGTATACGAATGGTGCTGATGAAGTGACGGTTCTACATTTCATTTTGCAATATAAATAGTAACTTTTAGGTAGCGCTCTTACCTCAGTTGAAAAACTTACTTGACGCTATTTCCTAGAGAGGAAGAGGCATATGCCAGACTGGTTAACATTAGATAATTTACAAGCATTAGCAGAAGAATACCGCCTAATTGGTACGCTACTCGGTATTTTGCTGCCATTTATTGAAGCATTTTTACCGTTTTTGCCACTTGCTGCATTTGTCATTGCAAATGCAAGTGCTTATGGTTTGTGGATTGGCTTTTTACTATCATGGATCGGAGCGGTTTTAGGGTCATACTGTGTATTTTTAATCGTACGAAAATATGGGCAAAGTCGCTTGTTGAACTTCGTAACAAAGCGTGCTACGGTGAAAAGATTAATCAACTGGGTTGAAATAAAAGGATTTACGCCCTTATTTCTCTTACTATGCTTTCCGTTCACACCATCTGCACTAGTCAATATTGTTGCAGGCTTGTCCAATTTAAAACGGCTTCATTTTTTATTTACTATAATGGCTTCAAAACTTGTTATGATTTTTGTTATTAGCTGGATTGGTTCGGATTTGAGAGCTCTAATAACAGATCCTATTCGCACCGGTGTCATTCTTCTTGTGATTGGTCTGATGTGGTGGGGTGGCAAAATGGCTGAAGGACATTTAAATGCAAAAGTCGAAGAAGATATGAGAAGTGCTTTAAAAGTAAATAAAAAGTCATAGGAGTTGCTTCTGTTTGTTTTCTAGATTAAGGTAGGAACAAATGTTCTTTTTATTTTTGGGAATCTGTATTTTTTTGTACAATAGTAATGAAAATTTTTTTAGGGCTTTTTATTGTTTTAGAAGGAGGGGGTTCCAATGTCACTGCGTATTGTTTCAGGAAGATCAGGCTCTGGAAAATCGACATTTATTCATCATGAAATTGTAGATACTTTGAAGGAACATTCCATGGGAACACCAATATTCTTACTTGTTCCAGACCAAATGTCGTTTTCTTCAGAATATGATTTAACACATCGCTATGATGTATCGGGGCTTATTCGCGCACAAGTGACGACGTTTAAGCGCTTAGCATGGCGTATTTTGCAGGAAACAGGTGGCATTAGCCGTCAAGAGATTAATGGCTTTGGTTATCGGATGCTCATCAAGCGTTTACTAGAGGATAATAAGGAGCAGTTTGCATTGTTCCGCCAAGCTGCAGGTAAACGTGGTTTTACAGATGAAATGGAAACTTTGTTAAAGGAATTTAATCGCTATAGCTTAGATAGTCAGACGTTAGAAGCTCTTTTAACTGATTTTGAGGGGATGAATGCACCACAAACTTTGCGTGATAAAGCGCATGATTTACAGCTATTACTGTCAGCATTAGAGGAGAGACTAGGTACTACATATATTGATAGCGAGGGGTATTTTCCTCTGCTAACAGCACAATTGCAGGATTCGGAAATTATACGTTCTGCAGATATTTATTTGGATGGATTTTCAGCATTTACAACACGAGAATTTGAGCTCGTGCAAGAGCTTTTGAAGGTAGCACGCCGGGTGACAATTGTTTTACCGATGGAATCGGATGAGGATGCAGACGATGAACAAGCATTATTTTACCATTCGGCAAGGACGAGTTTACGATTAAAAGAAATAGCATTTGAAGAAGGTATTGAAATAGAGCCCACCGTCTATTGTCAAACATCTCATCGTTTTAAAAATGAAGATTTGCAATATATCGAAGAAAAGTTTGAATCTCATGATGAGGAAAAAAATGACTCTTCAAACGGTTTTGAGTTCATTGAAGCTACCAATCGCCGTGCAGAAGTACATGCGATTGCAAGAAAAATTCGTGAGTTTACACAAAATGACGCTATTCGTTATAGGGAAATGGCGATTTTGTATCGTCAAGCTGATGTCTATGATCCTTTATTTACGACAATTTTCCCGCAATATGACATTCCTGTTTTCGTGAGTCAAAAAAAACCGATGCTCCATCATCCATTAATTGAACTCAGTCGTTCAGCTCTAGAGGTTATTCAATCAGGCTGGAAGTACGAGCCTATTTTCCGTGCGGTGAAAACAGATTTATTCTTCCCAGTAGATGCGGATTTACATGTTTGGCGAGAGCGTGCAGACCGCTTAGAAAACTTTGTTATGGCACAAGGCATTTACAGTGAACGTTGGTTTGATGAGAATCGTTGGCTTTATAAAAAATACCGTGGTTTGGAATTTTTAACGAAAAATCAAACCGACGAAGAGCGTGCCTTCCAGCAAGAAATTGAAGCAGCACGTAATAAGGTGAGGGAGCCATTAAAAGCACTTGAAGATCAGCTAGCTACCTCTACAACAGGTCTCGAGATCGCAACGGCTCTATTTAATTTCATAGAAAATCTTGCAATTTACGAAAAATTACAAGTGTTAAAGGATAAAGAAATCGACAAAGGTCAGCTCTTAGCCGCAAGTGAGCATGAGCAAGCGTGGAACCAATGGGTAGACGTACTTGATCAGTTTGTGATGATGTTTGGGGAGCAAGAAATGACTCTAGAAGAAGCACTTCACACGTTAGAAGAAGGCTTTGATACGTTAGAGTTTTCACGTATTCCACCGTCATTAGACCAAGTGACGATTGCAACGGCAGATTTGTCTCGTTTAACAAATATGAAAGCTGTTTTTGTCATTGGTATGAATGAAGGAGTTTATCCGCAACGAATCGATCATGAAGGGTTACTATCTGACGCAGAGCGTGAATGGTTTATGCAGCTTGGTTTAGAGCTTGCACCGACATCTAAAACACGTTTGTTAGAAGAAGCGTTCATCACTTATCGTGCGTTAACAATGGCTTCTGATAAACTTATTGTTAGTTATGCGATTGCTGATGAAGAAAGCAAAGCATTATTACCATCACTCTATGTGAAGAAGCTTCATCAGCTAATTCCAAAGGCGCCATTTACAAGAGCGCTAACGGACCCTAGTGAGTCGCTATCAGAACTATCGGATTTACCTTATATTATTCATCCAAATACGTCTTTAGCCTATTTGATGATGCAGCTGCGACAAGCGGAGCATGGCGAAGAACTAACTCCTGAATGGCGTGCACTGCAGGCGTATTATGCAGAGGACCCTTATTGGGCAGATATTTTACAGCGCTTAATGCGTCCATTAAAGGTATTGAATAAAGCGGAGCAATTAACGCCGGATGTAACAGAGGCTTTATATGGATCGACACTTACTTCAAGTGTATCGCGTATTGAGAAGTTCTATGGCTGTCCATTTTCGCATTTTTCTACTTATGGTTTACGTCTTGAAGAACGTGCGGAATATCGCCTTGAAACGCCGACAATCGGGGATTTATTCCACGCAGCATTAAAGTGGATTTCAGAGGAAACACATGAACAGAATATTAAATGGGGTCAGCTGTCACCGGAGCAATGTGCCGATTTGGCGAGACGTGCGGTCGATAAAATTTCACCGCTTCTTTATCACCAAATTTTAATGAGTACAGCTCGATATCGTTATATTCAACGAAAATTGACATTGATTGTACAAAGAACAATGCTTTCCTTAAGTCAACATGCACGTGTATCAAACTTCAAGCCAATTGCTTTAGAGGCAGCTTTTGGGCCGGGAGAACCACTGCCACCGCTGATGATTCAGTTAGATGGCGGTAAGAACATGCAAATGCGAGGCCGTATTGACCGGGTGGATGCTGCAACAATCAATAACAAGCCATATATTCGAGTCGTTGATTATAAATCTTCTTCAAAAAAACTAGATTTAAATGATGTCTATTACGGTTTATCTTTGCAAATGTTAACGTATTTAGATGTGGCCGTTGAAAATTCAGAACAGTGGCTACCATTGCATTCTGAAGCTGGCGGTGTGTTATATATTCATGTCCATAATCCGATGTTGAAGCCATATGATAATCTAGATGGTCAACAGGCGGAGCTTGAACGTTTAAAAGAGTTCAAGATGAAAGGACTCTTATTAGATGATCGAGAGTCATTGATTGATATGGATGAAGCACTTGAAGAAGGTGGTCACTCACAAGTCGTGCCTGCTTATATTGGCAAGAAGGATGGCGCTGTTTCACCTAAACTATCATCCGTTATTTCAAATCAAGATATGGGCCATCTGCGAAATTTCGTACGCCACAAGCATCAAGAGGCAGGTGAGGGTATTTTAGCGGGCCATACTGATATTAGTCCCTACCGTATGAAAACACGTACAGCATGCCAGTATTGCTCTTTTAAGAGTGTCTGTCAGTTTGATACAACGGATGCAAATCAACATTATCGCTATTTACAACCAATGGGAAAAAAAGAAGACGTCATTGAAAAAATTCGAAAGGAGGCTTGTGTAGTTGATGAAAATACCTATGAAGCCGGAGATGGAAACTTGGACTGATGAGCAGTGGAAAGCGATTTGGACTACTGGTCAAGATACTTTAGTGTCAGCGGCGGCAGGTTCAGGTAAAACCGCCGTCTTGATCAATCGTATGATTGAAAAGGTCATTTCAACAGAAAATCCCATCGATGTGGACGAGCTTTTAGTTGTAACATTTACTAATGCTTCCGCAGCTGAAATGCGTCATAGAATGGCAGAAGCTCTTGAAAAAGAGATCGCCAATCAACCAGAATCAAAACATCTTAGACGCCAATTAAGCTTATTAAATAAAGCGCAAATTTCAACATTGCACTCATTCTGTTTAAATATTGTCCGTCAGTATGCGTATCTATTAGATATTGATCCCGGCTTCCGCATCGCCAATGATACAGAAGCTGCGCTATTAAAGGATGACACTTTAGCAGAAGTACTAGAGGAAGCTTACAATAGCGACCAAGTTGATGATGTCTACCGCTTAGTAGATAGTTTTACATCTGACCGCGATGACCAAGCAATCGAATCATTAATTGATAAATTATATGATATGTCGCGTGTTAACCCAGAGCCGATGAAATGGCTTGAATCATTGCCAATGCAATATGATATTGATGGGATTACATCTGTTGATGAGTTACCTATTAGTAAGATTATTAAGCGCTCTGTTAGTCATGCGATTGAAGCGGCCTATTCCCTTATTAAAGATATGAGAGAGCTCAGCCTAGAACCAAATGGACCATCAGCCTATGGGGAAACAGCCGAGAAGGATTTTATTTTATTAACAGAAGCACGTGCATTTTTACATGAACGTACTTGGGAAGAAGCGTACGAATATTTCCATGCTATTAGCTGGGCAAGAATTTCTACGAAAAAGATGGACTGTGATCCAGAGCTGAAGGCATTAGCACAAAGCAAACGTAAGCAAGCAAAGGATTTATTTGACACGGCTAAAAA
Organism: Viridibacillus soli; assembly: GCF_016612995.1. Classification (GTDB taxonomy): domain Bacteria; phylum Bacillota; class Bacilli; order Bacillales_A; family Planococcaceae; genus Viridibacillus; species Viridibacillus soli. Next base: position 162,244 of record NZ_JAEOAH010000007.1, read on the forward strand.
GCAATATTTCACTAGACGACCCGAAAGGCTACTTGATGAAATTCGATTAATGAAGCCGATGATTGAAACACTAGTAAATATTGCCGCTAGTTTTAGTGAAAAATATGCCGTAGCCAAAAATGAAAAAGGTCTCGTAGATTTTTCAGACTTAGAGCATTTTGCATTGCAAATTCTAACAGATGAAGTAGAGGGGGAACTTGTCCCATCAGCTGTGGCTCTAAGTTACCGTGAAAAATTCAATGAAGTGCTTGTTGATGAATATCAAGATACGAATAGATTACAGGAAACTATTCTACAGCTTGTGAAAAGCGGTGGGAATGCGGATGGCAATATGTTTATGGTTGGTGACGTGAAACAATCAATTTACCGATTCCGCTTGGCAGAGCCAACGTTATTTTTAAACAAATATCTGGAATTTGAAGAAGAGCCAGCAGATACAGGGATGAAAATCGACTTGAATGCTAACTTCCGAAGTCGCCCTGAAGTTTTGAATGGCACTAACTATATATTCTCTCAAATTATGGGTGAGAAAGTTGGCGAAATCAGTTATGATGAAGCAGCAGCGTTAAAACCTCATGCACCTTATAATGACAAGGAAGCCCCTGTAGAATTGGCGGTTCTATACACTGACCAATCGGAAGAGGAAGAATCTAATGATGATCAAACAGAGATAAGTTCAGAGCTACAAGACGAGGAGGAATTAAAGAAATCTCAGCAAGAGGCGCGCTATATTATTCGTAAAATCCAGGAACTGAAACAATCTGGACAAATGGTATATGATACGAAGAAAGGCAAAGAAAGGCCTTTAGAGTACCGTGATATCGTCATTTTAATGCGTTCTATGACTTGGTCAGGCGACTTAGCTGAGGAGTTTAAGCTAGCTGGAGTTCCTTTATATGCAGAGTTAACTAAAGGGTATTTTGAAGCGCTTGAAGTGATGATTATGCTAAATACATTGCGAATTATCGATAACCCGTATCAAGATATCCCGTTAGCGTCTGTTCTGAGAGCACCATTTGTTGGTTTAACGGAAAATGAGCTAGCGAATATTCGATTAGCCGATTCGAAAGCGCCATTTTATGATGCATTGAAGCAATTTGTTCGTAACGAAGGAACGGGCTTAAAATCCAGCACTGCTGAAAAGCTCCAGCGCTTTTTACTGCAATTTGAAGATTGGCGAGATCTTGCTCGCCGCGGCTCTTTAGCGGATTTAATTTGGCGGGTGTATGTAGATACGAATTATTATGAAATGGTCGGTGCCATGCCAAATGGCAAACAGCGCCAAGCGAATTTACGTGCACTTCATGATCGTGCGTTATCTTATGAAAAAACGGCATTTCGGGGACTCTACCGATTTTTGAGATTTGTTGATCGGATGCGTTTACGTGGAGACGATTTAGGAACAGCACGCGCCATTAGTGAAACGGAAGATGTCGTACGATTAATGACGATTCACTCATCAAAAGGACTAGAATTCCCCTATGTTTTTGTAGCAGGTTTAGGTCGAGAGTTTAATAAAATGGATTTCAATTTACCTTATTTATTTGATCAACAGTTTGGTTTAGCGGTGAAAATGATTGATCCTGAAAAACGTATTCAATATACTTCACTGCCATTTTTAGCAATGCAAGAGAAAAAGAAACTTGAGCTAAAGGCAGAAGAGATGCGAGTTCTTTATGTTGCGATGACACGTGCGAAAGAGCATCTCTATTTAGTTGGTACGGTGAAAAATTGGGAGAAAACAAAAGCGGTTTGGGATGATGCAAAGCTGTTGCCAGTAGAAGATATGCTTCCTGACCATGTTCGTGCTTTTGCAAAAAGCTATTTAGATTGGATTGGTCCTGCTTTAGCAAGGCACTCAGACTATGAGCGATATTTAGGTAATGAAGATCCAGAAGTAGTTAATGAGCAATCAAGATGGAAAATTCAAGTCATAGGTGCAGAACATTTTAAAACACCATTAGAAGTAGCTGAGGTAGAAGAAGTGACTGTAGAGGAAATTAATAAACCTCCTGAAATTGATGAGTCGATATTAAAGACTATCAAAAAGCGCTTTGATACAGCTTATGCCTTTGATGGAGCCGTAGCAAAACGTTCCAAAACATCCGTTAGTGAGCTAAAACGGCTGCAAACCTTAGAACAAGCAGAGCAACCTGAATTTTTTGTTAAGGCACCTAAAAAGCAACAGCAAGTGGCAAAGCGACCGAGCTTTTTACAACAACGTTCTTTAACCGCGGCTGAAGTTGGTACCGCGATGCATACAGTTATGCAACATATTCCACAGCAGGGCTTACATTCAAAGAAGGAAATTGATGTTTTTGTGCAGGGGATAGTTGATCGTCAACTATTGACGAAAGAAGAAGGAACAGCTGTAAAAGCGCCTAAAATTGTAGCGTTTTTTGAAACAGCCGCAGGTCAACGTTTTATGAATGCAGTCGAGCTACATCGGGAAATGCCTTTTACTTTTAGCGTTACAGATAATGACGGGGATTCACAAATCGTGCAAGGAGTTGTCGATTGCTTATTTAAGGAAGCAGATGGCAAATGGATTTTACTCGATTATAAAACGGATCGTATCAAAGAGAACATGAAGACGGAGGAAGGGTTACGCAAGGAAATGAAAGAACGTTATGATGTACAGTTAACAATTTATAAAAAAGCGTTAGAAGAAATTTTACGTATTACTATTTCAGAAAAGCTTATTTATGCATTTGATGCACAACGTTCAATAGAATTGTAGGAGGCGAGATTTTGAATTTAACACCAACACCTATGCAGAAGAGAATTGAAGCACTCGATATGATGCGGGGCTTCAGTTTGCTAGGTATTTTCTTAGTGAATATGTTTGCATTTAGTACACCTCTTCCACATATTGATTTAAAAACATGGTTTGAAGCTCCTCTAGATAAGAACTATCATCAGTGGTTAGATATTTTTGTTCAAGGAAGCTTTTATCCACTATTTTCAATGTTGTTTGGTTATGGTTTAGCGATGCAATTTACGAAAGCAACAAAATTGGGAGACAATTTTTATAAGATTGGATCTAAGCGTTTAGCGGTGTTACTTGGCATTGGATTGTTACATGCCTTCCTCATTTGGTGGGGAGACATTTTAATGACCTATGCATTTTGTGGCTTTTTCTTATTGGCGTTATTACGTTTGAAGCCAGTTTGGTTAATGACAATTGGTGGGGCGTTATATGGAATTGTCCATGGCTTCTTAATGGTGTTAATGGGTTTAGCTTCTTTAATAGAAGAATCTAGCGATATGGCACAGTACGTAGATATAGCAGCTATAGAAGGCGCCATAGCAGCTTATGGTTCTGGTTCATGGACAGATGCTTTCATTCAGCGTCTTGCAGATTTACAAGTGCAGGCATCTCCTGGTATGTGGATTATTTCGTTGTTTACTATTTTACCGTATATGCTATTAGGTGCAGCCGCATCCAAATGGCAGCTTGTTGAACGTGCAAAGGAAAAACGTGTATTTTGGATTATTTTAACCGTGATTACGATACCGGTCGGTGTGACAATTAAGATGTTGCCTTATAATTTAGAGCGAAATCTTTTCCTAGACTATGTCCAAGTATCTTTTGGTGGGCCCATACTCGCGGTAGGCTATGCTGGGTTAATTGTCCTGTTATGTCAAATCCCAAATTTTACTAAGATTTTCTCGCCAGTGGCAAAGGCAGGACGTATGTCAATGACTACATATTTAATGCAGTCAATTATAGGAACATTTATTTTCTATCACTTTGGATTAGGATTATATGGTAAAATCGGTGTCGATACCGTAACTTGGTTAGCTGTAGGGATATTCGTTCTACAAGTAGTATTTGCAGAGTTATGGTTCCTGAAATTTAAGCAAGGTCCGGTGGAAGCAGTATGGAAACGTATAACCTACGGAAAAAAGATACAGAAAAAAGAGGAAATTAGTCAATAATTGATGTATCATTGAAAAAAAGAAGGAGTGCCAATATTCATGAAAATTTTATCATTTCGTTATAATAATGTAGTAAGTTTTGGTCCGAAAGTAAAAAAAGAAGAAGCTGTATGGGATGTGTTAGCAATCCAAGAAGTTCTTCAAGTACTACCTTCTTTCGCAACAACAATTGTAGAGGGTATGACAGCTGGTTACGAATTTGTTGAACAATCTCGTAAACTTGTAGAAGCAGCACAGAATTCAGAAGACCCAGAGCAATTTAAATATGCATTTACTGAAATTGAGTGGTTAGCGCCAATTCCACGTACAACGAAAAATATTATTTGTGTTGGTAAAAACTATCAAGATCACGCCAAAGAAATGGGCGCTGAATCTGCTCCGGAAAATTTAATGATCTTCACAAAAGCACCAACTTCAATTGCTGCAGATGAACAAACAATCTCTGCACATGCTGATGTCACTTCTGAGCTTGACTATGAGGGTGAATTAGCAGTTGTTATCGGTAAAAAAGGTAAAAATATTCCTACAAAATTAGCATATGATTATGTATTTGGTTACACAATTGCCAATGATATTACAGCACGTGATTTACAAGCAAAACATAAGCAATTTTTCTTAGGTAAAAGCTTAGATGGTGCTTGTCCAATGGGACCTTACTTAGTAACAAAAGATGAAATCCCAAATCCACAATCTTTATCAGTTGTTACGAAAGTAAATGATGAAGTTCGCCAAAATGGTTCGACAAAGGATATGATGTTCTCAATTGAAGAAATAATCTCTGAGATTTCTAAATTAGTAACTTTAGAACCTGGTGATGTAATCTTAACAGGGACTCCTGCAGGCGTTGGTAAAGGCATGAATCCACCAACATACTTAAAAGCTGGTGATGTAGTAAAAGTGTCAATCGAAGGTATTGGTACTTTAGTAAATCGCTTCGAATAATTTTTTTAGGTATACAAAGCTTTATAAACAGACCGATGGGAGCGTTTTCCATCGGTCTGTTATATTTGTATAGTTCTATACGATTTGGTAGGATAAAAATGATTATAAAAATAGAGGTGGGGCATAAATGGATTTTTTAACTAGTCAAACGCATCTACATATTACAACATGGGTAGTTGCTATCGTATTATTTTTAGTAGCTGCTATGATGCAAAAAGGTACAAAGGGTCGAAAAGTAACCCATATGATTTTACGTGTATTTTATATTTTAGTTATTATCACTGGTGCTGCATTATTCGGTTCTGCTATGGACTATTCTATGGGCATGCAATACGGTTTAAAATTCCTGGGTGGAATTTTAGTAATTGGTATGATGGAAATGGTATTAGTTCGTTCTGCTAAGGGTAAACCAACAAGTATGTTTTGGATTTTATTTGCAGTATTTCTATTATTCACATTGTATATGGGCTTCCACTTACCAATGGGGAGTAAATTGTTCTAAAAGAATACTTATTTAACGTAATCAGAATTGTCTGGTTGCGTTTTTTTGTGAACAATACTATTGATAATATATGATGGAAATGGTTTTAGTAAGAAAAGCAAAAGGCAAACCAACAGCTATGTTCTGGCTTCTATTTGCAGTATTCCTATTAATCACTATGTTCCTAGGTTTTAAATTACCATTAGATGAGAGTTTCTTAGCTTAATACTAGCAATAATATACAGCTACATGACGAATTTCGTGGCTGTTTTCTTTTATTCCAATAACAAGCTTACTTTGAATTTAGAGTAGGCTGGATCATAGAAAAAGAGCTCGAGTCATAATAGTTGAGCGCTGAGTCATAAAAGAAAGAGCTTGAGTGATAACAGTTGGGCGCTGAGTCATAGAAGAAAGAGCTCGAGTGATAAAAGCTGCGCTGAGTCATAGAAGAAAGAGCTCGAGTCATAACAGTTGAGCGTTGAGTCATAAAAGAAAGAGCTTGAGTGATAACAGTTGAGCGCTGAGTCATAGAAGAAAGAGCTTGAGTGATAAAAGCAGCGCTGAGTCATAGAAGAAAGAGTTTGAGTGATAACAGTTGAGTGTTGAGTCATAAAAGTAAGAGCTTGAGTGATAACAGCTATGTTCTTGATTGTCACAGCTGAACTAGCGCTTACAGCAATTAAGTATATCCAGCTTCAGCGGCCAGCCTCTCGAGGTCACTTCAGTCTCTCGGTCAAAGGCAAAAAGCGCCTTTGATTCGAGCCTTCCAGTGCTTGTCGGGGCTAAACAGGCCGCTTCAGCAATTAAGTATATCCAGCTTCAGGCGCTAGCTGCTCAGGTCGTTTCAGTCGGGCACTTAAAGTCAAAGAGCGACTTTGGCTTCCGCCTTCCAACGACTTCGAAGCTGAACGAGCGCCTACAGCAATAACTCAGATATCCAGCTTCAGCGGCCAGCCCCTCGAGGTCACTTCAGTCTCTCGGTCAAAGGCAAAAAGCGCCTTTGATTCGAGCCTTCCAGTGCTTGTCGGGGCTAAACAGGCCGCTTCAGCAATTAAGTATATCCAGCTTCAGGCGCTAGCTGCTCAGGTCGTTTCAGTCGGGCACTTAAAGTCAAAGAGCGACTTTGGCTTCCGCCTTCCAACGACTTCGAAGCTGAACGAGCGCCTACAGCAATAACTCAGATATCCAGCTTCAGCGGCCAGCCCCTCGAGGTCACTTCAGTCTCTCGGTCAAAGGCAAAAAGCGCCTTTGATTCGAGCCTTCCAGTGCTTGTCGGGGCTAAACAGGCCGCTTCAGCATTTAAGTATATCCAGCTTCAGGTGCTAGCTGCTCAGGTCGTTTCAGTCGGGCGCTCAAAGTCAAAGAGCGACTTTGGCTTCCGCCTTCCAACGACTTCGCAGCTGAACGAGCACCTTCAGCATTTAAGTAAATTCACATTTTTGTCGAATTTGTATGGCTTTCCTTCCTTTTTGATGTGAAAGCATGGCGGGGATGGTGGGGGTTTGGTAAAATTATGTTGGACAGTTCTGCAGAGGAGGACTATAAGTGAACGTTGTGAAATGGATTAGTACGGTAGTTGCGTCAGCGCTTTTGGCTACGACGATGGGGTTTATACCTATTGCGAAGGCAGAGAAAGAAGTGACGCATGATATTAAAGACGAAAGTATCTATGATCTATTCGTGGATCGTTATTTTAATTCAGTTGTGGAAAATGACTACAATGTAGATGCTCGTGACAAAAATGCTTTTGCTGGCGGTGACTTTGGAGGGATCGCTACAAAGCTTACTCATATTCAAGATATGGGATTCACGATTCTATCGATTGGGTCGATTTTTTCGACTGAAACATATGATGGAAGTGCTGTAGTCGATTATAGAGAAATTGAGCGTCAATTTGGTACAGCTAAAGAATTTAAATCTTTGCTGACTGAAGTGCATAAAGGCAAGATGAAGTTAATGATCGATTTCCCTCTAAATAATGTTAGTAAGAATCATGTTTGGGCTACAGATAAAGCCAATGCAGATTGGTATGAAACGACTGAGAACGGTCGTATTAATTGGAATACAAATCATCCAGACGTACAAAAGGCATTAATCAATGCAGCAACTGAGTTTGCGAAGAAATATGATATCGACGGTATCCGCTTAACAAATTTAGTTGACAGCGATACAACGTTTTTAAATGATATGATTACTTCATTGAAAAATATAAATAAAGATCTGTATGTTATATCAACAGACAAAAGTGATGCGGATTTTGATATGACTGTTAACAATGAGACAGTAGATATTTTTCAATCAATCTTTAAAAATGTCGATTTAGATTCATCAAAAGTAGAGCAGCCACTTGCTCCTATGATAAATGGAGGAGCAGAAAAGCCGGTAGCTGTAATGTTAGATAACTTAAATAGTTCTCGTTTTACATTTGCTACAGCTGGAGAAAATATGTATCCACCGACACGTATTAAAGTCGCAATGGCAGCGATGTTTACATTACCTGGCGTGCCAGTAATGACATACGGAACAGAAATTGCACAAAATGGCGAAAAAGCACCTGATTCACATGCGGTATTGGATTTCAAAACAAAGGATGATATCGTTTCTTACATTGGTGACGTTCAATCTGTTCGTAATAAATCCGAAACCCTTCGTACAGGGGACTTTAAACTATTAGAAAATAAAAATGGTTTTATTGTATTTGAGCGCTCTTCTGATGAAGAGCAGTGGATTGTCGTTGTGAACAACACTGGTAGTACACAACATATCGATTTAGGTAAAGATATTATCAATGGAGATAAAGAGCTCCGTGGCCTATTTGAAAATGATATCGTTCGTGCAAATGACGATGGTGAGTATCGTCTAGTAGTTGACCGCGAAATCGTTGAGCTTTATCAAGTAACAGAGCCTAAAGGCTTGAATATTTCATATATGGTTACATTAGGTGCTGTCTATGTCGCATTCATTACTTTTATTGTATTAATCTTACGAAAAAGTAGAAAAAACAGCAAAACTAAAAATAACTGATGCAAAAAACCCCTTAGAGAATGTAAAAATTCGCTAGGGGGTTTCAATTTGGAGCTGATTAGTTAGAGCGTTATTATGCAGTTGGATTTTGATTTAAGAAGAAAATGGCTAATGTACCAGGGCCAGCATGTGATGCAATAGCAGAGCCGATAAGCTGGATTTCCACGGCTTTAGGGTGGAAGTTGTCCATGATCATTGCTTTCATTTCTTCGGCAGCAGGTAAATCATCACCGTGACTAATCGCAATAACTTGATCACTTAAGCGGTCGCCATTTTCAGCCATTAGCTCAATAATGCGTTTCATCACTTTTTTTCGACCACGATGTTTTTCTAGAGGTACTAATTTACCTCCTTCAACATGCAATAAAGGTTTGATACTTAGTAACCCCCCGATAAATGCGCTTGCTTTTGAAACACGTCCACCACGTGCTAAATAATCTAAGTCTTCTACTGTAAAAAAGTGTTCCATATGTTGTGCATTAAAGCGAACTTTCTCTGATATTTCAGGAAGGCTTGCCCCTGCTTCACGAAGACGAACAGCTTCTTTTACAACTAGGCCGTAACCAAGAGAGGCACATTTTGAGTCCACAATTGTTAAATTTAAGTCAGGGTATTGTTCTTTTACTTGCTGGTAAATCATTACAGCAGTACTGTATGTGCCGGATAACTCGGACGAAAAGGCTATGTATAGTCCTTCCTCACCAGATTTAGCAAGATCCTCGAAAAGATTTAAAAACAACTCTGGTGATACTTGAGATGTTTTTGGTTGACCGCCTTGACGAATAAATTCGTATACTTTTAAAACATCGATGCCATTGACATCTGAATATTCTTGGTCGTCTATTTGTACTTGTAATGGTATTAGTGTGACGTCATTTTGCTCATAATAAGATTTAGGTAAATCAGAAGCGCTATCTGCGTATATTCTCATTTGTATACCTCCTAGTATATAAATTATTTCAATTTCAGTCGGTCGATAAGGAGGTTGGCAATGCCGTCCTCGTTGTTTGTTTGTGTAATTTCATTGGCAATGTTTTTGAGCTGGCTAATGCCGTTACCCATTGCAACACCAACGCCCGCATATTCTATCATTTCTAGATCATTGTCCTCGTCACCAAATGCAATGATACGATCTCGTGGAATTTGTAAATCCTTTGCAACATGAGATAGTCCGACTGCTTTATTCATGCCCCGACGTACGACTTCAATTACATCCCATGGGTCTCCCCAGCGGCGATGGTCAATAAGTTCTGCTTTTGTATCAGCCAAATACTGACGGATTAGGGGGACATTTGAAGAGTTTGCTTGGATTAAAAGGCTTGTAGGATTCTCTTTTAAATAATCTTTTAAGAAACCTGTTGTTATTTTTGGTTCGCCCATGCCAAATATGTTCAAAAACTTCTCATCATGATATTGAACATAGACATCATCCATTACTTCAGCGATCAAATTTTCAATGTCATAATGGTTGATGGATTCTACAACATCTTTTACTACTGATAATTCTATTGGACTATGGAGTGTTTGCCAAGTGCTGTTTGTTGGATGATGTACGAAGGCTCCGTTAAAGTTGACGATTGGTGTATGTAAACCTAATTCTTGATAGTATATTTTACTCGCACGATACGGTCTACCAGTAGCAATCATGACTTGATGACCTGCTTCTTTTGCTTTTAGCAAAGTACGTTTTGTTTTGTCGGAAATAACCTTTTCATCGGTCAAAAGTGTACCGTCTAAATCTAAAACAATCAAATGTGGTTGTACCATATGAAAAAACCCCTTTCCTACTATAATAGAGTGTATCGCTAATCTTACTCGTTCGTCAAAACTTTGTCACGGTGAATAATTTTTGTTACGATAATAGAATAAACTATCAAGGAGTGAATGCAGTGAAGGTTCAACAAGAACAGTGGGGTAAAATTCCGTTACTTCACATATATGATGAAGAGACAGTAACATCCGCATCACCAGTAGTCATTTTTCTCCACGGCTTTATGAGTGCAAGTGAACACAATTTGCATTATGCGTATAAACTAGTTGAAAGAGGTGTTCGCGTACTGTTACCAGATGCTATACTGCATGGTGAACGTGATGAAGGGCTCGATGAAGTTCAACTAAGTTTACGTTTTTGGGAAGTTATTTTGACGTCTATTGAAGAGGTTAATTTTTTACATAAGCAATTATTAGATAAGGGTTTGCTTACTAATGGAAAAATTGGTGTTGCAGGGACGTCAATGGGCGCTATTGTGACTTTAGGTTGCTTACGTGTGTACCCATGGATTCAAACAGCGTCAGTTATGATGGGTGCACCAGGTTATGTTGAGCTTTCAAAAGTGCAAATGGCTCAGTTTGAAGCACAAGGCTTTCAAATTCCTATTTCAGATGAAGAGCTTCAGAAGATGGAGCAAACGCTTAGCTACTTTGATATGTCGAAGCACCCTGAATCTATGGCCAACCGTCCTGTCCTGTTCTGGCATGGTAAGAAAGACCATATGGTACCATTTACACCTACATATCAATTTTATGAAACGATACAAGCTGATTATGCAGATCACCCAGAGAATCTTGTTTTCATCATTGATAAGCAAGCGGGGCATAAAGTATCACGTCCAGGAATGATTGCAGCAACCAAATGGCTTGCAGACCATTTGGCATAAGGCAATTCATTTGTTATGATGGGATAAACACTATGTAGAAAGGGGAAACATCATGGATGCAGATATGAAAGAAATAATTTACGGTGCTTTAGAAAACGTAATTGATCCTGAGTTAGGTATTGATATTGTCAACTTAGGTTTAGTATATGATGTAGATTTATCTGAAGAAGGATTATGTATAGTGACAATGACATTAACCTCAATGGGGTGCCCGCTCGGTCCAGTCATTGTAGATCAAATCCGTACAGCACTATTTGAATTACCAGAAATTAAAGACGCGAATGTTAATATTGTATGGAATCCACCATGGAATAAAGACAATATGTCACGCTATGCGAAAATAGCATTAGGCATACGCTAATAAAACAAAGAAAACCCGTTCTGACTGTAAAAAGTCGAACGGGTTTTTAAAATGAAAAAAGGGAATAATAGCTGATGCTAGTCAATTCTACAAATTTGCAGAGGACAGTTTTCACATTCACATTCATCTTTTAAAAATTGTAAATTGAGGACTGTAATTATGCTCTTATCAAAAGTAATGATGTTATTTTTTTTCAGATCATTTAACATACGATTAATGACTTCACGGCTAGTGGCACAAAGATTTGCTAGCTCATTATTCGTTAGAGCATAGTTAATGCTGATCGAGCCATCATCCAGAGTTTCACCATATGTGTTTGCTAATCGTATAAGGGTAGAATATAATGCACCCTTTTTACCATGTAGTAACAAATCGCGAAGTCTAGATTGATTTTTCATATTTTGAAACTGCAACCAGCGCATACATTCAATCATCAATGATGGTTCTTGACTTAAGTAGAGTTCAAGCATATTGTTGTCGATGGCCAAAATAGTAGTCGGTTCCATTGCTGTTGCCGTTGTTGAACTATATCCTATGGAGCAAAAAATAGTACTCTCTCCAATTAGGTTATTACTTCCACAAATACGAATCGTCAGTTCATTTCCACTCTCTGTTTCCTTTGAAATCCTTACTTTACCAGACACAACGAAAAAAACGTCATGTGTACGTTCACCTTCTAAAAAAATATGATTACCTTTTGCAATCTTGAGAAGCGTACCATGTTCTTCGAAAAGCGAATGGATTTTAGTTGGAATAGTTTTAATTGCCTCCAAATATTCACAACCTTCACCGTTTTTTCTCATTATAACATAAGGTTATTGATGAATTAGGGAATATTTGAAGTTCTGTTGTTTCGGAAAATTAAGTAAATGATGTTCATTTTAATTCTTATCAAATGTACTGTTTATATAAGTTGGAAATAGGTCAAAAAAGGTCAAACATATCACTTTACTTTTATAGAAGAACAGTAATATAATGTAATTAATCGAAAGGTCAAAAAAGGTCAAACAAGGAGTGAACTCTTATGCAAATGAAAATGAATAATGAAGAGCAAAAAAGTCCACTTGAACAATTTGGACGGAATTTAGTAGAAGAAGTTAAGAAAGGTAAAATGGACCCTGTTATTGGACGTGACCAAGAAATCCGTAATGTCATCCGAATTTTATCGCGTAAAACAAAAAATAACCCTGTATTAATTGGTGAACCAGGTGTTGGTAAAACAGCGATCGTTGAAGGATTGGCCCAACGTATTGTCAAAAAAGACGTACCAGAGGGATTAAAGGACCGCCAAATTTATGAACTTGATATGAGTGCATTAATTGCGGGTGCCAAATATCGCGGTGAATTTGAAGAACGTTTAAAAGGTGTATTAAAAGAAGTAAAAGAAAGTGAAGGACAAATTATTCTATTCATCGATGAAATTCATACAATCGTTGGAGCAGGTAAAACAGAAGGCGCAATGGATGCAGGGAATATGCTTAAACCAATGCTAGCTCGAGGAGAATTGCATTGTATCGGTGCGACGACTTTAGATGAATACCGTATGTATATTGAGAAAGACCCGGCGCTTGAACGTCGTTTCCAACAAGTTTTAGTTCGTGAACCGTCTGTTGAGGATACGATTTCTATTTTACGCGGTTTAAAGGAACGTTTTGAACTGCATCATGCTGTTAAAATTCATGACCGAGCAATAGTTGCCGCAGCAGAATTATCAAATCGTTATTTAACAGAGCGTTTTATGCCAGATAAAGCAATTGATTTAATCGATGAGGCCTGTGCAATGATTCGTACAGAAATTGATTCTATGCCACAGGAGTTAGATGAAGTGACTCGTCGTACAATGCAACTTGAAATCGAAGAGCAGGCATTGATGAAAGAAAAGGATGACGCTAGTAAAAAGCGCCTCATTGCACTTCGTGAAGAATTAACAGAGCTAAAAAACTCTTCTGCCCATATGCGGGAGCAATGGGAAGCTGAGAAAGCGTCTCTCCATGTTATTCAAGAAAAACGTGAAACGCTAGATCGTTATCGCAGAGAATTAGAAGAGGCTGAAAATGATTATGATTTAAATAAAGCAGCTATACTACGCCACGGTAAAATTCCAGCACTAGAAAAAGAAGTAGTGGAGCTTGAACAAACTATGCACCAAGGTAATGATCGTCTGCTTCGTGAAGACGTTACTGCAGAAGAAATTGCCTCTATTGTGTCAAGATGGACAGGTATTCCCGTAACAAAATTAGTTGAGGGTGAACGCGAAAAACTGCTCAACTTAAAAGCGACATTGCAAGAACGAGTTGTCGGCCAAGATAAAGCAGTTCAACTAGTGACGGAAGCGGTATGGAGAGCTCGTGCAGGCATTCAAGATCCAAACAAACCTATTGGCTCATTCCTATTTTTAGGCCCGACAGGTGTTGGGAAAACTGAGTTAGCGAAAGCATTAGCAGCTCAACTATTCGACTCTGAAGATCATTTCATTCGAATTGATATGTCTGAGTATATGGAAAAACATAGCGTATCTCGCTTAGTTGGGGCACCTCCTGGTTATATAGGTTATGAAGAGGGTGGCCAATTGACTGAGGCTGTTCGTAGAAATCCATATGCTGTTGTGTTGCTAGATGAAATTGAAAAAGCGCATCCAGATGTTGCAAATATTTTATTGCAAATTTTAGATGATGGGCGCATTACTGATAGTCAAGGTCGCATAGTCAATTTCACAAATACAGTAGTCATTTTAACTTCTAATATCGGTTCAAGCTATTTATTAGATATGCCTAAGAATGGTGACCATGCCGTGGAAGATTTAGTAATGGCTTCTTTAAAAGAGCATTTCAAACCCGAGTTGTTAAATCGTCTGGATGATATCATTATGTTCCGGTCATTAACAAACGAGCACTTTTATCAAATCGCCTGGAAATATGTTCAGTTATTAAAAAGACGTGTGGCTGAGCAAGAAATTGAGTTGCAAGTTGATGAAGCGGTAATTGAGTGGGTCGTAGCGGAAGGAATTGATCCAACATTTGGTGCAAGACCTCTAAGAAGATTTGTACAACGTCATATCGAAACGCTTGTTGCAAAAGAATTATTAAAAGGTGATGTGTTATCAGGAGAACGTTTAGTTATTTCAATGGAAGATGGACATGTCGCTATTCATAAAGAACAAGCATAAGTATATATAAGTCTGAGTAGCCTTGGAAAAGGGATGCTCAGACTTTTTGTGTAAATAAAAAATCCCGCCCATTGTGGACAGGATTTTCATTATTGTTGATGACCTACTTGTTTAGGTGATTCGTTCGGAATAACTGCGCTGATAAGTATTAAGAATACAGAGAAAGCTACTGAAATCCCTAATCCAAGGTTTAGGCTAAATTCTACGTTCTGAATAGAAGCTACTACGTAGTTCAATACAGAAACTAATAATGCTGACCATATAAATAGCATAATATATTTCATTAATTTCACCTCTAACTAACTTTTCTACCTGTTCTATCATATCATATTGCCTCATTTAAATAAAAGAATCTTTTCATTATTATGCCCCACTATTTGGCGAAAAATTGACGAAGTGTTGAAAAAATATAAATGTTTCGTTATAATTATTACCAGGTACTAATAATTGATAATAAAAGAAAAGAGGCGCTACGTCATGAACGCTGGAATAATAGGCTTAGGAAGATGTATGCCAAGTCGAGTTGTCACAAATGCTGACCTTGAAAAGACGATGGATACATCAGATGAATGGATTCGCACTAGAACAGGTATTGAAGAACGAAGAATTGCCACAGATGAGCATAATACATCTCATCTAGCATTTGGAGCGGCAAAAAATGCGATTGCTGATGCAGGAATTTCACCCGATCAAATAGGCCTTATTTTAGTTGCAACCGTAACACCTGACCGCCCATTTCCAAGTATAGCGTGTATGATACAAGAGCAGTTAGGTGCGCATAATGCGGCTGCGATGGATTTATCAGCAGCATGCGCAGGTTTCATTTATGGACTAGTAACTGCGAAGCAATTTATAGATTCTAATGCATATGATTATGTATTAGTAGTAGGTGTTGAAAAGCTTTCCAAAATTACAAACTGGGAGGATCGCAATACGGCTGTGCTTTTTGGAGATGGTGCATGTGCAACTGTAATGGGAAAAGTACCAGCTGACCGCGGAATTTTATCGTTTGAGCTGGGAGCTGACGGCACAGGAGGCAAACATTTATTCCAAAATGATGAAGGATTTATTGAAATGAATGGCCGAGAAGTATTTAAGTTTGCGGTACGTCAAATGGGCGAATCTGCGTTAAATGTTATAGAAAAAGCAGGACTTACAAAAGAAGATGTTGATTTCTTAATTCCACATCAGGCGAATATTCGTATAATGGAATCTGCTAGACAAAGACTAGGTTTACCAGAGGAAAAGATGTCAACTGCTATTAAAAAGTATGGCAATACATCATCAGCCTCAATTGGTAATGCACTTATAGAAGAACTTGAAGCCGGTAAAATCCATGATGGTGATTTAATTGTACTTGTTGGATTTGGCGGAGGCCTCACATGGGGAGCCGTTACAATACGCTGGGGAAAATAAAAGGATAGGGAAGAGGGAGAAGAAAATTATGACAAAACGTCGAGTAGTTGTTACAGGTATGGGTGCTGTAACACCTTTAGGAAATGATGTAGAAACAACTTGGAATGCGATTAAAGAAGGGAAAAGCGGAGTAGGTCCATTAACACGTTTGGATGCTGAACAATTTCCGGCTAAAGTTGCTGCAGAAGTAAAGGACTTTGATATAGAAGCATATATTCCACGAAAAGAAGCGCGTAAAATGGATCGCTTTACGCATTACGCATTAGCAGCATCCATTATGGCTGTCAAAGATGCGGCATTAGAAATAACACCTGAAGTAGGCATTCGTACAGGTGTATGGATTGGTTCTGGTATTGGTGGTATGGAAACATATGAACAGCAATTCCGCAATTTCCTTGAAAAAGGACAACGCCGTGTTAGTCCTTTTTTCGTACCAATGATGATTCCGGATATGGCTGCAGGTCAAGTATCGATTTACTTTGGTGCGAAAGCGATTAACTCATGTTCAGTAACAGCTTGTGCATCGGGTACAAATTCAATCGGTGATGCGTTCAAAGTAATTGAACGTGGAGATGCAGATGTTATGATTACTGGGGGAGCAGAAGCACCGATTACGAATATGGCGGTTGCAGGATTTTGCTCAAACACAGCACTTACATTAAACCAAGATCCTCAAACCGCTTCACGTCCATTCGATGCGAATCGCGATGGTTTCGTTATTGGTGAAGGATCGGGTATTGTTATTTTAGAAGAGTATGAACATGCAGTGAAACGCGGTGCGAAAATTTACGGTGAAGTTGTAGGTTACGGTTCAACTGGAGATGCGCATCATATTACAGCGCCAGCACCTGAAGGTGAAGGTGCAGCACGCGCAATGCAGCAAGCTATTAATGACGCTGGCGTTGATGCAACAGAAATTGGTTATATTAATGCGCATGGTACGAGCACACTGTACAATGATTTATTCGAAACAAAGGCAGTAAAGACAGTATTTGGGGAGCATGCTTATAAATTAGCGATGAGCTCAACAAAATCGATGACAGGTCACTTACTTGGAGCAGCTGGTGGGATTGAAGCAATCTTCTCCGTACTTGCACTCAAAGAGGGGATTTTACCACCAACGATGAATCTAGACACGCCAGATTCTGACTGTGATTTAGATTATGTTGCAAACGGCGCAAGAGAAAAAGCTATCACTTATGCGTTGAGTAACTCACTAGGCTTTGGTGGACATAATGCATCAATACTATTTAAAAAATACGAATAACTAACATTTGACCACGGGAATAAAAATCCTGTGGTTTTTTTGCATATATAAACAAATTTATTCGCATAATGCTCTGTCGTACTAGAGTGTAATGGAGTCTATTATAATGGAAGGAAATCCATTATTTTCACATAAAAATGCCCCCGTTAGTTATAACGGGGGCATTTTATCATATAGTAATAAAAACTAGAAAAGGATTTATGCAAATGCGCCTATTACTCTTTTTAACCTGTTACGGTCTTATTGTACTGAGTTCAACACATATGATATTGTATTTAAACTACCGAGCATTAGGTTACACATGGAAGGCTGTTTTTACATTCATCTTGCAGACTGTTGATTTCTCAATCTTCATCGGCGCATGTATTGGACTAGTTATCGTCTATTTCTCCCAAGGCCCATCGCGTCTTCCATTTTCTTAATTGTTTCACTTGCAATGGCATTTGCTTTTTCGGCTCCTGCATCAAAGATATCATCTAATTTTGGAGAATCGATTAAATCGTTGAAGCGTTCTTGAATAGGTGTTAAGTGATTAATGATACTTTCCGCAACGCCAGCTTTGAATGCTCCGTATCCAAGTCCATTGTATTTTGCTACAAGATTATCAATGGATTCGTTTGTTAATGCCGCTTCAATAATAAGTAAATTAGAGACACCTGGTTTAGTTTCAGTATTGAAAGCAACAACGCCTTCAGAATCTGTTACGGCAGATTTGACTTTTTTCTCGATCTCTTTTGGAGTATCAAGAAGGCGGATTGTTGCTTTTTTGTTGTCATCTGACTTACTCATTTTTTTCGTAGGCTCTTGTAATGATTTAATGCGAGCGCCGTTTTTTGGTAATTGGATAGTAGGAATCGTGAATACTTTACCGTAACGTTTGTTGAAGCGTTCTGCTAAGTCACGTGTAATTTCTAAATGTTGTTTTTGATCATCACCAACCGGCACGATATCCGTGTTATAAAGAAGAATATCACCAGCCATAAGTGGTGGGTAAGTAAGTAAACCCGCAGAGACAGCCTCTTTACCAGTAGATTTATCTTTGAATTGTGTCATACGCTCTAGTTCGCCGATGTAAGAAATGCATTGTAGCATCCATCCGGCTTGTGCATGTGCGGGCACTTCCGATTGGATAAATAATGTAGATTTTTCTGGATCAATTCCGGTTGCAAGATAAGTTGCAGCAAGTGTGCGGATATTTTTGCGAAGTTCTGCACTTTCTTGTGGCATTGTGATGGCATGTTGATCCGCAATACAGAAAATACAATCATACTCATCTTGCATAGTTGCGAACTGTCGGAATGCACCAAGGTAGTTACCTAATGTAATAACACCAGTTGGTTGTACACCTGAAAAAATACGTTTCATAATTGAGTTCCTCCTTAGATATAAAAAAACATCATGCGTCTCCTAAATAGGGACGAATGATGTTTGAATCCGCGGTACCACCCAAGCTTGTCGATAAATCGACCACTCACCCTCGTAACGTGAGGTAGACGAACTTAGCTACTGCATAAAGGTTCACAAAGTTAACTCGGAAGCCCATTCCATTTAGCGTATGATCTGTTTGCACCAACCACAGATTCTCTTTGCATACGACATAAATGTACTAATCTTCGTCTTCGTTTTTTTATAATGCTTTCAGTGATTATAATATAGCGGAAAGCCAAAAATCAAGTAACGGTCTACAAATAATAAATAACAAGGGCAATGACCATCAACATAATGGTAGCTCCACCAATTTGTAAAATACCTGTATAGGGCATTGAAACAATTTCAGATGGGGCTCTCATACTTTTAACATCCTCTAATCTAGACGTCCTAACAAAAACCTTACGCATACTAACCGTGAAAATATCAAAAAAGCCTGAGGATAAAATATATGCTGCTAGGCCGAAAAAAAGCACAATAGCTCCTACAATAAATGAAACATTAATGTAATCTATTAATTTCATCACTTTATAATTGAAAAGCATTATGATTACGATTAAAAATTGTAGTGTTATGAAGATAATTCCCTTCTTTTTCAATCAAATCCCCCCGGTTCTTTATTCATTTTAGATGAATAAAGATAAAAAATCAAAAATATCCAACGTCATTTAAAATTCGGAATATTAAAATTTTTATAGGTTAAATACTGTTATTATTGAATTCTTATAATAGATATATATCAAAATAAGACATATATATCAAATAACTACTGTACAACGTTTCGAAATTATGTATAATTAGCAATGTAATGATTTTTCAGAATATTCAAGGGGGTTACATGCACATGAAGAAAAACAAATTAGTATGGCTATCAAGTCTAATACTTGTACTTTCTATTTTCTTAGCTGCTTGTGGTGGAGGAGATGATAAGGATGCAAGCAAGGATTCTGATAGCAAAAAAGATTCAGGAAGCCCTGACGCGACACAAGAACTAAATATTATTGAAAGTGCTGAAATTCCAACAATGGATTCAGTATTAGTAACAGATGTTGTAGGATCTACAGTATTAAACAACGTTAATGAAGGTTTATACCGCTATAACGAGGAAAATGTAGCAGTTCCAGCAATAGCAACTGGAGAACCAGAAGTAAACAAAGAGGGTACAGTTTATACTTTCAAACTTCGTGATTCCAAATGGTCTGATGGATCTACAGTAACTGCCAACGATTTTGAATACGCATGGAAACGTGCGATTGAGCCTAAAACTGGTTCTGAATACGGTCCATATATGATGGCTGGCATTATTAAAAATGCTACTGAAATTGGTAAAGGGAAAGCAAAAGCTTCTGACCTTGGTGTTAAAGCATTAGATGACAAGACGTTAGAAGTAACGCTTGAAAAACCAACACCTTATTTCTTATCTTTAATGGCATTTAGCACATTCTTACCTCAAAAAGAAGAATTCGTTAAAGAGCAAGGTAAAAAATACGCTTCAAACTCAGAAACAACTTTATATAATGGTCCATTCGTTCTTAAAGGGTGGGATGGTACAGGCCTAAAATGGCAATATGTTAAAAACGACAACTATTGGGACAAAGACAATGTGAAGTTAGACAAAATCAATGTTGACGTAGTAAAAGAAGATCAAACTGCAATTAATCTTTATACTTCAGGTAAAAAAGATCGTGCAGGTTTATCAGGTGAATTCGCAATGCAATATGCGAATGATCCAGAAGTATTAAAAGTTGTAGAATCTTCACCTTTCTATTTAAAATTCAATCAAAAACGTGAAGGTAAAGAAGAAACTGTTCTTGCCAATGCGAATATCCGTAAAGCAATTTCTATGGCTTTTAACAAAGAAGACTTATCAAAAGCAGTATTAGCGAACGGTTCATTTGAAGCTAACTACTTAGTGCCAGCTGAATTTGCTTATGATGAAGATGGTAAAGACTTCCGAGAAGTAAATGGAAATATGAATAAATTCAACGCTGAAGAAGCAAAAACTTATTGGGAAAAAGGTTTAAAAGAACTTGGTACTGATAAAGTTGCATTAGAGTTCTTAGGCGGCGATAGCGATTTATCTAAAAAAATGGACGAGTATTTGAAAAATCAATTAGAAAAAAATCTTCCTGGTTTATCAATTAAATTAAAAGAAGTACCTTTCCTTGTCCGTGTGGATCTGGATTCTAAACAAGATTATGATATCCAATTTGCAGGCTGGTCTCCTGATTTCCAAGATCCATACACTTTCTTAAATTTATGGTTAACAGATGGTCAACAAAACAAAATGAGTTACTCATCTGCTAAATACGATAAGTTTATGAAAGATGCAGAAACAACTTTTGCAAATGATCCGGCAAAACGCTGGCAAGCACTTGCAGATGCAGAAAAAGTCTTAATTGAAGAAGATGCTGCAATTGCACCTGTATATCAACGTGGAACGATGGCACTTCAAAAAACTTATGTAAAAGATTTAGTTAAACATAGCTTTGGTGCTCAATATAGTTACAAATGGGCATATATCTCAGGAAAAGAGTAATAGCTAATTTTATAGACTATCAGTAAAACCCTGAATGGGGAGAGTATGTGATTGATATAAATCCACATACTCTCTTTTTACATCAAAATTAAATGTATAGAAAATTCGAACAATTAATATGTTTGTATATTGTTTTATTAGGTTTCATGTATACGAACACTATTTTAGGAGGTGCAAGGATGGCTAAATACGTTTTTAAACGAGTTATTTATATGATATTAACACTATTCTTGATCGCATCATTTACATTCTCCTTGATGAAAATGTTGCCAGGGTCCCCTATTTCTACCTCATCTAAACTAACCCCAAACCAGTTAGCTGCGGTGGAAGCAAAGTATGGATTAGATAAGCCACTGCCAGTTCAATATGGGATTTATATGAAGAATATGGTGAAACTTGATTTCGGTACATCTTTCCAATTCAAAGAAGCTAGCGTTACTGAGCTAATTATTAACAGAGCAGGTCCATCGTTTATTTTAGGTATTCAAGCGCTCATACTTGGAACTATTGGCGGTATTATTTTAGGTATGATTGCAGCTTTAAGACAAAATACAGCATGGGATTACGGAAGTACCTTAATCGCAATTTTCGGCATTTCGATTCCATCATTCGTATTTGCTTCTTTATTACAATATTGGATTGGTGTTAAAGGTGGTTTTCTTCCTGTTGGGCTATGGGAGAATGGCTGGAAATCGAGCATTTTGCCGACAATTGCTTTAGCAATGGGCCCTCTAGCGACATCAGCTCGTTTCATTCGAACAGAAATGATAGAAGTATTAGGAACTGACTATATTACTCTAGCAAAAGCTAAAGGAGCTAGCGGCATTGAAATTGCATTTAAGCATGCATTCCGTAATGCTCTCATTCCATTAATAACAGTAATGGGACCTCTAGCAGCAGGTTTAGTAACAGGTTCCCTTGTTGTTGAACAAATTTTCGCTATTCCTGGTATTGGAGAACAATTCGTTAAAGCGATTAACGTTAGCGATTATTCAGTAATTATGGGAACGACAATGTTCTTTTCTGTATTATTGATTTTAGTTATTTTCATCGTTGATATTTTATACGGTATTGTAGATCCGCGTATTCGTTTAGCAGGAGGTAATAAACAATGACAAAAGAATACCCTAAATTACCGCCTGAAGCTTTTAAACATGTGCACATGGATGGCAGCCAAACTGAGAAAATTTCAAAACCGTCCTTGAACTTCTGGCAGGATGCTTGGTTACGCATAAGAAAAAATAAAGCAGCAGTTGTAAGTATATTTGTACTTACCTTCATCGTCTTAATGTCCTTAGTCGGACCGATGATTAGCCCACACGACTTTGAAACACAAGAAATTACCCATGCGAATTTACCTCCGAAAGTACCTGGACTTGAAAAGATAGGTATCTTTGATGGGACAGGTAAAATGGGTGGTAAAGAGATCAATTTGTATGAAATGAAAAACGTGGATACTTACTACTGGTTTGGTACAGATGGTCTTGGCCGTGATATGTTCTCACGTGTCTGGAAAGGTACTCAAATTTCATTATTAATCGCTCTTATTGCGGCTGTAATTGATATGGTCATTGGTGTGGCTTACGGTGGTATTTCGGCATACTATGGCGGCCGTGTTGACGATGCGATGCAACGTGTTGTAGAAATTTTATATGGTATACCAACACTTGTTGTTGTTATATTAATGATTCTTGTAATGGATCCGGGTATAATGGCCATTATTATTGCCATTTCAATTACCGGTTGGATTGGTATGTCTCGTATTGTTCGTGGACAAGTATTGAAATATAAAAACCAAGAATTTGTACTTGCTGCTAGAACATTAGGCGCAAGTAATGGACGTATTATAAAAAAACATTTATTGCCAAATGTAATGGCGATTATCATTATAAATACAATGTTTACGATTCCAAGTGCGATATTCTTTGAAGCATTTTTAAGTTTCATCGGTTTAGGTTTACAATCACCAAATGCATCACTTGGTACTTTAATTAATGATGGTTATAGGCTAATACAATTCCAACCACATATTTTGGCTATTCCAGCAGCAATTTTAAGTCTATTAATGATCGCTTTTAACTTAATAGGCGATGGCCTACGTGATGCACTTGATCCGAAAATGAAAGATTAATAGGAGGAAAGCAGTTATGGAGAAAATACTTGAAGTAGAAAATCTTGAGCTTTCTTTCCACACATTTGCTGGCGAAGTAAAAGCGATTCGGGGTGTAAACTTTGATTTGAAAAAGGGAGAAACGCTAGCAATTGTTGGTGAATCAGGTTCAGGTAAATCTGTTACAACAAAAGCTATTATGCGTCTTCTACCTGAATCTAGTTCGGAATTTAAAAACGGTCAAATTCTATTTGATGGAAAAGATTTGACGAAGTTAACTGATAAAGAAATGCAGAAAATTCGTGGGAAAGATATCTCAATGATTTTTCAAGATCCGATGACATCATTAAATCCAACGATGACAATTGGCAAACAAATAATGGAGCCAATTTTAAAACACCAAAAATTGTCAAAAATAGAAGCGCAAAAAATGGCCATTTATTTATTACAATTAGTAGGTATGCCGCAACCAGAACAACGTATTAAACAATATCCACATCAATTTTCAGGTGGCCAACGTCAACGTATTGTTATAGCGATTGCATTAGCGTGTAATCCCAAAATTTTAATTGCGGATGAACCAACAACTGCTCTTGACGTTACAATTCAAGCGCAAATTCTTGAACTGATGAAAGATCTGCAAAAGAAAATTGATACATCCATTATTTTCATTACACATGACCTTGGTGTTGTAGCAAATGTGGCCGATCGAGTAGCTGTTATGTATAGTGGAAAAATTGTAGAAATCGGTACAGTAGATGAAATATTCTACAATCCACAACACCCATATACATGGGGACTATTAAGTTCCATGCCTTCGCTAGATGTGCAAGAAGCAAAATTATATGCAATTCCTGGTACACCACCAGATTTATTGGATCCACCAAAAGGAGATTCTTTTGCACTTCGTAGTGAATATGCTATGCAAATCGATTTGGAAGAAATTCCACCATTCTTTAAAGTAAGTGACACGCATTATGCAGCAACTTGGTTATTACACCCAGATGCCCCAGAAGTGACACCACCTGCTACCATAATTGAAAGAATGAAACGATTCCCTAGTAGCCGCTATTACAAAGGCGCTAACGGAGGTGCAACAAAATGAAAATACAAAAGAAATTATTAGAAATCAAAAATTTAAAGCAATACTTCAACCCGGGAAAACCAAATGAAGTAAAAGCAATCGATGATATTACATTTGCTATTTATAAAGGAGAAACTTTAGGTTTAGTAGGGGAATCGGGCTGTGGTAAATCTACGACAGGTCGTACGATTATCCGCTTATACGATGCTACTGATGGTGAAGTTCTTTATGATGGTGTAAATGTTCATGGTCGTAAATCGAAAGCGGAACTAAAAGCGTTTAACCGTAAAATGCAAATGATTTTCCAAGATCCGTACGCATCATTAAATCCACGTATGAAAGTAATGGATATCATTGCAGAAGGTTTAGATATTCACGGCCTCGTGAAAAATGCAAAAGAACGTCAAGAACGAGTCTATCAATTATTAGAAACAGTAGGCTTAAACAAAGAACATGCTAACCGTTATCCACATGAATTCTCAGGTGGTCAGCGTCAGCGATTAGGAATTGCTCGTGCACTTGCAGTAGAGCCAGAATTCATCATTGCCGATGAACCAATCTCTGCACTCGATGTGTCGATCCAAGCACAAGTTGTTAACCTATTAAAAGAGTTGCAAGAAGAAAAAGGCTTAACCTACTTATTTATTGCGCATGACCTTTCAATGGTTAAATATATTTCGGACCGAATCGGAGTAATGTATTTTGGTAAATTAGTAGAGCTGGCACCTGCAGAGGATCTTTACAAGTTTCCTATGCACCCATATACACAGTCACTACTATCGGCTATTCCACTTCCAGACCCTGATTATGAACGCAATCGTGTGCGTAAATCATACGACCCAAAGTCACATAATTATAAAGATGGAGAGAACGTGACAATGCGTGAAGTACGTCCCGGACATTTCGTCTACTGCTCTGATGTTGAATTTGCAGCATTACAGGCAGAACATGCGAATAACTAATCACTATGATTACGTAAAGGCTGCTCCTTTAGTCAATGAAATTAGCTGACTATAGGGGCAGTTTTGTATTTTGTCAAATATGATTTGTAAAATCTATCAATAACTGAAACTTTTCTAGCAGTTTCAACGTATAGATAGTATGAATACAAAGATTGTTTTTTCAATATAAAGAATCTAAATGAGAATGCTTTTTAAAAAATATAGGTTTAACTCACTTCGTTTTGGGGATACTATATATATACGCGCGTATAAGTGGTCGAACCTTTACGAAAAAGCTTTAAATGATAGAAAAAACGGTCATAACTTACGATGGAAATTTTTCTTAATAGCATATATTCAAAATGACCAAAATGTTGTATAATATGCTTACAGTTCTTTTTTTAAAGTCATTCTAATTTAGAAGTGTTAATATACTCGCTACACATTTTGAAAGGATGTGTTTTATATGATGGTGACATTATTTACTTCACCAAGTTGTACATCTTGTAGAAAAGCAAAAGCATGGTTAGAAGAACATGATATTCCATATACAGAAAGAAATATTTTCGCAGAGCCTTTAAGCATAAGTGAAATTAAAGAAATTTTACGTATGACTGAAGATGGAACAGATGAAATCATCTCTACGCGTTCTAAAATTTTCCAAAAATTAAAAGTTGATGTGGAAACTTTACCATTACAACGTCTATATGAGTTAATACAAGAACATCCTGGACTTTTACGCCGTCCAATTATTTTAGATGAAAAACGTTTACAAGTAGGTTACAACGAAGATGAAATTCGTCGTTTCTTACCACGTAAAGTCCGTGCGTATCAATTACAAGAAGCCCAAAAGATGGTCAACTGATCGTAAGTGCAATCTTTAACAGCATGACTGACTTAAAATAGTCAGCAGTCTGTACATATATTATAAGCATGTTGAACAATAATTGTTTAACATGCGCCCTTAGAGCCAGTTGTTGCTGATTGTTACATAACCATCAACTGGTTTTTTATTATGCCCTAAAAGGGTGCGTTTTTTATGATATTAAAGGAATAAGTTCGCTTGTACATAATAGCGCTACGGCTTGCATTTCTAGTCTCTGTCTACTACAATTCATATACTGTTGTAATTTTCCGAGTTATTTCCTTTCCATTTTCAACAAACTCATCATACAATAGTGTTAGACACTGTATTATCAAGAAATTTTAAAGACTTGTTCCTAAGTGGACTCGATGCATCTATTAGTAGTGACCGAAGGGAGTTGTGTAATATGGACATCGAACGCATTAATGAGAATACACTTAAACTCTTCATTTCTTATCATGACATTGAAGAACGCGGATTCACAAAAGATGAAGTGTGGTATAACCGAGAAAAAAGTGAAGAACTCTTTTGGTCTATGATGGATGAAGTCAGCGACGAAGAATATTTTGAAGTTGAAGGACCATTATGGATTCAAGTGATAGTTCAAGAGAATGGTCTAGAATTAACTATCACACATGCCAAAATTTATAAGGACGGCCAGCATATCGAACCGCCCTTCGATATAGAAGACAAACACCGATTGATATCAGCTGCATTTGGTGGGGATGAACTAAAACCACATGAATTTGACGATTTTGATGATCTTGAGAATAGTACGATTGATGAGAATTCCGATTTTATTTTTAAATTACAGGAATTTGATGATATCATTGCACTCGCTAAAAGAATACAGGAACCGACATTATTCCATAATGCTCTGTATGAATGGGAAGGCGGCTACTATTTACAGATTCGCTTTAAAGAAGAGACGTTACATGATGAGGCTGAAGATATCTTCAGTGTTATTACTGAATTTGCTTCAGACGCAGACGTAACGATTCACATTCTTCAAGAATACGGCAAAACAGTAATGGAAAAAGACTGCTTTGAAACAGTATTAAATTATTTTGCGTAACCGACTTTGGAAACTCCTCGAATTTTGAGGAGTTTTTTTCTTGCCTTTTACCATGAAAATTCTTAAAATAGGTAAAAATAGGAGGTGTTAATATTTTAACTGCTTTGACTATAAAGAATGAGTTATTTATATTGTCTGCTACACATACTAGAGATATGCTGAAGCAATTAAGAAGGACTAGCAAATTTTACTGTCCACAATGTAAAGAGGAGCTTCAGCTTAGAATCGGTGAGCTTGTAATTCCTCATTTTTCTCACAGAAAGGATTCAAATTGCCAGCAGTTATTTTCAGAAGGTGAGTCAAAGGAGCATTTAGTAGGGAAGCGACAACTGTATTCTTTTTTTGAAAGCAAAAGAATAACTGTTCAGCTAGAGCCTTATTTAAAAGAATTATCTCAGCGTCCGGATTTATTAGTGACAGCTCAAAATGAGCAATATGCAATTGAATTTCAGTGTAGTAATATTCCGCTTAAGGATGTACAAGCACGTACAAAAGGTTATATGAATGCAGGTATTCATCCTTTATGGCTTCTTAAAACCCCTAATTTAGAGAAGCAAAAAACCGCACGCATACAACTTATTCAACTCTCTCCATTTCGTCAGCAATTTATCACAAGTCATCCCCAACATGGTTCAACCCTTCTCACTTATAATCCCATAACATCTATGTTTATGTATTATTCGCATTTATTATTCGTCCAAGGTTACCGTTTTATTGCCAAAGTTCAGCAGCTCCCGATTGCTCATCAGCATTTTCCTTTTTTGCATTTAAAAGAGCCGACAAAAGAGGAATTTCAACAGTATTGGCAATTGCATTTACAAATACGCCAACGCTTTTTAAGGCAACGCTTGTTCTTAAGTAGGAAAGGCGTACAGGACACACTCTTAAAGCGGTGTTACAGCATTCGCATATCACTTGAACAATTACCTTTATACATTGGTTTACCTGTCCGATATGCCCAGGATATTGATGTCTACATCGTAGAATGGCAGGCATGCTTATTATTTTTCTTACGAGATTGTAACTTGAGTACATCACAAGTTGATGATGAGATTATTTCAACATTTATGAAGAAGTATCCGGATTATTTTCAAGGTGATCGGGGACGAACGGCTATTATTCACTATATTTCACTATTAAAGAAGTTACGCATTCATTCGATTCAATCCACTGAAGATGAATCTAAAATTTTCCATTTGTTGCATAGGGAATTCCTTGCAAAGTGTTATGAAAATTGAGAAAATAAGTAAGTAATAGTTTCTCAGTGTATATAAATTAGGAGGTCATAGAAAATGACAACAAAATCAGAACATAAAGTATTAACGAGACAAGAGGTACCTGTTGAATTTACTTGGCGCCTTGAAGACATCTTTCCAACAGATGAAGCTTGGGAAGCAGAGTTTAAAGAAATTAGCGCTTTGGGTGAAGAAGCAGCAGGTTATAAAGGTACAGTTCAAAACGGAGCAGATGCGTTATTAGCAGTGCTACAATATTGTGATAAAGTGTTTTCAAAACTAATGCGCCTTTACACATATGCACATATGCGTTTAGATCAAGATACGGCTAATAGCTTCTATCAAGCAGTGGATAGCCGTTGCAAATCACTTCTTGCGAAAATTTCAACAAGCTTATCCTTTGTAACACCAGAAATTCTAGCTTTAGATGAAAATACAATTGAACAATATTTAGCTGAAAATGAAGAATTACAACTATATAAACATGATTTATATAAAATCAATCTTCAGCGTCCACATGTTTTACCAGCTGAGCAAGAAGCAATTCTTGCTCAAATGTCAGAGGTGGTGAGCGCATCATCTCAAACTTTCAGCACATTAAACAACGCGGATTTGCAACTCCCGGCGATTGAAGATGAAAATGGTAATCAAGTGCAATTAACACATGGTAACTACACGCATTTCTTAGAAAGCGGTGATCGCAAAGTGCGTGAAGCGGCTTTCCGTGCAATGTACAAAACATATGGTGATTTCCGTAACACATTTGCGACAACATTGGCTGGTAATGTTAAAAGCGATAATGTCAATGCACGTATACGTAAATATGACTCAGCTCGCCAAGCGGCAATGGCAGAAAATCATATTCCAGAAAAAGTGTACGATCAACTAATCTCAACAATTCACAAATACCTACCATTAATGCATCGTTACATTGCATTACGTAAAAAGGTACTTGGCGTAGATGAACTTCATATGTGGGATATTTACACACCACTTGTACAAGAATCGAAAATGGATATGCCTTATGAAGAAGCAAAAGAGCATATGCTAAAAAGCTTTGAAGTGCTTGGCGATGAGTATGTAAGTATCGTTAAACAAGGTTTAGAAGATCGCTGGGTAGATGTTCTTGAAAACAAAGGGAAACGTAGCGGTGCGTATTCTTCAGGTGCATACGGAACAAATCCATACGTTTTAATGAATTGGCAAAATAATTTAGATAATTTATTTACGCTAGTTCATGAGTTTGGTCATAGTATGCACAGTTATTACACACGCAATAACCAACCATACGTATACGGCAATTATTCTATTTTCGTTGCCGAAGTGGCATCTACTTGTAACGAGGAATTATTGAACCAATATTTATTAAATACAATTGAAGATCCGCAACAACGTATTTATTTATTAAATCACTGGTTAGAAGGCTTCCGTGGTACAATTTTCCGTCAAACAATGTTCGCTGAATTTGAGCATATTATTCACAAACTAGACCAAGATGGTGAAGCATTGACTGCTGAAAAAATGACAGAAATCTACTATGATTTAAATAAACAATACTATGGCGACGCAATCGTTGTAGATGAAGAAATCGGCTTTGAATGGGCTCGTATTCCTCACTTCTACTACAATTACTATGTGTACCAATATGCAACAGGTAAAAGTGCTGCTACCGCTCTAAGCGCACAAATCCTAGAAGAAGGACAGCCAGCCGTAGAGCGTTATATTAACAAATTCCTAAAAGCTGGTTGCTCAGACTTCCCAATCGAAGTACTTAAAGCAGCAGGCGTTAATATGGAATCTGCTGGACCAATTGAGGATGCATGCAAAGTATTCGAGAAAAATCTAGATGAACTTGAAAAATTATTGAATGTATAATAAGAGATAACAGAAGAAGCCGAGGAGAAACAATCGTTTCCCTCGGCTTTTATTCGTTTAAAAACGGGGTATTTAGGACGTGAATTTTCAGATAAATAACAAAGAGTAGGAGTTCCGCAACAAAGAGTGAGAGTTCCGCAACAAACGCAGAAAGTTCCGCAACAAACAATAATTCGACCTAATAATTCGACAAAAGTATGTGAATTTTAAGCTAAAAATACTTTAGAAAGCATGGAAACGCTTTCCTTATGACAACTTTGTGAAATCAATTCTGAATCGTTGCTATATCAATTTTTCCATGCTAAAGTGTTAGATGTGAAATAAATCACAAACAAACATACACCCCTTTGTTTGAACGTGAACATTTCTCCCATCCCCTTTGTGAAAAGGAGGCGTCTCTCGTAGAGGCGCCTCTTTTATTTTTTTATACCTTCAATTAGTAACTGTCATCAATATGTTAACTAAAAATTTGGTTGAAACGAACAAAATTTCCTAGCAATCAATTAAAAAAAGACTAGTAACGACAATTTGTCATTACTAGTCTAAATATAATTTATTTTAAGCGCCATAGCGATAATTCTTCACAATGTATGCGGTCGATTTTTTGTTGCAGCATTTTCTTTTTTAACTCCCGTTCAGCAGTTTGTACAGATATATTATAGATGGAAGCAACTTCTTTAGTTGTTAATGTATGATACCGTTTAAATAATTCATCTACTGATGGAGGCTGCTGACAAATAAGCTCGCCGTCTAATAATTCTTCTAATATTTGTTCATAAACTTCATATGAATAATTGCCACATACTTTTAAACCTTCATCTTCAATGTTTTCATTGAAAAAGACAAAGCTTGGTACTTCTTCAACATCCATTTCACGAGTAATACAAAGGTCACTTTGGAATGCACGTGCTGCTTCAATTGATCTGAAGTCAGTTTGGAATTCTTGTGTATCTAATTGGACCTCTTCAGCGATTTCGACTAGTGTAGCACAAGAACGAACGTTTTTCATATTCAACAAGGCATATTCTTGCAACTTCACTAAATAACGATAGCCTGCTTTTTTTCCTTGTAATTCAGCCGCCTTTACTGCGATCGAAGGTAGTACGGGGTGAGAAACATCAATCTCTTCATGATCACTATTACAGCTATTTACACGTTGACAATCGACATTGAGTGAAGCTAATTCTGTACTAAGAACAAAACGTAATGTAAAGTACTGATCATAATTCACTTGGAGTTTACGGATAATCGATTGTAAATTCCAACTACCAGGGTCAAGCGGATCGACAAATACATACAGTTCAATCGGCTTACTTAGAGTAGTAGTTGGTGCAACTGGAACCGGCATGACTTGAATATTATTCACTCTAATACCTCCTCGTCATTATCAGGTGAATTAATCATGTGGTGCGCTGTAAGGACGAGTCGTTTATAGTATATTTCTCGAATCTTGCCATCTAGTCCCACTTCATCCATAGCTTCAGCCATACATTCTAACCATGCTTGTGCACGTTCGGGTGTAATTTTGAAGGGCATATGGCGGGCCTTCATCATTGGATGCCCGTGCTCCTCAGTAAATAGATTAGGACCACCTAAATATTGAGTTTGAAATTGAATTTGCTTGCGGGCTGTTTCAGTTAAGTCATCAGGAAATATCGGCTTTAGCTTCGGATTTTTAGCGACTTTGGAGTAGAAAATCTCAATCATTTTAGATAGTGTTTCTTCGCCAATTTCCTCATAAGGAATAATAGGTTTTTGCGTCATTGATGATGCTCCTTTGCTTTAGCTGTAATTCTATTCTATCAACCAATAAGTTTTTTCTCAAACAAATCGATTGTTTTACATTACTTTTTTCATATAATTTTATAAAAAAAGACCACAATAGTAGATATTAGTTGTGAATAAACGTACTGCCATAAATAATTGCTAACTACTAAAATCGACATAATTTTAGTTTGAAGTCGATTTTAAGTATTATTTGCCTAGCAATATTAAGTCTAGTACTTGTCCTATCCACAATTTAATCAACCATTGTAGTCTTGAAGTTATGCTTGGTAGGTGTTCATGATTTTAGTAACATAGTTTGTTGTTTCTTTAAATGGTGGAATACCGCCATATTTGGATACATTTCCAGGTCCCGCATTATATGCAGCCAGCATTAGCCTCGTGTTGCCCCCAAATTTATCAAGCATTTGTTTCAAATATTTTGTCCCACCCATAATGTTTTGCTCTGGGTCATGGACATTTGAAACGCCGAGGAATTTTGCAGTACCTGGCATTAATTGCATAAGACCAGCAGCACCTGCATGACTAACGACGGAGTTATTAAAATTCGATTCTTGTTTAATAACCGATTTAATCAGTTTTTCAGGTATCCCGTAAGTTTCAGAAGCTTTTTTTATAATGGCATCGTACTGCTTATTTGAAGTGACGCTAGTTGGCCCAGGAATAGCATTAAATCCGGTTAATTCTTGAGTCAAAGGTGATGGATTATATGTATTATTAGACATTGAAGATGGTCTATAAA
Source organism: Viridibacillus soli (assembly GCF_016612995.1). GTDB lineage: Bacteria > Bacillota > Bacilli > Bacillales_A > Planococcaceae > Viridibacillus > Viridibacillus soli. Next base: position 195,179 of record NZ_JAEOAH010000007.1, read on the forward strand.
CAGGTGATGTACCGCTGTAGTATAAGCTTGAGGGTGCATTACCTGAGCCTGTAGTCGATGAATTCATCGAGCCACTGCCTAATAATGAAGCATAGTCCGTACTATCGGAATTGTTTGAGTCATTTAAAAGTTGAGATAGCTTGCTATAATCTGTACCTGAGCTTGATAAGGAACTAGTTAAGCCAAGTAATTGTGACGTGTCAGTTTGAGACGTTGATGTAGAAGATGTCATCATTTCATTCATCAATTGCGTGAACATGCTTGATGAAGAGGAGGATGAATCTGTTGCTGTTAAACTGGTTGATCCCATTGATTGGAGTCCTTGAATTTCAAGGAGTGTTTTTAAAGCCGAGATATCCATCTATTAACCTCTTTTCTTATTGACGGCGGCCATGAATCGCGCAATTTTTTTATCTGCTACTCGAACGGGTATCGAATGCGCTGCTAAAAATTCTTCGAAAATCACTCTACCTGTCTCCTCATTTGTCACTTCAAATTCAAGTTCATAATCATCCGTGTCCAAATAGCGAGAATGGTCGAATACGAGAAGCCCACCATTATATTTTATTTCGGCACGTTTTGTGAAAAGTGTACCTAATAGTTGTAGCTCTTCGGGGTTAACTTGTAATTTTTTAAATCGAGTATCGACTTCTCCTGCTTTTAAAGTACCGCCATTTAGAACTGTATGCACATGCTCTTTAGTTAATAAATCTGTAGTTTCGATTAACCCAATGCCTGTTGCGGGCTCTTTTAATGTACATTCAAAGCGGCTCTGAACTTCGCGAATACGTAGGCCTGAGCATGCATTTTTTAATTGGAAATCAGCTGTATCGAAATAATGATTCGTCTGTTCGTGAAAACCTTCAGCTGGAATAGCAAAAGCGAGGCAAAGTGCCACGTATTCATTCTTCGTCAGTAGATTTTTGAACTCAATCTCTAGTTGCTGTACCATGCAAATCACCTTCTGTTTTTATGATTTTGTATAAATTAATTATAGGTGAAGTATACTCAGCATTGCAATGATTGTCGAAATGGCAAAAAGCAGAACAATTCTCCGAAAAAGTGGTTAGAATCGAGACTTACTATGATAAAATAATAGGAGATTCACGGAAAGGAAGATTGGCTTTGCGTAAAACTTATACAGTAGAAAATGGAACACAACTAGAAAATCAAATTCATTTACAATTAAATGGTGAAATGCCTAATTGTAAATGGAAAGCTGCGGGTCAGGTTATTACTGATTCAGACGAAATGGCTTTCGTCTATTTAATGGATGCAGGAGAAGGCTATCAATATATAAAATTTCCACAAACTATTTGGCCATTATTAGTCAAAACGTTACAATCTGATTCGGAGCCATTATTAACTTGGGGTGAAGAGCAGATTGAATTGGTCAACTTCCAGGATGAACTTAATGCACTTATATTTAATATTGAAGGAAATCATAATTATGGAGTAGACTTTTCAACTGCTGTTGAAGAGGCCTTTGCTGAAATATTGAACGAAGCCTGAGAAGGTTAGGGGGACTTATCGTGGGACAATGGGAACGCTTTTTACAGCCCTATAAGCAAGCCGTCGATGAATTGAAAATTAAGCTAAAAGGAATGCGTGCGCAGTTCGAGAAATCGAATGAAACGTCACCAATCGAATTCGTAACAGGACGAGTGAAACCACTGGCGAGTATTTATGATAAGACGTTAGAAAAAGGCCTAGTCTTTGAGCCGTCAGATATGCTTGCACATGAACTACAAGATATCGCTGGGGTACGTGTTATGTGCCAATTCGTAGATGATATTCCAACTGTTATTGAATTATTACGCCAACGTAACGACATAATAGTAGTAGAAGAAAGAGATTATATCACGAATGTAAAAGTTAGCGGATATCGTTCCTATCATATGATTATTGAATATCCGGTCGCGACAATCCACGGAGAAAAAAGAATTTTAGCTGAAATTCAAATTAGAACACTAGCAATGAACTTTTGGGCATCTATTGAGCATTCATTGAACTATAAATATAAGGGCATTTTTCCTGAGGAAATAAAAAATCGCCTACAAAGCGCAGCGGAGGCAGCATCCCGCTTAGATGAGGAAATGTCTTTAATTCGCGAAGAAATACAGGAAGCTCAAAAGTATTTTACGGAATACAAGGAAGCTTCCAATCCAAAAGTCAGAGATGACAATTCGAAGGGAGTCCATAAAAATCTATGAAATTTGCCGTTCAATCACGTAATGATCCTCAATCAAATGAATTAATGGAAAGAGCAATCTCTTACTTAACAGATTTTGGTTTAGAGCTAAATGAAGAAAAGCCGGATATTGTGTTATCGATTGGTGGAGATGGAACGCTACTTCATGCATTCCATCGTTATAGTCATGTATTGTCGGATGTTGCGTTTGTCGGTATTCATACGGGACATCTGGGGTTTTATGCAGATTGGAAGCCAATTGAAATAGAGAAATTGGTCATTTCTATAGCAAAGAACGATTATAAAGTAATCGACTATCCACTATTAGAAGTAACGATTAACTACCAAAATTCAGATGATAAATACACTTATTTAGCAATGAATGAATCTACTGTGAAATCATCTGAAGTGACTCTTGTTATGGACGTTGAGTTAAATGGGCGACTATTTGAACGTTTCCGTGGTGACGGTCTCTGTGTCTCTACACCTTCAGGAAGTACGGCATACAATAAAGCGCTTGGTGGTGCCATTTTGCATCCATCAATAGAAGCCATTCAAGTGACTGAAATGGCTTCTATTAATAATCGTGTGTTTCGTACAGTCGGCTCCTCACTAGTATTGCCAGCGCATCATAATTGTGTACTAAAGCCTGTGCAGGCAAAGGATTTCATGGTAACAGTCGACCACTTACAATTATTGCATAAAGATGTAAAATCAATTCAATACAAAGTGGCAAAGGAAAAGGTTCGTTTTGCTCGTTTCAGAGCATTTCCTTTTTGGCAGCGTGTACATGATTCATTCATCGATAGTGATTTGAAATAAGATGAACGATTCAAGATATCGCTTAACATTTAAAGTAGAGCAGGAGCAATTATTTAGAGATGCATTAGCTATGTGGGATATTTCTAAGCGAGCTTTAACTGCTATAAAGTTTCAAGGAGGACAACTTTTAGTAAATGATGCGGAGCAAAACGTTCGTCACATGCTACAAGTGAATGATTTGGTCACGATCATTTTTCCACCTGAGGAAATTAGTGACGGATTAGTGCCTGTGAGCGAGAAGCTAAATATCATTTTCGAAGACCATGAACTACTCGTTATTGCTAAACAACCTTATCAAAATACAATTCCTTCACATGATCATCCTACAAGAAGCGTTGCAAATTTTGTAGTCGCTCATTTTCAACAGCAGGATTTGGCTTCAACTGTGCATGTCGTCACACGTTTAGATCGTGATACATCTGGGCTCATGTGTATCGCAAAACATCGTCACATTCACCATTTAATGAGTGAAGCACAAAAGAGACATGATATTCACCGAACATATGAAGCGATTGTACATGGACATATGGAGTTACACCAACAAGAAATTATAGCCCCAATTGGTCGTAAGGAAGGCAGTATTATCGAACGTGTTGTGCGTGATGATGGCCAATTTGCGCATACAGATGTATACGTGTTAAAACGTACAACGATACAGGGTGAAGCTATTACACATATTCGTTTGAAGCTACATACAGGACGTACTCATCAAATTCGTGTACATATGGCATCTATAGGTCATCCACTCGTAGGAGATACTTTATATGGTGGCAACCGAGTATTAATAAATCGCCAAGCATTACATTGTGTAGAACTTCAACTACATCACCCTATTACAAAACAATATTATAGCTGGCAGATAGCTTTACCTAAAGATATGCAATCATTATTAATAGAACAAATGTCGTAAGGTGCTTATATTCCATAAGCACCTTATTATTAATTTCCTGGGAAATATCCTGAATGGCATTTGTAGAAAAGTACTCGCAAGTGTTAGTATTAGGGATGTTCACAGGGCTGTAACAAAAAAAATACAAAAAAGTAATTGCTCTTTTGAATGTCTACGCTCTATTATAGTAAGGTATTATTTTAACTTGATTCTGCAGAAGTCTCTCACTTCTATAAGTGGTGAGATGAATGCAACAAATGTATACAATTCAGTGGGGATTCAAACCCTAGTTGAAACTCGATAAAAAATCTGGACGCTAAATGCGCCAAGGCGAATTTGATATGACTTAACGAGTCGAGAGGAGGGGACATGCATGATAGAAGAAACAAAGGAAAAAGATGAAGTACAATTCGATGAGCAACATCTGCGTCAATTACTAGAGAACCATGAGACAGATAATTTTCGCGAAGAATTTTTAGCACTTCATCCGTATGATCAGGCACAGTTTTATGAGAAGGTGGAACCAGACATACGCCAGATTATCTATCAATACCTCTCCCCTAAAGAGATGGCTGATATTTTCGAAGCAATCGAACTCGATGATGATGAATATAAAGGCATTTTAGAGGAAATGGATACGACATATGCAGCACAAATGTTAGCAGCAATGTATACCGACGATGCGGTTGACGTTCTAAATGAATTAGACAAAGACCAAATTAGTCATTTCCTTAAAATTATGGATAAAGACTCAGCTCAGGAAATTAAAGAGCTGTTGTACTATGAGGAATATACGGCCGGTTCTATTATGACGACGGAATATGTAGCAATTCCAGAAAATTCTACGGTGCGTTCTGCTATGACGATTTTGCGCAACGCAGCCCCTGATGCGGAAACGATTTACTATTTGTTCGTTGTGGATGATTCGAATCATTTAACAGGTGTCGTTTCTTTGCGCGACTTAATCATTGCAGAAGAGGATACATTAATTCGCCAAATTATGAATGATCGTGTTGTGAGCGTAAGTGTGACGGATGACCAAGAAGCAGTTGCACAAATTATGAAGGATTATAACTTTTTAGCAGTACCCGTAATTAATTCGAAAAATGAAATGCTTGGTATTATTACAGTCGATGATATTATCGATGTAATCGATGAAGAGGCATCTGATGATTACTCTAAACTTGCTGGGGTTTCTGATATGGTAACATTTGATAAGAGTCCGTTTGCAGCAGCGAAAAAACGGTTACCTTGGCTTGTTGTATTATTATTTTTAGGTATGTTAACCGCTAATTTAGTAGATTTATTTACAGGTACTTTAGAGAAAGTGGCGGTACTTGCTGCCTTTATTCCGCTCATTGGCGGGACTTCAGGCAATAGTGGGACACAAGCATTAGCTGTTGCCGTTCGAGGAATTGCAACTGGTGATGTTGAAGATGAGAGCAAGATGAAATTATTATTAAGAGAAGCAATTACAGGTATCATTACAGGTGTTGTTTGTGGAGTTATCGCATTTGGTATCGTCTTCTTTTGGAAGCATATGTGGTTATTAGGTGCGTTAGTCGGTGCAGCAATTTGCTGTTCAATTTTCGTTGCAACAATTGCGGGCTCATTTATCCCTTTATTAATGCATAGGTTGAAAATTGACCCTGCTGTTGCATCCGGTCCATTTATTACAACATTAAATGATATTACGAGTATTTTGATTTATCTTGGAATCGCAACGATGTTCATAAGTAAATTAATGTAACTTGTTTTGTTGGTGGAGCATAGAATATGAAAAAAGGATGTGTATACATGGGGACTCGCCCACTCCTTTTTATCAAAGCTCCCCCAGCTTTTTTTATTGATATTGAAAATACCTCTGTCTTTCAAATAGTTGCTGAGGCGGTAGTAGAAGAAAATATTGAAGAAGTTATTGAAGACATGGTAACAGAAGAAGCAGTCGAACCAATACCAATCGTTATTAAGGATTCTGAAATACGCCGCAAAATTGAACGATTGCAATTTTTGTCAGCACCATTTCAACAACACGCATACAGACCATTGCAATTTAGACTAACAGATGGACGTATTATAGAAGGTATCGTCGATCTCGTATTGCAAGACGAAGTACTTTTGAAAAGCTATAGTGGTGTCGTACATCCAACGAAAATAACTGAGCTTATGGAAATTAAATGGCGTGGAAAAACATTTTAATGGCTATCCCTTTTATAGGGATAGTTTTTTTTGCAAAAAATATCTGATATTGCATAAGCTAATAAAAAAATAACACAAAAAGCCCCGAAAGTTAGCTTGCCTAACTTTGGAGCTCTTTGCCTGACACTGCTATCATCCATTTTAAAATAAAGACACTACTGTTAAGTCCTTTAACTTGCGATTAGTCACAAATACCTAAAAAGACATCTTTAATGCATTGAACTGCGCAGAAGCAATTTAAATCTACGGTAACACAGCTAGTAGACGCTTCCCAGTCTACAACTTTACATATATTTGTTAAGTCTACTTCAGTACCGCAATCCGTTAATAAGTTAGCTATATGACCACCATGTTTTATAGGAATTAATACGCGTAAAGTAGCGCAGCAACTATCGAAAATATCCTCTACTCTGAAAAAGACTGAGAAACAGTGGCGATCACCGTGTTCTGAAGTTCTAAAAAATGCTTTGAATGGTGTGCCGTCTTTGTTTAAAAGCATAAATACACGTGTATCTGAATGGTTACGTGCAGGACTCATTAATCCACCAAGAGGCTCTAAGAAACAGTTAGTTGGACATTGGCCACAACCTTCATCAATATCTTGATCTTGAATGTCTTTAATGGCGCGAACAACGTCACAAACACAACCCTTTGAGTTTTTATGCCCAACCGCATCATCATTTCTTCCACATCCCATTTTTATTTCACCTCCTTTTCAATACTCCTTATACAATATGTCACTTTCAAAATTGAACTAGGGCAACTGCCTTAGATAATGCATAATTTTTCATGAAAAACCCATACTGTTTAAAAAAAGGTGAGTATATGAAAAAACATGTCTTACGTTTCGTAACTTTAGTGTGCGTTATTCAGCTATTGGTTGCTTGTAATGGAGCGCAGAAAGAGAAATTCGCAACATTTCATGGTGAGGAGGATACAGAGTCGCAGTCAAAAATTGAAAAGCTTTTGAAAGATGAAAAGTCAATTCAAAAGGGTACTGCCGTCTTCATTGACGATATTGTATTAGTTGGTGTTGAAGTAAAACCTTTTTCAAAAATGAGAAAAGCCAAAATTGAAAAGGCTTTGCAAAAGAAATTTGAGAAGGAATTTCCGGATAAAGAAATACTAGTCAGCACAGATTTGAAAATTGCTTGGGAAGCACAGAAGCTTATGAAAAAAGAATTATCTGAAGAAGAATTGAAAAAGAAAGTTAAGAAATTACAAGAACTTGCAAAGGAAGAAACATAATGAACCCAAAAGATTATGAGCAATTACAGACGCAACTATCACCTAAAACGCCAATTCTCAAAAATGTACTGAAAGCTTTTTTAGTTGGAGGTATCATTTGTACAATTGGCCAAGCAATTACGTTTTTCTATATGGCTAATTTTGATTTTACAGAACGTACGGCCGGCAATCCGACCGTTTCAACGATGATTTTCATTGCGATGCTATTAACAGGATTTGGTCTTTATAAAAAGCTAGGTCAATTTGGTGGGGCAGGTTCAGCAGTACCAGTTACAGGTTTTGGGAACGCAGTTATTTCAGCGGCAATCGAACATAAGACGGAAGGTTTTGTTCTTGGGGTCGGCGGAAATATTTTTAAATTAGCTGGTTCTGTTATTGTGTTCGGTGTTGTGTCAGCTTTTTTAGTAGCACTTATCAAATTAATACTAGTAACGATTGGGGTGACTGACTGGTGATGGATAAAGGTGTTATTTATTTTCCTTCTAAGCCATCCATATTGGCAGCTGGAGTCGTAGTTGGTCCTTTAGAGAAGAGAAGTGTGTTTGTGCAAAACTTTGATTTAGTATATGACGATGAATTGGCAGACCAAAAGACAAATGAGCAAGGACATCAGATTATGATTGAAGAAGCTGCTCAAATCGCATTACAAAAAAAGAAGCTGACAAAAGATTCGCTTGATTTTTTTATCGGAGGAGATTTGGTTAATCAGATGACACCGACGAATTTCGCGGCTGCCACTATTGCAAGTCCTTTTATCGGTATGTACTCGGCTTGTGCAACTTCTACATCATCCGTTATTATCGCTAGCTTATTAACTGAGTTAGGAGGTAGCCAATATGCACTTGCTGGCGCCGCAAGTCATCATAACGCCATTGAAAGGCAATTTCGCTATCCAGTTGATTATGGAGGACAAAAGCCAGCAACGGCACAGTGGACTGTAACAGCTGCTGGTTATGCACTTATTGGCAAACATCAAGAAGGGGAACCATGTATTGAAGCCGCAACTATTGGTAAAGTGGCAGATTTTCAGCAATCGGATCCATTTCATATGGGGGCTGCAATGGCACCGGCAGCATTTTCAACCATACAACAACATTTAAAGGGTAGAGGCCAAACGGTGCAAGATTACGATGTCATTATGACGGGCGATCTTGGTAAAGTAGGTTTACCTATTTTAAAGGAAATGTTGAGACAAGCTGGTTTGACGACAAAGCAGCTAGAAACAGTTCGGGATGGCGGAGCAGAATATTATGGTGATAATCCGTTATTTTTAGCCGGGGCAAGCGGAGCAGGCTGTTCTGCTTCCGTATTTTTTAGCGAAATATTAGCTGAACTAAAAAGTGGACGGATGAAACGGGTACTTTTAGTAGCAACAGGTGCTTTATTATCTCCGTTATCAGTGCAGCAGAATCAATCGATTCCAACCGTTGCACATGCAATTGAAGTAACGATGAAATGAGGGAATAAAATGATTGCTTCTTTTATAATGGCCTTTGTTGTTGGTGGACTTATTTGTGTTATTGGCCAATTACTTATGGATGTCGGCAAACTAACACCAGCACATACATTAAGCATTCTCGTCGTAACAGGTGCCATATTATCTGGTTTTGGTTTATATGAACCACTTATTGATTTTGCCGGAGCAGGTGCAACTATTCCTATTACATCATTTGGCAACTCGTTGGCACATGGTGCACTAGCAGAAGCAGAAAAGCATGGCTGGATTGGTGTTTTAACAGGAATGTTCGAAGTTACAAGTTCAGGAATTAGTGCTGCAATTGTGTTTGGATTTATCGGAGCTTTACTTTTCCGATCAAAAGGAAATATAGATTAGTGCAAACGCCCTCCACCTTTTTCACACCGTTGCATAGAATACGGTGAAAGAGGGGAGGGATTTTCTATGTCAGGATTTCAACAAGGGTATGGTTACGGCGGTGGCAATTTCGGAGGCGGCTGTGGAGGAGAAGGCTATTATGGCGGTTGCCGTAATAACGGATCAACATTTATTTTAATCGTTGTACTTTTCATTCTACTCATTATTGTCGGCACAAGCTTTATCGGTTAATAGGGGGGAACTAAATGCAAAGCTCATTCTTTAAGAAAATTGAAGGAAAAACAGGTGTACCAATGGAAGATGTATTTGCATTAGCAAACGCTATTCAATATGTAGATTTTCAGGATGAACAGCAAGTACGCAAAATTATTCGTAAAGTATCTAAACTTGCAAATAAACCAGTATCAAAAGAATTAGAAGAGAAAATCGTCGCATCTATTATGAAAGACGGTAAATCTTTAGATTTAAGTAAAATTCAAAAAATGTTATAGCATAAAAATGTTCTTTGAATAGTATAATTCTTTAGGTTTTAAAAAGGACTATACAGGGAATAGTTACAATATAGGAGGTGGTTTTGATGGGCTATATTTTACCAATTCAACCTTTGCAAGCAACGCAATATGCAGAACGTATGAACATGAAAAAATTTAATTTCGCTTATGTGAATGCAGTGTCAAGTGTGAAAATGCAAACTCGTTTTGAACGGGAGCTTAATAAGCGTGCAGAACATGCCGATGACAAATTGAAACATGATAAAAAGAAAAGTCGCAGAAATTCGCTTCAAGTTCATCAACAATTCATCCATCCTAACCCAGCAGAGTACCAACCTATTAAACTAAAAATCACAGACAAAAGTAAGTATTACAGTAAGTATGTATAATGATTACTATGGATGATTTGCCAATTAAATGCTGAAAATTGTAGAGAAGAGCCATCCTTAGGTTGAGCGTGCACCCAACCTTTGGAGGGTTTTTTTATGTGAAAAATAGGCATTTAGATTATAGACATGGGAGGTTGCTAGAGAAGGGGGTGAAAGTTGCCAGTAAACCAATAGACAGCAATCAATAATGCAGAAAAAAGCTGCTACAACGCCGTTTAAACGATGCGTTGTAGCAGCTTTTTATTGGAATACCTTTTCCATTGCGCGATGTGGAATGCCAGAGTCCAAAAATTCTGGTGATGTAATAACGTAACTTTGTCTTTCGTAGAATGGAATAGCATGTGTTGGAGCACTTAACTTGACCTTTTCTAACTCGAGGCCTTTTGCATACTTTTCTAAGTGCGCCATCATTAGTACACCGATTTGTTTTCTACGATAAACAGGTAATACACAAACACGGTCTACTTTTGCAATTTTCTCGTCTACAATTCGAACGCGACCTGCGGCAATAGGATTTCCACCTTTATATGCTACGAAATGTGTCGCCTCTTTATCGTATTCGTCTTTCTCTAATGGTAGAGGAATACCTTGTTCTTTTACGAAAACCTCCTGCCTTACATAGAAAGCATCTTGTAATTCTTTTTCTGATTCAACAATTTTAGCAAAAAACAAAAATTACTCAGCTCCAGACAAGCGGAAAGTTTCGTAAACCGTCCAAGAGCCATCCTCTAATTGATAGAGTAAATGAATACGATCGATTGTTTCTTTAGAATCGACGTTTGTCATACGTAGTTGGCCGTAAATATCATCATGTTCACCTGATGACATGCCTTGTGCAAGTGTAATATGGGGCACAAATTTATATTCTGGCCCATTTCCGAAAGTGTTAGCATGCAATGCATCATGAATGTTTTGCAATTGTTCTGCCGGTTCCACTTTTAAATAGATGGCATTGTTCACTGGCGCAAATGAACTTACTTTTGATACGTGAATTGAAAGTGGTTTGAATTGCTTACTAACTTCCTGAATCATATTAACAACTTCGTCTACTTTAGAATCGTCCACTTCAAAAGCGCCCTTTAGCGTAATATGAGGTGTGATTTTAGCGAAATGTGTGTCATATCTTTTTCTATATGAATTCGCGAAATCTTGTAATTTCTTTGATGGGAATGCAACGATACCGTATTTCATCATTCCGTACCTCCTAAGTCTTTTTATATAGTATTTCTTAATTTTCAGTATAACAGAAAATAGAGAATATTAATTGTAATATCCATGTTAAATACCAAAATTTTGTTTTATGGCACGTTTCAAATCAGGTTGCCAGAACTTCCATGAATGATTTCCGTTGAATTCATCGTAGAAAGTGGAAAAGCCCTTTTTGTCCATTAAATTATGCAATGCACGATTGGGTGTCAAAAAGTCTTTAATAGTTTTATTCATTGTCATTACTTCATTTTCTTTCGTTCCAATAATATGGTAAATAGAGAATGCGTGAACATCTTGCATCTGTTGAACTTTTTCTAGAATATCATCATTTACTTGAGGAGACTGCATTAATACTTTTCCGAAAATATTCGGATATCGAATGGCCGCAAGTAGAGATACAGTAGCAGCTTGTGAATCCCCAATTAATGCACGGCCCATGCCAATTTGGTATGTGGAGTAATGCTCATCCATATAAGGTACGAGCTCATTTGCTAAAAAACGTAAGTATGCATCGTGTTTTTCCCCGTTTGGCAAATATTTTTGTCGACGATCCTCTACACTTTTATATGGCACACCGACAATAATTAAATTTTCGATTTCCCCTTGATCTAAATAATCGTCAACTACGCGAGAAATGCGACCAAGTTGGAAATAATCCTTGCCATCAGATGCGATTAGCACTGAATATTTATATAGTGGTGAATAATTTGCAGGTAAGTAAATTAACAGGTGCATGTCCTCTTGTAAGGCTTCACTGAAAAATTCTATATCTGTGATTGTACCGCGATTCAAAATAATCACTCCTTCAGTATTCTGTACGGAGATTGTAACATATACGCAAGTAAAGGTATAATAGTAATCATAAGGAACTATAAATTTGGAAATGAGGATTGGTTATGAATAAAAAAGAACTTCAAGTTTCTTCAGAAGTAGTTGCTAAAGCGGCACGCGATGCTTTAGAACGCCGCGGTGTTACATTAAAGGATATAGCGGAAATTGTTTATGAAATGCAATTCGCATATAATGATGGACTTACTATAGAGCATTGTATTGAGTCAGTTGATAAGGTACTTTACAAACGTGAAATTCAACATGCCCTTTTAGTTGGAATCGAATTAGATGAATTAGCGGAGAAAAAGTTGCTTTCAGAACCATTACAACAATTAGTTGAATCAGATGAAGGGCTATTTGGGGTAGATGAGACAATTGCACTAGGAGCGGTATTTACATACGGTAGTATTGCTGTAACGACTTTCGGACATTTAGATAAACAGAAAATCGGTATTATTCAGAAACTAGATACTAAAGTTGGAAATGGTGTTCACACATTCCTTGACGATTTAGTTGGTAGCATCGCTGCGTCTGCTGCATCACGTCTTGCACACCGCATCCGTGATTTAGAAGAGCAAGGCAAATCAATTAAAGACATTAATCCAAATGGTACAACTACAGTTTAACGAAATATGAAATTTGCCCAGTCAGCCATCTAGGACTGGGCATTTTTTGTGCGTAAAATGAAGATGGATTATGAAAGTAGACAGCTAGCTAGCAGTATATGTTAAGATTACGATGGTGATGACAATGAAAAAATGGGGACTATTTGTAATCGGCTGTCTAGTATTTTTACTACAAGCATGTACGGAGGCCGAAGAAACTAAAACGGATGAATCTAATAATCGCATCCAGGTAGAGGTCGTCAGCATTATGGACGGCGATACGATAAAAGTGAAATATGACGGGGCAACGAAAAATGTACGCTATCTATTAGTAGATGCACCCGAAATGTACCATAAACAATTAGGCGAACAGCCAATTGGACGTGAAGCACAAGCACGTAATCGTGAAATATTGAACAATGCAAAAAAAGTTTCAATTGAATTTGACGTTGGCGATCAAGAAGATAAATATGGACGTTTACTTGCCTATATTTATGCGGACGGAGAGAGCGTACAGGAGCAGTTAATCCGAGAAGGACTTGTGCGTGTCGGCTATATTTACGAGCCAAATACGACAAATGTAGAGGCTTATGAGGCCATTCAAGAAGAAGCAAAGGCTGCCAGAAAAGGTATTTGGCAATACGATGGTTATGTAACAAACCGTGGCTTTGATAAATCGGCTGTGAAGGGCTTGACTCCTAACGAAACGCTTTCTAAGAGCACGAATAAAGCGAATAGCGGAGATCAATCCAATAAAGCAGATTGCTCTATTAAAGGAAATATTAACAATAAGGGCAATAAGATTTACCATATGCCAGGCTCCAATAACTACGATGCTGTAAAAGAAGAAAAAATGTTCTGTACTGAAAAAGAAGCGGAGCAAGCTGGTTTTCGGAAAGCTAGTTAATAAAGGAAAGGACTTTTCATAAATTCGGAAAGTCCTTTTTAATTTATCGAGAAAACAACTGAGTAGGTTAAAACATCTCGTGAGTAGAAAAAATCCCATCTTGAGTAGGTTAAATCAATCCCCGAGTAGGTTAAATAGTCTCTTGAGTAAATCAAATTCCAGCAGGTAGTCTATATCCCGCACCAACAGAAGATTATTTGCTTGTGCTTATATACTCAATCATCAGCAGAGTGGGTGTATATATGGGAGTTTAAAAGTATTAGGGTTTGGTGTAGTTGAGTCAGAAAATCCTTATTGGGCAGAAGGCTTCTTTACAATTGAAGATTCTGATGGCTGGAGAGATGTGTTAATGAACACATCAGGAATCTAATATGATACGATAAAATGAACAACGATTTAGGGGGTGCTCACATGACAGAAATTTGTGTGGTGAGGCACGGGGAGACAGATTGGAATGCACTTGGTAAATTGCAAGGCGTAACGGATGTGCCACTCAATGACAGAGGCATCCAACAAGCAAAGGAATGTGGCCAGTTTTTAAAAGAAAGTGAGTGGGCTGCAATTTTCACAAGTCCGCTAACAAGAGCAAAACGAACAGCAGAGATTATTAATGAACAATTACAAATTCCACTAATTGAAATCGATCAATTTAAAGAACGTGCTTTCGGTGACGCGGAAGGTATGGATCCGGAAGAACGTCTGAAAGCTTTTCCAAATAAACAATATACAAATCAAGAACATTTTGACACGGTACTCGCTAGATTACGAGATGGTCTTGCTGAAATTCACGAGCAGTATCCAAATGATCGAGTTATTCTTGTCGCCCACGGAGCTGTCATTCATTCGCTTTTCACATTACTTGAGAACGGCGATATTTTCCCGCAGCAAGTTCGATTAGCAAATGCTGGTGTCAGTTATATTACGATTCAAGAAGATAGATGGCTACTCGGTGATTTTAACCAATCATCACATTTATCGCAGGTAAGTGAAATAGGGAAGGTGTGAGATGTGTATGATTTTATACACATCTTTTTTTTTGAAATTAATTGAAACGAAATGGTACGTTCGGTTGTCTAACGTTTGCCTATGAGAGGGGGAGGAAAATGTTTCGAAATACATTAGTAAAAAAAGCATAGCATGGTAATGATCAAGCATTTTAAAACTAATACATGATGAAAAAGATAAGCTATATAAAATGGCTTTCTTGTATGTCAAAAATGAAAATGATGCTTTAGATGTTGTGCAAGAAGCAGTTTATAAAGCGTATATATCAATCGAACAGCTGAAAGAACTGAAGTATTTTTCTACTTGGATTACACGGATTTTGATTAATGTTGCACTGGATTTCATTGAAAAATCAACGAAGGTCATTTCCATGGATCAAGAGGTTGTTGAGCGAATTGAGTCGCATGCTAAATTTCCGTTAGAAGATAAGATGGATTTACTACAAGTGATTGAACAGTTAGAAGAAAAATATAAAACAGTCATTATCCTTAGGTATTACGAAGACTTCTCTGTCAAACAAATAGCAGAACTACTCGGCTATCCAGAAGGAACAGTCAAAACAAATTTACATCGTGCTTTGAAGAAACTAAAACTGGAATTCAAGGAGGCGTGTGTTAATGAATAAACAATCACCAGACATAAAAAAAGTGATTGATGATATGAAAGTGCCTACTGAAAAACTAAATCGAACCATTGAAATGGCGATGAAGCGTGGGGAAGCAAGTCGGAAAATTCGCAAAAGCAAATGGAAACCAATCGTTGGTGCAGCTGTAACAGCAGGATGTCTTTTTGTCGGTTCAGCATTTGTTTCTCCAGCGATGGCTAAAGTTCTATCTTCCATCCCTTTAATTGGCTCTATTTTCGAATCCACAGGAGATAAGGGTTTAAAAAAAGCAACTGATCAAGGTTTATCAAATACAGTGAACATAACGAGTACGGATCAGGATATTACCCTCACTATTCAAGATGTTTTCTATGATGGCACTAGGTTTTCTATTAGTTATTTACAAAGTGATCAACAAACATTGGGTGAGCTTGATTTAAAAGTAAATGGGAAACGTATTAACTTTGGGGATGGTCGTCAGGGTGAAAAACTCACTAATGGTCAATATGCAGGCATTCTGAATATTAAAACATTAGAAGCTTTACCGAAGTCATTTGATTTAAGTATGGACTTAAAGATGATAGGAGAAACAACCGGCAATTGGCATTTTGATGTGCCGGTTACGAAATCTAAAGCAAAAGTTAAAGAGATTGTTGTTAATAAGACAGGTATTATTAATGATACAAAATACAAAGTAAAATCGATTCAAATAGGGCCCGCAGGAGTTAAGGCCAAAATTGATATATTTACAGAAAAAATTGAGGAGAAAGTTTTAGAATTTGAATTTTATTTATTAGACGATCATGGAATACCCCTCGAAACAATTCAAGACTCAGGGTCTGGAGATAATAATGTGATGCATATGGAATATCTATTTGCACCACTAGAAAAAGAAGTATCGACTTTGACCTTTAGCCCGTTTTATATAAAAATGCCGGTTGATGGGGAACCAAGTGAAAAGCCATTAAATGAAAAGCAGTTACCAATTACATTAAATCAAGGGAAAATGGGTAATATAGTTGTGACCGATTTGAAAAAAGAGAACAGTAAAATGCATCTTTATTTTGAAGCACAAAGTGATTTTCCTTATGGAGCCCATTTTGACTACAATCGTATTTGGGTTGAAGATGCTAAAGGAAATGATTTAACAAGTGATATTACTGAACGAATTTCAGGCAATCGATACGTCAAAACATTTGATTTGCCAGATGAAGACGGAAACTTGACAGTAAAGGCTGTGCAAATGCCATTTATGGAATTGAAAAAAGAAGCACAAGTAAAAGTCCCGCTTAAGTAATTATATTTGATATAATAAAATTGAACTAGAAAACTGTAGCTAGGGTTCCGCTTTTACAAGGACTGTGACCGAGGGCTACATCTTCTGCCATATGCAGAAGGCACCTATTGACATAAAAGGTCCGAGGGGAAAGGTTCAGTGTATTTCGTATGCACTGATTTTTTCCTGCTCGGGCTTTTTTGTATTTTAAGGAGGAGAAAAGGATGGAAATTGATAACATTTATCCGGGCGTAGCGATGCTTTTATTCGATCAAGTAGGAAGAGTGCTGTTGCAAAAACGTGCAGATGTTGGACTATGGGGCATTCCATCGGGCCATGTAGAGATGGGAGAAACGGTTGAGAAGGCAGCCATTCGCGAAATGCTTGAAGAAACTACCTTACATGTGAAAGTGAAAAAGCTTATTGGTGTCTACTCAGACCCAGCGTCTCAAGTATTTGCCTATCCAAATGGTAAAAGGGTTCATTTTATTACGACTTGTTTTTTAGTAGAAGCTATTGCTGGGGAGTTGTATTGTGATGAGCAGGAATCTGATGGGATGAAGTTTTTTGCGCCGCATGAATTGCCAGAGAATTTATTGAATATGGATCCAAATTGGCTAAAAGATGCGCTAGCAAATGAAGAGAAGGCATTTATCCGATAACAAGCGAAACAAAATAGTTACTCAAACGTATATGGAAGGAAGAGGAGTTGAATGATAGGTGATGAATAAGTGGACGCTGTATCAAGTAGTCGTGCTTGTGATATTGAGCATTTTCATGGCAGTTGTAATTCAATATCGAGAATTATTTGTTGTCGATATGTCAGCAAGTGCTGGTTTCATGTCGTTTGTACCTATGCTTTTGCAATTTGTCTTTATAATGGTTCTCGTTGGATGTTTTAGCTATATACTCGTTTTTCAATCGTATAAAAGTGAGACGTTTTTGAAGCATCCGATTTGGATGAAGATGTACATAATTATTCCAGGTGTGCTATTGCTATTCACGATTGTTTTTATAACAACGGTTTTGATGAGTAATAATGTACAAAATTTCTTTAGCGAAAATCATTGGACGATGGATGTTTTTATTGCGAGTTGTATCTTATTAATGAACTTATTTGTTGTGTCAGTTATTCATAAAATAAAAGGAATCAGTATCTCCGCAGTCAGTAAAATTTTTCGGCTTATATTTGGACAGCGTTAATATTGTTTGTCCTATTATTTTTATTGCCGTAAAGGAAACTCCTCGTAACTGGGGAGTTTTTTTATGTGTAAAATATGTTTGACATAACCCGTGAAACCACATTATAATTTACATGTAAAAGATATTTGACACCTTATGAGGAAAACGGTGGTGTAATAAATGGAAAATCATATTAAAAGGCTCCGTGAAGAGAAATCATTGTCACAAGGAAAGCTTGCGGAATTATGTGAAGTGAGCAGACAAACGATTAATGCAATTGAAAATAATAAGTATGATCCAAGTTTGCAGCTTGCTTTTGATATGGCAAAGCATTTAGATGTCATGATGGAGCAATTGTTTATACCAAAAAAACAGGGGGAATGAAGATGGAGAGTGCACAGAAAAAGTTAGTAGTCGTGACATTCATGATTGCAATTTTAGTTGTTGGTTATACTATTGTGAAATGGATTCGTTTCGATTCAATTTCAATTAGCGCCATTTTCTTTAGCTTTATTACAGTCTCATATTTTTTAACTGCGTTAACATGGGGAAACCATACAAGTAAAAAAGGTTCAGATGAACTTGGTAAACATATTAAAGCGCAAAGTTCGAAAATTGCCTATTATGTACTAATGTTTGCAACTGGCGCTGTACTATTTATTTCGGAAGGTACTCAATCCTTTAACCAAATTACAAATTACCCATTGATGATTGTTGTTGGGCTTACATTTGTCGTTTTACCAATGACCGAGTTTATTTACTCCCGAAAATACCGCTAGTTTTTGTGAATTGTAAAAAATACCTACCAATTAAATTAAAATGGTAGGTATTTTTGTCGAAAAATAAATTACTTACTAAAAAAGTTGGTGTTGACACGGATACGTAAGATTTGTAAGATATTTAACGTACTATCTACAAGCTTTATTACGTAAAAA
Source organism: Viridibacillus soli (assembly GCF_016612995.1). Lineage (GTDB taxonomy): Bacteria > Bacillota > Bacilli > Bacillales_A > Planococcaceae > Viridibacillus > Viridibacillus soli. Next base: position 213,796 of record NZ_JAEOAH010000007.1, read on the forward strand.
AAAACGATTTATCGACAAAATACGACAAAAAACAACGGTAGATTTTTCACATTCGGACAAAGTTTTAACGAAATTGTGAACGCTAATATTACAGCATTGTAAAAATTGATTTAGATTATGTAAAAATAGCAGAAATTCTATTAAATTATTGTTAAGCTATTCTAGCGCTCAGAACAATCTATGTTTTGACACTAACTTTTTCAGGAGGAATTTATGTTTAATCGAAAAAAGCCAGATCCATTCTTTGAAACTTTAGCAAAAATTGCCGAAAATGTGCAGGAGGCCATGCATTATGCCAATGATTTCCGCATTCAGAGCTTGGAAGACTTAGAAGAAATCAGCATACGAATGAAAAAATATGAAACGGATGGGGATTCACTCATTCATGAATTGATCGTCATGCTGAATAAATCATTTATGACCCCAATTGAAAGAGAGGATATTCTAGCACTTGCCAACAGTATGGATGACGTTCTTGATGGTATGGAAGAATGTATCGCACATTTCGATATGTTCACGCTAATTGATATCGATGAATCAATGAATACATTTATCAGCTATATTGTGAAAAGCGCTGATGAAATTGTAAAAGCAATGGAATTATTGAAAAAGAAAAACTTAATAGGTATGCGTGATCATGCCATTCTTATAAAAGATTATGAAAGTAAATGTGATGAAGTTCTTCGTACATCCATTAAGCAACTATTTTTGCATGAAAAAGATTCAATCCGTATCATCAAGTTTAAAGATATTTATGAAAAACTAGAGGATATTGCGGATGATTGCCAAAATGTAGCGAATACTATGGAAACTATTATTATGCGTAATGCATAGGAGCAGGAGTTACGAATGGATACAATACTCTTATTAACAGTTCTAGTTATTATCTTTGCCCTGACATTTGACTTTATCAATGGTTTCCATGATACGGCGAATGCCATTGCTACTTCAGTCTCAACACGAGCTTTGCCACCAAAAGTTGCTGTTATGATGGCAGCAGTGATGAACTTTATCGGGGCAATTACATTTACAGGTGTTGCAAAAGCAATTACGAAAGATATCGTAGATCCTTTTGCATTATCAAACGGTTCTTTAGTTATTTTAGCGGCGTTACTTGCGGCAATTATTTGGAACTTAATTACTTGGTATTATGGTATTCCGTCAAGTTCATCGCATGCAATTATCGGTGCTATTGCAGGTTCGGCTATTGCAGCAGCAGGTTTTGGTATTCTGAACTACCAAGGTTTTATAAAAATATTACAAGCATTATTAATATCACCATTTATCGCCATGGCAGCTGGTTTCTTGATGATGTCTTTATTTAAAGTCATTTTCAGAAAAGCAAATCTGTATCGTACGAATAAAGGAATCCGCTATTTACAAATTTGTACGGCGGCACTTCAATCGTTTACACATGGTACGAATGATGCGCAAAAAGCGATGGGTATTATGACAATGGCTTTAATCGCTGCTGGTTGGCAAGCGGGTGACGATATTCAAGGTTGGGTACGTGTTTCTGCAGCATTAGCAATGGGACTTGGTACGTCAATCGGTGGTTATAAAATCATCAAAACAGTTGGTGGTAAAATCATGAAATTACGCCCTGTTAACGGTGCAGCAGCTGACTTAGCTTCTGCTTCAGTTATCTTTGGTGCAACACTAATTCATCTACCAGTTAGTACAACACATGTTATTTCTTCCGCTATTATGGGGGTTGGATCTGCACAACGTGTGAAAGGTGTAAAATGGGGAGTAGCTCGTAAAATTATTCTGACTTGGATTATTACAATGCCAATTGCAGCAACAATGGCTGGATTACTATATTTCTTCTTAGATTTATTTTTCTAATAACAGCTAAAAACTGCCTGACAGTCGATCTCAAATCGATTGCAGGCAGTTTTTTTATTCTTATATAATTATTTGAAAGTTCTGTATATGGGTATATAATTTAAAGAATGAAGAGAATGTAAAAATTTAATATGACAAAAGGGGATGTTTTAAGAAGAAAAGGCGATTGGGATGTATTTTTTTAGTAGCTTGTCTGATGTTTGTACTCACGGCATGCTCGTCTAATGATTCAAAGAGTGGGGAATCATCAGATGAAAAAGGAAATAAATCGGATGAGCACTTCGTTATTTATGGTCGAGGAGCGGATTCGGTGTCACTTGACCCGATTACGGTAACGGACGGGGAATCATTTAAAGTAGCGCGTAATATTTTCGAGACATTATTAGTATTTTGATTTAAAGAAAGTTTCTGTAGAATAATCAAAAAAAACAACACGCCAACCTTTTCAATTGGCGTGCTGTTTTTTAAATAGCTCGGTATTTTTTCAAAGCGATGAAATTTAATAAAATGAATAGTACAGAAAATAACAGCAATACACCTAGGTCGATCGCGATATCGCTAAACGTAAAACCTTTATACATAACACCGGTTAAAGCATCTGCGGCGTAGTAAAGCGGCATAATTTTGCCGATTGAAAGTAACCAATCTGCCATGCCCTCCAGTGGAAATAATCCTGTAAAGAAAATTTGCGGTACGATGACGAGCGGGATAAACTGTACCATTTGGAATTCTGAAGAAGCAAAACTTGATAATAAAATACCTAGTGATAAAGCGATTAATGCTAACAATAAATTTATTAGTAGAACATACCAAATGGAGCCAACTAGAACAATATCAAGCACGTTTACGGCATATAATACGACGATTAATGTTTGAATTATAGCAAATAACCCGTAGCCAACTAAATAACCAAGAACAACTTCATGACGGCGAATAGGCGTAGCTAATAGCCTCTCTATAGTGCCTGTTGTGCGTTCCTTTAATAACGCAATTCCTGCAATTAAGAATACAAAAAAGAATACGAAAAAGCCGACTAGAATCGGGCTAATGACATCAAATAACTGAGTATCCTCATTACCGTATACATAATCAGTTGTTACTGCTAAAGTAGGTGCATTACTTGGAGCATTATCCATTTGCATCGTTGTTAGTGCTTGCTTAACCTGCAGCTGAAGCGCCTTTGCTTTACTCGGCGAATCATTTTGTAATGTAACTAATAGTTGCCCATCATCAACTACGAGCCAGCCATCTAGATCATCAGTAAGTGCCTGTTTTTTTGAAAGATGGTCATACTTCTCCACATCTATATTCGCTTTTTGTAAAGCATCGACAATTTTCAAATCCATTCCAACTACCCCAAGCTTCGGGGAGGTGTCATCTGTATGAAAGATAAAGTACATTAAACTCAAAATAAGTAATGGTGCAAGAAATAATAGTGCAAGCGTACGTCTGTCTCTTAGCATTTGCTGAATAATTCTTTTCACTAAAGCAGTGATTCTCATAGCTTAGCACCTCCAGCTTGTAAAAAGACTTCATCAAATGTTTTTGCATTATAAAGTGTTTTTAATTCTGTAGGTGTACCATGTGTGATAATTTTCCCTTCCCGCATTAAGGCAAGTTCATCGCATTTTTCTGCTTCATCCATCACATGAGTCGTAATAAGAATGGTTTTCTTTTCTACTTTTTTCAAGCGTTCAAGCTCTTGCCAAATTGTGAGTTTTAATGCGGGGTCTATCCCAACAGTTGGCTCATCTAAAATAAGAATATCCGGGTTTTGAATGAGTGCAATGGCAAGTGATAATCTGCGCTTCATACCACCAGAATATGTTTCTACCTTTTGGGAAAGAGCATTTGTAAGTTGGACAATGTCCGCTGCATAGGTAATTCGTTTGGCTCTTTCTACTTTATTAAATGAATAAAGCTTCGCGAAAAATTGCATATTTTCTATCCCGGTTAAATCAGTGTATAGCGCATCCGATTGTGCCATATAGCCAATTTTTTGGAGTAAATTGTAGTTGGGTACAGCTTGCTGTAAAACTTCTATGTGGCCAGCATCAGCTTTTAACATTCCTACCATCAATTTGATTAATGTCGTTTTACCACAGCCAGATGGCCCGATAAGACCAAAGATTTTACCAGAATCAATCGACAGGCTAACATTTTGAATAATAGGTCGTCTTTGAAAATGTTTTTGTACATCCGTTAATTGAATAGTAGACATATGATTCACTCCTTTTTAACGATCTTGTAAAGAGAGTTGATTGTACAAATAGTCTAATGTAGCTCGGAATACATTACAATATTTATTTGTTCCTAGGGGGATTACTAAGTGGGAGAAACAATGATAGGTGAAATTGTAAAATGTATGGCCATTTATGGAGATGATAGTACAATCCAAGAAATCCAAACGGCCCATCGGTTAAAGTTAGCTAAGTTTTGGGAAATAGAGAAGGGTATGCGAATACTTGAAATAGGATGTGGACAAGGGGATACCACAGTTGTATTAGCACATTTAGTAGGAGAAACAGGTTTCGTACATGGTGTGGATATTGCAACCGCGGATTATGGCAGTCCGATTACATTGGGACAAGCAGCTTCGCATTTGAAAGCTTCCAAGCTAGGTCAGCAAATTCAAATGGATTTAGCAGTAGATGTGTTATCAGATGACATCGAGTTTGCAGAAAAATCATTTGATGTTGTTGTGCTGTCTCATTGCTCCTGGTATTTCCAATCAGCCGATCAGCTAGCTGCAGTATTAAAGAAGGCAAGAAAATGGGGTAGAACATTGTGCTTTGCAGAATGGGATGCAAGAGTAACAAGTATTGAACAATATCCTCATTTTCTAGCGGTCTTAATTCAAGCTCAATATGAAGCGTTTAAAGAAACAAGTATTTCTAATATCCGTACATTATTTACAGTAGAGGATATTAAGGAAATAGTTTCGCACACGGGTTGGCAAATACAACGAGAGGATTCAATTTATTCTCCTGAATTACAGGACGGGGAATGGGAAGTGGGTTTTACTTTACATGATTATGCCATGGAGCTTGCGGCTGTAGACGGAATCCCTTCGAAATTAGTAAATTTAATTCAATCTGAAGTTACTTTATTAACTACTATAACTACTGAAGGAAGTATTAAACCAATGTCCACATACGTATTAAAAGGGAATTAATATAAGGCATTTTCCTAATGGGGAACAGTGTGGCGACTCCAATCATTTCTTTAAAGTTTTTATTCATCGCATCACTTTTCATAAGGCCATTTTATACTGGTCCATAGCTGCCTTACAGCATCAGTTATTTGATATATGATAAAATAACAAAAAACCTTACAGCAACCTCATAGATAGAGGAACAGAGTAAGGTTTCTTGTTTGAGATTATTGAGTCTTTTGTAAGAATCATTATTCATCATAGTTGTCGGACGGATAAAAGTCAATATGACTGAAGACTTTTAGTACAAACGTGATAGTTTAAATAATGTAAAGAAGGACGACTCGTCATAAAGACAAAGCCAACCCCAACCATCTTTTTTATTTTCTTACAGTAATTCTTTGCGAAGCTCTGCTGCAGATTTTGGTGATAACAAACCAAATGGGATATCGAATACAGTTTTCGCACCGTGATCGCCTGTTTTGTTCAGTTTGTAAGCCGCACGCGCAAAGGCAACAAGAATACTTGATGTGAAAAATGGATTACTTTCTAAGTTTAAAGAGAACTCCATAATTTGCTTGTGCTCAGCTTGAGATTCACCACTGCGAATAACAAATCCACCATGAGGCATGCCACTATGATTTGCAGCAAGCTCTTCTTCAGAGATGAAATTCACTGTTGTATCATAATCTGCGAAGTAGTTTGGCATTGTTTTAATTTGATCTTCAATTTTTTCTGCATCTACGCCTTCTTCTAAAACTACGAAGCATTCACGCGCATGTTTTTCACGTGTTGTAAGTTCGGGATTTTCACCATTGCGTACGCGGTTTACAGCTTCTTCGATTGGTAAAGTGTATTGTACCGCATTTTTAACACCTTCAATACGACGAACTGCATCCGAGTGACCTTGGCTCAAGCCATCGCCCCAAAAAGTATAAGTATTTCCAATAGGTAAAACTGCTTCACCTAAAAGACGATTTAATGAAAATAAACCTGGATCCCATCCAACTGAAATGATACTTACTTTGTTTGCAGGTTCAGCCACCGCATTTACTGCATCAAAAAATGCTGGAATTTTCGCATGTGTATCATAGCTATCGATTGTATTAAACCATTGCGCGAAATGAGGTACTTGTTCAGGTAGATCAGTTGCAGATCCACCACATAAAATCATGACATCAATAGCATCTTTATATTGTTCTGCATCGGCCACAGCATATACCGGAACATTTGCACTCGCAATTTTTAATGAAGACGGATCACGACGAGTAAACACCGCCACTAGCTCCATATCATGATTTTGTGCAATTGCTCCTTCCACGCCACGCCCTAAATTACCATAACCTACAATACCAATTCGAATTTTGCTCAAAGTCGTTCCCCCTAGAAATATGTATAGTACCAACAAATATACTACCAATTGTAAAGTTTATTTAGAAAATTCACAATGCTTTATGCTAGATTATTAGAAAGCGTATGCATTACGTGATATTTAAACCATATGCAAGAAGATATCATGAACTTTCTATTAACCGCATAGAATATTCTACGCGTATGTATCAAATATTATATGAAAATAAAGAATTAATGTTTCTAGATGAAAAATCTCCAAATAATATCGAATTGAGAAAAAATCTACATACGCTGCCAAGTGGTTTCAAAACATACTACAACGAAATCCGTGTTAAATAAAAATAGCTCCCTCAATTTTGATTGAAAAATAATTTTATTTTTCTGACAATATTGTTGACGGAACAGAAAACAGCGTGTAGAATCAGTTTTAATCAAATAATTAGTAAGCAATGATTGGAAATAGTAAGAGGATAAATGAGCTTGTCAGAGAACCGGTGGGTGGTGAGAACCGGTAGTTATTTACCTTTGAACTCGTCCAAGAGCTACTCCGTGAATGAATAGTAACGGATGTCGGGATTCTGCCGTTAAAAGAATAGGTGGTAATAGCCACCGAAGTGAGTGGGTTCATGTTATATGCATGGATCAATTAGAGTGGTACCGCGAGCACAGCCTCGCCTCTATAGTTTCTATAGAGGCGGGGCTTTTTATTATTTCAAAAAAGAAAAGGAGTGTATGTGAGATGTCGAGAAAAATATGGGTGTTTGATACGACTTTACGTGATGGGGAGCAAGTACCGGGGGCGAAACTAAATTTATATGAAAAGTTAGAAGTAGCTCATCAATTAAAAAAATTACAAGTAGATATTATTGAAGCTGGTTTCCCAGCCTCTTCAGCTGGTGATTTTAATGCGGTAAAAGAAATTGCGATGAAAGTCGGCAATACGGATCATCTTATGATTACAGCTCTTGCACGTGCTGTGAAAGCGGATATTGATGCCGTTTATAATAGTGTCAAATATGCTGAAAAACCGTTAATCCATATGGTTCTTGGCACTTCAGATATTCATGTTGAGAAGAAATTTGGTAAATCTAAAAATCAAATTTTAGATATAGGAATAGAAGCGGTTAAATACGCAAAAACGTTATTACCGGAAGTACAATATTCTACCGAAGATGCATCTCGCTCTGATTTTGAATACTTATGGTCGACAATTGAAGCTGTCGTAAAAGCGGGTGCTACGATGATAAATGTCCCAGATACAGTAGGTTTTGCAGTGCCAGAGGAATTCGGTGAATTAATATTTAAATTAAATGACCGTCTAAAAAATCTAAATGACAAAGTGCTTCTAAGTGTACATTGTCATAATGATTTAGGAATGGCTACGGCAAACACTTTAGCTGCTATAAAAAATGGAGCAGATAAAGTGGAGTGTACGATAAACGGTATCGGCGAGCGCGCTGGAAATGCGGCATTAGAAGAAGTGATTATGGCTTTAAATACACGCTCACCGTTTTATAACGCAAACACGAATATCAATACAAAAGAAATTATGAATACATCAAAGCTAGTTAGTAGCTTAATGGGACTTGATGTACAGGTGAATAAAGCAATTACAGGAGATAATGCTTTTGCACATTCGTCGGGCATTCATCAAGATGGCTTGCTAAAATCACGTGATGCCTATGAAATTATTAGTCCTACAGAGGTCGGCTTAGATGATATGGAGCTTGTCTTAACAGCCCGTTCTGGTCGCCATGCAGTGAAAAATGCGCTTGAAAAATTAGCCTTTAATCAATTAACAGGAGAACAATTCGAAGAAGTTTTTGCTGATTTCTTAGTATTAGCTGATGCGAAAAAAGAAGTATATAATCACGATCTATATATTATCGTAGAGAAATATTTCGCACGCCATGATATGAATGAAGAAATTCAACATCATAGTGACAATTTCTATGAGCTGTTGGATCTGCAAGTAATTAGTAATACCATCTTCCCCTCAGCAAGTGTCAAAATTAAAAAGGGTGACCAGATATTTAAAAGCAGCACAGTAGCATCTGGCCCAATTGATGCACTCTACTCATCGATTAAAGAAGTCATCGATATCGATATAAAATTGTTAGAGTACAAAATTAGCAGCGTATCAAGAGGGAAAGAAGCGTTAGGAAAAGTGAAATTACAAGTAGAATATAAAGGTGAAAAATACATTGCGAAAGCAACGGATACAGATGTCATCAAGGCAAGTGCATTAGCTTATATTAATGCAGTGAACAGCATTATTGTGGAGAATTTATTACCTAAAATAATTAAAGAACCTGTTACACAAACACTTTAGTTACCAAGAACAACTTCTGCATAATACGGGAAGTTGTTTTTGCTTGTGTAAAAATTATGTAATTGCAAAAAGAGAGCAATAAAATGAATGTTTATCAAGCAAAGCAAAGCAATTTGATATGGAAGGCGTAGCGAAGTTGTTCAATTTGTATCGTCAATTTATTGAGGAGAGCCTTTTTAATAAGGATTCAATTATCTTTGTTGCTAAAAAAGGCAGAGAGTACATAGGTTTCACACATATTTATTCAACCTATTCTTCAATTTCGACAAAGAAAGCATGGGTATTAAATGATTTATTTGTAAAGGAGAGCAATAGAAAAGAGGGTGTAGTCAGCAATTACTAGAGTCAGCAATGTATTTGGGTACGAACAAATGCTAGTTATTTAATATTAGAAACAGCTCCAATAAATTAAAATGAAAAAGCGTTATATGAAAAGAATGGTTTTGTCCATTAAATTGAATTTAAGCATTACACATAGAATTTTGTTACTACAGATATTTGAAGTCAATTAGTCTACTTTCGCACCAAAAAAATTATTGCAATAAGTTGACGGTATCAATTTATATCAAAGGTTATTTGCTGATTTCTGTTTATGAAAGTTGAGGTAATTAATAGATAAGTCCTCATTTAAATTTCAACATTAAATAAATTCAATGTGATTTCTAAATGAGGACTAATTAGATTAAGTGAGTTCGTGACATGACCAAACGATACCAGCTGAAGTGGATCCACCTAAAATAAGTGAAATTGATAAACCATTTGCTTGATAGAATAATCCAACTACATCCCCTGCATTTAGTGCAACATCTCCTGTTAATGTTACCGTTCCTGCTCCAAGAATTGCTCTCAAATTCAATACTAGTGCAACGTTTACATCTAATATTGGTATTAATCCACTTATTAGATTAGTCGGTGGTGGAGAAGTTCTTTGAATGACAAATGAAGGATTTACACCTGCACCTAAGGATACTGTTAAACTTGCAGTTGTTGAGTAGTTGATAGTCGCTTCGAAAGTATAATGCCCTGTTGTAGGTGCCGTGAAGTTTCCAGTAGCTGGATTGAAGCTTGCGGTTGTATAATGAGGACTTGTTGTAGTCCAGCCGGTAATTTGACCGCTTGCAGAAACAGTTAAAGCATTATTGAAAGCCGAAAATCCAACAGCAAGAATATTTGGTCCAGTAGGTCCAGTAATGCCGGTAGCGCCAGTAGGTCCGGTAATGCCGGTAGAGCCGGTAGGTCCGGTAGCTCCGGTAGAGCCAGTAACGCCAGTAGGTCCGGTAGCTCCAGTAGAGCCAGTAGGTCCAGTAACGCCAGTAGCTCCGGTAGGTCCAGTAGAGCCGGTAACGCCAGTAGCCCCGGTAGGTCCAGTAGAGCCGGTAACGCCAGTAGGTCCAGTAGAGCCAGTAGCCCCGGTAGGTCCAGTAGAGCCAGTAGCCCCGGTAGGTCGAGTAGAGCCAGTAACGCCAGTCGGACCGGTAGCTCCAGTAGAGCCAGTAGGTCCGGTAGCTCCGGTAGAGCCCGTACCGCCAGTAGCCCCCGTAGGTCCAGTAGAGCCAGTAGCCCCGGTAGGTCGAGTAGAGCCAGTAACGCCAGTCGGACCGGTAGCTCCAGTAGAGCCAGTAGGTCCGGTAGCTCCGGTAGGTCCAGTAGAGCCGGTAGCTCCGGTAGCTCCGATAGGTCCAGTAGAGCCAGTAGCTCCAGTAGGTCCAGTAGATCCAGTAGATCCGGTAGGTCCGGTAGCTCCGGTAGAGCCAGTAACGCCAGTAGCCCCGGTAGGTCCAGTAGAGCCAGTAGGTCCGGTAGCTCCTATAGGTCCAGTAGCTCCAGTAGGTCCAGTAGATCCAGTAGATCCAGTAGATCCGGTAGGTCCGGTAGCTCCGGTAGAGCCGGTAACGCCAGTAGCCCCGGTAGGTCCAGTAGAGCCGGTAACGCCAGTAGCCCCGGTAGGTCCAGTAGAGCCGGTAACGCCAGTAGCCCCGGTAGGTCCAGTAGAGCCGGTAACGCCAGTAGCCCCGGTAGGTCCAGTAGAGCCGGTAACGCCAGTAGCCCCGGTAGGTCCAGTAGAGCCGGTAACGCCAGTAGCCCCGGTAGGTCCAGTAGAGCCGGTAACGCCAGTAGCCCCGGTAGGTCCAGTAGAGCCAGTAGGTCCAGTAACGCCAGTAGCTCCGGTAGCTCCTATAGGTCCAGTAGAGCCGGTAACGCCAGTAGCCCCGGTAGGTCCAGTAGAGCCAGTAACGCCAGTAGATCCGGTAGGTCCGGTAGGCCCAGTAGAGCCAGTAACGCCAGTAGCCCCGGTAGGTCCAGTAGAGCGAGTAACGCCAGTAGAGCCGGTAGGTCCGGTAGGCCCAGTCGAGCCAGTAACGCCAGTAGCCCCGGTAGGTCCAGTAGAGCGAGTAACGCCAGTAGAGCCGGTAGGTCCGGTAGGCCCAGTCGAGCCAGTAACGCCAGTAGCCCCGGTAGGTCCAGTAGGTCCGGTAGCTCCTATAGGTCCAGTAGAGCCAGTAGAGCCAGTAGCTCCAGTAGGTCCAGTAGCTCCGGTAGAGCCAGTAGGTCCAGTAACGCCAGTAGCTCCGGTAGGTCCAGTAGAGCCGGTAACGCCAGTAGCCCCGGTAGGTCCAGTAGAGCCAGTAACGCCAGTAGCTCCGGTAGAGCCAGTAACGCCAGTAGCCCCGGTAGCTCCAGTAGAGCCAGTAGGTCCAGTAACGCCAGTAGCCCCGGTAGCTCCAGTAGAGCCGGTAACGCCAGTAGCCCCGGTAGGTCCAGTAGAGCCAGTAGGTCCGGTAACGCCAGTAGCCCCGGTAGGTCCAGTAGAGCCAGTAGATCCGGTAGGTCCGGTAGAGCCAGTAACGCCAGTAACGCCAGTAACGCCAGTAGCCCCGGTAGGTCCAGTAGAGCCGGTAGGTCCGGTAGCGCCTGTAGAGCCTGTATCGCCAGTATAGCCAGTATCTCCAGTAGCTCCGGTAGGTCCGGTAGCGCCTGTAGAGCCTGTATCGCCAGTATAGCCAGTATCTCCAGTAGCTCCGGTAGGTCCGGTAGCGCCTGTAGAGCCTGTATCGCCAGTATAGCCAGTATCTCCAGTAACGCCAGTAGCCCCGGTAGGTCCAGTAGAGCCAGTAGGTCCGGTAGAGCCAGTAGGTCCGGTAGAGCCAGTAACGCCAGTAGCCCCGGTAGGTCCAGTAGCGCCAGTACCGCCAGTAGCCCCGGTAGGTCCAGTAGAGCCCGTAGGTCCGGTAGAGCCAGTAGGTCCGGTAGAGCCAGTACCTCCAGTAGCCCCGGTAGGTCCAGTAGCGCCAGTACCGCCAGTAGCCCCGGTAGGTCCAGTAGAGCCCGTAGGTCCGGTAGAGCCAGTAGGTCCGGTAGAGCCAGTAACGCCTGTAGCCCCGGTAGGTCCAGTAGAGCCAGTCGGTCCGGTAGCTCCTATAGGTCCAGTAGAGCCAGTAGCTCCAGTGGCTCCAGTAGGTCCAGTAGCTCCGGTAGGTCCGGTAGGTCCAGTAGCCCCAGTAATTCCATCAGAACCGGTAGGTCCAGTAGCCCCAGTATTTCCATCAGAGCCGGTAGGCCCAGTCATGCCGGAAGAGCCAGTAGGTCCGGTAGGTCCAGTAGCCCCCGTAAGCCCGTCAGAGCCGGTAGGTCCAGTAGCGCCAGTAACGCCAGTAGCCCCGGTCGGTCCAGTAGAGCCAGTAGGTCCGGTAGCACCTATAGGTCCAGTAGAGCCAGTAGATCCGGTAGAGCCAGTAACCCCGTCAGAGCCAGTAGGCCCAGTAGCCCCAGTTATTCCATCAGAACCGGTAGGTCCAGTAGCCCCAGTAACCCCGTCAGAGCCG
>NZ_JAEOAH010000070.1 GCF_016612995.1 Viridibacillus soli
ATTTAGGATTCACGCAGCAATAGCCAGCAAGCAGGCATCATATTTTATATTTAAACTGTTTTATTATTAGGGTGTAAGACATTATTTTCGAACTTGATTATAAACCATCTTAACGATTATTATATCATGTCCATATGAAATAAAAAGAGAATCTTTTAACAGTTTCCTTTAATTATTTCCACTCAATCGTTGATAGTGGCTTAAATTTAAATCCATTCCAACTAACAGCCTTCTTTTTTGCCTCTATTAGTCCTCACCTTTTAAAGCCTTTTCCATTCCAACATTAAACCCAACACCATGACCATTTTTATAAGCTAAATTCATTATCTCAATTTCTTCCTCAGATAGATTCCTGTCTAAGTAATCCTCAATGTGATTCCTTACGGCTAAAATCATATCTTCAATGGGCTGTCCTGAATTGAAATGGTTATTAGAGAGATATTCTAAAAATAAAAGCCTTTCCCCATTCTCCATATTCTTCATAAATGAAATCATCCGTTCAGCAATCATTTTAGTCATGGCAGCAGCCACCCTTTTTAATTTATTTTGTTATTAGTTTCAATGATATTATCTAGCTTTTCATTTACATCACTAAACCCTTTTTTATATACGTTTTCTAATCCCTTAAACTCAGAACGAAACTCTCTTAATTCACCTAGTAAACCTTTTGATTCGCTATTCATTGATTCTACTTTCTTTAGTATCTGTTCAACTAGTTCTTTTTCTTTTTCAGTCATAGCGGTCACCCCTTAAAATGTTTTTAAAAATCTTGGCAAAATATTTTTTATCCAAAATAGCTACTCAATTATAGCAAAAACCCACCCTTACCCTTAAAGCTGTGAGATGAATCGAGTAAGACAATCCCCCATGAACTCATAGTTAAATGCGTTAGAATCGCCCTCACAGTCACTATTCAGCCCCAAAAAGGTTTGAAAAATGGTGTGTATATTTAGTAAGCACCAGACACAGGGGTAGGGATGGGGTAGCCCCCCATGTATACCCTTCACCTCAATAATGGGTTGAAGCGTGGGACGTTCCCCACCATATGAGATAGTAACCCAGCTATTACAGTCATTCATGCTGTTTTCGCTGCATTCGTTCCTTTCCTGTTGCTGTTGTGTCGTCTTGCCCTTGTGTATTGCGTCCCGTCTGTGCATGTGCGGTGCGTCCTGTCCTTTGCCTTGTCTTCTATGCCTCGTTATCCCTGTGCTGGTAGCGTTTGTTTTGGGCTGGGTGTGGATGGATAGTGAGGCGGTAATTCTGATTGACACTATTGATTGGGCTTCAACCCTTGGTGCTGTGGTGGTAGGTAGCCCCAATCAATTGTGATGAGTTTTGATTGTAAATAAGTATGTATAAAATAAATATTCATCTTTTGTTTTCTAAAAAAATATCCAACACCTTCAATTCAAGATGTTGGATAACTTATTCACTTTCTATAGAGATTTAAACATTGTTCCTGTACGCTAACTTTGGAACTTTTTATCCGTCACTCGAGTGTGTTTAATGAGACCTTCTTAAAACAATTTTTCTATAATAAATAGTTAATGTATAAAAAAATCCCCCATAGACGAAAGTCTTAAGAGATTATTTTATGCAACTTGAAGAATAGAGTTTTCGTATGACAAAGGATTTTTAATTACTTCTTTTATGTTATTTAATTTTAAGAATTCTCTTGGGACTTTTTTAGATTCTTGCTTTATTTTTATATTTACGGTTCCATATACAGCATCAACAATTATGGAATGTATCATAAAATCTAAAAATAATGCTGTACCAGTTGAAGCACGGAAAGTTGATAAACTAAATAAAAATTTTGCTTCTTTTTTATTACCTTTTCTAAATAAATGAAAAGCAATTTTTAAATGTATAAAACTTGTAAATGCTGGGATAATTAAAAAGAAGATAGCATTCTTAATATTAAATTTCACCTTTAGATTTTTATCACGTACTTCTTTATAAGCAGAATAAACGGCAGACATGTAGATAGCACAAAAAATTCCTATTATGAAAAATAGCATTTTTAGGCCCCCTTACTCTTTTTCTTTTGCCCTTTTTTACTTTCAGATTTAATTGCAAGTTCTTTTATTCCATTTTTTTTATCAGCTTGAATACGTTTAAAACGCTGTTCAACCTCTTCTGATTTATTTTGTTCTATGTGTGACGCTGCGTCTTTTTTTAGTTTAACTGCTAAGTCACTTCTTCTATTATAGTCATTATAATCAAGAAATGTTAAAAACACAATTAGCAAAGCACCTATGTTAGCACATATCTTTATTAGTATATGCGGATTACTCGTCCAAAATTCAATATTTCCATTTAAAATTCCTATACATATTGTAATTGCAATAGCAACTGAGGGAATTCTAATGCCAAATTTCCTAACTCGCATTTCATTTTCTGTTTCACATTCCCTTGGATAATAATCTAATACAAAAGGAGTAAATAAAAGGAATGACGTAAGAAAAAATTGAATATAATCGATGTTACCTTTTATACTTACATAATACCCCAACGCTAAAAAAAATGAAACACATGCACGAATTGCAAAAAAAGCTGCCATATCTTTATTTATTTCCATCTGATTTTACCTCTACTTCACAAAATTACATACTAGATATAAATGTTAATAAGAACCATGAAGATTTACGTAAGAAATTAAATTTCTACATAGTTATACAAATTTTAACACAGATAAACACATGATTGATATATTTTTTTTAGTGAAGGAAGATTTAATATTCCATTTCTTAAAATCAATATAATAGATTTCATTCATTCTATTGATACTAGTTCATTGCACATTCTTACACTTCCGACTCAGTCCTCGGAATTATACTGAGTTTTGGAGGTGCCATACTAATAATTTCTATTTAGAAAAGTCCATTAAAAACCTTTTTCCTAAAGGGATTTTTGTTGTTTATCTGTAATTATTCATTAAATCTTAAAACCATATAAGACTTACTCTATTGATACTAACCCATATTACCGCCTCCATACTAACCACCATTAGCAACATTTTATAATATATAGTCAATATGATTAGTATCATAACTTAACAGTATTGACACCGTTTTTAAAACCCTGTATTATCAAGGCATCAAAAGGTGTCATAACTTAGCGTCATAATTGAAGCACCAAAAAGGGGCTATTACATAATGAAATACGGATATGCAAGGGTATCAACAGTTTCACAAGAATTAGAAGTACAATTACAAGCATTAGAAAATGAGGGTTGTGACAGTATCTATTCTGAGAAGTTCACAGGAACAAAAGCCAACAGACCTCAATTACAAGAAGTTCTATCACTATTAAAAGAAAGCGACACGTTGGTAGTCACTAAATTAGATAGACTAGCAAGAAACACTGTTGAGGGCATTGAGTTAGTGAAGGATTTATTTTCTAAAGGGGTTAGGGTTCATGTGTTAAATGTGGGGTTGTTAGAAGATACGACAATGGGACGTTTCTTTTTGACCACATTATTAGCTGTTGCAGAAATGGAAAGAAATCTAATTGTAGAACGTACACAAGAGGGGAAAGCTATTGCTAAACAAAAAGAAGGATTTAAAGAAGGTCGTCCCAATAAATACAATCCAAAACAAATTGAACATGCTATGCAACTACTAGAAGTAAATAGTTACAAAGAAGTCGAGAACATAACTGGTATTAGTAAAAGTACATTGATTCGTGCAAAAAAGAAAGCTACCTCATGTTAGTAATGAGAGTAGCTTTTTTCTAATTATTCTCCATTTCCGTATATTCTAAATTACTATTTTTGAAGCTTTCTATTATTTCATTTAAACCACTATATTTTGTTTTTCTAATTAACTTAAGCCCATTTTTCATCTTCGTTTCGTTAAACTTTAAAATAAACATAATTCTAATACAAGTTATTTTTATTTTTTTCTCCTCATTACTCCTAAATTTTATTTTCAGTATTACCTTATATTCCTCATAGTATCCGTATAGTTTAGCAAAATAAATAATGGGTAAGTGCAAAATAATATACACTTCTATAGCTAAATTTCTCCAAAATTCAACATCTTTTATATCCTTAAAATTATCAACAAACTCTCCAATAGCATAGAATAATATAAATAGACCAATACCGCCTAATAAAAAATTGGTTAATTTTTTCACAGATTGATGTTCTTCCTTTATACTACTAACTACACTTAACATTGAAAGAAAAGTTATAATTGGTAATAAAATTAGAAACTCTATCCAAAAATTAAAAGTGTAATTACTTACAATAAATAAAAATAAAATATTGATACCCAGTTGCTGTTTCACTAAAGAGACTTTATAGGGCTTTTTATTAGCTGATATGGCATTAAAAATACTTGGATATAAAACTGTAACTATCCATATAAAATAAGCTATTAAAGTTTCTGCAGAAAGTAAACTTATATATTGTAAAGTAATCAACATACATAGAACATAAATATGTATATACAATGCAAATTTTTGTGTTAATACTTTATAGAAAGCTTTTATTAAATCACTTAAACTTTTAAATAGGTACCGCTTTTGCTTGGAAAAACAAAGCAATCCAACTACTATAATCATTCCCCATAAAATCGTAGCCAATTGTCTTTCAGATATCAATAACTTTCCTCCACCTTCCTAAAATTACTAACATTACCATATCACTACTTATTATATTAAGTAAGCTTGTGAATAAAAAAGTTTTGAAACAGCTGTATATATTGTGCAACTACTTGTTGTAGATTAGCTTAATAGCCCGCCCCACTTGGTATCTACCTACTCTACATTTTTTTATTTGCACAATTTTGCACAATATTTTTTAAGCAGTTTTTCTTGTTGATTGATATATTGTCGCAATGCAAGTTCAGTTACATCTGTCTTACTTAATGAATAACCATATAAGCGTGTGTTATTTTTTATTGCAATACGTTGCATTGCTTCTATATTTTCCTTTCTATATTTATTCATGTTATTCCCCCTTCCTTTCTACACTTCGTTTCACTACGTGTGAGTGCCGCTTCGCGTCTCTCCTGTTCCTTAGCAGCTATAAATTCTAGTATCATCTTCTCTATCAATAGAAGGACACGCTAGTGTTCTTCCTAAGTAACAAGGTAGATTTATCTACCTCAGTTATTTAGTGAACTACCTTCTTAACTTCACTATTACTTCCTCTTAAAGAAACATGCCAAAAAACCTTATATACCAGTGGTTTCAATGGTTATTTGGTAAGTTGAAATAACATTAAATTTGATTATCCAAATACATTTCTAATAACTTTCTCATACGTTTTGATGGAATATACACAGTAATAGGTTCATCATTACGAATTGCACTTCTAAATATCCATTGCAACATTTCCGATAGTGCAAATAAATCTTCATTTACTTTAATTCCTTTATCCCTAAAGAAACGCTTAATGATTGGATTCATATAACGATTAGCAAAATAAATACATGTATTGGCATCAGCATAATCATTTGTTGCCCTTGCATTCACTGCGACAAATCTGTTCTTTAATCCTTTTATTAGTAATGGATTTTTCATAGCTTTAAACGTAGTCCAAATCACTTGTGCTGGCTTCACTTTAGCTTTATGAAAATAGAAATTGTAGCCGTTATCTTTGTACTTCTTTTTTAGATGGTGCTTTGTTTGGACTTCTAGTAAATGATTTTTACTTAATGCACTAGGATTATCACCAATCAGATTCAAATCATTCTTATCTCTAGGTGTTGAGTAGTGGATTGTAATTAACTCTTTTAGGTGCTTTCTATCTTCGTCAGCTGGTGTAACGTAATTTACTAGCTGATAACTCTTATCTTCACTATACTTTATCGAACGAAACTCATATTCAAGATTAAATAGGTTATAGTAGTAGCTTTGAATTTGCCCGTTGAACATATACGTTAAGATAAAGATTTCCTCAAACGCTTTAAATAACTGTGGTGGGAATAGCCAATACATTTTTAGAATTTTCTTTTCTTCATGTAACATTAAACGACCTGCATTTGCTAAGTTCCGAATCTCCTCATAGCTGCCATTCAGATAATCAGGATTGTTCCACTGTACTTTCCCTTTACTATCTAAACTTATAGTCGGATTGCCTTTATCATCTTTAGAATTTAGTAATAGGCGAATATCATCTGACGACATTTTGACTTCTTTAATTACCTCCATTACTTCATCTAAAATCAACGTATAGTGTTCTGCATCTAAAAGTTCAATTAACTCGCTATCAGTCCGTTTTAATAATTCATGAGAACATGCAATATTTTTCCCCTGACGAACTAATTCTTTTAAATGATTCAGTTTGCCATCATCACATTTCGGTTCGACAACATCCTTATTTGTAGAATCTTTGATACGATTTACTTCATCTAAATACGGTGTTACGAACATAATTTTCCTTCTATCATTGCTTTCATTGATATATTGAATTGCCCAACTCGTTTTCCCGCTTCCCATGATTGAATCAACAACTGTGATTGGTTTTCTATTTTGTATTAAAGATTGCATAATAAATCCCTCCAATTTTATCGAGACAGTTTCGAGTGCCTACATTTAGGGACTTGCAATCACAGTTCAAATTAGGACATATAAAAATAAAAAAGCCGCCCGATTAACTCGAACGACTTTATAACCTATTGACTTTTATATTGCTTTTCAATTTCATTTAGCACAATTTCTACATACCTTTTATTTAGACTTTCCTCATATGGTGGTTTGCAGCATTCCTCCCATTTAGGTGTCATTGCTGCAATAATATCAAAACTCTCACTTCCCCAATTAAAATCAATTCCTAGAAATTCTAATACGGTCATCTTTTTAGTATACATCTGATGGTGTAATACTAACTGTTCAACAAGTTCTTCTAACGCTTGCTTTTCCCATGTCATTAAATCAGTTCCTCTCTTAATTACTCATTGACGTAATTTTCCGATTCCCCCAACATGAAGCCAGAGTTGAGGACAACGACTTGGTGCTGATAATGTTTGCCTTGTTCTCTAAAACAAGAAATATTGTAATAGGAACAAGACAAGACATTTGCATTTCTTCATGAATCCGTCATTTGAGGTATCCGTATATGTATGCCCTTGTTAAATGCGTTCTCTCGAACAATACATCTACTATCTACTTCTGCCCCCGATAGTTGCTATAATCCGCCATACACTCTGTTAGCGTACTCGTAAATGCGTATCCTACTGTTATGAGGAACTCAGCAACAATTACAATGTGTGATGTATTCTGCAATAGCCTTAACTATTCAGACCTTCCACTCCTAGCCGTTAATGGTCGCTAGCACCATTCAGATACTTGCACCAACAAGGAAGTGCTTTATTGTATCCTAGACTTAGTTATTGCAGTGGCTAAGTCATAACCTTTCCAGTTTTGTTTTGATTCGAGTTAGTGGGCAACCTCGAAAGAGTTTTTCCTAAAAAAGACAATAGGAAACTAGACCTTTGCATTTCAGCTTTTTTTGAAGTAAAATGAAGGCAATGTAACTCATATTCAGTTTTCGATTGGTTGTCGATTTGTTATGGGTATCGCACTACTATGTCGCCAAACATATAGTGCAGTTCTAAGAGGGTGTTTCTAGCACTCTCTTTTTTTATTGCTTATAAATATTGTTTCAAGTTATTAGATACTTCTTCTATATCAAGGTCTAAGTATTGTGTAGTAACTGCTAAATCTGAGTGTCCTAATGCCTTACTAATTAGTGGTACACTAGCACCCTTTTCAAGTAAGTTCTTAGCATATGCCCTTCTTATAGCGTGTGCGTTGATGTTTTCAAATCCAAAGCGTTTACTATATTTATTAAGTTGCTTTGAAATAGCACAATTCGATGATTTACTCGTATTCATGGCTAAACCGTTCTGTGTAATAAACACGTTAGTGCTACAAGTCTTAAAATGTTTTTTAATTCTTTGATTATGCTTAATTAGTAACTTCAATATTTCAGCTAGTTCCTCATCAATCGGTAGCTTCAAATATTTATGATTTTTCAATGTAGAACCATCTAAGTTTAAACAAAGCTTTTCAAAATCAATGTGCCGTTCCTTTAATTCACATAAAGTGTGTATCCTAATTCCTGTCTTAAACATTAGCTTAATAGCCGCGGTATCTCTAAAACCTATAAATGTTGATTTATCAATTAAATGAAACAACTTTTCAATATCACATTCTTTAGCAGCTGCTTTAACTTCCTTATCAATCTTGATATGAATGTTCCTCCAAAAGTTATCCTTTATCCAATTGTTGAAATACAGCTTTCCTAGTACCGCTTTAATTGTTTTCAAACGGATTCTTTTCGTTTGAATCGAAACATCAATATTCTCTAAGTAGTTATAAATGCAATCTGAATTGATTTCCTCGATAAAAACTAACCCATTGAACTTATAAAACTGACTAAATATATAATCGTAACTTTGAATTGTTCGCGGTCTATTACCCGCTATCTGCATTTGTTTAAAAACAACTTCCACGCCATAGCTTATAGGAGTCCAACTTTTATTACCTTTAATGATTCTCGATTGTATTTCTTCAACAGCATAAACGCCATGCTTCCTATTTTTAGACAATAAAAAACCCCCTAATTCAATTGGAATCAGAAGGTTTATAAACAGATTTCATATAAATAATGTAATTTCCCTTAGCAACAAAAAAGGGTAATTCAATAAGAGTATAACTCCTATCAAATCACCCTAACTTTGTTTAAACGTTGATTTAACAGCATTTCTACTGCTAAAATAAAATATGGAGACGGCGGGAGTCGAACCCGCGTCCAGAAACTC
>NZ_JAEOAH010000071.1 GCF_016612995.1 Viridibacillus soli
GAGATCCTTTGCTACCGCGAGATCCTTTGCTACCGCGAGGCCCTTTGCTACCGCGAGGCCCTTTGCTACCGCGAGACCCTCTGCTCCCGCGAGGCCCTGTGCTACCGCGAGACCCTCTGCTCCCGCGAGGCCCTGTGCTACCGCGAGACCCTCTGCTCCCGCGAGGCCCTGTGCTACCGCGAGACCCTCTGCTCCCGCGAGGCCCTGTGCTACCGCGAGACCCTCTGCTCCCGCGAGGCCCTGTGCTACCGCGAGACCCTCTGCTCCCGCGAGGCCCTGTGCTACCGCGAGACCCTCTGCTCCCGCGAGGCCCTGTGCTACCGCGAGACCCTCTGCTCCCGCGAGGCCCTGTGCTGCCGCGAGACCCTCTGCTACCGCGAGACCCTCTGCTGCCACGAGACCCTCTGCTGCCGCGAGACCCTCTGCGACATTTAGAATTCTTTTTCTTGAAGTTTATAGCTAAAGTGAATTCTTCCGGTTCATCTGTTGGATTATTAGACATATAGTGTAATACACCATTTGTTTCTGCAATTGTTGCTAGTTTTTTCATATCATCACGTATGATCGTAGACATCTTCATTCCTCCTCCTTAGATTTGGCATCCATACATTTTATGCAATGGAGTTTGGGGAGGTATGGGTCAAAAATTTAATCTTTTTTTTTTTATTTAAGGTATGTATAAAATTAGGAGGATTAATCATAAATGGAGAAATATTTTATTGAAATACCCGAAAGTGAACTTTTAAGAATTCAGCAAAACATATGGGATCATGAATATGTCGATGCAAAGTTAAAAACAGCAAATCAAAAATGCTCAATCAAAGTAGCTCTAAGGGGAAACCAACTTCGTGAACATAAAAAAAAGTCCTACCATATCATATTTGATAAACCTTATCTTATCTATGGGCAGCATGAGATTCACTTAAATGCTGAGTATAACGACCCTTCCTTAATGAGAAATAAGCTTTCCTTCGACTTTTTTGAAAGTATTGGTGTTCTCGCTCCTCATTCTATTCATATTCTTCTTTATATTAATAATGTTTGTCATGGAATTTATTTGAAGCTAGAGTCGTTTGATCAATTTTATTTACGGAATAGAAATTTGCCAGAAGGATCGATTTATTATGCAACAAATTACGATGCCAATTTCTCGTTATACACCCCTGAAAAGAAATTGAAATTAACATTAGAAGATGGCTATACAAAAAAGTATGACTTCCAAAAAGATAGCTCCCTAAAAAGATTGCTTATCGTAATTAATACGTTTCCAAAAGAAGAATTCATTGATGAAATAATAAACATTTTAGATGTTGAAAAATATTTAATGTGGCTTGCAGGTGTCGTTTGTACTCAAAATTTTGATGGATTTATACACAATTATGCACTATATCACAATAGCAAGACAGGACTATTTGAAATCACCCCATGGGACTATGATGGGACATGGGGGAGAGATTTGCATGGTAGACCGCTTGAACATGATTACATACCAATAGAAGGGTATAATACATTGACAGCGAGATTACTAGCTTGTCCTAAATATAGAGTTTTGTATGGTGAGTTTCTTCATCAAATCTTGCAAACACAATTCACTGTGCAAGTCCAGAAACCTCTTATTGAAAAAATTCATCATAGTATCCGTCCATATATCCATAAAGATCCTAACTTAAAAAATGAATTAGAAACCTTTGATGGGGAACAGGAATATATCTTACGTTTTATTCGAGCGCGAAATAAGTATTTGGTAAGTAAGTTAGACTCGCTAATTAAGCTGTAAAGTTTTTTTAGGGCAGATGCTAAAAGAACGAGTAGATGATTGAACTCTACAATATACAATGATGTCTCTATCAAAACCACATTCATGTCTTTTCATTATAAATATAAGTACCCCTAAAGTAGATTTTTTTTAAAGTGTATACTCTATAGGGTACATTTTTATAAATGGAATCAAGGCAATCTTTTTTTAAAGATTAATGGATACGTAGTGATTAACTAAAGATAGAGGAGACCTAGGTTTCATACTTGGTGTACTGTTTTAATGTGAAGAAGGTTATGATAACTAAAATTAGTTCTTGCTGTTTGAATCTCCACGATTTGTCCATTAACATTATTTATTTTCCCAATATGGTTGTCTTTTTCACCAAGATTAAACACGACAAGTTCATTTTTCATTTTTTCAACTTGAGCTTCTAAGGTACTTGATAGGGGTTCAATGATAGATTGAATTTGGAGCTCCTTATCAGATAATCCGTAGGGGCTTTGATTATGAGTATAAGGAATCAGCCATTTCAAATGCTTAAATGCAATATACATCGTTTTATAAATAGGGGAATAAAATACAAAATAGTCGCTCATGATATTTGTAATATAACCATGCAATGGCTGGTTACCTGTTACATAAATTTCAACATAAATTCCTTGTGCTTGTGAAAGAACCTTTGCGAGAGTCAAATCTGTTTTATTTTTATTCGAAATTATGCTGGGAGATTCTGAAGGTTCCTTAATTTCATCTTTATTATCGTTATCTATTCCAAAATTTTGAATATGATCAATAGGAATGTAAATAAAGTCTGTTCCGTTAAATAGAACAATCATGTCGTTGCTCATATCAATCATGGTACCCTTAAGGTTTTTTTTTCCTGATAAATCAAAAAAAACGATTTCCTTATCAAAATTTTGAATTATATTATTCAAGTTCACCCTCCTATTTAATCAAATAGCAACATTACGCATAGAGATAAACTTAACAAACTAAAGATTAAGCCTATTTTAACTACAATAAATATTATTTTTGGGTACTTACCCCAAACGATTTTTATACCATGCTTTTTCACGTCAATAATAAGGTGGTCTTGGATGCCTTTTATAAATTGGTTATCATTAAGAAAAAATTAGACCCCTTATTGATGACTTAAAGCTGTCCTTTTTCAAATAGGGGTCTCCCTTCATAGATTATTATTCTCTAAAAAAGTAGATAGCTATTCATCTTCGTTTGCTGTATCTGACCGGCTACTTCTCTTACTTGGACGTTCTTCCTTTTTTTGTTTATTGTTTTCGTTGCTTTCTTTTTCTTCGTCCTTCTCTTTTTCAACCTTGACTCCATAGCTTATGCTACGAATATGGAACAATGAAAGCCGTATTATTTCTTCGTTTAAGATAATTGTTACAAAATCATCACTAACATCTTCCAGTACACCCTCTAACTTTTCAGGTCCCCCACGATTAACTCGTATCCATTGATATTTTATGTTTTCTAATAAACTTTTGAAGTCTTTCGCTTGTATGAACTCAAGATTTTCAGGAATTTCAATGTCGAAATTCAAGCCGTCTTTCGAATCCTGTGTTAGGCTCTTGATATGTTGGGTTTTATAATAAATAACTCCTTCTTTTTCAGTAAGTACCGTAACAAAGTCATCTTCTACAGCCAATAAAAAACCGATACAGGATTCAGGTCCTCCCCTATCTAACTTAATTACTTTATGAATTAAAGAAAGTAGCATTTCTTTGTTCATCCCTTTAGCCTCCTAGTTGTATTATCTTGCTATCTATATGTGTCATTGAATGACGAATTACTGTCAAAAGCCTATTTTTGTAAAAAATAAGTATAAATTGGATCCATATTAATATTTTGGGTATGAAAAAGAAGAATTTAGTTTTTCAGGCTACGACTCTACACAATTTTTCTATTTCATCAGATGTTAATTGATTTATGACTTTATGTATTCGTTAGCAATTATTTCAGCTTTCAATGTAGCGGAAGAGTGACAGTCTTTTCTACTAACTCTTGAGTTTGCGTAGTTCGAATTCTAACTCGTATCATGAATTGTTACGTAAGCTTGAGGCTCATTTGAACACTTTCTCAGCATAGTAGATTATGTATTTTAGGCGTGCCATAATGACCATCACTCTTGATGGGATTAACCATTGTTTAGGGGATTAATCCAGAATACTCCTCTTTCTGAAGTTAGAGGAGGTATTTTAACCTTTTTGATAATAATAAGATGTATATATTCTGAGGTTTACTGAATAGGACGATTTCGGCAACAAATGGGGGAGGTGAGCATTCAACACCCACGACGCTTTTGATAAATACATAATTTTAAAAAACATAAAAAAGACCCTCAGCAATACGTGTTGTTAAGGGGGATTATTCGTAAAAAACGTTGTTCCGTTCCGACGGTCTTCACATTAAGTTTGGCACCAATGATTCCTACTGGGTCCGAACCAGCGACCTCTACCCAGATAAAAAGGCGTTCTTCCAGCAGAGCTAGATAATCGATAAATTGTTTTATTTTTAAAAACAGGCGTATAAGTTAATTCATTTTATTCCAATCTTTTTTTGCATATATCTGCAGGGATTTTAAAATCATAAATTTCGGCTAGTTGTATAATCAAATACAGCGATGCCTGAAACAAGAAAAGCCATAGATAAACCGTGTATGATTAAGTCGACGAAAACAAATCGATACGGAGGGTTTATCTATGGCTCACCCTCTGCTGTTTTGTCGGATCAAAGGGTGTTGATTGGCACCGTGCAAAATCGAGCAGAGAACTATTTCCGCTTACTCAAAGTGAAGGATTCAAAGGGGAATATCCTTTGTTTAATTACGAATTGCTTTGATTTAGAGCCTTATGAAATCTCAGACATGTACAAATCACGCTGGGCAATTGAGCTGTTTTTCAAATGGATCAAGCAGCATCTCAACATTAAAAAGTTCTATGGTCAAAGCGAGAATGCGATTTACAATCAAGTGCTCATTGCCCTCAGTGTATTTTGCTTGAATGTTTTAGCTCAAATTGAAACCAAGAGTAAACGAAAAAACCTACAAATCAGCCGATATTTAAGGGCTTCTTTATGGAAACCAGCCTACATCTGGCTTCGAAAAATCGAAGGCAAAGCCGTTCCATAAAACGCAAACTGTCGATGTCGCACACGTATGATTGTAAATAAAAACCATATGGATGGAGCGACCTTTATTGAAGT
>NZ_JAEOAH010000072.1 GCF_016612995.1 Viridibacillus soli
ACCTACAAATCAGCCGATATTTAAGGGCTTCTTTATGGAAACCAGCCTACATCTGGCTTCGAAAAATCGAAGGCAAAGCCGTTCCATAAAACGCAAACTGTCGATGTCGCACACGTATGATTGTAAATAAAAACCATATGGATGGAGCGACCTTTATTGAAGTGTTCACTTTTTGGGCTCTCAACCGCAATAATAAAAGAATGAATTTTCTGTAAATATACATGCAACACTAGTGACTTTATAAGAATAAATAGTTTAATACGGTTGCTAAGATTGATAAACAACTAATAACTCCTATTACAATAGCATGACGCATTCGATTCATAATAAGAACAGCGATATATTCTCGGATCATAGCATTTGGCCAATAATAGAAAGCTGTTTTTGAGCCGATTCCTTGGCTGGTTAATCCTGCTTGTCTAGCATATAATCCAGCACGGAAAAGATGGAAATTGTTCGTTGTAAAAATACTTTTGTAATTCTTTCCTTTTAATGATTCCATAATTTTTTTTGAAAAAAGCATATTCTGATACGTATTCACAGAACGATCTTCTTTCATCGTGTGTCCGACAGGAATACCTTTTTCTACAGCATACATTTGCATAGCTTCGGCTTCAGGAAGGTTTTCATCCTGTCCTTGTCCCCCGGAAAAAATGATTGTAGGTGGAGATGCGACTGCCGCTTGCTTCCAATAAAAGTCTATAGCCTTATTGATTCTACTAGCTAAAAGTGGTGGCACTTTATCATTTATTAAGCCACTACCAAGTACAATGATGAAATCTTGATTGTATCTGGGTCTATTGAATTGATAAAGAAAATAGGCTGTCAAAAAATTAGATAAGTTTACAAATAAATATAAAACAATTAAAGACATTCCTTGGTAAAGTGGCTGGAGTTCAGCAGAAAAGAATCGAGACGGATCGACTATGGAAATTATCATCCATAACAAAAGACAAATACCAAAAATAAGAGTTAAATAATTAGAAAAACGTCGTCCCTCTTTTCTCATTAGAATCCGTGCGTTTAGAAACATTCCTATCATTAAGGCGAATAAGCCAAAAGTTAACATAAAGACAACAATAATAACAATGATGCCACTAATAATTGGTAAATATTGACCGTTTAAGTTTAATGCTAAACATATGCATAGAATACCAAATGAACAAAAAAATAAATTAAATAGAAAGCCATTGATTATCCTTCTAGGGTCAGTTAAATAAAAGAATAGAAAAATGGCTAGTAAAGTAATTGTAATAGTGGTAATAATGCCGAGAACCATAAATTTTGTACACCTCAATTTTTTTTGACCGATTGTAAAGGTAGAGTATTTTTTTATTGCGTATGAATAAACGTTGATTGAGATTGAAAGTGTGCAGAACGAAATGTAATAAGATTAAGCAGTTGAAAATAAAAGATAAAAAAACAAGACGATTGAAAATTATGCCATGTTCAAAATTAAACTGTAATAGAATAAGCAATAGTGTTTGCATGGTTCAATAAGGATAATCTTTTCGCATTCGTCTTTTACTCTAAAATGCAGTAACCATTTCCCTATGTCTTTGAGACTGTAAAGTTGAAGTTGAATAAAATAGAAGACACCATAATAAAATGACTAGTCAATCCAAAGAGCAGGAAAACGACGTGTCATATGCACTGGTTTGTTTGCAAAATCGATTTTTTTATCTATCGATATATTTGTAAGAAATATAAAAATAGTGGTACAGCCATATATCCTGCAACTCTATCAAGAGTGTTTAACATTAAATCATCAGCATCAAAAAAATATTACATTTATTATTATACTAAACATTATATTCTTTGGTATATCTTTGATTTATCTGTTTTTATTAATAATGGCAATTCATCTAATATGCTGACCAATTAACTCTGCAATCTTTCTTTTCTCCAATAAAAACTCCTCTTCCCATGCATTTTTGTATATTGGAAAAGTTCTTGATTAGCAATCAAATCGTGCGTGGGCGGTCTTTTGGATAGCACAGAGGAAATTGTGAAAGCGACATTATCATTTTGTACAGTGCCTAACAAAATTTTATAATCATAGAAATAAAATCATAAATCGCACCTAAGCTATAATTCAATTTTCTTTAATTTCAAGAAAATTATCTGTAGCTCATTTTAAGAGAGTCTGAAACATCTAGATACTTCGTTAAATAACTTTCCAATCTTTTTTTGGCAAAGTTTTCTTCAACATTAAAGGTATCTTGAATTATGCGAATGGCTTGGTAATAGTCATTTGGTAACTTAATTTGCTGAAGCATAAAAGTCGGGATAGCAGTATGTAAGGAAAAATTATTTGCTTTGTACTCCTGATATTCACGAAATAAAGGAGCGAGATTCATTTGATCTCCTTTATGTAAAAGCACATGACATAATTCATGGCAGAAATCCTGCCAATGCTGCTGAGGTGATAATTGATTATTTAAGAATATATAACTTGTTTGACCAAAGAACAACGACTGGCTGGAATTGGGCCAGTAAAAGACTTGTATATGTAGTTCTTTGGCAATTTGTAATATGTTTAAGTCAATTGGATGTTGAACATTTAATTTTGTATAGAAGGTTTTAACAAAGTCTTCAAGGTGACTATAGGAATATGTATTCACGACTTTCATCCTTTCAATAATGGAACGTGTGTTCTAAAAATAGTATAAATCAAAATGTCGTTCATTGGAAGTATGTCTTTTAAATACAAAATCTTCTATTTATAATGTATAGGAAATGTAGTTACATAAGACATTATGATAAAAGTACTCTTAAAGGACTGTATTAATAAATACCTCTTTAAAGAAAAAATACAAGTAGATATTAATGGAATTAGAAAAAGACTCCAGTATTATACGAGGCCACTGAAAAAGTCCTCAAAGATATTTCAAAGCGA
>NZ_JAEOAH010000073.1 GCF_016612995.1 Viridibacillus soli
CCATCAACGCCAGCAATACCTTGAGGCCCAGTAGCCCCATGAGCCCCAGGAATACCAGGAATACCAGGGAAACCTCTTAAACCACGTTCACCTTGAGCGCCGGTATAACCTCTTGGCCCACGTTCACCTGGATCTCCCGTACGGCCAGTATAACCTCTTGGCCCACGTTCACCTGGATCTCCCGTACGGCCAGTATAACCTCTTGGCCCACGTTCACCTGGTGCTCCTGTATGGCCAGTATAACCTCTTGGCCCACGTTCACCCCGTGGCCCTTGTTCGCCCTTAGGACCCCTGCAACCTCTACGGCCTCTGGAAGGGACATTATTACAAGTACAGAGATATTTTCCGCACTTGCAACATCTTTTTTTACTATTATCCAATTTTTCACCTCCTACTTTAACATGCTATTCACGTTAGAGTAATTGATAAGGGCAAGAATCCTTGTTTATCTATTTTTTTTAGTTAGTTAAATTAGTGCATAGTTCCAAATTATATAATTTATCAAAAACCATTTTGTTTCAAATAGAAAGTAGTTGAATATATTGGCAGCATTGCAGCTTCGATAAAGTACTCTTTGATGTAGGAAAAATATAAAATAATGGTCCTGTTTTCGCCTATTTCTTGCAGTGTCCAGATGCTATAGCATATTGGTGTAATTATCAAAGAAAATACATGGTAGAGGATGGGGATAAAATAATCCTAGCCTAGAGTAGCTATTAAATTGAAAAGAGTCCCAGTTATTCTGTTGTTGCAAATTCATCGTATAAATTGTGATTGATCGTAATGTATTAAAGATTTTAAAGGTCTTGAGGATATCAGCGCAAATGTTATAAAGTGTGGATTTTTTTTAGTAAGCAGGGAAGTACCGATTTTTTTTGAATGTTGTTTTTGATTTTACTTTAATGAATAAATATTCCTTAAAATGTGTACCTTGACATTTGTAAGAATTTTCTTTATTATCAATCTCATTATCTAAATAATTGAAATATCGATGAGGATTTGTTAAGGACTATTTTTTATAGAGAGGTTTAGCTACAGAAAGAATTTTAGAGGAAATCCTTGAAAGCTACCTTTTAGTTTGTTTTCGAAAGAAGCGCGTGGCGACTGTTGTTATCATGTATGAGTGAAGAGCTTTGCTTTAAATAAGGGTGATACCGTCAAATTGTTGTTCCCTTGATTTTAAAGTATGGCTTTTTATTTTAAATAAGGAAGAGGGATGTAGAATGAGAGCATCAAAATTAAAAATAGGCGATGAAGTACGTATTATAGCACCTAGTCGTAGTATGCAAATCTTATCTGAGGAAGGTATTCAAGAAGCCATTGAACAGCTAGAAAAGCTTGGCTTAAAAGTAACATTTGGAGAACATATATATGAATGTGATTTGCATAGTTCTTCATCAATTGAATCAAGGGTAGCAGATTTACATGCTGCTTTTATAGACCCACAGGTGAAAGGCATATTGACGGTCATTGGTGGCTTCAATGTCAATGAAATTTTGCCATTTATCAATTACGAGCTAATTAAGGCAAATCCGAAAATTTTATGTGGATATAGTGATATTACAGCACTAGCATGGGCTATTACTGCCAAAACGGGTTTAGTTACATATTCGGGTCCACATTTTTCAAGCTTCGGTATGCAGAAAGAGAAAGACTATCAAACCTCTTATTTTAAAAAATGCTTAATGGAAGATGGAGCTTTTGACGTGGAGCAGTCTGCTGTTTGGAGCGATGATGCATGGTTTATAGATCAGGAGAATCGCAACTTGATTCCAAACGAAGGATTGCAAATTTATAATGCTGGGCATGCGTATGGTAAATTATTTGGTGGTAATTTATGTACGTTCAATTTGCTACAGGGTACCGAATTTATGCCGGATTTAAATGATGTGATTTTATTTATCGAAGATGATGAATTAACTGAGCCACTGACATTTGCACGCGATTTAACATCATTACTACAGCAGGAAAAATTAAAAAATCTAAAAGGAATCGTCATTGGCAAATTCCAAAACAAATCTGAAATGACAGATGAGCATTTGCATTTTATTTTTGACAAACATCCTATGTTAAAAGACATTCCAGTAATGTATAATGCAAGCTTTGGTCATATACAGCCTATGTTTACATTCCCAATTGGGGGATCTGTAGAGATTGATACGGAGCAGAAATCGATTAGAATTATTGAGCACTAGATAGTGAATGAAATAAAGGCCGTTTCTTTTACATACTATGTATGAGGTATGTTAACAGTCGCCATAGTATCTGGGGCAAATGGATTTCCTTGAAATAAGGGACAGGGTTTGGTGCTGAGATTTCAGCTTTTCTCGTTGGTTATATGATTAAGCTTTTGAATGTTTTTACAAAAAGAAAAAGCCTAAGTACATCATCATGAAGAATGTGAGGGGATTAAAAATGGATAAAATCCTACTAGTTGATGGCCACGATCAATACGAACGTGCACAAGGAACTTTAACACAAAGTCTTGCTAAAGTAATACAGAGTGACCTATCAACAGAGTATGAAATTCAGACAACTATTGTTAAGGAAGGGTATGAAGTTGATAAGGAAATTGAAAAGTTTCTTTGGGCAGACTGTATCGTTATACAAACACCAATTTATTGGTTTAGTATTCCGGGGCTGTTAAAAAAATATTTTGATGATATCTTCCTACCTAAAGTCTTTTTTGCGAAAGGACCGGAATTAGGAAGAGGCGGATTATTAAAGGAGAAAAAATATATGTTTTCTGTTACTTGGGGCGTTAAGAAGACTTCCTTTGCATCAACTGAACCTACAGCATTTTTGGAAGGAAAGACAGAAGACGAGGTACTGTTCCCAGTACATAAAACCTTTGAATATTGTGGCATGCAGCAATTGCCTACCTTTTCTTTATATGGAGCGATGAAGGAACGTGTAATTGAAGAAGATTTGAATCAAATTCAGGCACATTTAAAGAAAATATTTATAAAGTGAAATGATCACCCGATTCGATTGTCTCCTGACAATTTATTCGGGTAATCTTATTTTTGCCAAAATGCAGGAGTCAATAAGTAGTTTGTCTTCGCAAAGTTTATAGATATCAGCAGCAGTTTGTAAATTTAATAATATAAAGATTTAGAAGATTGGTCAAAATATACAGTTAATGTCATGGATTAATCTCATCTGGTATGGTTAAAACATTTACTTTTAGGGCTATTCATTATACCAAAATCTGATTTAATAATAACAAAGGAGTAATCTATAATGGAAGAAACTCGGTTAAAAGGTAAAAAAACACTGTTAGTACCGCTAGAAGAAAGCCATGTAGAAGGGCTTTATGTAGCTGGACAGTTCCAAGAAATTTGGACATATATGACGACGACAATAAACTCCCGTGAGGATATGAAAAATTATGTACAACAGGCTTTACATGAAAAAGAAAACGGTACTCAAATTCCGTTTGTTATCGTAGAGAAAAAGACAGGGCAAATAATTGGCTCCACAAGATTTTCGGACATTGACTGTAAACAAAAGCGCTTAGAAATGGGTTTTACATGGCTAACACCTGCAAAATGGCGCACGCCAATTAATACGGAATGCAAATATTTATTGCTCGAATACGCATTTGAACAGCTAAAGCTCAATCGTGTACAAATAAAAACAGATCATGAAAATATTCGCTCACAGGCAGCCATTGAAAGGATCGGTGCAAAAAAAGAAGGTATTTTACGCAACCATATGATACGTTCAAATGGAACCATACGTCATACGGTCATGTACAGTATTATTGATTCCGAATGGGTAGATGTAAAATTGCATTTAGAGGAACTGCTAAAAAATAAATAATTAGTTGAAAATTCTATTCTATGAAACTGATTACATAAATGCATGGATATACCTTCAATTATATAGTGTGAATTATATATTAACGATGTTAAACTATTTGTAATTTCACTTTATAAATTGATAAGGGGTGCCGATATGAAAAAAATTATTGCTAAACAATATGATGCATTTTCAATTATACCTGGCAAAGGGAATCCGGCTGGGATTGTGTTGGATGTCAATGATCTTACAGAAAAGGACATGCAGGAAATCGCATTCGCTACTTCACACCAGGGCATGAAATGAATTTATGAGGCCATGCAACGATGGCTATAATTTATGCTCTTTTAACAGAAAAGTTAATTGAACCTAAACGTTATTTAACAATTGAAATAAAAGCAGGCATTTTATCGATTCAATTAACTGAAAAACAAAATACATATTATATGAAAATGGAACATGCGAAGCAGCAATTTCCCCTTTGAAGGGTCTGTCAGTGATTTAACTGCATCAATTGGCATTACAATAGAAGATATTCATTCAGAATATCCAATTGTCTATGGGTGATTATATTAGTCGCATTCCAGGTATTCAACAATATCTGAGTAATCAAAAAGAGGTACTCGATTTTTATAATGCACTAACACCGGGATATAAGCGGGACTGGGCAAGATTTGTATATAGTGCGAAGCGTGCTGAGACGTAAGAGAAACGTTTGTTAGAAATGGCGACGATTCTCGGAGAAGGATTTAAACCCATAAATTTATATCGTGCTAACAAGAAATAAAAAATAGCTTCTGATTCGAAAAATAAATCAGAAGCTATTTTTTAGGCGTTACTATCTAGACTTTGAAGCCGAGTAATACAGATGGAGAAAAACTATATAGAAATCGTGATTTTGAATTAGAGTATTCTGTTTTAAGTAGAGAAGAACTACGGGAAAGTGGTTAGCAAATTATATTGCACACACTTGCCGATTTAAGTGAACAGGACTTAATGAAAGTAAAGATTCGAGGGGAAGATCATCTTGTCATGGAAGCGATTGAGCGACAAGTTTCCCATTACTCGTATTATGTGGGGCAAATTATTTATTTAGGAAAGCTTTTAAAAACTTCAGAATGGCAATCGTTAAGTATTCCAA
Organism: Viridibacillus soli; assembly: GCF_016612995.1. GTDB lineage: Bacteria > Bacillota > Bacilli > Bacillales_A > Planococcaceae > Viridibacillus > Viridibacillus soli. Next base: position 4,946 of record NZ_JAEOAH010000073.1, read on the forward strand.
AGGGGCGATCTGATAATAGGAAGGATTGCTTTAGAAGCCAATGGATTAATCGCGTTTGCAACTGGAGAGTGTCTAAAAAAGGAGTGATTAACTATCGGTGGTTTTCTTCTGCATCTTCTAGGAGCTTTTTATTTGGAAGAATAGAATACGAGAAGATATAAATGGAGTCAAAAGAAAATGACTCCGGAGGAATACCGAAGCCATTTATTAGTAGCATAGTGAACCTTAATTTACTCTCCTTTTTTTAACGGCGAGACCCTTTGCAACGGCGACAACATCTGCGGCGGCGAGACCCTCTGCTGCCGCGAGATCCTCTGCTGCCGCG
>NZ_JAEOAH010000074.1 GCF_016612995.1 Viridibacillus soli
TTATTTTTGGATAAGAATCTTCTCTATGAATAGTTTGGGTTCAAATATAGATTGAATTTAATTATAGGTAGTAGATTTCGTTCAGTTAGTACTTAAAATTAGTGTACTTAATGTTTTATTTATTACTTTAACAACGTCTTCTGTAAAATCATTAATAAAAAAGTGACCACCCTGATAACCATAAAATTTACATTGTTCACTAGTATAACTAGTCCACTCCATCAACCTTTGACTATCTACTAACTTATCATCATAACCATGTAAAATGGAAATATTAAACGCGAAGGGTTTTGTATTTCCTTTAAATTCATAAGTTTCAACCAATTTAAAGTCGGACCTTATAATTGGAAGGAACATATCTAATATTTCATCACAATCTTTTAGTTCTGGTGGAATTCCTCCTAGATCTACTATATACTTCTTTAGTTCACTAGCTGGTAGGGTATGACGTTTTTGCTGGTCTATAATATGAACAGGTAATCGTCCTGAGAAAAATGCATGTATTGGATTCATTCCTTTTATTTCCTGTATTTTCTGAATCATTTCGTATACTAACAAAGTTCCCAAACTGTGACCAAACATTGCAAAAGGGGAACCATCTAAATGAGGTTTCATCAGATTATAAATATCTAATACTGCTTCTTGCATACTTTTATATGCTGGTACATTTAAACGTTTACCTCTGCCAGCTAACTCAATAGGTACAATCTCTATATCGTTATTTAAATGTTCTTTCCAATTGTAATAGATTGATGAAAGTCCCCCTGCATGAGGGAAACAAAAAAGCTTAATTTTTGAACCCATATCTCATTCTCCTATTAATATTTTTTCTTTAAACGTATTAACCTTACCAAGTTAAATTTATTATTTTAATAAGCAATTGCTTTATAGAATTTATATGTTAATTTAATTACAGCGCTAGTTTATACTCGCGCTGTAATCAATTAAATAAACGTAACTCTTAACTTAAACTTTTTTCAATAAGAATCGCATTTTGCTCTACATACTTTCCATCAAGCATTTTTTCATGATCACCATAACCGTTACATATTGTATATTTACCTGTAGTAGAATATTGCCATAAGTTAATATCTCCACGTACATGCTTACTTTCGCTAGAAGGTGATTTAATAACATGTAAATTAGCTTTCACTTGACCCGAATTAATTAATCTATCTAAATATGTGTAGTAACCGCGAATTTTTTCTCCCACATGATTACGGAAAAACTCACCTTCGCTTTGCAGTTGAGGATATTGCTTTAACATCAGCTCTACTGTTTCCGATGCATATTTTCGATTTTCTTCATCAGTAAGACGGTTTGGGTTTATATCTTGGATATAAAATGAATCCATTAAAATGATATCTTCTATTTTATCTCCTCTTTGTTCCATCACCTTTGTAATCTCAAATGCCAAATTACCACCTGCTGAAATTCCAAGGAATGTATATGGTCCTTCAGGTTGAATTTCCTTAATTAGTTCAATGTATTTTTCAATTCTATCTTCCGACTCAATAAAATTAAAACTATAAAACGCATATCGATCCAATATTTCTGATAAGCGCTGATAAACAACCCCTAACGCTACTACTGGTGGGAAACAGAAAATATTTTTCTCCTGAAGATTGTTGGCATTTAACAACATTCGCTCACTTGAAACATCCACAGGATTTATCATTAAATTACTAATGGCTTTCGCTATTTCTCGAACATTAGGTGTTTTAAAAACCTGATGAATTGGAATCTGGATGTTATAATCCGTAGATAACCTTGAAACAAACTTAATAATGCTAGTAGAATCTACTCCATATTCAAATAAGTTATCATTCACACCAATTTTTTCTACTCCGAGAATACCTCGCCAAATTCCATCTAATAGATTTTCTAATTCAGTTTCTGGTGCGACAAATGGTGTTGACGTAACTACATCCATATCAGGACTTGGTAAATCTTTCCGATTGATTTTCCCATTAGATGTTAAAGGCATTTCTTTAATCTGAATGAAATGTAAAGGAACCATATAATCTGGTAATACCATGGCCAACTTTTCTTTGATATTTATTACATTTATCTCTGTTTCCGACACGATATATGCACAAAGGAATTTCTTCCCCTTATTATCTAGCTCATCAAGAATGACTACTTCTTTTACATCATGCATATTAAGTAATTGATTCTCAATTTCTCCAATTTCCACACGATAGCCACGAATTTTCACTTGTTGATCTTTTCTTCCTAAAAATTCAATATGCCCATCTTGATGTAATACACCATAGTCCCCAGTACAATAGAGTCTACCTAAATCAGGATGAATCACGAACGCTGCTTCTGTCTTCTCTTTATCATTTAAATATTCTTCTGCAAGACCGATGCCTCCGATATATAATTCCCCTTGTACTCCTACAGGACAATGCTCTAATTCATAGTTCAAGACATAAAATTTCTGGTTAGCCAATGGCATACCATATGGGATAGATTTATTTTCTTCTTCTATATCATTAATTGGATAATAGATAGACCAAATAGATGCTTCTGTTGCTCCCCCTAAGCTGATAACTTCTGCATTAACAAAGTGTTTGTTAAGCTTATTTGGCAATTTAACAGGAATCCAATCACCACTTAACAAGACAACACGTAATGAGCTGTTGGTGACTTTCCGTACAGTTTGACCTTGCATATGTGCATTGGACCAATAAAACATCGGTTCTTCATTATCATCTTCTTCACCAAGGATGTTTTCTATTAAAAGATCCATTATAGCTGGAACTGAATTCCAAATAGTAATATCTTTCTCTTCAATAGTCTTACGAACGTCCATAATATCACGCTGATCTTTTATCATTACTAGAGCTGCGCCTGACCCAAGCGATCCAAAGATATCATATACGGATAAATCAAAGCACATAGAAGATAGACCAATGATTCGATCACTCTCATTTACTTCAAATTTACGATTAATATCTTGTATTGTGTTCGCTGCCGCACCATGAGTAATTACAACGCCTTTCGGTCTTCCCGTACTACCAGATGTATAAATAACATAGGCCACATCGTCAGGATGATACTGACTTTCAAAATCATTAGATGAGTAATTCTCAATACCTTGACGCTCATATAAATCAGGTTCAATGATTAACTTACAGTTACTATTTTCTAAAATATAACTTCTTCTTTCTTCTGGATACTCTGGATCAACTGGTACATATGCTGCACCCGCTTTTAAAATGCCCATTACATTGACAATAGTCTCAATTTGTCGGCTAGCCAATACTCCTACAAAATCATTTCGTCCTATACCTTTTTCGTTTAGATAACAAGCAATTTGATTAGAACGCTCATGTAATTCTCGATACGTCATGCTTTCTTCCTTAAACATTACCGCAACTGCCTCTGGCACACATTTTACTTGTTCTTCAAATAATGCATGTAATGTTGTGAAAGGAATACCTTCATCTGTATCATTATAAGCTTCAATAAGTTTCTTATCCTTGTTTCGACCGCTCAGTGTATAATAAGTTTCACCTTCTAGTACTTTATCAAGCAATACAAAATATTCTTCAAACATCGATTCAATTACTGTTGAATCGAATAACTCCTCAACATAATCCCAAGTAATTGTTAAACCACCATTAACCTCTAATACTTGATAATCGATAAATACTTGAGATGTCTGAGAAAGAGCGGTTTTTACTTCTCCCATTTCGTATTTCTCTTCCTGCTCCTCTTTTACTGAATCCATTAACATACTTGTAAATACAATTGGCATGACTGCTTTATTTCCATCTAAATTGTTATAGCGAGCAATCTCACGAATAAATTCAATTCCATCGTAATGCCTTCTTTCAAGTGCTTCCATCATCACATTCTGTACTTGTTTTGCATTTTCCCAAAACATTGTTTGAGGAGTAAGTTCTATATCCAGTAACATAACAGATGTAAAATCTCCTATTAAACTTAGAACGTCTTCATGGAATGGGAAACGATTAAAAATTGTACAATTTAAGGCTAAACGCGATTGGTTACTCCAATAAGATAAGACTTGCGCAAAAGCCGTACAAAGTACTGTTGATGGAGTAATGTTGTAATCTCTAGCTTTTCGCTTTAACTGCTCATACATTTTTGGTTCAAAATGTTTCGTCTTACGTTTAAAGTGCGGGTTATCAATTCGCTCAGGATTAACCTTATATGGTAAAACTGGTGCACTCGGGAAATTTTCAAGTTTATTCATCCAATATTGTTTATCTTCGATATATGTCTGTGAATCTTTGAAATCCTTATATGCTAACATATAATCACGGAATGTGACTTCAATTTCCGGTAATGCTAAATATGGATCATGATAGAAATCCATTAATTCTTTATGGATAAATTGGAAACTTGCTCCATCTGTAATCAACATATCATATCCAATAAACAGATAATGTTTATCTTCAGCTAACTGAATTGCCTTATATTCAAATAACGGCCATTGATCTGTTGGAAAGACATAATGAGACATACGCTCTCGTTCTTTTAAAACATGTTGCTGCTGCTCCTTAAAATCTAAATGCTTAAGATCTATTACTGAAGTCTTATAATCTGGTACATTTTTTAAGATTTTTTGTTCACCATTAGGTAGCACTATTGCTCTTAACATTGGATGACGGTTAATTACTTTCTGCAACGCTTCATTGAACCTCTGCATATCTAAGCCCGATTCCAATTCCAAATAAACATGCGTTGAAACTCCACCCATTTCAAAGTGATTTTCTCGCCCCATTAAATATGCCATTTGAACATCCGTTAG
>NZ_JAEOAH010000075.1 GCF_016612995.1 Viridibacillus soli
GTTAAGTAAAATTTGGTTAAGTCCTCGATCTATTAGTATTCGTCAGCTCCGTATGTCGCCACACTTCCACCTCGAACCTATCTACCTCATCGTCTTTGAGGGATCTTACTTACTTGCGTAATGGGAAATCTCATCTTGAGGGGGGCTTCATGCTTAGATGCTTTCAGCACTTATCCCGTCCACACATAGCTACCCAGCGATGCCCTTGGCAGAACAACTGGTACACCAGCGGTGTGTCCATCCCGGTCCTCTCGTACTAAGGACAGCTCCTCTCAAATTTCCTACGCCCACGACGGATAGGGACCGAACTGTCTCACGACGTTCTGAACCCAGCTCGCGTACCGCTTTAATGGGCGAACAGCCCAACCCTTGGGACCGACTACAGCCCCAGGATGCGATGAGCCGACATCGAGGTGCCAAACCTCCCCGTCGATGTGGACTCTTGGGGGAGATAAGCCTGTTATCCCCGGGGTAGCTTTTATCCGTTGAGCGATGGCCCTTCCATGCGGAACCACCGGATCACTAAGCCCGTCTTTCGACCCTGCTCGACTTGTAGGTCTCGCAGTCAAGCTCCCTTATGCCTTTACACTCTACGAATGATTTCCAACCATTCTGAGGGAACCTTTGGGCGCCTCCGTTACTCTTTAGGAGGCGACCGCCCCAGTCAAACTGCCCGCCTGACACTGTCTCCTACCCCGCTAAGGGGCATGGGTTAGAAGTTCAATACAGCTAGGGTAGTATCCCACCAACGCCTCCTCCGAAGCTGGCGCTCCGGAATCTCTGGCTCCTACCTATCCTGTACAAGCTGTATCAAAATTCAATATCAGGCTACAGTAAAGCTCCACGGGGTCTTTCCGTCCTGTCGCGGGTAACCTGCATCTTCACAGGTACTATAATTTCACCGAGTCTCTCGTTGAGACAGTGCCCAGATCGTTACGCCTTTCGTGCGGGTCGGAACTTACCCGACAAGGAATTTCGCTACCTTAGGACCGTTATAGTTACGGCCGCCGTTTACTGGGGCTTCAATTCGCACCTTCGCTTGCGCTAAGCACTCCTCTTAACCTTCCAGCACCGGGCAGGCGTCAGCCCCTATACGTCACCTTACGGTTTTGCAGAGACCTGTGTTTTTGCTAAACAGTCGCCTGGGCCTATTCACTGCGGCTCTCTCGGGCTTTCACCCTACTAGAGCACCCCTTCTCCCGAAGTTACGGGGTCATTTTGCCGAGTTCCTTAACGAGAGTTCTCTCGCACACCTTAGGATTCTCTCCTCGACTACCTGTGTCGGTTTGCGGTACGGGCACCTTTTACCTCGCTAGAGGCTTTTCTTGGCAGTGTGAAATCAGGAACTCCGGACATACGTCCTCGTCATCACAGCTCAACGTTATAGAAATGGGATTTGCCTCATTTCACGCCTCACTGCTTGAACATGCATAACCAACAGCATGCTTACCCTATCCTACTGCGTCCCCCCATTGCTCAAATGGTAAATAGGTGGTACAGGAATATCAACCTGTTGTCCATCGCCTACGCCTATCGGCCTCGGCTTAGGTCCCGACTAACCCTGAGCGGACGAGCCTTCCTCAGGAAACCTTAGTCATTCGGTGGACGGGATTCTCACCCGTCTTTCGCTACTCATACCGGCATTCTCACTTCTAAGCGCTCCACCAGTCCTTCCGGTCTGACTTCACTGCACTTAGAACGCTCTCCTACCACGGACATCTAAGATGTCCATCCACAGCTTCGGTGAATTGTTTAGCCCCGATACATTTTCGGCGCAGCGTCACTCGACCAGTGAGCTATTACGCACTCTTTAAATGATGGCTGCTTCTGAGCCAACATCCTGGTTGTCTAAGCAACGTCACATCCTTTTCCACTTAACAATTACTTTGGGACCTTAGCTGGTGGTCTGGGCTGTTTCCCTCTTGACTACGGATCTTATCACTCGCAGTCTGACTCCCGTGCATAAATCACTGGCATTCGGAGTTTGTCTGAATTCGGTAATCCGGGATGGACCCCTAGTTCAAACAGTGCTCTACCTCCAGGATTCTCTATCACGAGGCTAGCCCTAAAGCTATTTCGGAGAGAACCAGCTATCTCCAGGTTCGATTGGAATTTCTCCGCTACCCACACCTCATCCCCGCACTTTTCAACGTACGTGGGTTCGGGCCTCCAGTAAGTGTTACCTTACCTTCACCCTGGACATGGGTAGATCACCTGGTTTCGGGTCTACAACTACATACTCATTCGCCCTATTCAGACTCGCTTTCGCTGCGGCTCCGTCTTCTAAAACTTAACCTCGCATGTAATCGTAACTCGCCGGTTCATTCTACAAAAGGCACGCTATCACCCATTAACGGGCTCTAACTACTTGTAGGCACATGGTTTCAGGATCTATTTCACTCCCCTTCCGGGGTGCTTTTCACCTTTCCCTCACGGTACTGGTTCACTATCGGTCACTAGGTAGTATTTAGCCTTGGGAGATGGTCCTCCCAGATTCCGACGGAATTTCACGTGTTCCGCCGTACTCAGGATACACTCAGGAGAGAATGAACTTTCAACTACAGGGCTGTTACCTGCTCTGGCGGGCCTTTCCAGACCGCTTCATTTAACTCATTCCTTTGTAACTCCATGTAGAGTGTCCTACAACCCCAAGAGGCAAGCCTCTTGGTTTGGGCTCTTCCCGTTTCGCTCGCCGCTACTCAGGGAATCGAATTTTCTTTATCTTCCTCCAGGTACTTAGATGTTTCAGTTCCCTGGGTCTGCCATCAAGACGCTATGTATTCACGTCAAGATACTGCTCCATTACGAACAGTGGGTTCCCCCATTCGGAAATCTCCGGATCAAAGCTCACTTACAGCTCCCCGAAGCATATCGGTGTTAGTGCCGTCCTTCTTCGGCTCCTAGTGCCAAGGCATCCGCCATGCGCCCTTAATAACTTAACCTAAAAGTTAGTTATTAAGCCTAAAAAACTTAATAATAAAAAATGTGTTACTTAATTTGCTTCAATGTCGTTTTATCCAGTTTTCAAAGAACAAGGTTTTGAAGATCATTTTACAATGAGCCTTCAAAACTGAACGCAAGACGTTAATCGACAGATCCAAGATCTGTTTCCGTAATTATCCTTAGAAAGGAGGTGATCCAGCCGCACCTTCCGATACGGCTACCTTGTTACG
>NZ_JAEOAH010000076.1 GCF_016612995.1 Viridibacillus soli
CCTTAATAACTTAACCTAAAAGTTAGTTATTAAGCCTAAAAAACTTAATAATAAAAAATGTGTTACTTAATTTGCTTCAATGTCGTTTTATCCAGTTTTCAAAGAACAATTTTGGTGGAGCCTAGCGGGATCGAACCGCTGACCTCCTGCGTGCAAGGCAGGCGCTCTCCCAGCTGAGCTAAGGCCCCGAAAAAGAAAAAAATGGTGGGCCTAAATGGACTCGAACCATCGACCTCACGCTTATCAGGCGTGCGCTCTAACCAGCTGAGCTATAGGCCCCTTCTGGGAAAATATATAAAATTGAAGTATGAACCTTCAAAACTGAACGCAAGACGTTAATCGACAGATTCAAGATCTGTTTCCGTAATTATCCTTAGAAAGGAGGTGAT
>NZ_JAEOAH010000078.1 GCF_016612995.1 Viridibacillus soli
GAGTTGATTGCGATCATGTTCTTTCGCTGTGGTGAGTACTGTTTTTTCGGGATAAGACATTCCTTTTTCCATGAACACCAGGCGTAAGTGAAGCTTAACGCCCGCTTTTGTTTTACGAAATTCAACCCATTTGTGATTCGTTAAATTAAGCGGTAATGTACTCGAATCAATGATTTTTAAAGGCATGACGCTTTTCGAGACATTCGTTTTTTGGTGAATTTGAACGACTAAATCAAGGAAAAGCTGTTGGAAGATGTCTGGATTCATCGTATTTAAACGACGTGACAGTTGTGAAACACTGATAGAATCTAAATTTGTTCCCTTTTGAAGTTGATCGTCAAAAAGGCAATCACTCAGCGCGTGCAGACTTTCTGTTTCCTGTAGCTGCGCACAAAGCAGTAATTTTAAGAATGAATCCGTCGTAAGTTTTTTCGTATAAGCATCTAATTTCATCGTTTTCACGTTTTCTTCAAAAAGTTGAAGATTTATGGGTAAAAACTATTGTCCAAATGATGTTTTTCGTGTAATTTCGTCCATATGTAGTTCCTTTATTAGTGGATTTGGACGGGTTACCACCTGACTTTATCCATTATAAAGGACTTTTTTATGCACAAAACAAGATTATTGAACATTTCGAGTGTTTTTAAAACTAAAGTTATTTTAATGCAACGCTAGTGAAAAATTGTTTATAATATACAAAAAAGTTATTAACTAATTCATGCTTTTTAAGGAGGTTAAAATTATGGTATCTATA
>NZ_JAEOAH010000079.1 GCF_016612995.1 Viridibacillus soli
ATTTCGAGTGTTTTTAAAACTAAAGTTATTTTAATGCAACGCTAGTGAAAAATTGTTTATAATATACAAAAAAGTTATTAACTAATTCATGCTTTTTAAGGAGGTTAAAATTATGGTATCTATAACCTGAAAAAACCTTTATGCAAAACTTTGGTCTATTGGAATTTCAAAAACAGCCAAGGAATTAAATATTCCATACAATAAGCTTAAAAGTGCTTGTATTTCCAATGATATTCCTTTACCCACAGCATCATATTGGAGCAGTTTATACATGGGAAAGGAAAAACCTACTCAATCATTACTTTCTAATCCTAGTGATAACTCAGAGATTTTTATCGAGGAAATTAAAGTAAAAAGTACACCTTTACCAAAACTATTGTCATCAAAAAATAAAAAAGACTTTAAATTAACAACTAATAATGAGATTATACCGAGCCAACCAGAATACTTCTCATATTTCGATAAAGATGAACAATTGCTGCTCACGAAGATTTATAATTCATTAAAAGTGAATAAAACCCTTTCTTCTAAACCACACAAAGAGATAGCTAGATATCGTCAAAAGGAAAAAGGCCGTATTCCGTATTATGGTAGAGAAGCAAAGATGAAAATAAATTCATCATCCGGAGTAATTAATCCTGAAACACTGTCTTTTATTGATAGCTTATTCAAAGCTCTTGAAAGTGCAGGAGTAAAAATAAGCATTACACATGAAGAAACTCAAGTACTATACAAAAGCTATATTTTCACACTACATTTTAGACTTCCGTCAAATAAAGTAATTTTATCTCCTGATGATGATAGATATTCACCCTATAAAACTTTTGAATATATTTCAACTGGTAAATTGAATGTTGAAGTAGGGTATCGTCTTGAATGGCTTCGGTGGAATAAGAATGAAAAACTTATTAAACAAACTAAAACAGACACATATGATGACTTATTAAAGAAAGTATTTCTCTATATTTTTTCACTCCCTAAAAAAATTGATGAAGAAGTAAAAATTCATCATATTGAAGAGGAGAAAAAACGACAAGAAGAAGAACAAAAGGTTATTTTAAAAAAGCAGCATGATAATGAATACAAACTTACAGAGGAATTACTAAAAAAATCAATGCACCATTTCTACTCTCAATTAGTAAAAAACTATATTGTAGCTGAATTGGATGAAACAACAAATGAATATAATTGGGCTATGAATAAATCTAATTGGATTAAAGATTCCGATAAATACCCTGATTCTATATTATCAACTAAAGACAAAGAAAAACTAATTGATTTCAAATTTCCAAAGGGCTTTTCTACATGGAGGATAGGGGTTACCGGTTAATTGTATTTCCCATTCAATTATCTGTTATTTAAAGAAAAAGTTAATTCATTAAATGCTATTAAATGGACCTTTTTCCAGAAAAGCGCCCGATTCTTGAATTAACTGCTTCATTATCTGCTGAATATGACCATTGGTATATATAGACCACTTCTGATAAAATTTATGTGGAATGGGTAAACTTTGAACATCAATTTGAGCGATATACTTTTTCAGGCTTTTAGCTTAATATAGATATTTTTTATTATTGTTCTAATGGTTAATTTAATAAGGTTTTTTAAGACTAAAAGAAAAGAGAACCCCAAAAATGCGACTTTAAAAAAGAAACTTGACAGAATTATTGATTTACTCAAAAAGGATATAAAATGAGTAAGTATAGCTGTTAGTAGATCTGCACCAAAGAGTATGCTTCCAGCAATTACAAAATTGTTTTTATAAGTCCCACCACTGAAGTTGAGGAGTAGCTGTCATAACCACCGGACAAAATTAACGATGAATCAGTCCCAGAGGGCCTGCTGGTTTAGAAAATCCCAGTATTCGACCTAGTTATTATAAAAATTTGGTAATTCTAATAAATTTGGAGGGGTAGTTTTGTATCAATTAACTAAAGAAGAGCGAAACGGAGTATATAAGGCCATTTTTAATAGGAGAGATATAAGGTCCTTTTTAAATATCCCCATACCTGATGATAAATTATATAATTTATTAGAGGCAGCTCACCGTGCTCCATCAGTTGGTTTTATGCAGCCATGGAATTTTATTATTATAAAAAATGATGAGATTAAGAAAGAACTTGCAAAAATCGTTGAAAAAGAAAGACGAGCATTAGCCATACATTATGAAGATACAGATCGTGAGTTGAAGTTTCTTGATCTAAAAATTGCCGGTATTATTGAAGCTCCTGTTACTATATGTGTAACTTGCAATCCTTTTAGCGGGGGGGATCATGTATTGGGGAGAAACTCTATTCCGGAAACTGATCTGATGTCTGTTAGTTGTGCGATTCAAAATATGTGGCTTGCTGCTTACGCAGAAGGATTAGCTATGGGATGGGTAAGTTTTTATAAAAAGTCCGATGTAAGAAAAATTCTTGAGATTCCATATCATATTGATCCCATAGCATTAATTTCTATCGGGTATACAGATAATTATCCAGATCGCCCCTTGCTTGAAATACACAACTGGGAAAAACGTGAACAACTAAATCGATTGATTTTTGATAATAAATGGGGAACAAATGAAGTAAGGACGGGACTTAGCGATTAAATGTCGGCAGTATCCTTATACGCAATAAGGAGTACCGCCTGGAAAATGCGGATTTACACCGATAAGGAAATCCAATACTAAAAAGCACAACTTCTCCCTAAATTTTAATAGAGAAATTGAGCTTTTTCATTACTTCATTAAAGCATCTGCTTTAGGAATTAAAACACGTCTACCTTTCTGTGGTTCAAACCATTGAAACATACTTTGAACCTTCGCCATTACATCTTCCACTGATAAATGACTAATATCTTTAATTGTTAGTTTATCTGTTCCTGCCGTTTTACTTCCTGTGTTCCTTTTAGTATTTCGATAGGCAAGTGGATAGGTTACACTAATTTAGACAATTCTGATAAG
>NZ_JAEOAH010000008.1 GCF_016612995.1 Viridibacillus soli
CAAGTCGCCAATTTGTTGGTCACGAAGATCCTTTTGTGTTGGCGTATTATCGTTTGCTTTCCAACGATAATACGACGAGCGACACCTAAGTAAAGGCAGATTTCTCGGATTGGCATGATTATAGCCTCATTTCAATCGCCTTCATTTTTACTTCTACTGGATAGCTTACTCTAGTTCCCGTAGAAAAAACACCTCCACGTTGGTTTTTAAAGGTAGCATACCCATTTTTCAACGAAAGGTGTTTTTATTTGTCTCATATTTCTAGGTCAGTGCACTTAAACTGAGTATGGGCTTTTTAATAATAATGAAAAATATCCAAGTTGATTGATACAATATTATTCTACCACACTGAAAGGACTCCAACTACAAAGCCCTTGTCTGTGAGAGGAGCCACTTCTTTACAAAATTAAGGTTTGATATTTAATTTTTTTGTTTTTATTTCCTTGAATTTAAGAGTGTAGGGTCTTATATATATTAAGACTACTATCTTATATTATTTGTTTTTGAACTCTAAAATTTGTACTTTAAATAAATCGAGATCTTTATCTCCACGATTATTTATCGCTATTAATAATTTGTTGATTATATCTTCGCCAACAATAAATTCATTTATTATCAAACTAGTAAGTTCTTGAGCAGATTGATACATAATATCTTTATCTTCGTGATTTTCAATAAAGTTAATTAATATAAGAACTAATTGATCAAATTCCTCATAGGATGAAACCCAAATAGAGATGCCGTGTGAAATTTCATCTTTATTCTCACTATGAATTAATTTTTTTGCATTGCTAACTGATAATTCGTACTGATATGGTCCAACTAAATCTATATCATTATAGTCGTGAGTGTATAAATTATTTACCATTTCTTTAAAAGAATTAAATATAGTTTTTATTAGGCGATTCTCTGAGTCAATAAAAGTTATTCTAGGTTCCATAGTAGATTTTCTATAGTCGAGAACTATCCAATAATGTCCATCTCCACTAATAGTTATTAATTTTTTTTCATTAATCCCCCATTCTTTGAGTGCCTCAGTGAATTCTATGATTCCTTTAACCTTCTTTACCCCATATAAAAAGTTTAATGGAACATGATCATCTGCCCACGAATTTTTAAAGCTAACTGGTAAAGAATTGTATATTAGAGAACCACCATTCTGTATCTTTAATAGCTCTGTATATTCCTTTGGTAATTTAATTGAAAAAAATTTTTCTGCGAATTCTATATCAGATTCTTCAAGGCCTTCTAGTTTATAATAGTTATCTTCTGAAAGCTCCCAAATATTTCTCATTTAACTCTGCTCCTTTTTGTGCATTTAGTATAGTATTACATATGTACTGTAAAAAGTTAAGGGGGAACAAAATGTTTAAGAATTTATCAAGGATAATGATAATGCTATTATCAGTTTCATTAATCATTAGTACGGTTCTATCTGCGAAGGTATTTGCAAGTGAAGAATCTAGCATGATTACTGACAATGAAATTAGTGTTACTGACAATGAAAATAATATTACTGAAGATGATCCACTGTCACCCGATGAATATCTAACAGATGAAGAAATTGAAAAATTAGGTGGCGCAGAATCTGTTGAGCCAGATCAGTCTCATTTTCGACCATCTGATGAAGTTACTAGAGATGATTTTGAAACAGAAGAGGAATATCAAAAGTATCAATCAGAAAACACTTATATTACCCCCAGATTAGTTTGGTTAATTCCTCCTGCGATTGCACTAGTAACTAGAGTAGGTGGAAAATTAGTTGTTAAACAGTCATTAAAAAATACAACAAAAAATCTTACAATTAGAAACGGAGCTCTAGCTGGTAAAAAACATCCAGTGACTAATATTCTTTTTGATAAGAATGGTTTCCCGATCTTTCCGAATAAAGCCCAGTATACTCTACCAATGGATTTGCTTAAGTCTTCAAATTCAACACAATTTAAATTTGCTAATCAACAATTGTTAATTAAAGTAACTACTAACCTTAGTTATAGATCTCAGTTTACCTCAGCTCAAATTGCCCAGATTAAAAAGTTACAAACGCCTTCGGGATATATTTGGAATCACCACCAAAATAGAGGTGTCTTACAATTAGTTGATGCCGTTAAACATTCGAAGACTGGTCATACAGGCGGGAAAGCGATCTGGGGATCTTTGTAAATTAAATAGTAAGCCCTTACTCGTTTTGAGTAGGGGCTTTTTTGGTGTGCCGGGCATGTCCGTCAACTAGGTGATGAAAGTTCACTGTGGGCGTTGGGATATGCGAACCACTAGCCAAGAGCAAGGGTGTCCGCGGCGACGCGGAATCTGAAGGAAGCTGGCGGCAAAACCTTGGTACGAGGTACACGAATCACATTCGAGGTTGTTCTGTTTGGACGAGATTGTAGAACAAATCGAAATCCTAAATATCCACGGAAATCAGAGCAATAAATGTGACGGATAGGAATTTGTAGGTTTAAAGCATCCGATATAGAGGAATATTATTTTCCTATATCGGATGTTTTTTACTGGTGAATGGATTGCATGCCGTTCTTTTTCAAATATTTTATCTAAGTAAATCATTGTCGTATCTATTTTTGCATGACCTAGTAATTGCGATACCAATATCTCAAGATAAAGTAGTAGCAATATAAATCTACTAACTTAGTCGAATCATTCGAGAACTGGCAAAACGTTATTGCTTGGATTACTAAGGAGTGTGGTGAAAACAATGAACATGAATATGCGGATTTTTATATTCATACAGTTTCATCAACAATGTAAGTCATTTTCATGTACAATTCACTGAGTTTCTTCTATTATATAGAATGCACTAATTTCGTTTTGTTTAATTCCCTTTTTTCTGGGCAACACTACGATATCTATGATTTGACCATAAATTGAACACATACAATACAAAAAGATTAAATCGTATACATGCATGTAACAAGGTAGTTAAGAATAATGCTATAATAACAAAGGTTTGAATTACCGTTTCGTTGTATACAATTTTTATTTTTTTATTTCGTTGTCGTTAGAGGGGGAACAAGATGAGACAAGCAATACCATTTGCTCTTTCAAAAGATAAATCATTCTTCGACTCATTAGGTGATTGGATGGGCGATATGCTTTATGATGAATTACCTGAAAAGGGTTTAGAGTGTCGTGATGAGCAAATTTTCATGGCTTATCAAATTGAGAAAGTTTTACGCGAAAAATCTGTCCTATTCGCAGAAGCGGGTGTTGGTACAGGAAAAACAATCGCATATTTATTACCAGCAATTTCTTATGCACGTTATACAGGACGTCCAGCACTGATTGCGTGTGCAGATGAAACATTAATCGACCAGCTAGTGAAAGACGGCGGCGATATTCATAAATTACAGCAATATCTTGATTTAAATATTGATGTACGTTTAGCAAAATCACGTGACCAATATTTGTGCTTAAAACGTTTTGAAGAGGCTGAGAAGTTTCATGATGGCGCGTATATCGATGACATCGTAGAAACGATTCCAGACGGCGTATTTGGTCAAGGAAAGCTATCTTTATATGGTCAACGTAGTGACTATCCAAATGTTAGCGATGCAGATTGGCAAAAGGTCAATTACAACTCGATTCAACAATGCTCGGTTTGTGATCTTCGCAACCGTTGTGGTCAAACACTGCATCGTGCAGATTATCGTCAATCGACAGATTTAATCATCTGCTCACAAGATTTCCTTATGGAGCATATTGCGACGAAGGAATCGCGTGAACGTGAAGGACAATTAGCACTTCTTCCTGAAGTATCCATGATTGTTCTAGATGAAGGGCATTTACTTGAGTATGCAGCACAAAAAGCAATGACTTACAAAGTACAAGATTATACAATTGTGAAGCTTTTAGATATGTTAATGGTTGATGGTTTACGAGAAAAAACACTCTACACAATGGAAAAATTACAAGATGGTCATGAATTATTCTTTGATCAATTGCGTGATGATGTCATTGAATCAGATGAAGAACGTAAACGTATTAACAAATCACAGATACTATTAAAACTAGGTCAAAAAGTTATTGACACAGTAGAATCTTTACTTGAAGAATTTGTTTTCGAATCAGAAATGTATGTCATTCCTGACTATGAATTGCGTATGGTAGAAGAATTCTTAGAGCAATATGAAGCAGCATTACGTATTTTCATTGCGCAAGGTGATGCGGTAGATTGGCTAGAGGAAACAGACGGGGAAGAAACGCTAGTTATTATGCCACGCCTTATTACTGAAGTACTTGAGGAAAAGCTGTTCTCCAAAAAAGTACCGTATGTCTTCTCATCAGCAACTTTATCAATCAATAAAGATTTTTCATATATCGCAAACAGTTTAGGAATTAACAAATTCCAATCATTCTCTGTTTCTTCTCCATTTGACTATGAGGAAGTAATGAAAATCTTTTTACACAAAGTAGCACAAGAAGAGAAAGTTGCAGCTGTAGAAAATTTACTACAAGATGATGAAAAAACATTAATCCTTTTCAAATCGAAACAAGCGATGCTTCATTTCAAAGGGAAATTAGTAGAAGAACTGCAAGGAGACATAGCATTTGAAGGAGATCGTGAGCTTTCATCAATCATACGTGATTTCCAAGCTGGTGAAGCGAAAGTTCTATGCTCATACCATTTATGGGAAGGCTTAGACTTACCGGAGGAATCATTAACACGTGTAATCATTTTCGATTTACCATTCCCACCAAATGATCCATTATTTGATGCGAAGCGTTCATTTGCAACTGATGCATTTGAAGAAGTTGATTTACCATTTATGCTATTACGTCTACAGCAAGGTATGGGTCGTTTAATCCGGACATCAAAAGATCATGGTGATATTCATATTTTACTAAACGAAGAAGAATACAAACATATAGACAAAATCAAACCAATTTTCGCTGTTGAAGCGAATGAAGTTTAAATAACGACAGAGCCGGCTCAGCAATACCAATGAGCCGGCTCTTTTTTATAAAATAGGCTCTGTTAAAGAATAATGTTGATATTGGATAATTTTTCAAAATTTTGTAATGGAGAAGTAAGAACTAACGTTCGGGGATATTGCAAAGGTGAGCAAAGCGTTTAGTAACTTATTAAAACTTATCGACAAACTATCGCATACGGAAAAAGAACGAGTATTTCAATGGGTGAAACGCTATGTTGAACCTGTAACCTCTGTCGGTGGTCGTCTAATCAATGAAATGGAAGAAACCCGTTTTAAAGAAGGGTTCGAGTGTTCTTATTGTGCTTCTGAACACGTTGTACCGTTAAAAGCTTATTCCCACCCCGTCGAGGTCGTTTCAATCCCTCGGGTGAAAGGTGGAAAGACACTTTCACTTCGGACTTTCTAGTACTTGTCGGGGGTAAGTGGGCGAATGCCTTCTCTTATTGCGGTATAATTCGGAAATCTATTCAATTTACTTCGAATTTCGTGATAAAATAGAAGTAAGATAAGAGGAGGTTTTACAATGACAGTTGAACAACGCTTTTTGAATTACATAAAGAAAATCGATAATTATGAAGAAGCCCTTTCAGTAATCTATTGGGATATGCGCACTGGAGCACCGAAAAAAGGACTTGAACAACGCTCAGAAGTAGTAGGTACCATATCTTCAGAACTATTCCGCTTACAAACATCTGATGAATTAGATGAAATGCTACAAGAACTTGCAGTAAAAAAAGAAGAGCTATCAGAAATTATCCGCCGTACTTATGAAGAAACACAGAAAAACTTTGATTTAAATAAGAAAATTCCAGCAGAAGAATATAAAGCATATGTCGTACTACAATCAAAAGCAGAAGCTGTTTGGGAAGAAGCAAAAGATAAAGCAGACTTCAATCTATTCTTGCCTTATTTAAAGGGCATCATTGAAGCACAAAAGAAGTTTATTACGTATTGGGGTGTCAAGGACAACAACCCGTACAACACGTTACTAGACCAATATGAGCCTGATATGACAACCGATATTTTAGACCGTGTATTTGCCGAGCTTAGAGAGAAAATCGTGCCATTAGTAAAAAAAATTGTCGCATCGCCAAATCGCCCAGATATGAGCGTAATTTTCGATTTTTTCCCAAAAGAAGGACAAAAGGAAGCTTGTTTAGAAATTTTACAACAACTTGATTACGACTTTGAAGCAGGCCGCCTAGATGAAACAGTGCATCCGTTTATGATCGGTCTAAACCGAGGTGATGTTCGCGTCACAACAAAATATGACGAGCATGATTTTCGCTCAGCACTACTTGGTACAGTGCATGAATGTGGACATGCCCTTTATGAACAACATATAATGCCGGAATTAGACGGCTTACCACTTAGCACTGGAACTTCCATGGGGATCCACGAATCACAATCATTATTTTTCGAAAATTTTGTAGGCCGTAACAAAAACTTTTGGATTCATAATTACGATATGTTGAAAAAACATTCACCAAAACAATTCGAAAATGTATCATTAGAGACATTCTTACGTGCGATTAACGCAGCACAACCATCTCTAATCCGTATCGAAGCAGATGAATTAACATATCCACTCCATATTATGATTCGTTATGAAATCGAAAAAGAATTATTCAACGGTACCTTACAAGTGGAAGACCTACCAAAAGTATGGAATGAAAAATACGAAGAATACTTAGGTATCACGCCACAAAATGATGGTGAAGGGATACTACAAGATATGCACTGGTCGGGTGGTAGCTTCGGATACTTCCCATCCTATGCACTTGGATTCATATATGCAGCGCAGTTTAAACGTGCGATGGATCAAGATATACCAAACTTTGATGAACTCCTTACAGCAGGCAATTTAACGCCAATCCGCGAATGGTTAACAGAAAAAGTACATCAATATGGCGCGCTGAAAAAACCTTTTGAATTATTAACAGAAGCAACAGGCGAAGGTTTAAATGCCAAGTATTTAGCAGATTATCTAACGGAGAAATATACACGGATTTATAATTTGTAAAATGGTACCACCTATCGAGGTGCTTATCCATCAAAAATGGCCGATTTACCAATAAGACGATAAAATTCGCCAACAAAATCAAACTTCCAAAAGCAATACCCTGCAAATACACAAAGGCCAAAGAGGAGCTTAATCGTAAGCTCTCCTTGGCCTTTGTGATTTTTAAGGAAATTATAAAATTTTACATTGAGGAGAATATTAGTGCAAGAAATCTGCTACGTCCAGCTCCGAGCGTTGTCGGGTGTAAACGGTAAACTCATCTATTATGACTATAATGCCCTGGATTTGGCACTGCTCCAATCATACTTACCCAGCGATTTGTGAAGTTAAAGAAACCAGCTATAAAAGAAGCCTCTAATATTTCATGATCGTTAAAGCCAGCATCGCGTAGTAAATCTACTTGTTTTGCCGTTGTTTCTTGCGGGTAGGCAGTGACAAAGTATGCGTAATCACAAAGGGCACGTTGCTTTAATGTCAATTTTGCGGCACGATAATTATAAGTTAGCTGATCCACCAAAATGGGGTCCTTTGTTAAGCCTCTTAGTGCATCGCTATGTGTTGTTAAGCAATAGGCACAGCAATTTGTAGAGGACACAACAAGTCCAATCATTTCCTTATCTGCATTGCTTAAATAACAAGTATCTTCATTAAAAGCGTATTTTTGAAATCAATAAAGCCTTTATACTGTAGGGCATTCAAGGGGAGTACTTTAAATAAATTATTGATAAATCCCCAGTTCTCTTGCTGGAAGGTCGTGTGCTGATCGAACTCAGCTTGTAACTTAATTGGAATGTCTTCTACATTAGGTTTTTGTAAATAAGATAGCTGCTTTTCGTATTTAGTCATCGTAAACACCTCTTAACATTTTATGGAAACTCAAATTATTCATTAACGTAACGGATACATCTTTTTAAGAGAAAATAAAAGCCCCTCCACCAAATAGTGGAGGGGACAGATTCACACATTTACCAAAGTTTATAACCTTTAGAGCCAAGTGGTGCATTTTGAATAATATCAAAGATTGGGTACGAGTACGCGATTAATAGTAACGCAACAAGTACAACAATCCAAAGTTTGAAGTTTTCTAGAATAGCAGGTGTTTTTTCAGCATTTGGTGCAACTTCTCCGATTGGGAATTCTTCTTGGCCTTTTGGTGCGAACCAGCAAAGTTGCACGAAAATATAAAGGAAGAGTAGAATGCCGATGAAAAGAAGTGTACCACCAACAGCTTGTGCGATTTGATACGATGCCCATGTGCTAGCAATTTCTGCACCGCCGTAATCAGAAAATGTAGAACGGCGCGGTGCACCTAGTAAACCAGCTACGTGCATTGAACTAGACATGATAGTCATACCAATTACCCAAACAATCGATTGAATAATTCCTAATTTATTCAACTCTTTTGTAAAAGTACGTCCAGTTAAGTGAGGTACTAACCAATAAGCTGCACCGAAGAATGTTAAGACAACGGTTGTTGCAACAGTTAAATGGAAGTGACCTGTTACCCAAATTGTGTTGTGGATTAATTGGTTCATTTGGTAAGAAGCATTGACGATACCGCCTGCACCACCAGGAATAAAGACTAACATGCCAAGAAACGGTACGAAGAAACGTGCATCTCCCCAAGGTAATTGTCTTAACCATCCAAATAAGCCTTTAGCACCAAGAGCTCTACCACGTAATTCAAAAGTAGCGAATAAAGAGAAAGCAGTTAATAATGAAGGAATGACAACCATCATTGTTAAAATAACTTGTAGGAATTTCCAAGATCCATCCACACCAGGTTCAGTTAATTGGTGATGAAGACCTACAGGAATTGAGAATATGACGAACAGGATAAATGATAAACGAGATAATGCGTCAGAGAAAATTTTCCCGCCAATTATTTTCGGTATAACTATATACCAAATCATATATGCTGGCAATAACCAGAAGTATACAAGTGCGTGACCGAATGACCAGAACAATGTACGTGATAATAGAATATCAATACGATCAACTAAACCTAATGACCACGGAAGTAGTTGGAATAAAACTTCAGAAGCCACACCAATTGTAGCTACGAACCACATTAAGTTGTTACAAACGACCATGAACGATAATAATGGTGATGTTTGACCTTTGTTCTCTTTTCGCCATTGCATCCAACGTAATGCTTGCCCTAAAGCACCAATCCATGAACCTACAACGACTAATGTTAAGCCTAAGTAGAAGATCCAGTGAGCTTGCAGGGGAGCGTAGAAAGTGTAAAGAACTGATGCTTCATTTAATAAAACCATAACTGATGACATGGCAGTACCAGCAGTCATTGTCCAGAAACCAATCCAACAAATTAAGCGCTGTTTGGCTGTTAATGTACCAGAAGTACGACTAACTGCAGCGATTTGGAATCCGTAGATGAAGAATGTTGTTAATATTAATCCTAGTAATACACCGTGAACAGTAAGAACTTGGTAATAGCCAATACCCCAAGGTAATTTAAATTCACCAGAACGCACAAGGACTTGTAATAGACCCGCTATTCCACCTAAAAGTAGAGCAATCATAGCGACATAAATATGTGCCATAGCTACATTTGCGTCTTTACGATCGACTTTCATGAAATCGTTTACTTTATTAGAAGCTTTACTAACGATGTTTTGTTTTTTTGTATCCGTATTTTGTTTATCCGCGATTGCTTGACTCATTTAGGATCCACCACCTTAAGCATAGAATGCATTTGGGCATGACCTGCACCACAATACTCATTACAAACGATTAAATATTCGCCAACTTTATTAACTGTTGTTACATATTCGGAAACGTAACCAGGTTCTAACATCATATTAATATTCGTACCAGCCACACCAAAGCCGTGAACAACGTCTTTAGAAGTAGCGATAAATTTAACTTTAGCGCCAACAGGTACTTCTAATACAGGTGGATCATAATAGAATGCTGAAGCAACAACAACTGCTTCATAATCCCAATCTTTTCCTTCTACCTTATGTACTCCTGGGTTATTGAAAGGAGCAATTTCATCCACTTTCTCGTGGTTAATTGTATTTTTGGCACTTGGTGGGTGACTACCGTTATGGAAGGCCATGATACCAGTAATTAATAAGAATACAATAAGTGAGCCTACCCCAAAAACAAGCCAATACTTTTCATACTTATGAAGATGCATAATTTTCCCTTCCTTCTATCAGTTTAAAAGCGATCAAGAAATAGTCCAAAACAAAGTCCCCAAACTACAACTATAAAGACACCTAATGCCATAACTAAGTAAAATGTACCTTTTAAGTCGCCATCGGTTTGATTTTTGTTAGCCATATTGATCCCTCCCTTTTCATTTAAGTAAAACCTATCTTCCTTGTGTTCATCATATAAAATATAAAATTCCCCGGATGTGATAAAAGTCACACCTTAGCACTTGAAATGTGAATGATGTGTGAAGAAACTTGAATAAGCTACACACTGTGAAGGAAGGATGTATGGGAAGAGGCAATAAAAAAGTGTCCAGTTCATCAATAGAACCGAACACTTAAATGTTATTCATTTGTATCGATCGTTAATAATAGAATAAGATTACCGACGTTCTCAATCGTTACAGGAATTTTGAATGCATGTTGGAAGCCGTATAATTTTGTATGCCCTACCATAACAGTAGGTGGTGTTATATCTAAATCCAACTCTTTGGCAGCCGCAAATGTACAAAGATTCCCAGCAATCATATTGCCGAATTCTCCTGTAAAGGATTCTAACATAGCGCCTTCTAATGTCATTCCATACATACCAGCACCAATAGCACTAAATGTCTCGGGTGTCGAATCGATAATAATGCGTCCCTTTAGATCCCCAACCATGCCAATTAACACGCCTATTTCATTTTGTTCATACGGATCTGATGTAATAGATGGAGATGCAACTTGAATTTCATATGGAATGACAGATTTTAATGCATTTATAGTACCGTTTAGCACGGCTTGTACTTGAATCGAAATACTCATTTTAAACACTCCCGTTACATGACTTTATTTCTATAATAACATGCTCGACACCAAATATGAAATAGAGCTTGACTAAATGAGTGATATTTATTATCATATATTTAGTTGAGAATGATTTTCATATTCAGTACATATATTTAAATATTAAATAAAAGGGAGCGGTCAAAGTGACATTTGCATTTATTGGAGCTACATTATTAATATACGGAGCAATTAGTAAGTATGTTTTCACACAAACAACCGCACATTTAAAATAACAACAAAATCCCCCTGGAAACAGGGGGATTTTTTGTTTGTCCTTTGCCAACAACATGTTAGAATGAGAATACTATAGATAAAGGAGTTATAGCCTTTCATGACAGTATTTGAACAGCAACTTCAACAATTATTAAAGCAAACAGCAATGCAATATTTGATTTACAAAGAAAATGCAGATGAGGAACGTCTACAAAAAACGACTTTATTTGCAAATAAGCTATTGAATAAGGAATACATGATTGGTTTTGCAGGGCACTTCTCCGCAGGGAAATCGAGTATGATTAATGCTTTAACTGGTGATCAGCTCTTACCATCTAGCCCAATTCCAACAAGTGCGAATGTTGTTAAAGTACATAAATCTGAACAAGATTACGCAATTGCCTATTTAACTGGACAAGAGCCTGTGAAATTCGATGGTGATTATGATATTAAAACCGTCAAAGCATTTGCGAAAAACGGTGCGCTCGTATCACAAATTGAAATCGGCCATTCAAAATCTGTCTTACCTGTGGGTGTTACGGTAATGGATACACCAGGGGTTGACTCAACAGACGATGCTCATCGTATGTCGACTGAATCAGCGCTACATTTAGCAGACATCGTGTTTTACGTAATGGACTACAATCACGTGCAATCTGAACTAAATTTTCAGTTTACGAAGCAGTTGATGAAATTTAATCCGAATGTCTATTTAATCGTCAATCAAATAGATAAGCATAAAGACAATGAGCTCGATTTTACTGACTTTGAGCAGTCTGTGCATACATCTTTTGCAAACTGGGGTGTTGTACCTAAAGGGATTTTCTTCACATCTTTACGTGAACTTGAGCATCCTCGTAATAATTTCCAAACGGTAAAGGGAATTGTCATGAGCAGTATGGATGGTTGGCAAGAACAACTGATTGCAACAGCAAAAAAAACACTACAGCAATTAAATAAAGAGCATGAAGAATATTTGCAAGTGACAAAGCAAGAAATTTTCGATACAAATGAAGAAACATTACCTTTTGCAGATTGGGAAAATCGTCAGGAGCTAAAAGAGCAATTTGCCAATATAAAGCGTCAGCTAGAATTATACTCTGTTGTGAAATGGAAGGAATCATTTGAACAACAGCGACAAGAGTTACTTGAAAATGCAGGGATTATGCCGTACGAACTACGTGATAAATTAAAACTTTATTTAGAAAGTATGCAACAGGATTTTAAAGTGGGGGTGTTCTTCTCAGCAAAGAAAACAGTTGCTGAAAAAGAATTACGTAAAGAAGAACTATATAAACTATACCAATTAATTATTACTTCACAAATTTCAGGTCATATGCTGACTATGATGAAAAAGTCTTTGAAGGATGTCGGAGCATTAACAGATGATCTATCACTTGAAATTGATAAGATTGAATTCGATGTACCATTTGAAACAATTCAAGACCAAGTGAAGAAAGATGCTCTAGCAACTGGCGATGCATTATTAAACTTTGCTAATCGTGTGTCAGAAGCGACAAAACGTTGGTTTACAAGAACAACCGATGAATGGAAAGATGACAAAGCTACTTTCATTGAGCAACTATCATTTGGCTCAGTTGAACCATTAAAGAAAAAAGAAGCCATGCTTTCTGAAAAAGTAGATGTGATTAAAGAAATAGAGCATGTCGAAGAACAGGAACAGTTCTATGTGAAAAAGGCAGCTGCTTCTACAAGTGTTTTAAATAAAGATGCGGACAATTATGTCGCATCTTGGACGAAGGAACATTCAGAAGCCTTTGCAAAAATTCGCTTATTTGACCCATCTATGTTAGAACAAGAGGAAGATTCTAGTATAGAAGAAACACAAAATGAAGAGGTTCAAAATGGTATTACGGTTCAAACGACAACAGCTGTCCATCATGCGATACGGACAGCAAATGCCGTTGCCAATGTGCAAGGTTTTAAAGAAGTGTCAAATTATTTGAAGAATAAAGTCGAACGGCTTGAGAAAAAGGACTTTACTATTGCTTTATTTGGAGCTTTTAGTGCGGGTAAATCATCTTTCTCAAATGCACTTATGGGTCAACAAGTATTACCAGTGTCACCAAACCCTACGACAGCTACCATTAATAAAATTCGACCAGTGTCACCTGACCATCCGCATGAAACGGCAGATGTGCAATTAAAAACAGCTTCGCAATTACAAACGGACATCATTGCGTCATATGAAGCAATCGGTGTACGGGTTGCATCTTTAGATGAAGCCTTTATAAAAGCAGATGAAGCTTTGCAGATGGAGTTAGTGGATGAAAGACTACATGTTCATAAATCATTTGTCCGAGCATTTGTACAAGGCTATGAGGAATTTAAAGACCAATTAGGTGAGACATTACGAACAAATCGTGATGACTTCGAGAAATTTGTTGCAGAAGAAAAACGTAGTTGTTTTGTTGATTCCATTGATTTCTACTTTGATTGTGAATTGACGAGAATGGGTGTTACATTAGTAGATACACCAGGAGCAGACTCCATCAACGCTCGTCATACGGGTGTTGCTTTTGATTATATACGAAATGCCGATGCGATTTTATTCATTACGTATTACAATCACGCCTTTGCTAGAGCAGACCGGGAATTTTTAATACAATTAGGTCGTGTAAAAGACGCCTTTGAACTAGATAAAATGTTCTTTATCGTTAATGCAATCGACCTTGCAGCAAATAAGGAAGAAGAGCATGATGTTAAAAAATATGTTCAGCAAGAGTTACAACGCTTCGGTATTCGTAAACCGCGATTATTTGGTGTGTCTAGCTTACTTGCTTTAAAAGAAAAAGTAGAGAAGAACGAATATCAATCAGGTATGCCGCCATTTGAAGAGGCATTCGATCATTTCCTATCTGAAGAACTGAGTGCTTTAGCTGTCCAAGCTTTAGTAGAAGAAACAGAGAAAACGCAAAACCGTCTCGCTTCACTTATAAAGCAAACAGAGGACAACATGAAGCGTAAAGACGAACGCCTAGCGGAGCTGACGAAACTTGAGCAATTTGTCCATACACGTTTTGAAAAATCAGCTGCGGCCGTTATTAAAAAAGATGTCGAGCAAGAATTAGCAGAGCTTATGTATTATGTATTGCAGCGTGTTTACTATCGCTTCCCAGATTTTTATAATGAAGCTTATAATCCAGCGACATTTACAGGGAAATCTTCATCATTAGCTTTACAGATAGCATTAAAAGAAGTATTACAGAGCTTAAGTTTCGACTTTGAACAAGAAATGCGTGTTACAAACTTCCGTGTAGCGCAATTTATTCATAAAAAAGTGACAGAACGTTACATTGAAGATGTACGAAAATTGAAGGATGTTAATGCTAGCTTCTCCTTCACGCCATTTGAAGCTGAAGAGCCAGCAATACTTGAATTCACAGGTCCATTTGAACAACCAGCTCCATATGAATCGGTTAAATCCCATTTTAAAAATAGTAAATCATTTTTTGAAAAGGGCGATCGCGTGAAATTGAGAGATGCGTTAGAGCAATTAACCAAACCGGATGCAGAAAACTATTTAAACACAGCAACAAAACGTATGAACAATTGGTCTGATACGGTTATTTCTACTGAAGCGGAAAGCTTACGCCATCATTTAAGCGTTCAAGCAACAGAGCAAATCGCAACAGAACGCGAACTTCTACAAGAAGAGAGCAAACTAGCTGAATGGAAAAAAATCTATGCATCACTATTTGAAGGAGCTGTGAAGTAATGGGCAATGTATTTATTTCGGTAAAGGATTTAGATATCAACAACACCATTTGGATAGATGCACGATTTAACCTTCAAAATGCAAAAGAAGGCAGAAGAACGTATGAACAAGAGCATGTGAAAGGTGCAGTGTACTGGGATTTGGAACAAGATCTTTCAGACATGACAAAAACCGCGGGACGCCATCCAATGCCAGAAAAAGCGCAATTACAGGCTCTATATGAACGTAGTGGTTTACATTATGACCCAGACAAAATAATCGCTGTCTATGATCAAGGGGGTTCACCATTTGCAACACGTGCATGGTGGATGCTTCAATATGGTGGCTTTAAAAACGTTAAAATAGTTAAAGAAGGGCATGAAGCTATAAAAGAGGCGGGTGTCCCCTTGCAAGCTGGAAATGAAGAAGTTACACCTTCAACGCTGACTGTTCAGTGGCAAGATGACCTTTACGTAAATCGTGAAGGCGTGAAAGAAATTGTTGATGGAAAAGTAAAAAAAGTACTACTTGATGCAAGAGCAAATGCACGTTATCTTGGAGAAATAGAGCCACTGGACAAAGTAGCGGGTCATATTCCCGGAGCACGTAATTTTGACTGGGAACAGTTAAAAGAGAATGGCGTATTAACAGTGTCTGAAAAATTGCATGATGTTGTTCAAAAAGATGAACAAATTGTCGTTTATTGCGGTAGTGGTGTAACGGCATCCCCTATATATGCGATTTTAAAAGAAGATGGCTATCCAAATGTACAGCTTTACACAGGAAGCTACAGTGATTGGATAACAGAATATACACCTGAAAAAGGAAATCCTAAAAAGTAATGTTGAAAATGAGTTAAATACAATATTTCAAGCGAGCAAAGTAACTACTTTGCTCGCTTTGTCATTTTAATTGAACATAAAGAATATATTTTTTTCATATGATGAAGTCTGTCCTATAGTTTTTACTTTTCATTTTTGGGGAAAAGAGTAGAATTGTAAAGATATCTTTAAAGAAAGAAGGCGAAACAATGGATGCAGCTTTCCTAACAAAAATCTTATCCATTATATTGCTAGACATTATTTTAAGTGGTGATAATGCCGTAGTCATCGCGCTCGCTTGTCGTAACCTGCCAAAAGCACAACGCAAAAAAGCCATTTTTATCGGTACAGCAGGAGCCATTATTTTGCGTGTATTACTTACATTCATCGCCGTATGGTTATTACAAATTCCATTAGTTAAATTGGTCGGTGGTTTATTATTATTTTATATCGCATTGGATTTAATAAAATCTGAGGGAGAAGACCCTGATTTGAAAGGTGGTAGCTCATTATTTACAGCTATCCGTACGATCATTGTCGCAGATTTCGTTATGAGTTTAGATAATGTACTTGCGGTAGCAGGTGTAGCAGATGGTCATCTTGGACTAGTTATTCTTGGACTTGCAGTAAGTATTCCATTAATTGTGTTTGGTAGTCAATTGATCATTAGATTAATGGAGAAGTTTCCGATTCTTATTTGGATTGGTGCTTTAATGATTGCCTACACAGCTGGTCATATGGTTGTAGCAGACAAATACGGTGATCAATTTGTTGAACAAACATTCCCTCAAATGGCGTATGTCATCCCGAGTGTTAGTATGATTCTACTCGTCATCTTAGGAGTAGGGGTAAAACTTCGTCAACCACGATATATAAGATAAATATGGAAAGACGGTCGCAATTGCAGACCGTTTTTTCTGTGTGAAAAGAGTACCACTCTATTGAATTTTGATGTCCTGTTTCCTTTGTTGTAAAAAAAGAGAGATAAGGCTGTTTAGATTGGCCTAATCCCTCTTACAATTGTATTATGTGATGTACAAATGCTTTTGACTATTAATTTATTTAACGCTTGTTTCGATCTCAGCTGTTAGTGCTTCTAATTGCTCTATTAGATCACCAATAAAGGAAATTGTATCAAGAAGAGGTTGATCTGTCGTAATATCGACTCCGGCCATCCCGGCAAGCTCTACAGGCGTTTTAGTGCCACCTGCTTGTAATACTTCTAACCAGTTATCAACAGCGGGTTGACCTTCATTTAAAATGCGATGTGACACTTGTGTAGAAATTGTTAGCCCAGCGCTATATGTGTAAGGATATAAGCCCATATAATAGTGAGGTTGGCGCATCCAAGTAAGTTCTGCACCTTCCGTAATTTCCACTGCGTCACCCCAGAAATCTTCTAGTACATCACGTTTTATACGATTTAATACGTTGGCATTTACGCTCTCACCAGCATCGATTTTATCATACACTTTTCGTTGATATGCCGCTTCTAACAAATGAGTGACAAAATTATGGTAATACGTGCGGGAAATAATTGATGAGATGACCCAACGTTTAAAGCGAGCATCTGTCGCCGTTTCTAATAAGTAATTTGCCATTAGCATTTCATTCATTGTAGAAGGAGCCTCAATGAAATACGTGGAAGGGCGACTGTTAAAAAGTGATTGTTTCTTATGCGCATTTACAAAATGTCCTGCATGACCCAGTTCATGGGCTAAAACAAAGACCTCATTCATGCGACTCGTCCATGAAATCAAAATATATGGATGATATCCATAAGGGCTTGAACAGAAGGCGCCTGTCGATTTCCCTTCATTTTGTGCAAAATCAATCCAGCGCTCACTATATGATTTTTCAATCATTTCCATATAATCTTCGCCCATAACGCTAAGTGCTTTTTCAATATAATTCTTGGATTCTTCTACCGTTATCATAGGTTCAAATTCAGGGTCTAAGGAGATTTTTAAATCAGCAAACGTCATTTTATCTAAATTATGCACTTTTTGTAACAGCTTAGCATAGCGTCGCATATGTGGTGCTAATTCTGTAGTAATTAAATCGATTTGTCGGTTATATAATGTACGGTCGACCTCTTGATCAAATAGTAAGTAATCTGTAACAGATTCATAGCCCCGTAAATCAGACAGTGTTTTTTCAGTCGTCACATGTGTGTTATATGTTTTAGCAGTTGTATGTTGATATTCACGAAGTTTATTTGAAAAAGCTTCAAATGCTGCACGACGAATGTTAACATCAGTTTCCAATTCCCAGTCACCTTCGAATAAACTGTAATTTAAAGGGAACGATTCTCCATTTGCAGTAAAGTTGTCAAATTTCATGTCCACAAGTTTTGTCGTATTATATAGCTCATAAGGCGCATCAAAAGAGGAGCTAAGTGCTGCTAATGTTTTTTCAACTTCAGGGTGTAACTGATATGCCTTTTTCTTGATTATTTGATGAATATAGTTTTTAAATTGCGGAGCAATAGCAGTAGCTTCTTCTAAAATTTCAGTAGAAAGCGCAGAAATATCACTATCTACAAATGATAATTGACTGCCAACTTTAGAAGCGACCGAACCAAATTTACTTGCACGCATTTGAGCTTCATCATTCGTTTTATCCACTTCAAAAGAAAGGCTAGCATATGCACTATAAGGAACAAACTTCACGTATAGTTGTTCATAGTCCGTCAATACTTGTACGACAGCTTCAGCATCCGTAATGTTGCCAGCGTATTTTTGATTGAATGCAAGGGCGTCTTGTTCAACTTCAGCAATGCCTGCGAAAAAAGCTTCATCTGAAGCAATAAGAGGGGATAAATCCCAAGTTTGTTCTACTGGTATTTCAATACGTGGTGGAAAACTCTTTTTCATATTAAATCTCTCCCTTAATATTACGAATCTCGAATTAACTCTATTATATTTCAAATATTTAGTAAAGTAAAATAATTTATAAGATATAGTATTGTTCCATCAAAAAAGCTAGCCAAATGATATGGCTAGCTCTAGGTAATGCTTATTTTGCAAGCATTATTTTTTCTAGTTGTAATGGCTCAATATATTCTGAACCTTTATAAGCGCGCATATTACCGCCAGAAATTTCATCGATTAATAAAATTTCACCAGTTTCTGCATCGCGACCAAATTCTAACTTAATATCATAAAGTTCCAAACCTTTTTTAGCTAGTTCAGCTTTGACAAAGTTTGAAATTTCTACTGTACGTTGTTTCAAAATTGCATATTCTTCAAGAGTTAGAAGATTAAGCTCAGCTAATGCATCGGCTGAGATTGGTGGATCTAGACGATCATCATCCTTAATCGTAACTTCAACGAAAGAATCTAGTGTTTGACCTTCTTCTATATAAGCACCGTAGCGGCGTAAAAAGCTACCTACAGCACGGAATCGGCAAATAACTTCAAGACCTTTACCAAATACAGTTGCTGGTTTTACTGTCATAGTAGCATTTTCGATATCGGAAGAAATAAAATGAGTAGGGACATCAATTGCATTTAACTTTTTGTAGAAGAATGTAGTAAGAC
Source organism: Viridibacillus soli (assembly GCF_016612995.1). Classification (GTDB taxonomy): domain Bacteria; phylum Bacillota; class Bacilli; order Bacillales_A; family Planococcaceae; genus Viridibacillus; species Viridibacillus soli. The sequence continues at coordinate 19,283 of NZ_JAEOAH010000008.1, forward strand.
TTAAACCTGCACGCCCTGCGCCATCAATTGTTAAGCCTACAGTATTAGCACCAGGATCAAATACACCATTTTCACCTGTAACATCATCTTTAAATTTTAATAATAAAGTGCCAACCTCTAGTTGATATACATCTTTTGTTTTTCCTTGATATTTAAGTTCCATACATTTAGCCTCCGTTTCAATGTTATTGTAAAGTAATTAAATCATAAATGAAAGTTTTTTTCATAATAAAGGGAAAACAATGTAAAAAAGACGAATAATCATCGAAAAAGCAGTAAACCCATTTGGATTTACTGCTTTGAAGCTTATATGATAGAAATGTTACACTTAAATAACACCTTGAGCAACCATTGCATCTGCTACTTTTAAGAAACCGGCGATATTGGCGCCAATTAGTAAATTGCCTTCATAGCCGAATTCTTTTGCAGCATCTACACTGTTTTTATAAATTGATTTCATAATTTCATGTAATTTCTCATCAACTTCTTCAAATGACCAGAAGTGACGCATGCTGTTTTGAGACATTTCAAGAGCAGAAACAGCTACACCACCAGCATTAGCTGCTTTAGCAGGGGCAAATAAAATATTATTGTCAAAATACACTTTGATTGCTTGCAGTGTTGAAGGCATGTTAGCACCTTCACCGATCACTTTCACACCATTTGCAACAAGTACTTTAGCTGATTCTTCATCAATTTCATTTTGAGTAGCACAAGGTAGTGCTATGTCACACGGAATAGACCAAATACCTGAACAGCCGTCTGTATAAGTTGCACCAGGATGACGCTCAACATATTCTTTAATGCGACCATGCTCAACTTCTTTAATTTGTTTAACAGTATCCAAGTTAATACCAGTTGGATCAAAGATATAGCCGTTAGAATCGCTACATGCCACCACTTTCGCACCTAATTGCTGTGCTTTTTCAATAGCATAAACTGAAACGTTACCAGAACCAGAAACGATAACATTGGTATCTTGGAAAGTCATATCAATTTCTTTTAACATTTCTTGTACGAAGTAAACAGTACCATAGCCAGTAGCTTCTTTACGTGCTAAACTACCACCAAAGCGCGGCAATTTACCTGTAATAACGCCTGCTTCATAAGCGCCGCGAATACGGTTGTATTGACCGAATAGGAAGCCGATTTCACGAGCTCCTACACCGATGTCACCAGCAGGAACATCGACATCAGGACCGATATATTTATGTAATTCTGTCATGAAAGCTTGACAGAAACGCATAATTTCAGCATCAGATTTACCTTTAGGATCGAAATCCGAACCACCTTTTGCACCCCCAATAGGTTGGCCAGTTAACGAGTTTTTGAAAATTTGTTCAAAACCTAGGAATTTAATAATACTTTCATTTACCGATGGATGGAAACGAAGTCCGCCTTTGTAAGGTCCAATTGCACTGCTGTATTGTACACGGTAACCACGGTTAACTTGTACTTTACCGCTTTCATCAACCCATGAAACACGGAATTTAACAACGCGCTCTGGTTCAACGATACGTTCTAAAAGGCTAGCCTGCATATACTCAGGACGCTTAGCAAAAACAGGAGTTAAAGAATAGATAATCTCTTTAACAGCTTGTAAAAACTCAGGTTCATGTGAGTGATGTGCTTTTAATTTGCTAAACACATCATCGATATATTGTGTTGCGATTTGCTGTGACTCTGTCGTAATTGTGACCATTTGAATACCCCCCAGTAATCTTTTAAGACCTATTCCAATATATTAGCGTTATTTTTCTAATAATTCAATATTATCATTTTATAAATATACAGAAACAAGTAATAATTATACATGAAGTGGTATCAAAAGAGACAATTAAGAAATATCTTACAAATGTTAATGTTCTTTAAATAAAATGTAAAAGAGGTAATGATAAGTGAGCCATATTTTAATAGATGCTGATGGTTGCCCCGTTGTTGATTTAACAATAAAGATAGCGAAGGAATTTCAGTTAAAAGTAACAATTTTTTGTGATACTGCCCATCAAATTGAGCGTGAAGGAGCTGACACGGTCATCGTATCGAAGGGGAGCGATGCCGTGGATTTTGTACTAGTTAACCGCTTACAAAAAGGCGATATAGTCGTTACCCAGGATTACGGTTTAGCAGCTATGGTTTTAGCAAAATCAGGGTATGCCATTGATCAAAATGGAAGAAATTACACGTCGGAAAATATCGAACAATTACTTTATACACGCCATCTCGGGCAAAAAATCCGCCAGGCTGGAGGCCGTACGAAGGGACCGAAAAAACGTTCCAAAGAGGCGAATTTAGAATTTACTAATGCTTTTCGCCGTTTATGCAAAGAGATTTTGACAAAATAGTGAACTTGGAGGAAGTATAAATGCTTAATGTGAAATTAGGTAGTTTAGTTAACGATTTTCCAGACTTGGAGAAAGTTATGACACTCCAAGAAATACTTTGGGTAAACGGGAAGTTTAACGTACAAGCAGGGATTAATCATGCTGACGAAAGCATAAACCAAATTGCTATTGATGATGCAGCAGGAAGGCTTCAACGTTTTGCCCCGTTTATAGCGAATGCTTTCCCTGAGACAGCTTTGTCAAAGGGGATTATTGAATCGGAAATTATGGTAATAAATGAGATGAAGAGCGTTTTAAAGTCCCGTTATGATGTCGCTATCGAAGGAAAGCTACTATTGAAATGTGACAATGCACTACCAATTTCAGGCTCCATTAAAGCACGTGGAGGTATTTACGAAGTGCTAAAACATGCGGAAAAACTAGCGCTAGAAGCGGGCCTTCTTTCTATAGAAGAGCCGTACGAATTGTTTGCTTCTGAAAAAGTTCGCGCATTTTTTTCAAAATATTCTATTGCTGTTGGATCGACAGGGAATTTAGGCTTGAGTATTGGTATTATGAGCGCAAAGCTTGGCTTCCAAGTAACTGTACATATGTCGGCTGATGCAAAAGAGTGGAAAAAGGCATTACTGAGAGAAAAAGGTGTCTCAGTCGTGGAATATGAAACGGATTATAGCTTAGCGGTTGAAAAGGGCAGGGAGCAAGCGGAAAGTGATCCGATGTGCTATTTTATCGACGATGAAAATTCCAAGGACTTGTTTTTGGGTTATGCCGTAGCTGCTTCAAGATTGAAATCCCAGTTAAATGCAATGAACATTATAGTCGATGCAGAGCACCCTCTATTTGTTTATTTACCATGTGGTGTTGGCGGCGGCCCTGGTGGTGTCGCATATGGTTTGAAATCGGAATTTGGCGAGCATGTCTATAGCTTTTTTGCAGAGCCTACGAATGCCCCTTGTATGATGATTGGTATGATGACTGGATTACATGATGGTATTGCCGTGGAGGACTTAGGTATTGAACAAAAAACAGAAGCAGATGGTCTAGCAGTGGGGAGAGCTTCAGGTTTTGTAGGTCGGATAATGGAGCCACTTCTTGCCGGTTGTTATACCATTACAGATGATGAAATGTTGACATTACTTCGAGAGCTGAAAGTTCGCGAGGATATTTTCTTAGAGCCTTCTGCATTAGCTGGTATGAAAGGGCCGGTTATATTAGAAAAAGAAGGGCAAGCATTTTTAGCGAAGCAGGGGCTTAATATGAAAATGGCAAGTGCAACACATATTGTGTGGGCAACGGGTGGTAATATGGTGCCGGATGAATTACAGGAGCAGTATTTGAATGGAAAATACTAAAATAAGTGGAATTTTCAATTATTTCATTTCAGTTATCCCTTTTTATGGTAAAATATTAAAAGGAGGTTAGAATAGATAGAAATCTCCTACACAGGAGGATTACATATGAAACAAGAAAAACTGTTAAAGAAGATACAATCTGTTCAACAAGCTATTCCTTTTTCAGGTACCATATTTGCGAAGCAGGGAACAGATGAACTAGCTAGTTTAAGCTACGGATATGCTAATCGAAGTGAAAAAATCGAAAATGAAGCAAATACAAAATACGGTATCGCCTCAGGCTGCAAAATTTTCACAGCTATCGCTATTTGCCAGCTTGTCGAAAAAGGAGAACTCTCTTTTGAATCGAAATTAAAAGATTGTTTAGCAGTTGAATTCCCATATTTTGATGAAAATATAACAGTCCACCATTTGCTTTCGCATACTTCTGGTGTTCCGGATTATTTTGATGAAGAAGTGATGGATGATTTTGAAGAACTATGGATTAAGACACCTATGTATCATATAAGAAGATTACAAGATTTCTTACCATTGTTTCAACAAGAGCAAATGAAATATCCTGCAGGTGCAAAATTCCAATACAATAATTCCGGCTACATTTTGTTAGGGCTGATTATTGAACAGATGAGTGGTATAAGTTTCAGTGAATATGTTGAAAAGAATATTTTCCAACGTGCTAGTATGCAAGATTCAGGTTATTTCGAGATGGATGCATTGCCTGCAAAAACAGCGGTTGGGTATATCGATCACGCAGACGGTTCATGGAAAACGAATATTTACTCTCTACCTGTAAAGGGAGGCTCAGACGGTGGAGCTTATGTAACGGCAACAGATATGATGAAGCTATGGGAAGCGTTGACAAACTTTACTCTTTTGTCTCAGAACATAACAACTCAAATGTTAACACCATATGCCCATGAAGAGGATGGATTATCCTATGGCTACGGAATTTGGATTGAAACAAATGGTGAAGAAATTTCTAAGTATTTGTTAATGGGTTATGATCCAGGTGTCAATTTTCATGCTGCATTTTACCCTAAGCAAAATCGCAAAATCGTTGTCTGCGTCAACACCTCTGAAGGAGCTTATGATATGATTTCAGGGATTGAGGAAGTGCTTTCTAGTTACTGAAATATAAGAGCTAGACAAAATCTCCAACAAATATACTTTTATTAGAAGATATTATATAGAATTTATTGAAATAAATATCGATGGTATTTTGAATGAGGTGAATCTTTTGAAGAATGACGAATTTGCTGCGGGATTTAAACGATCAGATAAATTATCAGCAAGTATTTTTGCTGTTCCTCAATTATTAGCTATTTTAATGGTGAATCAGTTTTGCTTAGTAAGATAATATTTGCATTAGTATGCTTGATAGCATCTAGTCTACTTTGGATAAGGGGTAAAAAAGAGGATGAGAAATGATAATTTTCTTTTTTGTTAGGAATTATCAGTAACATATTTCTTGGGAAAATTGAGTGAAGAGTAGAATGAGCAGTACTATTTTTCAAATGATATAGAATAAAAAGCGTCCATTAAAGTTAGTTTACGACTTAAATGGACGTTTTCTTGTTTGCTAATCGGCCTGCGTTACTTCCTCAACAGTTTGTTCAACTTCTTGACGTGACATTTTCTCATGACCGTTACGCATTGCTTGAAGTGTTTTGTGTGCAAGAGCTAAAGGGATTTTACAGAACATTAAGATGCTGCGTTTTTTTATGCTTTTATTGTACAAATCACCTTTTGCTAGGTTTTCCTCAGCGTATTTGAATAAATCATCGCGTGTCCAACCTTCTGGCATGAAGCTCACTCCGCGTTTATCGTCTTCATCTTGATTACGTAGAATGTTAACGGCTTGTAAACCTCGTCCGTAGCCGATTGCTAGTTCACGGTCTGTTTCAATGCCAGCTCCCCAGCGCCAAATATCTGATAGCATTGTCCCTACAAGACCTGCTACATAGTATGTGTAGTCATCTAAATCTTCTCTAGTTTTAACAACCCAATTTTTATCTGTCCATTTAGCCATTCCTTCAGCCATTTCACTTGTTGATGCAGCAATTGTTTTACGAATGCCTTCAGGACAAAGAGTTAGCCAATCACCAAGTCGAATGGTTACTTCAGGTAGTATGTTTTCATATGGTTTGACTAATGATAAGTAAGCTTCGTTATCAAATGGTTTTAGTAACATGGCACTTACTTGACGTAGAAGGTCGCTTTTTACGGCGCTATCTAAATCTTCATGGTCTTCAATTTCATCGATGGCGCGCATGCATAAATATGCCGTTGCAACAGTTGTTTTCATTTCTTTTTGCAAAAATGTAATGGGAATAAAAAATGTGCGACTTGTTGCTTTTAAAACGTTCATCGCTTCTTTATAGAGTGCTTTTTGTTCTGTCAATTTGTCTTCCTCCGTTCAATCAAAAAAACGTTCAATACTATCGTATATCAAATGTCGAAAAAGATACAACTAAATCTATGGAAGTCGAAGCAGATTTTTTATAATGGTTAGTAAATCATGATGATATTTAGATATCTAAATATTATCGGCATACATAGATTTTTAGATATCTAAATATTTTCTTTAAAAATAGTCAGGCGTGTTGATTACGCAATTTTAACCATTACTATTAAAGTGGTAGGTTGATTTCCGCTACGGGATGCTCGCTTTCCGCGGGCAGGCACCGAGCTGCTTCCTTCGCTCCGTGCAGTGTCTCGGTTCGCTTTCATTTCCTGCAGGAGTCGAGCACCCTCCGCTATAATCAACTAGAAAATAGTAACTTAAATGGTTAGACTAGATAACAAAGTAGCAATCGTAGCAGGAGGTGCATCAGGTATCGGAGAAAAAATGGTAGAACTTCGCTCGAGAAGGTGCAATTGGTATCGCTGCTGATATTAATGAAGTTGCAATCGATAAGGGTAAAAATATTTTCGGTATGAAATTAAACTATGGATGAAGGTAAATGGAGATAAATGGTGTTTTTTTGATAAGAAAAAAGATTAATCCTCTTGTCTATTAAAGCGTACAAAGAGCATGTTTTTAAACAAAGCTTGATTAAAACATGCTCTTTCATTCTGTAATAGCTTTTGGTTTTAGAATATAGATTGATAATTTAGGTATCCGAATCTTTAAGAAATGCCCGATTTTGTATATCCTATCCAAACAACTACTGCTTCTAAGAGCTATAGAGGTGATTGTGCTGGATTAAAGAATTGCTTTTTTAGGTTTTAAACTTAACGCATAAAACGTTTGCATAAATAATAAAATACAACCAATTCCAATAATAGAAATTATCTGCGATTGCTCTGTAAGAATAGAATAAAACATTAATCCAAAACTTAGTAAAATAAGCAGTGCCATCATCCAGTAATATAGTTTATATAAACCTTTTAACATTAAATATTTTTCACCATCATCAGTATCGGCTTACATTTTAAATAACATTATTATTCAAACACTCAATAAGCTAACTGTTTTTATCGGATTTTATTTCAAATCAACAAATGATTTCTAATAGCAATGAAAAATTCAGTTCAATTGATATCCATATTAATAACGCTGGAATCTCATCAGAAAAACAATAGATACTATTACAGTTGAAGACGGGTCATTAACGCATTCGGACTTTTCTTAGGTATGAAACACGTTTCTGCAGTAATAGAAGAAAATGGTAATGGTTCAATCGTTAACATTGCTTCATTCACTGCACAAATCAGTATGGGCTTAAATACATACTCTGCATCTAAAGGTTCTGTATCTGCAATTTCTAAAGCAGCTGCAACTGCATTTGGTAAATTTGACGTGCACGTGCACGCTTTATTCCCAGGCATTATCGAAACACTAATGACTGCTGTTTTAAAAGATTGGGCTGTATACGTAGAAGCTATAGTTTAAGCAACACCACTTTCTCGTCTTGGCCAACCAGCTGATGCATAAATAGTGAATGGATTGTTAGTTAAATTCAAATAGTGGGGTTATAGGTGGTGTTGATAAAGGGTAGTATCTGGTTCCATCTTCTCTCTATACAACTTATATCATTTGTTTTAAGTTATGTTCATTAAATGGAAAGGATATGTGTAATGAGAACTAATAAAATGATATTACTTGTAATAGTCTTATCCTTGTTTGTAAGTGTAATTATTCCAATGAATAAGGTTGATGCAGCAGTAAAAACAGCTATTGTCAATGTAGATAATCTAAATGTTCGCGCCAAAGCCACTACTTCATCTACATTATTAGGGCAACTTAAAAAAGATTCAACAGTAAGTGTATTAAAAATTGAAAATGGCTGGGCTAATATAAAATTTAAAGGGAAGCTTGCATATATTTCGGCCGTATATATTACATATACGAATGACTCTACGAGCAGTAAAAAAATGTACGTCAATGTAGATCTATTAAACGTAAGGGCTTCAGCATCTCCAGCTAGTAAAATGCTAGGTATGTTAAAAAAGAACGAAACAGTACAAGTTTTATCGACTACAAATGGTTGGTCTAAAATTGTATATCAATCATATCCAGCTTATGTAAAATCTTCTTATTTGTCGACTAATGCTACCAAACCTGTAAAACAGCTTAACTATCAATATAGCTTGAATATGGCTTCAAACTATATGTATGTTTATCGTGACGCAACCTCAAAAGCATATTCATTCTGGCAAAGTAAAGGCGGGGGTGAATGGGATATCACATTATTTGATCGTACTTATGGTACGACCAAGCATATTGGTTATTCTATTGAATCTAAAAAAGAATTATTAATTGGTAGTGAAGAGTCACCGATTATTCAATATCCGTTAACAGTAGGAAAGAAATTCAAAACAATGCAATCTACTGCAACCGTTTTGGCGATTGACAAAATTATGACGGTTAAGGCGGGCACATTTAAAAATGTCGTCGAAATTGATATGGGGAATGGTCTCATCAATTACTATGCACCGAATAGAGGCCATATTTTATCAAAAGATAAAAAATCAAAAAAGATCCTATATGAATTAATCGAATTCTATTAGAATCATAACAATTTAAGGCGCATGGAAGAATACCTTCATCCATGCGCTTTTTTTAATTCAAATGATATAATAGGGATATTTGGGAAATATTTAAAATAAAGAAGGGGTGGTAAAGTGAGTCAATTATGGTTTGGTGGCAAAATTTACACGATGCAGCAAGATGGGGAAACAGTGGAAGCAGTTCTTGTCGAGGATGGTAAGATTAAAAAGATAGGAGCATATAAGGAGCTCAAATCACTAGCGACTGAAATAATCGATTTGCAGGGAGCGGTAATGTATCCCGGATTTGTAGATAGTCATTTACATATGATTGGGCACGGAGAGAAACTTTTACGATTAGATCTGACGACAGTAAAATCTGCAGATGAGATGTTAGCAGTAATTAAACTTGCTGCGGCTAATCGTTCTGAGGATGAATGGTTAATTGCTGAGGGGTGGAATGAATTTCAATTCACTGACCAACGCATACCGACTGCACAGGAATTGGATGATATCCGCCATGCACCGATTGTGTTAAAACGTGTATGCCGCCATGTCCTACTTGCGAACACTTCCGCCATGCTTGCAGGTAGTATTACAAAAGAAACGCAAAATCCATCTGGTGGTGAAATCGGCCGTGACAAAAATGGTCAGTTAACTGGTTTATTATATGACCAAGCACTTTATAAAGTTTTAGATCAAATACCTTCTAATCAAGAATATTCATTGTCAGACGCACTAGAACTTGCAGTCAATCATATGCTGTCACTCGGTTTAACAGGCGGACATACAGAAGATATGAGCTACTATGGGCATTTTTCGAATCCACTAAAAGCTTTTGTTGAAGTAATTGGTAAAAAGAAAAATTTTAGGGCACATTTATTAAGGCATCATCTTATGTTTAAAGAAATGATGACGACAAATACCAAATACGCTGAGCCTTACATTGAACCCGGTGCGATGAAAATATTCTCAGACGGGGCACTTGGTGGCGCTACAGCGGCATTACTTGAACCGTACTCTGATCAGCCAGGTAATAAGGGATTATTTATACATACAGCTGAGCAATTAAATCAGCTTGTGAAAATGGCCAGACACTATGACGAAGCTGTTGCAGTTCATATTATCGGTGATGCCGCGCTTGCTCAAGTATTAACAGTAATTGAAGCGAACCCATTAACAAACGGCAAAAAGGATCGTCTCATTCACTGTAGTGTTGTGAATAAAGAATTGATTGAACGCATGCGTAAGTTACCCGTCATTTTAGATGTTCAACCACAATTTATTCTTTCGGATTTCCCGTGGGTTGTAGATAAGGTTGGTCAACAACGTGCTCAGTTGATGTTTCCGTTTAAAAGCTTTTTAGAACATGATTTAATATGCGCAGGCGGTTCAGATGCTCCGATTGAAGAGGTCAATCCATTACTGGGCATTCACGCAGCAATTGCTAGGAAAAAACGAGAGCACGCACATGATGGCTTTATACCATCAGAAAAGCTTACACGCTTTGAAGCAATTTCGCTTTATACAACAGGCAGTGCGAAGGCGATTGGTAAGGAAGCTGTTAGAGGTATGATTCAACAAGGCTTCGATGCGGATTTTTCGATTTTTGACAAAGATTTATTTACTTGTAATGAGGATGAAATTCCAGATGCAGTGGCACTTAAAACTATCGTTGCAGGTAATGTCGTTTTTTCCAAATAAATAAGTAGAAGGATATAAAAATTAGAACTTCATAGGAAATCGTTGCACAAAATTGCTCATAGCAGTAAAGTTTAGAAAGGGCGATCATAAAGGAGAATTGTATGACGAAGGCAATTGGAATAGACGCTGGGGGAACTCTAACGAAATTAGCTTATGTAAATGAATTTGGCGAGCTAGTGTTAGAGCATTTCCCTTCGAATGATTTACATGCTGTGACGGAATGGATCAGCAAACAACCTGAGATTGAAGAGATTGGCATAACAGGTGGACGAGCCGAGCAAGTCAAAGATTTACTGAAATCGGTTAAATCCATCCATTACATAGTTGAATTTGAAGCAACATTAAAAGGGGTTCGTTATCAACTTATGCAAGAGGGTCATCAATTTGACCGAAGCATCATAACAAATGTCGGGACAGGCACTTCCATTCATTATATGGATGGTGAAACGCATAGCCGTGTCGGGGGTACTGGCATTGGTGGTGGAACACTTGTCGGTTTAGCAGCATTAACGACAGGTATTTATAATTATAATGACATTATAAAACAAGCACAGTCTGGTGAGAGACAGGAGATGGACTTGTTAGTGCAAGATATATACCAAGGTATGGATACACCGATTTCAGGCACGTTAACGGCAAGTAACTTTGGTAAAATGGGAATCGACCAAACGAAAAATCATCCGACTGAAAATATTCTAGCAACAGTGCAAGGTTTAGTAGGGGAAGTTATTACGACGCTAAGTATCCAACTTGCTGAGCAAAATCAGGTCGAACATATTATTTATATTGGTACGACTTTAAACGAAAATGAAGCATTAAAAAAGATTATCGCCAACTACACGAAATTGAAAAAGAAAACACCAATCTTTTTAAATGACCACGGCTTTAGTGGAGCAATTGGTGCATTATTGAATATAGCTGCAAATCAAAATAAATAAAGAAAATGCAAATTGATGGCGTTTACAGAAGCGCCAAGTTGGTCTTGGTTAAAGCACTTGTACCAAGCTTCCAATCAATGACGATTCAATCAACTGATCCAAGACCTTCCGGTTATGCGACAGCTACTTTCTTTACATTATTTGATGTAGGAGTTGCTCTTGGTTCATGGCTACTTGGTATCGTTGCAGTATATCTTTTTGCCGCATTTGTTGTTTCAATTGAAGCCATTGCATATATGGTGACGCAAATGAGAAAAAAGCAAACTCTACTTAGGAGTTTGCCTTTTTTGATTTGTGCGTAATGCTTCTCTTGCAAGGGCATCTGCGGCACGATTTTCTGAATCGGGAATCCATTTGATGAAAAATAAATCGAATTTTCTAGATAGCTCAAGCGCCTCTTCTAAATAAGGCTTATATGCCTCATTTTTGACATATTCCTTTTCAATAGACGCAACGACAATCTTTGAATCCGAGCGAACAGAAATAATGCCTGTTGATAATTTCAAGGCTTCCTTTAAACCTTGAACGAGCGCGATAAATTCGGTCGTATGGTTATCATTTTCTCCAATGGATTCACCGATTTTAATCAGCTGGCCTTCACCTTTAATGAAAATACCGATTGCACTCGGTCCAGGATTCCCTGCAGTTGCTGCATCAATATACAATTCAATCATTAAGTCACCTGCTATATCATATTTACTTCTACAGTCTATTTTATGACATGTTGAATGAAAAGGGAAAGAGTCGGAATAGGACTAGTATAGACTACGTAAACTAATAAGCAATTGTAAGGAGAAAATATTTGAAACTGTCTTCTCCAAATAGTAAAATAAAAAAATACTGAAATTTTGAGGTGAATCGATTTGATGGACAAAGTAACCGTCATAAAGGAAATTGACGAAATCGTGGAAAATTATTGTGAAGGTTGCTTCGTGAAAAATCAACTTCGTAAAGACCGAGGTAAAACTGGAGCCCATCGTTTCTGTATTGAATCATGTACAGTAGGGGAGCAGCTACACTTTTTAGGCGAAGAACTACTAAAAGTTTATACTAAATAACCTACTTCTATCTTCCAAACACCAAGAGTTTTTACCTTTTGGTGTTTTTTTTGTTGAAATAAATGGCCGATGCTAGTAACATTGGATAACAATTACTGAATTATTGTAATAATCGTGCTATTTTAACATCTTCTTATATAGATTTGTAAATATTCATTGACTACTACAGTTAGTATTTGTACACTGTGAAGAAACAACTGTTTTTTACAGGGATACAAATATACAAATAAACAATGTAAGGATATGATGAAATGAAAGTATGTAAATTTGGTGGAACTTCAGTTGCAAGTGCAGAACAAATTAAAAAGGTAGCAGCAATCGTACAATCTGACCATTCAAGACGCCTAATTGTCGTTTCCGCTCCTGGTAAACGTTTTAGTGATGATACAAAAGTAACCGATTTATTAATAGAATTAGCAAACGCTACATTACAACAAGGTGCTGTTGAAGAGAAATTAAAAAACGTCGTAAAGCGCTATGAAAATAATGCAAAGGGTCTTGGTTTAGATCATGTTATTTGTGACGTCATTGAAGCGGATTTACGTAAACGTATTGCGCAAGTTGGATCAGTAAGTGACGAATTCTTAATGGATAGCTTAAAAGCGAGTGGAGAAGATAATAATGCGAAAATGATCGCAGCTTACTTCAAAAGCATCGGTTTAGAAGCAAAATATGTGAATCCACTTGAAAGTGGTTTAATCGTTAATGACTTACCAGCTCGAGCACAAGCATTGCCAAAAGCGTACGAAAATTTGAGTGCCTTAAAGGATTCACAAGAAATTGTTGTGTTCCCAGGTTTCTTTGGCTATACAGAAGAAGGTGTATTACGTACATTTGAACGTGGTGGATCAGATATTACTGGATCTATTTTAGCGGCAGCTGTAAAAGCTGATTTATACGAAAACTTCACTGATGTAGATTCAGTGTTCTGTGCAAATCCCAAAGTTGTGAATTGTCCAGTTGAAATTCAAGAAATTACGTACCGTGAAATGCGTGAGTTATCTTATGCAGGTTTCTCAGTTTTCCATGACGAAGCATTAATGCCCGTTTATAAAGTGGGTATTCCCGTTTGTATTAAAAATACGAATAACCCATCTACACCGGGAACTCGTATCGTCTCCGAGCGTAAAACAAATCGCCGCCCGGTAACCGGTATTTCAGCTGATAGTGGTTTCTCAATTTTATTTGTTAGTAAATACTTGATGAACCGTGAGATCGGTTTTGGACGTAAATTACTCCAAATTTTAGAAGAAGAGAATATTTCATATGAGCATACTCCTTCTGGTTTGGATGATATCTCTGTTATTATTCGTAGCCATCAACTAACTGTTGATAAAGAAGATCGCATCGTAAAGCGTGTTGAAACAGAATTATATGCAGATGATGTACATTTCCGTCATGATTTCTCAATGATTGTTATTGTGGGAGAAGGTATGAATAACAATACAGGCTTAGCGGCGCGTGCTGCGACAGCCATTTCAAAAACAGGCGCTAATATTGAAATGATTAACCAAGGATCTTCTGAAGTTAGTCTCGTATTCGGTGTTCGTAAAGAGTTTGAAAATAAAATATTACAAGCACTATACAATGAATTTTTCGCTCTTTCAGCAACAATATAATTGAGGATAAATTATTTAGGGCGATCAACGTAAAATCATACGTTGGTCGTTATTTTATATTTGCTGTATAAAAAAATGTTCAGATAAATAAAAAAAATAAAAAATAAACATCATCTTAATTGCAATTTACATATACTTTCCTATAGATTAATAATAGTAACTTATTTTAGGAGGTGAATTCTTTATTCTGAATCTGAATAAGGATCAGATCAGATATAAAGAACATGATTGGACAATGATATAGCCATTAAGTTAGTTGTTTTCATAATACTAATCGCATTTACCGCGTTTTTCGTAGCGTCGGAGTTTGCGATTATAAAGGTGAGATCAACTAGGATCGACCAGCTCGTCCTTGAAGGCAATAAAAAGGCGATTAAAGCAAAAAAGGTCACGAATAATTTAGATGAGTATTTATCAGCTTGCCAGCTTGGCATTACGATTACGGCATTAGGGCTTGGGTGGTTGGGGAAACCGACTATTGAAGCTATCCTGAAACCACTGTTCGAGATATTCAGCTTAGATGCTCGTATTTCTTCAGTGTTATCATTTATTATTGCGTTTTCAATCGTTACATTTTTGCACGTTGTAGTCGGAGAGCTTGCCCCAAAAACATTAGCGATTCAACAAGCTGAAACGGTCACATTGCAAACAGCTGGATCACTTATTTTATTCCATAATATTATGTATCCATTCATTAAATTATTAAATGGTTCTGCTAGAGGTTTAACCGCTTTATTCGGTTTGAAAATGGAGTCAGAGTCTGATGCTGCCCACAGTGAAGAAGAGTTACGCATGATTTTGTCAGATAGCTATAAGAGCGGTGAGATTAATCGCTCTGAATATAGTTTTGTAAATCGTATTTTCGAATTCGATGATCGTATTGCAAAGGAAATTATGGTCCCTAGAACGGAAATTATTAGCCTTGATAAAGAACTAACGCTGAAGGAAGTATTTGATGTCATCAATGTAGAACAATATACTCGCTATCCAGTCGTAGATGGTGATAAGGATCATATTATAGGCATCGTTAATATGAAGCAGTTGTTAACAGCATTCATCTTAGATGAAACGAATGCAACAAAACCAATGACCAACTTTATGCAACCAGTTATTCGAATTATTGAAACAGTACCTATCAGTGATTTATTACTTAAATTTCAATTAAAGCGCATTCATATGGCTATTCTTATGGATGAGTATGGTGGTACATCGGGTCTTGTAACTATTGAAGATATCATTGAGGAGATTGTTGGGGATATTAAAGATGAATTTGACTATGATGAACTACCTGAAGTGCAAAAGATAGCTGAAAATCATTATAATCTTGATGCTAAACTACGATTGGATGAAGTAGAAGCGCTTTTACATATCGATATTCATGATGATGATATCGATACAATCGGGGGGTGGTTCATGACAAATCATGATCGTATCTTTAAAGGCGAAAAGTACGAAGCAGAAGGCTATGAATTTACTATTCAAGATGTGAATATGCATCAAATTGTAAGACTTGAAGTGAAAAAAGTAATTTCATAATGAAACTGCCATGACATAGTTCATGGCAGTTTTTTTGATAAAAAATAGTTATGTTAATATCGTGTAGAAATGATTGTTATTGTATAAAAAATACGTAAAAAAAGCTATTCCTCAAGAAATACTTGTAGAATAGCTGCTACCCATTATATTTTCATCACGTTCGCAGCTTGTGGACCACGATTACCTTCGATAATATCAAAACTTACATCTTGTCCCTCTTCTAAGGTGCGGAAACCTTCCTCCTGGATACCAGTGAAATGGACGAATACATCTTCATTATCATTGTACTCTATAAAACCATAACCTTTTTCGTTATTGAACCATTTTACTTTTCCTTGTTGCATGTAGGTTCCTCCCGTATGAAACAGAATGTTCAAGCGTGAAAATCATCACACATTATTAGTGAAATGATGGATAAACTATACATGATAAGATAAAAAATGTCAATTGATTGTCGAATTAGCATATGATTTGCTGGAAAAAGTACTTTATAATAGGGTTAGATGGCAAAATCACGAAGATTTACATCTTACTATCTGACTTTATTAAAAGTAAATGAAAGAGGGATCTGCTGTGTCTAAAATTGCTCAACCATTATCAGATTTAGAAATTGCACAAAATGCAACAATGCGTCCAATAACAGAAATTGCAAAGAACGCAGGTATACCGCAAGAAGCATTAGAACTTTACGGGAATTATAAAGCGAAAATCAATCCATTAAAATTACCCCAAAAAGCAACTGAAGCAAAAGTGGTTCTTGTAACAGCGATCAGTCCAACACCTGCAGGCGAAGGAAAATCAACTGTGACAGTTGGTTTAGCTGATGCACTTAAACAACTAAATGAAAATGTCGTAGTTGCATTGCGTGAACCTTCACTCGGTCCTATAATGGGCATGAAAGGCGGGGCAACTGGTGGTGGCTACGCACAAGTATTACCGATGGATGACATTAACCTCCATTTCACTGGAGACATTCACGCCATTACAACAGCAAACAATGCACTCGCTGCATTAATAGATAATCATATCCAGCAAGGTAACGTTTTGCAAATAGACCCACGACGTATTATATGGAAAAGATGCTTAGATATGAATGATCGAGCACTTCGTAATATTGTTATTGGTTTAGGTGGGCCTGTGCAAGGTACACCACGAGAAGATGGTTTTGACATTACAGTAGCTTCAGAAATAATGGCTATTTTCTGTTTAGCAAAAGATTTACAAGATTTGAAAAAACGTATTTCTGATATTGTTATCGGCTACACCTTTGATCGTGAACCTATATTTGTACGCGATTTAGGTGTGGAAGGAGCACTAACACTTCTACTAAAAGATGCCTTCAAACCAAATTTGGTGCAAACAATAGAAGGGACACCAGCTATTATTCACGGTGGACCATTTGCTAATATCGCACACGGCTGTAATTCAATTCAAGCAACAAATACAGCACGGAAACTCGCTGATATCGTGGTAACGGAAGCGGGATTCGGTGCGGACTTAGGTGCAGAGAAATTCATGAATATTAAAGCAGTACAAGGTGGCTTTAAACCGAACACAGTCGTTATTGTAGCCACTGCACGCGCATTGAAAATGCATGGTGGTGCGCTAAAAACAGAGTTAAAGGCAGAAAATATAGAAGCAATCACTAAAGGTATCAAAAATTTAGCGAAGCATGTGGAAACAATTCGTACCTTCGGCGTAGAACCAATTATCGCTTTAAATCGCTTTATCACAGATACGGAAGTTGAACTTGCTACTATTTTAGAATGGTGTCAAGAAAACAACGTTAAAATCGCTCGTACGAATGTATGGGAAGAAGGCGGTAAAGGTGGTATTGAATTAGCCAAACAAGTACTATCAGTTATTCATGAAGAAAATAACTTCGCCCCACTTTATGACGTATCAGTTTCAATTGAAGTAAAAGTACGTACAATCGTACAAAAAGTATACGGTGGACTAGGCGTGCAATTTTCAGATAAAGCATTAAAACAAATGGCAGAAATCGAAAAATTCGGTTGGGATGCACTGCCGATATGCATGGCGAAAACACAATATTCTTTATCAGATCAACCGAAATTATTAGGACGTCCAGAAAACTTCACAGTAACAGTGCGTGAAATCATTCCAAAACTTGGTGCAAAATTTCTCGTGTGCTTGACTGGTGACATAATGACAATGCCAGGATTACCAAAAGTACCAGCAGCATTGAAAATGGATGTAGACGCTGACGGTAATGCTATTGGTCTATTTTAATTATTGAATTGAATGAAGAGCTGTCTAAAGGTTTATTAAAATAAACTTTAGCTAGCTCTTTTTTATTGCTTTTCCAAATCTGAAAAAATTTTCACCAAATAGACTTCAAGATCATATAGTGGAAGAAAGAGTTTGTACTGGAATATAAAGGTGTAATATGATAGACTTCAATTTAATACCAAGTAAATAAATAAGAATAATAATGATGATAATAGAGGTGTAAAATTGGGAAGAGAATTTATTCATCTTTTTGATGATTGGGCGAAGTCGTATGAATCATCAGTGACGGGTCAGGATAAAGAATATCGTGATGTTTTCGAAGGATATGAAAATATATTAGAAAAAGTCGCAAATGCTTCAACAGGTACCGTTATTGAATTTGGTACTGGAACAGGAAACTTGACACTTAAACTGGTGGCAGCAGGAAGAGATGTCATTGGAATCGAACCGCATGAGTCCATGCGTGAAATTACGGGTAGACGATGCCCTAATATTCAGCTTGTCGACGGCGATTTACAAAACTTCTCAATTGAAGATAAAGTAATAGATTCAATTGTTAGCACTTATGTTTTTCACCATTTAACGGATGAAGAAAAACAAGAAGTGCTAAAAACATACGCAAAGTTATTACAAGCGGGAGGGAAAATTATTTTCGCAGATACAGCATTTGCATCTGAAGAACATAAGCTGGCACAGGTGAAAAAGGAGAGAGCACGCGACTTCCATGCAGTGGCAGATGATCTAGAGCGTGAGTATTATACAACGATTCCAAAGTTGCAAACGATGTTTCAAGAAGCGGGTTTTGATGTCATTTTTAATCAATTAAACGATTATGTTTGGTATATGGAAGCGACCAAGACTAGAGAGACTATTAATAAATGATGTATTAAAAAGGTGGGATAAACATGACTTTGTATAACAATGTTCATCAATTGATTGGTAATACGCCATTAATGGAAATTACACATATTGAGATTCCTAATAATTGCCGAATATTTGCGAAACTAGAATATTTAAATCCTGGCGGTAGTGTCAAAGATCGCCTAGGAATTTCTTTATTGGAGGATGCGAAAGAACTCGGGATAATACGACCTGGTAGTACCATTATTGAAGCGACCGCTGGTAATACAGGGATTGGTTTAGCACTTGCTGCAATAGGCAAAAAGTATCGTGTAATATTTGTTATTCCAGAAAAATTTAGTCAAGAAAAACAAATATTAATGAAAGCTTTAGGAGCAGAAATCATTAATACACCAACAGAATTCGGTATGGAAGGGGCTATAAAAAGGGTAAATGAACTAGTTGAAGCCATCCCGAATTCCTTTTCACCATCTCAGTTCTCAAATCCTGCAAATCCTGCAACTTATGAAAAAACACTTGGTCCAGAAATTTGGAGAGATTTAGATGGAAATATCGATGTATTTGTAGCTGGAGCTGGCACGGGTGGTACCTTTATGGGAACAGCCCGTTACTTAAAAACAAAAAATGGCAAATTAAAAACGGTTATTGTAGAACCAGTTGGCTCCATATTAAATGGCGGAGAGGCATCGGCACATGTTACGGAAGGTATTGGGATGGAATTTTTACCAGATTATATGGATACATCATATTTTAATGCCATCCATACTATAAGGGATGAAGATGCTTTTCACGCATTAAAAGAATTGGCCCAAAAAGAAGGTTTACTTGTAGGAAGTTCCGCTGGAGCAGCTTTCCATGCAGCGCTACTTGAAGCACAAGTAGCAAAGCCGGGAAGTAATATTGTTACTATTTTTGCTGATTCAAGTGAACGCTATTTAAGTCAATCAATATATGAATTATTTGAAGAGGAGCTTATTTAAATGAGAGCAAAAACAAAATTTATACATGCTGGTATTGTTGGTGATGAAACAACAGGTGCGGTTTCAACTCCTATTTATCAAGTTAGTACCTATAAACAAGATGCAGTTGGTAAGTTTAATGGATATGAATATTCTCGAACAGGCAACCCAACACGCCATGCGTTAGAGGTATTAATAAGTGATCTTGAAGAGGGACATGCTGGATTCGCTTTTAGTTCAGGAATGGCTGCTATAAGCTCAGTAGTTATGCTTTTTAACCAAGGTGACCATATTATTGTTACTGATGATGTTTATGGTGGAACTTTTAGAATTTTCACGAAAGTTTTAAATCGCTTTGGTATAAAGGCAAGTTTTGTAGATACAGCAAATATTCAGGCTGTTGAAGACGCCATTCAACCAAATACAAAAGCAATTTATATTGAAACACCAACTAACCCATTATTAAAAATTACAGATATAAAGCAAGTAAGTATTTTAGCAAAACAGTATCAATTATTAACAATCGTAGATAACACATTTTTAACCCCATACCTACAACAGCCGATTACACTAGGTGCTGATATTGTATTGCATAGTGCAACAAAATATATTGGTGGCCATAGTGATGTAGTAGCAGGACTTGTTGTTGTAAATAGTGCAGAACTTGCAGAACAATTACATTTTGTTCAAAACTCTGTAGGTGCTATATTAGGGCCTCAAGATTCGTGGTTATTAATACGAGGAATAAAAACTTTGCCCATTCGAATAGAAGAAGTAAATTCAAATACACGAAGAATCGCAGAATTCTTGGAGCAACATAACAAGGTAGGGAAAGTGTATTATCCTGGTTTAATACATCATCCAGGTCATGAAATACAAAATACACAAGCAACTGGCTTTGGAGGTATGATTTCTTTTGATGTTGGAAGTGCAGAAAAAGCCGATGAAATGCTTTCGAAATTGCGTTATTTCACATTAGCAGAAAGCCTTGGTGCTGTAGAAAGTTTAATTTCTATTCCTGCGCGTATGACACATGCTTCAATTCCTGCAGAACGTCGTGCTGAACTAGGAATAGTGGATGGACTTGTGCGCATTTCAGTAGGTATTGAAGATGTAGAAGATTTACTGGAAGATTTAGAACTAGCGTTAAAATAAAATAAAAATGAAACAAAGTGAACAGCTACCTTTATAATAGAAGGTAGCTGTTTTATTTAGGAGGAAAAAAATTGACGATTGTAGAACGATGCAAACAATTAGTAAAGGATATTTATGATCAGTTTGATGCTAGTCATGACTGGCAACATATAGAACGAGTTATGCAAAATGCAAAAGCTATCTTAAAAACAGAACCTTCGGCAAATGCTGAAATAGTAGAACTGTCAGTATTATTACATGATGTTAGTGATTCAAAATATACAGATTCAAAGGAAAACGAACAACGAATTTTACAACTGCTTGATCTATCTAAACAAAAGCAACACATAATTCGAGAAATCATTGCTTCTGTTTCATATAATGGAGGTAACCAATTAGAAACCAAATCAATTGAAGCACAAATCGTACGTGATGCAGATCGCTTAGATGCCATCGGGGCAGTAGGCATTGCAAGAACATTTGCGTACGGTGGAGCAAAAGGTCGTAAGCTCTATGATGACCAAGAGGAAGCACGTTATAATATGTCGGTAGAAGACTATCGCAAGAAGCAAACAGCCTCTGTCACGCATTTTTATGAAAAGCTATTATTGCTAAAAGATTTAATGACTACAACTAAAGGCAAGCAGATGGCTAAGGAACGACATGAATTTATGGTATGCTTTTTAAAACAGCTTAAAAACGAAAGAGACGGGGAACTATGAGCCATTTAATTATATCTAACTTAACTAAAACGGTTGGAGACAAAACTTTATTCGAAAATATCGACTTTACTATTTATGACGGGGAACGTGCTGGATTAATCGGCATTAACGGCACCGGCAAATCGACACTTATGTCCATTTTAGCTGGTGATCTGGATGCAGATAATATTGACATAGATCATCCAAACAAATATCGCATCGCCCACTTACCACAAAATCCGGAATTCGCACAACAAGAAACAGTGTTACAAGCTGTATTCTCAGGTGACTCACCGATCTTAAAACTAAACCGTGATTATGAAGACACACTTAAAGAGCTTGGCAAAAATCCAGAATCAGCGCAATTACAGGCGCAATTATTCCGTCTGCAACAAGAAATGGATACACAGCAAGCTTGGGATGTCAACGCTTTAGCAAAAACAGCCCTTACAAAGCTTGGTATTGAAATGTTTGAAGAGCAAGTAACAAATCTATCTGGTGGGCAACAAAAGCGTGTAGCGCTAGCAAAAGTGCTTATTGAGCCTGCAGATCTTTATCTATTAGATGAACCGACAAACCATTTGGACGTGCAATCGACTGAATGGCTACAAGAAATGGTGTTGCGCTTAAAAGGAGCGGTCATCTTCATCACCCATGACCGTTACTTCTTAGATGAAATTTCGACTCATATTTATGAACTAGCAGACCAAACAATGTACAAGCATACCGGGAACTACGGTGACTATTTAGAATCCAAAGCCATCCGTGAGGAAATGGCAATTGCGACTCAACAAAAAATGCAAAACCGTTATCGCTCAGAGTTAAAATGGATTCGCCGCGGAGCACAGGCACGCTCTACAAAGCAAAAAGCACGTATTCAGCGTTTTGAAGAGCTATCTGATAATCTAGATCGCAAATCAGATGATACGGGCCTTGAACTTGGGTTAGCAACATCAAGACTTGGTAAAAAGGTGTTAGAAGCTGAAAATATTACAAAAACATTTGGTGAACGCCATCTTATTCAAGGTTTTTCATTCTTATTGCAGCAAGGCGACCGTATTGGCATTATCGGAGCAAATGGAGCAGGGAAAAGTACATTACTGAAAATGCTAGCTAATGAAATAACACCAGACAAAGGTCGCATAGAAGTTGGCTCAACTGTTCGAATTGCCCACTTCACACAACAGCTGCCACAAATGAATGACAAGCAACGTATGATTGAGTACATTCGTGAATCGGCAAATGATATTCAAGACTCAGAAGGAGAGCGTCACTCAGCTGCTTCGATGCTAGAACGCTTCTTATTTCCACTACACGCGCATGGAACGCCAATTGGTAAGCTTTCTGGTGGTGAACGTAAACGTCTGTACCTATTGAAATTATTAATGGAACAGCCTAATGTTCTATTACTTGATGAGCCTACAAATGATCTAGATATTGCAACACTATCTGTATTGGAAGACTTTATCGAACAATTCCCAGGTGTTGTTGTAACTATCTCCCATGACCGCTTTTTCTTAGATCGTATCGCGAAAAAGCTTTGGATTTTAGATGGTCGTGGTGGTGTTGATGAAAGCCTTGATATTTACAGCGATTATTTAGCGGCACTTGAAGCAGCCCCAGCACCAGTGAAAGAAGAAAAAGCTGAAAAATCAAAAGAGCAAAAAGTGAAAACGCAAAAGAAAAAGCTATCATTCAAAGAACAAAAAGAGTGGGAAACAATTGAAGCTGATATTGCAAAAATTGAAGAAGCGATAATGGTGGCAGAAGAAGGCGTATCAACTGCTGGTTCTGACTTCACTAAACTTCAACAATTAACTGCAAAGCTAGAAGAACTAAACGCACAATATGAGTACCTTATTGAACGTTGGGAATACTTACAAGATATTGTCGGCTGATAAGAGGGGGATTTTAAATTGAACATATTAACAATTGAACCAACACCAAGTCCCAATACGATGAAAATTGTCATAGATCATGAATTGCCTTTTGGAAAGGCTCATAACTATAACGAAGCAAACAAAGCGAATGCACCAAAGGAAGTACTGGACATTCTAGCAATTAATGGTGTCAAAGGTGTTTATCACGTTGCAGATTTCCTAGCAGTAGAAAGAATTGCGAAATTCGACTGGGAAACTATTTTGGCAGCAGTTCGCACTGCATTTGGTGAGGACGAGCAAGCTCAGAATGGAGAACAACAACAAGCAGACGAACATTACGGAGAAGAATATGTACATGTTCAAATGTTCAAAGGCATTCCATTACAAGTAAAAGTGTTTGATAGTATTGGTGAACAACGCTTTGGGCTAGCAGCACGTTTTATCAATGCTTTTAATGAAGCGATGAGTACGGATGAAAACTATATTTATGAACGTAAATGGGTGGATTATGGTGTTCGCTACGGTGATAAAAAAGAGATTGGCGATAGCATTGTAGCAGAGCTAGAGGCATCTTTCCCACAACAGCGTATTAATGAATTAATCGAAGCAAGTAAAGCGAAAAAAGATGTTGTGGAGTCACGTAAACGGAAAGTAACTTTAGAAGAATTTTCAGTAGATGAATGGGAAATGCGCTTCCAATTGCTTGAGCAAATGGCTAACCCAGAAGTGGATGACCTATCGTTACTTGATAAAGCGCTACAAGATGAAAAAATGTCAATCCGCCGCTTAGCAACAATTTACTTAGGTATGGTGGATGATGTTGCAGTTGTACCTTTATTAGTACAAGCATTAAATGATAAGAGCTCATCAGTACGCCGTACAGCAGGGGATTGCATAAGCGACCTCGGCTTTGTAGAATTTGAGTCTGCGATGTTGGAATCACTTAAAGACCGTAATAAGCTCGTTCGCTGGCGTGCTGCAATGTATTTGTATGAAACAGGTACAGAAGTCGCCCTTCCAGCTTTAAATGAAGCAAGTGATGACAGCGAATTTGAAGTAAAACTACAAGTGAAGATGGCAATCGCTCGTATTTCGCAAGGCGAGGAAGCAAAAGGTTCTGTTTGGAAGCAAATGACAGAATCACGTGCAGCAAAAAAAGAATAAGAACGTTAAAAAATACAGCGAAGCCTATGCTTTAGCTGTATTTTTTTTTGACGAAAATAGATGAGATTGAAAAACTAAAAAAACTGTTAATGGAGTTGTGTTTTTCTATAAGTAAACGTTCAAATTAGTTCTTTTATATTTTATTGATTATTAATAGTGTGACTTTTGTCTCTCTGTAGTATAATGAAATGATTGTGAAAAAAGAAATAGATTAAGAATTAGCAGATTTCACTAGAAATCTTTTTAGTGGAATTTTGAATAGGAGAGATTGTATGATTTGTGGGAAATGTAGTTGTGAAAAAAAGCCAGCGCTAGTTTCGCAAAATTTCAAACTAAAGGATGGAGAGCTTTATATTCAAAATATACCGGCAGCCACTTGTGACTGTGATTTATGGCTTGCTCCTTCTATTAGAATGGAACTACAACGATATGCATCAGAAAATAGTCAATTACAAGGTATTCATCATATCTCTTTCGAAGACATTTAACAAATTTCAGTACATATTTGAAAAAAGGACTTCCGAATTCGGAAGTCCTTTTTTCATTCATCGTATGCTGTTGAATTAAGAGTGCTACGCTTTTTGCTCTCAATAATGGAAAATGCATGAATACTACGGTAGCAAAAGTTTATGCCTAAAAGCAATAGCACCGCGCGAACTGCGGGACTATGAATAGGTGCAATGATAGAAAATGCTAATAGAGAAATACCCAAAATGATAAAGAAAACAGCAGTATTAAAATCCTTCATCAACAAAAACTCCTTTTGTTAAATGCTCATTACCATTAAAGTACTTTTCTCTTATTTCAATATTTTTATACATTTTCTATGGAAAATATTAAATTTCAAATCTCACATAAATTAACAAAGTAATAACTATTTTTTAACATAAAATTCATAGTTATGAAATATACTATTAGTAGAATACAGCAAACGGGGTGATCAATTGCAAGTAAAAACAAGCATTTTGACATTCATCTTCATGATTATCGTGTTAACCACTGTAACAGGCTGTAACTCACACAAGTACCAGGACGCAATCGCTGAAGGACAGAGCGCCATGGCAGCAAATGATTATAACCATGCGATTAAAGCATTCAGTCAAGCTGTTGAAAAAGATCCACAACAACAAGAAGCGAAAGAGTTGTTGGAATTCGCGAAGAAAAAAGACATTGCCAACCAAATTCAAGCAGTGGAAAACGATATAAACGCCAAGCAATGGAAAGAGGCTATTAAGAAGGCAGATGCGGTTTTGAAGGAATATGAATCTGACAAACAACTTAAAGAACTAACGACAAAAGCGAAGTCTTCTATGAAAATCGCACAATTCAACCAATAGAATAATTAAGAAAAAGGAGAAAATACTGGTCTATATAGCCAGTATTTTTTTATTTTAATATAAATAATCATGTGTGTTGATTAGGGGAATATTAGGTTGTTATTTACCGTTAAAAAGTTTTTTTATGTTCAATACTAACGTATGTTACTACATTTTTTAGTTGATTGTAGCGGAGGGTGCTCTACTCCTGCGGGAAATGAAAGACCCTGCACGGAGCGTAGCGAGCATCCCGTAGCGGATATCAACCTACCACTTTAATGGCAATGGTTAAAATTGGTTAATCAACACGCCTGATAAATAATAAAGATTTATTGAAAAAAGTGTGAACAATTGTCTATAATTGTACTACTTATAATTTTATAGCATATACATAAGAAAGGGGACGACTGCGTGTATCCTTTAGAACAATGCATATTAGATGGAGATTTTGATTGTGCAAAGCAACTTGCGGATGCGATGGAATTTGACGTCTTACAAGAACAAATTTTGTATATGGCATATGATAACGAAAGTTTAACTACTTATACTTTTATCAATTACCTACTCATAGAAAACGAGAAATAAAATTTGCATCAGTTAGCATTTTCTATCTTAATAAACGGTCTTTGTTTTTTAGAAGGAGCTTATGCCTCTGCCCTGTATCATGCTAGAAGAGCGGTGGACCTATCTAACCGCAAAGATGTAAACGCATTTTTAGAATTACTGTTTCTATATTCCGTTCCAGAAAAAATAGTAAGTGATAAAGAGGCAGTGCGAATTTGTTCTGAAATTTTGGAGCTAGATTTACAAAATAATACAGCAAAGGCTATTCTAAAGGAATTAACATAATGGCATTAGCAGAAAGGGGCTCGTCTATGGACAATATCAAACTCGTCCCACACGATGTCATGTACGCAGATAAAATATCTTCATTAATAAGTTCCAAAGGAGTAAAAGATGCACTTGGGATGGATGATTATCAAACATCAATAAACGGTGTATTAGATTTTATTCGCGGTACGCAGCTAGCAGAAAGGGAAGGTCAGCAATATTCTCGTGTTATCATCAATTCTGTTCTTGAAATAGTCGGTGTGACTACTTTAAAAGAGATTGATCATGACAGCAAAATATGCCATATAGGTACGTGGATTGCGGAACCTTATTGGGGAGTAGGTTACAATGAGAAAGCCAAGGAAATGATTTTATATAAAGCATTTGAATATCTCAAGTTAGATTATGTATTTGCTGGTGCCAGAGTAGAAAATATTCGCTCACAAAAAGCACAAGCAAAACTTCCATATATAACATTATCAGTAGAAGAACAATTCCCTGAAGAACATAAAAAAATTGAGCGCCAAGAAAAAACGCCATGTGTTTTAAATGTCATCAAGCGAGCTGATTTCCTCGCATGGTACCATTTACAGCATAGCGAAAGCTCTGTGAATAACTAAAAACCCGCTTCTGGTGAGCTAGAAGCGGATTTTTATTAATCTATTTTAGAAAGCTGATCAATGTCCGTAATTGTTGGTAGAGCATGGATTGCGCCTTTTTTAGTCGTTGTTAAAGCACCACAACGATTTGCAAATGACAACATTTTTATAGCATTCTGCTTACAAAAAGTCGATAACTCTTGCATCCCCGCATTATTTTGAGAAAGATAATACAATAGCGCCCCAATAAATGCATCACCAGCACCAGTTGTATCAACAACATCAACGCTATGCCAGTATCTGAAAACGACGAATCTTTAGTGAAAAGAGTTGCACCATTCGCACCTTTCGTATAAACGACAACTTGCACATGACCTGTAAACAAAGAAGCAATTGCCGTGTCCTCATCTTCAATCCCCGTAATAAAGCTAAGTTCATCATCCGAAATCTTCACAAGATCCGCAAAAGGTAAAAATGCTAAAATCGTTTCTCTACAATCTAATTTAGATTCCGATACGAAAAATCTGTTAAAATATAGATAAATCTATTTTAAAACAACTTTTTACTGTGACACAACTTATATCTTTCGACTTTTCGTTTTGTGTCTTCCTTCTTCTTTGAGTCTCGATTTGCCGAAGCTACTACGATTTGATACGACTCTCCAAAGGCTTAAATTCCGCAGTATCGTTACGTACATATCTAAGGTTTATTTTCAGTTAAACTCCTTAGATTGGATAATTTTCTAAGTTAATGCTTGCGTTCAAATCTCTATCTAATTCTAGTCCACAAGAACAAACATACAGTCTATCTTTAAGTTTTAAATCAGATTTAATTTGACCACAACAAGAACAAGTTTTTGATGATGGGAACCATTTATCAGCTTCAATAAATTCAATGCCATACTTTTGACATTTGTATTGAATTTGCCGTTTAAATTCATATAGCTTTTGCTTCGCTATCGCCTTAGATAAATGTTTGTTTTTCATCATACCTTTAATATTTAAGCATTCCATAACAATGCGAGATGGTTTGGTTTTCACAATCTCATTTGAGCATTGATGCAAATGGTTTGTTCGAATATCCGTTAGCTTTTTATGAAGTTGTCTAATTTCAGCGTTTTGTTTTTGAATGTTTTTCGTGTCTTTCAGTGGTGTCTTGTAAATAGGTTTACGATTCTTAGTGTGTCCAATGATGTTAGCTTCAATCTTTCGAGATAGTTGCTTTTGTTCTCGTTTTAACTTTTGTTCTAATCGTTTGACCTCTTTAGTTTTATTAACGTTTTTATAGAATTTACCATTAGATACAACAGCCAACTCTTTTACTCCAACGTCTATTCCTAATTTCTCATCCGTTAACTCTACTTTTTCATATTCAATCTCATACCCAACTGATAAAAACCAATTGCGACCATCATATGAGATTCTAGGATTTGAATATTTTTCACCTCTAGGTAACTTAGGTAGAGTTTTATAAGTTTTTACAACACCAATTTTTTCACCTCATCAATCAAACGTCTAGTTTTCTTTGACCTTTGACCATATAATCTATTTGCAAAGACTGTAATGATTAGAATTAAATCAAATCATCGGTTAACTCTTCCTCTTTAGATTTTTCATCATGGTCTATAATCTCAATTTCGACACCATTAATTTCACAAAGATACTCAATTAATTCAAATCCAAATCTAATTAATCTGTCTTTATACAGAATAACTATTT
The DNA here is from genome assembly GCF_016612995.1 of Viridibacillus soli. Lineage (GTDB taxonomy): Bacteria > Bacillota > Bacilli > Bacillales_A > Planococcaceae > Viridibacillus > Viridibacillus soli. The sequence goes on from NZ_JAEOAH010000008.1 coordinate 48,243, forward strand.
TAGAGATTTCTCGATTGTTTATTTTGTCAATCAATTGTTTCAAACCTTTTTTCTTATAGTTTATACCACTACTAACATCTTGAATAATATCAAACTGATAGCCCTTTGCAATCATATAAGATTTCACGCTTGAAACTTGTGTCTCTAAATCGTCTTTTTGACTTGATGTACTTACTCTGCAATAGCCAATGACAAGCTTTTTGTCATCCTCAACTTTCTAAAACGCTCTTAACTGTTCAGTTGAATAGTACCTTGTACCACCATCTGAAACACGACATGGTTTAAGTAATCCCTCTCTATCCATTTTTCTAATGGTAGACGTACTTACACCAACTCGTTTAGCAAATTTTCCAATGGACATTAGTTCCATATGTACCACCTCCATGTATTTATAATTACCTGGAGTAAAAATTTGTTTCAATGCAAATTTATTATATTTAAACAGATTTTTCTTGTTCACATGAAGGAGCAACCCTTTATGCAGTCTTTCTGTTGCCAGTAGACCTCTTATGTTTTCACATAAGCGCAGACTATATCTTCATCTTATCTTTTGATAAGAGCCACATTTTTCTTCCGCCTTTCGCTTGCGGTTTTACTCTCCCTCAAGGAGATAGTCGTTGAAGGTCTCCCATGCACGTAGATACGTGTTTAGGGCGTTCCCTGCTAAAGACCCATTGTCAAAGCAAGTAGGACTAACGTTTTATAGGATTCACTATTACTTCGAATGACTTCGAGATTATCACCTAGACACTGATTAGCTTTTATTTCACCTTATGCCATCCTTACTGTTTTTTCTGCTTTCGCACCGTTACGCTTACTGTTTCCAGTTTCGCTTTGGTCGTAAGGCTTTAGGGATTCTAAGCAATTAACGTGGAGTTTGCACCGATTGCTCGATACAAAGGGTATTCAGTTTATAAATCTATTTTTAAATGAATTTTATAGGTTTTTATAGATTCTTCGCAACTGTTTAGTTACCCATAAAGGCAGCCGGACATTTGGATCAAAGCTAATCATTGCGCCCTTTTCGCGCGCATATGTAATGGCTGTTTTATGTGCTTCTTTCATCGGACTTTCCACTAAATCAACCGAGCAAAAATGCAAAATATCCCCACTCTTAAACCATGCTTTCTCAATATAATCCGCCTTATACAATAAATCTGCGGAAGGTTTTCGATAAAAGGAAAAATCCCGCTCGCCATTTGAAGCTAACGAAACGAATGCTAACGCTGTATTTGCCTCATCAGTCACTTTTATTAAATCAGTATTCACTCGGGCCATTCGTAATGTTTCCACTAAAAATTGTCCAAAAGCATCAGCCCCTACTTGGCTAATCATTTTCGCATTGCCCCCGAGCTTCGCTACAGTCGCGGCTACATTGGCAGGGGCACCACCAGCCATTCGTTCAAATAATGAAACGTCTTTTAATATGACCCCCTTTTGGTGTGGTATAAAATCGATTAGCACTTCCCCGATCGTAAATAATGTTTTCATAAAGGACCCTCACCTTCTAAATGTCGGTATGTTTATTTTACATGGAAATGAAGAACAATGTTTAAGTTGATTTTTGATGGGAAAAGAATAGAGGAGAGTTGTCTCTTTTAGACAAGTTACTAATAATTTAATATTTTTTCATTATTTCACAGTAGTACATAAGTAGAAAACATACTTGTGAATTATTTATACCTTATGAAATACCTTTTTACTATGAATAGTAAAGCGTTTGGAATTTTAGTATTATAAACATTAGTACATAGTAATATAGGAGGTCCCGATGAAAAAGCAATTGATCGTAGGAATCACAAGCATTTTAGTGATTGGAGCAGGAATTTATGCATTCCTTCATTTTTCAACAAGATTTCATGATAAAACGGTATTTATCCATCAGCATACGATAGAGGAAGAAGACTTTCTAACAGATAAAACGGCTGTCTTTTATGCATCTTTAAGTACAGAAAAGTTACAAAAAGGAAAAGGTTTTGCAATATTCATCAATAAAAAAGGTGTTGCCCAAGCAATGGAAACGTCCGGAATGGAATTCGGCGTAAGTAAATACAACGGCCAACAATTATATATGGATGATAAAAAAAGTGTTTATTTATTAGGAAATAAGGCGCAACAGTTTCCGATAGAGCGTGAGGAAATCCGCAATACGTTAACAGGCTATCTACCTTCAGAAAAGTACTTTTTTAGCCTTTATAACACAGGTTTTAGTAAAGACTCGGATTATGACACAGGTATACGATACGGTAATACATCAGGCTTCCACTCAGCATCGCTACCGTTTTACGTTGCAACGGCAGGTACGATGAAAGAACAAATAATTATTTTAGCTCAAGACTTAGTTAACAGTAGCTTTGATTTAAAATCTGTTACTTTAAAAGATAAGGTAGAAACAAAACAGCTAGCTTCTATCCCATTACCAAATGCAGAAGAGTTAGACCCGATTTCAGCAATTATAGAAGATAAAGAAAATTATTATTTCGTTTTTTCGAATTTTAAAGGCGATAAGGAAGAAGATATTTTACTCGTAAAAATCCATAAAATAACATTGTCTGTAACAGTTAAAACCTTAGCTGAATACCACAGTGAAGAAATTGTATCTACCTCATTACCTTTTAACTTTGATAATTCAACACATCTTTACAACGAGGAATTATATTATGTTAACGGCTTAGGGGAAGTCTATTCATACAACACATTTAATGAAGTTATTCAGAAGAAATTTAAGTTGAAACGGCCAATTGGTGATTTCCAACCGGAATTTGAGCAAATCGATTTCAGGGGACAAGCACTTTACTACTTAAATAACCGGAAAAAAGACGTCTATTATTTAGAGAAATATGATCTCGTAACCGGCGAAATGCTTGAAGAGCAACAGGTAAAAAATCTCGATAAAATTTTAACTTCAGAAAATGAAAATCTTACATTATATAATTTGGAAATGCTAAACCCATAAGAAAAACCTAGATGCCACGGTGCATCTAGGTTTTTCTTTTTTTTAGAATAAAGAAAAAGCATTTAAATTTCCCTAAACAACTGTTTGTATTCTATGTAAAGAGTAAAAGGGAGGAATAATTAACATCGCAAATGAATGAGAAGATGAAAAAAGTAAGCTTCAAACTCATGTTTTTCACAAAAAGTAGAGTATTTGCATTTAATAGATAGTAATGACACTGTTATTGATCTTTAAATGCGGGACAAGAATCCATTTTACAGGAGATGAAAAATAAATGATTGAAATTAGAAAACACTTAGTTCCACAATCCATTATGAACAAAGTAACTAGCGGAATAGGAAATGGTCGTAAATGGATTACTATCCATGAAACAGATAACGTAAGAAAAACAGCTAACGCCAACGCTCATGCTCGTTTACAAGCTACAGGGAATAGTCGTGCGGCTTCTTGGCACTGGACTGTAGATGACAAGGAAGCGGTTCAATCGTTTAATCACACTATTAAATGTTGGGCAGCGGGGGATGGTAGTGGTGATGGAAATTCAAATTCCATCCATATTGAAATTTGTGTAAATCAAGACGGTAATTACAAAAAGGCTGTAGGAAATACTGCCTATTTAGTAGCGAAGATTATGAAAGACGAGAAAATCTCAATAAGCAATGTTGTACAGCATAATCACTGGAGTGGTAAAAACTGCCCTTCCAAAATGAGGGGTGGAAAATCTGGATACACATGGGCGAAATTCCTTAAGTTAATAAGCAAAATAAAAATTACGACAGTATCAAAGCCAGTAGAGAAAGATCCTACTACAAAAGGTACGTTCAAAATCCAAGTACTTGCAAACTCATTGAATTACTATGATAGCCCTCGTTGGATAAGACCAACAGGTACAGTAAAAAAAGGTATGAAATTAACAGCCGAAAAGACAGTTGTTGTAGAAGGTTCCGCAATGTATAAAACAATTAACGGGACGTACGTATCAGCAGACTCAAAATATGTGAAAAAGCTTTAAACGTTTAAGATCTTTGGTCATTCAAATGTGAATGGTTCATTTTGGTACGGAAGGAGGTAAGTTTAATGGCATTTAATAATCCAAAATGGCGTAGATTTATTAATGCTCAGTTACTAAAGCATGTAGAGCCCGTAGCAGGAAGTATCGTCTATTGTAAATTATTAGGTCTTCCTAATAGAATCATCGGTACACCGGATCATACCGGTATATATGTTGGCAATAAAAGAATAATAGAATTGAATGGCAACGAAAAAATAATTGAAGTAGATTATTATAACTTTCTAAATAGTTCATCTGTACGCTCTGGAACAGAATTTTATGTAGCTTGCGATGCGAGAGGGAATGTCTTACATGATCCTGCCATCGCCAAAAGAGCAATTGCAGCAAAAAATACGCATAATGGGTACAATCTTATCAGAAACAACTGTCATATGTTCACATCTCGTTGTATCAAAGGCTCCAACAATGATCCACTAGATGCGACATTTATGAACGTCGAGAGAAATATTAAAAAGCATTTTGGCGTTTCAGTTATTAGCTGGCGCATTGTGAAGCAACGAATCTTTTAAACTTCTCTAATTACTAGCAATTAATAGATTATGATAATTACTTTAGATTTTTTATGAAATCGTAAAGTGCCAAGCATGGATTTAACTCCAAGATTGGCATTTTTTCGTACAAATATTGAGTAAAGTATGTAATAAGTGCGTATGCCTATTTATCTTCTATCAATTTTTCGCTCAATTCTTCCTAATTGAGCAGCCATATAATCCAGCTGTTTTTGCATATGTCTCAATTGTCGTTCTTGATTAATTTGATTTTTCGTATTTAACTGCTCGGCTTCTTCAACTTCATTTATTTCCTCTACGATTGCAAGCGCGGATAAAGCCTCAGCTAATATTGAAACGGCGGCAGCAACAACTTCAATCTTAGCAGCATTTTTTTTTGGTAATGCAGAACCTTTATCATTTTTATCACTATTAAAGTTGTTTTTCTTCAATGTCATACCCTCCTTCAAATAAAACAAAACGAACATCATATCCGGCTATAATATCTTATGGTTGGGAAAGCAGCTTCATCTATGTGTACAAGAGTGTTTATATTATTTATTAGCGTTTCTGTAACTTTTAATAGCCGTTTTTAAGGCTGCATAATTTCCTATCGCTGCATATCCATAAAACCAGCCCATCAATACACCGGCAAGCAAATCATGTCGGTGGCTAATGAAAATCGAAATGAATAACCCGAAGAACAACGCTATTGTAGGTACAAATTTTGATGGAGTATGATAAATGAGTTTGGTCAGTTGAGTAATAATCATAATAATTGGAATGGCAATAACAGCATCCCAAAAATTTGTATGGATAATAGGGAAATTCATGTACTCACCACTTTCAACTATTATGAATATATTTTTACCTAAAACAAAGTAATTATTCATTTTGTTTATGGAGGAAATTTACTGTGTGAGTGGCGCTTTATTTACGAATCATTAATAACAGAAATCACATTGTGAGATCACTTGTCAGAGATAGGTTAATAAATAGTTTAGGACTATCAGTTTGACGGGAACGATAAATTACCTTGTATTTTAATTTTTTTTACGGTCAATTTTTGATAATTGGGCTGTTAAATAATCAATTTGATTTTGCATACGCATCAATTGTTTTTCTTGTTCTTTTTGGGATTGTGAATTTTGATTATTGCTATTTTGTGCTTCTTCTAATGCAAGCGCAGCTGCGATAGTTGAAATTGCGTCACCTAATGTAGTAATGGCAGCACCAACTACGGCTAATTTGGCAGGGTAATTATCCTGTGATGATAGATATTGTAAATCTTTATTTTGAATTAGCTTTTTTTTATCCAATGTTATCTCCTCCTTAGCTACAAACAATTCAATTTTTGAATTAGTTTTAGACAATTCAAAAAGATTAGCCACAATTAGGCAATGGGGATCCATAAAATAAAGACCAACCATCTACATTGCACAACGAATGCTTTTTAGGAATTCAAGTTCTTTTATATAGTGTATGATAATTTTATGCAGGTGTAACTTGTACGAAATCCGTTGCAAATTAGCTAGGGGGATATTGTAGTGTCATAAGGAGGAAATGATCGTTAAGCAGATCTGACTCAGTTAAGTAACGAAAACGTAAGGAAGACTAAATAGTAAATTAAACCTATAGGCTTTCTCCTACTTAAAACGGATGTAATTTAGTTAGTCATTGTACGTCTGAAGAAATATCGCTCATATAAAGGCAGGGGAGATTGTATTGTGATCAATCTTTTAAAACGTGATTTCAAGGTTTCATAAACAAATGAGAAATGAGTTACAGATGTAACTGAGTTTTCCTAATGTATTGAAAATCTATACCGATCAATTTTGTACGACCTAGCTAATAGCGAATTCATTGCGTACAACATCCAAGCACGGCCTGTCTAAGTATAGCGAAGTACTTCAAACACAAGAAATTACAGAAAGCATTATCTCCAATTAATATACTAATTGATTATTGGGCTTAATCTACAAATAGAAAAATTATTTTTCTATCTTTTTTTCTCGTAAATTACTGTTTTTATTGTAAGGAGAACCACGACTACAATAGTGATTAATTGAATCCAAATCGACCAACTTTCCTTTAATACTATACAAATAATTGCTAGTGTTAAAGATATATAGCAGTGAGTTCTATAAGACTTCTTTGACCTAAATTCCATTACAAAGAAGAAGAGAAACAGACCCCCAAAAAAATATTTAATTATATCTACAATCTCCATAAATTAAAAACCCCCATCTAATATTGTTTTTACACTTAATAATTCATATAAAGCCCTATAGCATTGAATTGCTAGAAATCACGTAACACCTCTAATGCTTTTTTGACTCATAATTTGTATACTTTCTAACTCTACAATTTGGTTTCTTTATATCACTAAACTTAATATATTGTGTAAGTGCTTTATTTGCAAATTACAAACTGTCCCCAGAAGCATCAACAATTTTTTTGATTTTAACTAATTTTGCAATCAGAATTACATTGAAAACAATAGCTTCGCCGGTTCCACCTGCGCAAGAAATGCAAGAAAACCGACTTACAATATTCATTTTAGTATTTTTATATAAATGTTCAGTATAGGAGAGACCTCGAATTCAAATTTTTCTTTTAATACATTTACTATTGTATTTGCTAAAAGCCAATCTAATTTTGTAGTGAGACTGAAACCTGTGTAATAAAAAGACATTGAGTTCATTTGCATATTCGAGTATGACGTCATATCATAAAAAAAGAGATAATTATTGATGAAAAAAGATAATTATTTCATGATGTAAAGAATGACTAATGGTCAATCGGTTAAGGAGGTTTGAGGGATGGATGCAATAGATGTATTAACAAATTTAGGGAAATTGAAGGCGTACTTCCAACCCATTTTTAGTGCAGACGAGCATATTGTCATAGCATATGAAATTTCAGGCAAGCTCATAAATAATGAAGAGCTTATATGTTTAAACTCATTTGTCTACGATGAGGATATCCCTGAAGAGTATCGAGTGGATGTGGAGCATAGGATTTTTGATTTATCCCTTTCTCAACTGGTAGAGGAACCAAAGGATTTCGATATTTACTTACCATGTAATGCCAACTTGTTAATACTTGACTATGGGGAAAGTTATTTCGATATTATAAAAAAATATATACCAGAGGAAGAGCTAGGACGTATTGTTCTCGTGATTTCAGAGCATAATTTTAAAGGTGAATTCAGACAACTTAATAATATCATTCGCTACTTCCAAACATATGGTATGAAAATTGCGATTAATCAGGTTGGTTCTGAAAGTCATTGGGAATATATTAAGATGCTGTCACCGAATATTTTAAAGCTGAATATTGAGCAATTGAGTTATCAATCTTGGGGTGAGCAAAATGATTTGTTCACATCATTAGGTAAATTGGCTCGTAAAATTGGCGCAAATATGTTATTTGAGGGCATTGATAGTGTGCATCAACTTCAATTTGCGTGGAAAAATGGTGGACGTTATTATCAAGGGAAATATTTAGCTGGTATACATACAGGAACAATTCAACCTGAACTGCTAAAGAACAGTTTTAAAGAGAGCTGTCAGCAGTTTATCACTGCAGAAAAGCGGTTGCTTGAGGAGAATTACAATGCATTAAAAATTTTGCAGAATATATTAGAGAAATCCGTACAACGTGTAAAACCTTCTAGCAAGAGTACTGATCATCTTCTAGCGCTTGCTAAAGAACTTGATGCCTATTCCTTCCGTCTTTATATTTGCGATGAAGAGGGCTTTCAAACCTCACCGAATATTATGCGAATCGATAAGAAGTGGCATATACAGGAAGAGGCAGTTAATAAAAACTGGAGCTGGCGTCCGTACTTCTTAAAAACAATTATTGAAATGCGCAATGATCAGAGTGGCGTGTTTTCTGATTTATATAGCGATATAGATACAGGAGAAATGACACGTACTTTTTCTATTCCGATAAATGGAAATGAGTATTTATTTATTGATATTTCCTATGAGTATCTATATAAACATACAATTTTAAAATAAAAAGAGGTACTGCAGGGGAGATGTTTCTTTCAAGCAGTGCCTTTTTAATCGTTTTGGACTCCTTTACTTGTAATAATAAAGACAAGGAATGAGAAAGTTGTTGCTCAGCCAAACTATGTTCAACTTCAAATAGAAGTGAGTACTGAAGGAAAAGTAATCAGTGAAGCTTAGCTGGGAAATATGAATATCATGAATAGTGTAATCCAGTTTATTTAGGCACTAGATATACTTAGAGAGAATAATAAAACTGCTGCATATAATAATATTTCCAATTATGACTTTATCAAAGGGAATCAATCGTTAGAGGATATGAGGTTACCAATGCAATTACCTTTGCATCTATAATCAATAGAGATTTTAGAAGAGGGTAATGCTGGAACCGTATTGTATAATTGGTTGCCAGGACTGATTAGACACCAATCGAACAAGGGGAAATTAGGACCAGTGTAGCAGTTAAGGTTAAATTTCAATACGTGTTTTATAAAAAGTTCTAGTGCCAAGGCATTAGAGCTTTTTTTCTGTTCAATTAAAAATTCAATATACAAATTTCGCAATTGCATGCGATAACTTGTTTAATTTAGGGTAAAACTATATCAAGTAAGTTTGTAATAGAGTAAATGGTTTTGTAGAAGTAAATAGTTGAAAAATACGAATCATCTTTCAATTTACATCCTCAGTGCTTTTTGTTAAGATGCATAAGGGTTGTCTGTCTTCAGATGTCTAATTATGGAATTTTTAAAAAGAAATATTTTTTTCTACTACATACTAAGAAGGTGTCTAATATGAACGTGTTATGGGGAATTTGCGGTATACTCGTTGTTCTAGGTATAGCTTTTATTTTTTCGAGTGCAAAGAAATCAATTAATTTGCGAACAATTTTAGGGGGATTAGCGATCCAAATTTTGTTTGCTTTTATTGTATTGAAATGGGAAACAGGGCGTGAAGGTCTCGTTGCTTTTTCAAAGGGCATACAAAATTTAATTTCGTATGCGAGTGAAGGAATTTCGTTCGTATTTGGTCCTGCAGCTGATACTGAAAATTTCGGTTTTGTCTTTGCTTTCCAGGTGTTGACCGTTATCATTTTCTTCTCTTCATTAATTTCTGTTCTATATTATTTAGGAATAATGCAGTTTTTTATTCGAATTCTCGGAGGCGCTCTTTCAAAGCTTCTTGGAACTAGTAAGGCAGAATCTGTTTCTGCTGCCGCAAATATTTTTGTAGGGCAGACAGAAGCACCGCTTGTTATTCGACCATTTATTGCGAAAATGACAAGATCAGAGCTTTTCGCAATTATGACAGGAGGACTTGCTTCAGTCTCAGGGTCAGTTTTAGTAGGTTATGCATTATTAGGTGTTCCATTAGAATACTTGATTGCTGCAAGCTTTATGGCTGCGCCTGCAGGCTTAGTTTTAGCGAAAATTATGATCCCTGAAACAGAAGTTGTGAACGAAGAAAACTTCACGATGGAAAAAGATGAATCTTCTGTCAACGTAGTTGATGCAGCAGCACGCGGTGCAAGTGATGGATTGAAACTCGCGTTAAATGTTGGAGCAATGCTACTGGCTTTTATCGCAATTATTGCACTTTTGAACGGGATACTAGGTGGATTAGGAAATCTCTTTGGACTTAAAGGGTTAACACTTGAAGGGATTTTAGGGTTTATTTTTTCACCACTTGCATTTGTCATCGGTGTCCCTTGGTCAGAAGCAGTTCAGGCCGGTTCTTTTATCGGGCAAAAGTTAGTGCTAAACGAATTCGTTGCTTATTCTTCTTTTGCGCCTGAAATTGCAGAGTTATCTCCGAAGACAGTTATTGTAGTAAGTTTCGCGTTATGTGGATTTGCAAACTTAAGTTCGATGGCAATTTTGTTAGGTGGTTTAGGTTCGATGGCACCAAACCGTCGCTCAGATGTTGCACGCTTAGGGTTTAGAGCTGTCGCTTCAGGAATGTTGGCATCGTTATTAAGTGCTGCCGTAGCTGGAATGTTTATTTAGTCTACAGTACCTGTACCTATTTGTAACGTCTGAATATTTGATTTCTTTGTTTACAAAGTTTATACTTAACCTAATAAATGAATAATTAACTTCCGTTAAGGGGAGTAGCTAATAAGCAAAGTCGTCAATACAGGATACAATCCTCGGCTTTGTTGGCAACGACAGTTGTTTGCGAGACCTTACCAATTTTTTGGTGAGGTCTTTTGCATCTTCAGAGACGATATGACCAAAAAAAATTGGTTATGTCGTCTCTTTTCATTTCTTATACTTTGTAGGAGGCTCAACTATGGATACTTATGAAACACTTTCAAGTACAGTGATTATAGACAAGAAAAATCGTCTTATGAGCTATAGCAATTCTTTAAAGCTTATAGGAACGGGAAGAAGTGCATTCGTTTTTAAGGTAAAGTCATCAAATAAAGCAATTAAAATATTTTTCCCGAATTTTACGCATATTGCAAAAGAAGAAGCTGAAGTTTATCAAATACTTCAGGGCATAACTCATTATCCGTCTATTTATGATGTAGGATTTAATTATATTGTGATAGATTACGTTGAAGGTTATACACTCTTTGAATGTATAACCCATGGAAAGGCCATTACTTCCTCTCATATTAAAGAAATCGATTATGCGTTATCATTAGCTTCGGCACGTGGATTAAATCCTTCTGATATTCACTTGCGCAACATTATTATCGCATCTAATGGGGAAATAAAGCTTATAGATGTCGCACGTTTTAGACAAACGAAAGATTGTAAACAATGGCATAATCTAAAAAAAGCCTATCGACGGCATTATCATAAGCGTTATTTTCCGAAGAAAGTTTCTGCTACCATATTAAATAAAATTGCTTTTCTATATAAAAAAGGACTTATACCGACCTATCGAATCTAAAATAGTTTACTTGAAAAACTATTTTAGCTAAGTCGTTTACTTTAGGTATTCTTATCATTCTAAAGCCTTTCGATATAGTATTTTGCTCGCTTCCGCTATATCATTCACTGCGGAACGATTAATGAATGCACCAAATACGAGGCCGGCAATTGGAAGCATTTGAAACAACTTCTTCCAGCCAAATTGATCTCGATAGGAGTAGACGACTTCGCGCCAACCTTGTATCTCGGATAACCTCTCGTTTAACCGTTTCATCATGGTTATCAAACATGGATAATTGGGAAAGGATAACTTGCTTTCCTACAATGTCAGCGGTGATAAATTGAAGGCATTTTATGATAAATAAACGTTCTTTTTTATCATTTAGATCATAGCCATAGCAAATTGTGATGTCCTGTAACGGTTTTTAACTGTAAACCTAAAAGAAGCGGGATATCAATTGTTAATGTAAAAATGCCCCCAATTCCCGTTCCAGCGCCTTGTATGGTTGCTAAGTTTTTTCTGTTCTTAGTCAGTTAATCAAAGGCATTATATATATCTATTATAGTTGAAGCATTATAGTTAATAATAGATAGTCAATTAAAGGCTGTAATATGATGAACGCTTATTATGCAGCAATATTTACTTCAAAAAGAACAGAGCACGATCCAAAAGGATATTCAAGTATGGCAGACAAAATGGATGAATTAGCAAGTGAACAACCTGGATTTATTAGAGTTGAAAGTGTAAGAGATTTCGAAGGCAATGGTATAACAGTATCTTATTGGGAGTCCTTAGAAGCGATTCAAAAATGGAAAGAAAATTCGAAACATCAAGTAGCACAACAAAAAGGAAAAGATACATGGTACAGCAAATACGACGTGCAAATTTGTAAAGTAATGAGAGAGTATTCTCTTAAAGAGAATGAGTGAGTTGTTCTATTCAACCGAAATAGGAAACGCTCATTACTGGGTCTCTAAAAGGTAACTAATATTTAATAAAGGTTGAAATAAAGCTGTTTTTTCTTATTACACTAACGAATGTAGCTTTAAAATATAGTTAGATTAAAAATTGTTTGAAAATATTAATATTAAGGTAAATAGAAAGCCTTCATTTTGAAAAAAGTGTGATCAACAAAATGAAGGCTTCATTATAAATATTAATAGAATTATTATAAAAAAATTGATAAAAGCTCGTTGGACTTCCCAAAATACAATCAATGTATAATTGTTATAAGGATCATGAAAACATGATCAAAGTTGACTTTATGCTATTGACGATTCAACCATTCTTCAAATGTCATCATTTCAAATTCTTCTTCTACATCTATTCGAATTGGCGCAATCAATTCAAGTAAGTTACCATCTGGATCATCAAAATAAATAGCAGCATGTGCTTGAGGATTATTAGGTAGGACAAGAGGTTGATGCTCATCATCAAAACCAAAAGAGGTACGAATAATAATGCCCTCTTCATTCAACCATTCTTTTGCATGTAAAATATCTTCTTTATCTACATGAAATGCTATATGACGTAAGGAAGCATGATATGGAACCTCAACGCGGTCAGTTTCCCACAAACCAAGCCAACTTTCTCCTTTTACAATCCAGAAAAACACTAGTTTATCTTGTTTATATGCTAGCTCTAATCCTAATCTTTTATAAAATGAAATTGAAGTTTCTAAGTTACTTACTGGTAAATGAGCTTCGTATAAACCTTTTATCAACCAAATCACCTCATTATCTCAATATTATATAAATAATAACATTTATGTAATATTGCAGCCTCATTCAAAGGTCTAATGTTTTTGGAATTGTTGCAAATTCAAGCTGTAATGTGAGATTTGTTGCAAAGGAAAAAAGTTTACTCTTAAGAAAATGATATTCTAAAATTTCATTTTTATAAATCTTTTTCAAATCCTCTTTCTTTATTAAGTCTTAAGGGGGAATGGTGAGATGATTGGGGGATACCTATAACAATGGGAAATGAAATCCACCACTATTTTTCTAATATAATTCGACTAGCAAGTTTTCAAGTTAAAAAGCATAAGATTGGTTATATGTAGAATACGGAAGGTGGAATTAGATGAATTATCCCAACGGTTATCAACTACCATTCACTTCTTTACGTGTCATAACAGTGACTGGAAATGGGAAGGTTGCTGTTCAAGCGAGCTATGTACAACTCCAAATAGAAGTGAGTACTGAAGGAAAAGATGTTAGTGAAGCTCAGAAGGAAAATGCAATCATCATGAATCGAGTAATTCAGTCCATATTGGCGCTAAATATTCCAAGAGAGGATATTCAAACTGCAGCTTATAATATATCTCCAAACTATGACTTCATTGAAGGTAAACAAGTCTTTAGAGGGTATGAGGTTACCAATGCCCTAACGGTAAAAGTAACAGATATTAGTCGAGTAGGAACAGTAATTGATACAGCAGTACAAAATGGTGCAAATCGCATTTCATCCATTCAGTTTAGAATCGAAAATGCAGATATTTATTATCAACAAGCGCTTAGTTTAGCTCTTCAAAATGCACAAACGAAAGCAAAGACCATAGCGGAGACAATGAGATTACCTTTGCTCCCACAACCGATAGAGATTGTTGAAGAGAGTAATACCGGGCCCGTGCTATATAAGGCAGTTGCTATGGCTGATCAGACTATATCAACGCCAATAGAACAAGGGAAAATTACGATTAGTGCAACTGTTATGGTCAAATTTCAATATTAGTGAATAGCCAAAAGTTCTAGTACCCTGATAAAGGTATTAGATATTTTTTTCTGAGTCCTGTAGCGAATGGTAACAGGTCATAACAAAAAGCAAGAGTCTTTTGAAACTCTCCACGTTATAAAGAAGGGCTCTGTTAATTTTTATTGTTGTTTTAACTCTTTCGGCTTCCAAATGTTTGAGAGAAGTCCTTCTTAGGTTGAATAAGAGCTCTAATTATGTGAGTTTTTTACTATTTTTAGTGTTCTCACAAATGCTATAAGTAAATAAAGAACAACTGTATACAAAAGCACACCACAAATAGAGTAGATAGCTTTTAAATCTGTACTTATTGGAGGATAACCGCTGTGAGCATTAAAATGATATTCTGCTCCTTCGTAACTTGACCAAATACTAAACAGAGTAAAGCTTAACAAAATAAGGGCAAAGATGGCTTTCTTATGAAAAATCATTTTAATTAAAGTATCTTTGAAAACTGCTATGAAGTTTATTTGCTTTTGTTGGTAATTTATTAAACTCATTCGACCATGAAAAGGGATTAAAAAAAATGCAATGAGTCCACTATAAACTAAAAGCACTACTACAATCTCTGGATACCCCATCAATGCCTCCATGTTTTTGTAATATTTACCTTTAAGACTTCATAAAAGAAGAAAATGTTGCATCTTACTGCTCTTCATTGAAGACCAAACAGTAAAAGTATATTTTAAACTCTGTAAATATTATGCAATGCCTTTCGATTCATCAAATTTCATTTATACAACAAATTTCTTTAGACGAAGTGATTTGTTCGTTTATGTCATTGGATGAATACAACTTTGAAAAAGAAACCGTATCATCAGTTTTATATTGTATGCTATCGAGAAATGCAAACCATGCAAGGTAAATTTGGAGATATTTACTCGCTACTCATTAAATTTACGTATACATCCTTTAAAAATAAAACCCGGCTGGCATACATCGCCTACCGGGTACTTTCACTCAATTATATGCTTTTTGAGAAAGGTCTTTTGTATATCTACAGTACAAAGATAGATGTAGCACTATAATGACTATGATAAGACTTGATGGGCCAACAGGATGGAAAACTGTAATGAATCTACTAATAATAAAAAAAGAGTATCAACTAATGAAAAACGTTTTATATTCTTAAATTGTATTAAGCCCTCTATTCCCAATAAGGTATAGACATTTTAGTCCTTCTTACAAAATTAAACCCCATTCTTCTCTTAACATACCCATGCGAATGGAATCGTAATATTCCCCATTATAATAACGAGCTTTTCGAATACAAGCTTCCATTTGCATGCCAAGTTTTTCACCGACACGGATCATTCTTTTATTGCCTGACCATGTTGAAAAACCAATACGAACGATTGGAAGTGTGTTCAATAAATGATTAATCCACAATGTTAAAGCTCTTGTACCAAGCCCTTGCCCCCAAATAGGTGCTTCATGGAAGACAATACCGATTTCTAACCACTTAGATGGCTCATGCTCCCAGTAATAAGAGACAATGCCCACAACAACCTCATTTACCTCAATTGCCCAAAAAGCATCATTCTGAGCAAATTTAAAATTCATATTCAAAAAATCTTCATAGGACATCTTTATGCTCAAAATGATATGAAAAAGTTCTTACAATTTATATGTATTATTTTTCCATATAAATGTTATAATAAACTTACTATTGTGATTTTATATGAAAAACTTATTTCAGGTGATTGAGAAGTAGAAAAAGTACTACCTTCTATTCAATCAAAATGTACTTAAACTATTTGAAAAGAGGATATGAAATGTATAGAAATCAAGAATTAGTAATTCGACCAATTGCAAAAAACACTAAATTTGATAAGAAGATTAATATGTTGAAGGAAAAAAGCCATCAATAGTAGCCTTGAATAAGGGGGGCAATTAATTGCGCAAGCAGAATTTTAAGTTGAATTATCAATACAAAAATATTACTAATCAAAATGTTGAATTATGGTTTTCTGAACCAAAAGAGTCTTCCACTCAACAAAATATCACTACAAAACCTAATCTGAAACCAGATGAAATTACGAAACACTCTTTTTTGAATAATTTATGGTATTACAATTTACAACCAGGTCAGAAATTAAATATTACTATTAATTATACAGGAGGAAAGAGGGATAAAAGCTATAAAGCGAATATTACTGAAGAAGAAAAGGAGTTCTTTTTACGGTCAACTAAACTTATACCCTTAAGCGAAGAAATTAAAAAGGAAGCGCAATCCATTGTTGGAGATGCACATACGGATATTGAAAAGGCAAAAAGGCTGTTTCAATATATCATAAAAACGTATAGTTACTCTGCACAATTTTCGGGCAGGGGGGTTGCTGCTTTTAAAGCACGAAGAAAAGGAGACTGCGGCGAGTTTGGTGCTATCTTTTGTTCCTATTGTAGAGCTTTAAATATTCCAGCAAGAATGCTGTATGGAACTTGGATATTGAAAAAATTTTCTCCCCATGCCTGGAGTGAAATATACATTGAAAATGAAGGCTGGATTCCAGTTGATCCAAGTATGGGAAGGATAAAACTATATTTACACCCATTTATCAATATCTCATCAGCAGTACAATATGGTGTATTTCCGAATAATAGAAGGTACTTTGGCGATCACGAAGGGAAAAGGTTAGCATTTTCTCTTGACCCAGAAAGAGCATTAAATCCCAAGTATATTGATAATATGGAATATAAACAAGGTGTAACGAAAGAATGCATTGCTGGAAAAGAAATCGCATGGGGATATGAATCAATTGAAGGGAAAGCACCATTTTTACAACCAATATATTTAAAGCTACATTCTTTAGAAAATCGAACACCAATCAAGGAATTATTTGGAGAATGGAGTGGAAAACACATTTCTACTCTTAAAAATTTTACCTATAAAGTAAAACTAGCGAGTTTTAATATTGGTTTTTCTGTCTTAATGATAGAAATAATTAATGAGGCTATTTTTAAAGAAGAAACGTTGTTTAATGTACTCCCACTCTTCTCATATCCACTTGTTCTAATAGGAACAATTCTGTCCATTGTAAGAAATGAGGGGAATCTACTTATCTATTTATTAGGGTTTATGCTAACTTTATCATTTATAGGAATTCTAGCGAGTTACATCAATTAATCGTCTTCTATGATGGAATTCAATCAATTTTAAAGGGCTATTCATTTTTGCTATAAAATGAGTAGTCTAACTATTTAAGATTCATACTTTCGATTAGAAAATCCTTTGAATTGATTCATCGATTTTTTCGTTTAGCCATTATAAGAAATAGTAAAAGCAACTCCTTTAAGTTGGTAGTCTAAGTGTACTAGCCCTTATTTTTTATGTCCAACTTAGTTTAGCCGATTCAGTATAAAACAAGGTAATCTTAAGATTTGTAAACAACATTACCTCTTAGAATATAAGGGACTGAGTTTTTTTTATTTGTTACTCCTTCTAATTCACTAGGTATATGTATGTGCTTTTCTGCTATATGAGAAGGTATCCAACTAATTTCCTCAATTTCTTCAGGAAATAAAATATTTATTTTACCTCTTATGATTCTGCCCTTAAATATAAAGAAAATAGCGTGGTGTTCTCTTTCTTCAAAAAATGCTTCGCTCACAGTAAATATACCATCTACTTCAACATCTAAACCAGTTTCTTCTTTAACCTCACGAATAGCCGCTTCTTGAATTGTTTCTCCCTTTTCGACCGCACCTCCAGGGAGTGTGTAGTAAGAAGATTCATTTCCAATATTTTTTACCATTAATACATTTTCGCATTTTTCATCATACAGAAGTACATATACTACATCTATCCTATTCATTTATTTTAAATTAACCTCCCTTTGCTTTATACATCGCTCAATCGTTGTAATCTTATTTAGCACGACATCATTAAACTATTCTTAGAGAAGATTCTTTTTTTTTATTTAAACACTTCCTTGGTATAACGAGGAAATAGTCCATTCAAATATCGTGGCAATCAAGCTTGAAAAATACTCGATAACCTATAATTTATCGATGCCAGTCATTCAAACTAAAATTTTTTTACAAAATCGAAAGTTTATCAAAAATTCACTGACGACAATTCTTCTGTTCGTAATTTATTTTATACAGTTCCTTCGATGTAGTTTACGATTCGTTATAGAATAAGCGTGTGTGGGTATGCTTATATCGTAGTAAAACTTAAGGAGGTTACTGAATTTATGTCAATAAGCAAAGAACTTCAGACCCTGAAAGAATTTCAGTGTACGGATCGTTGTGTGTTGAGTGTGTATTTAAATACTAATCCAGCTGATCCGGATCAGCTGAAAGGTGCATGGAAAATTCATTTGAAAAGTGCTTTAAAGCGAATAGAAGAGTATATAACTGCTTCCAAAAATGAGGATGAACTGAAAGCATTTATAAAAGTGAAGAATAAAGTCGTTAAAGAAATTGATGACCATTCGAATGATTTGCGCAAAGGAGTCGTTATTTTTGCTGCAGACAATCCGAGTTTGTGGTCGGTCCACTATGTACAAGTACAAGTGAAAACAAGTTTTCATTGGGAGGATCATCCGGTAATTGAAGAAATGGAATACATGTATAAAGCTTATCCAGATGCTGGCATTATCTTACCGAGTTTTGGGGAAGTGCGCATTCTAGATTCAGCAATGGGCTTCTTGAATGATGAACTTATTTACGATTTCGAACCGAATCTGCAGGAATGGGGCAATCGAAAAAAAGTGACGCCTGACAATCATCCGGGAATCGGAAGCACCAAAGCAGGTGCTTTAGAGCCCCGACTGAAAGAAAATTTGAATCGCTTCTATAAAGGGATGGGCGAGATTGTTGAACAATTGAAGAAAGAGCGTGGCTGGAAGGAGATACATGTGGCCGGAGAAGTTGAAATGGCTAAGGCTTTCGCCGAAACCTTATTAGAAAAACCTGCTAGCTGTATTCACAAAAATCTTAACAACAGCAGTTCTAACGAAGTGCTCCACGAAGTTTTTGAAAAATAACCGTGTATCTGAAAGAACTAACTTTCTCATTTCATATTAGTGCTAGTCACTAAAAATAAATATGAAAATATAAAAAGAGCAGTTCCTATTGGAATTGTTCTTTTTTTATGGCATCAGAAAGGAGTTTATTGGGTATTGGCGGTTATATAAGAAAAGGTGCATTCGTTTTTTGTAACGTTTTGTTTATTTTTTTACATAAAACGGATATATTGAATGTGAATAATTCACATAAAGGTAGTGTGTTAATTTGTTAATAAATAACATTAAGAAGTTTCGCAAAGTGGAAGATTTATTTCAATTAGTTGAAACGGATGAAAGGGTTCAACATAATAGTCTGAAATTTTTAGCCCAAGTATTAGGTCTTTCTCATATAATTGCAGCTATAACTATTGTGGTGTTACTGTTGATGAATCAAAGTACAATTCAAACAGAATTCATCCTTTATTATATAGTGGGAATTCTGTTTCTAACTATGACAATCGGGTATCGATTATTAGAAAATTATAAAAAGGGAGCAGTCACTCAAACTAACACGTTAGTTCCAACAATTGATACAATTTAACCCCTAATTCTTAAATTAGGGGTTTTTCTTTCTCGTCGAAAGAGTGGGTTAAGAAATGCAACTAGTGGTTCAACCTTGTAGATATGTCGATAACACCAAATCATATTGTTCACATGAAGTGATAGGAACATGTAATGTAATATTTACTAAGTTTAAAGAGTGAAATAATCGATATAGAGGTGTGTTTGGATTAATATGGATATAATTAGATATAAAGTAAACGAAATGAAAGTGAATTTATTTTGGACTATAGCGTATTAACCGATAATTATTATAGCGAAGTACTAAATAAACTAAATTTCAATATATTGGCTGCACTAAAGTAAGGACTAATATAGGAGGGGGAGGTGAATATCTTGGGAATTATTCCTGATGAACTTGATTTTATTTCTCTATTTTGCGTAGAGCCTAAAAAACTGGACAAGAACGTACCCTTTTTTACAATACATCAACCTTTACTTTTGAAAATAAGGAGCAATCGTTTGTCGTGATTTAGTCACCAAGTCATAGTGAATTCGAATTAGAGATTAAAAATAAATCTAATGGGGAACTGATCGCATATCATTCATTCAAAACAGTTGGTAAATTAGAAATCGTATGCGATAAAAAAGATTTGAAGAAAATACTGCTTTTTCTCGATGATGATAGGGAACGTTTTATCACAACAGTAGAAATAACATTTAAACCAAAGTTCATGTCAATTATCAAAGAAAAATTTTGTGAATAAGAAAATTAGATTATACTTTTTTGATGTTTTTTCGGCAATTTCAAATTGGGGTTTTCGGATGGAGCAAGGAATAATGAAATGCTACTCAATTTCAGTGAACATTCATGATTTTGTTCATAATGGGGAAGAATATTCTTACAAATTAATTCAACAGGTAAAGAGTTGTTAACTTAGTTGCTGCATATCCTGTTTATCTATTATTATTAACAAAAAATGAGACAGGATTTGGTTCTATCTTGTCTGTTTTGGATTACACTTAATGTAGGACGAACTGAACAAGGGAGGAAACGACATAGCGAAAAGATGGGGAATGGCAGCTCTGTTGTTATTTGGAGTGTATGCGTTAGGGATGTATTTTTATATCTTTCATAGTGGTGGTGGTGGTATACCATCAGCTTTGCAGGGTTCTGTTGCGGATCCAGCGGAATTTATGTCGGACCGGGAATTATTACTCAGTGAAGAGTATTCAAAAATTAGAAACTTTCTCTTTTTTGTAGCGACACCATTTGAATGGCTTGTCTACTTATTTATTTTGCTTGCTGGGCTTTCACGCGTGTTTGGAAAATGGTCAGTCTCGCTAACCAAATGGAGAATCTTGCGGAATGCGGTTTATTTATTCTTGTTATCGATTCTTACGTATATCGTGTTATTTCCTTTAGACTATTACAGCTATTCCTTAAGTAAAAGCTATGGGATTAGTACCCAGTCCTTTTCTTCGTGGATGAGGGATAATGTGGTCGGATTTTGGGTTAACTTCGGAATGACGCTTATAATTGTGTCGGTTCTTTACTGGCTCATAAAAAAAAGCACAAAGAGATGGTGGCTATATGCCTGGTTGTTAACGATTCCTTTCTCCATCTTCATCATGTTTATTCAACCGGTTGTAATTGACCCACTATATAATGATTTCTACCCGCTGCAGAATAAAGAATTAGAGACGAAGATACTGTCATTGGCTGAGCAAGCAAATATTCCTTCTGAGCATGTGTATGAGGTGAATATGGCTGAAAAGACCAAAGCGCTGAATGCGTATGTTACTGGTGTAGGAAGTAATTCGAGAATTGTTTTATGGGATACGACATTAAATCGTTTATCAGATAATGAAATTCTTTTTATTATGGCACATGAGATGGGACATTATGTTGAGAAGCATATTTATTTTGGAATGGGCGGTTATATCATTTTGACGCTTGTTGGGCTTTGGCTAACAGCGAAGATTATGACCCGAATAATCGCACGTTATGGAAAAGTATTAAAAATAACAAGGATGAATGATATTCATTCGCTTCCATTGTTTTTACTAATTACATCCTTTCTGTTATTCGCATCAAGCCCTCTTTCGAATTATATTTCTAGATATCAGGAATCAAGAGCTGACCAATATGCAATAGAGTTAACGGGTGATCAAGAGGCAGCTGTGAGCTCATTTCAAGAGCTTACGAAAGCTGGATTAAGTGAAGTGAATCCACCTAAACTTGTGAAATGGTTTAGATATACACATCCGCCAATGCTAGAAAGAATAATCAAGGTAGCCGAAAAACAGGAATGATAGAATAAGAAAAGTTGTTCATGAGCTATTAATAATCTTCCATTACTCATGAACAGCTCATTTTGTTACTGGTACGTTGTAGTTGTAGCTATTTTTCAGAAAAAACTATTAAGTATTTTATTCGTAAAAATTCTACTATAATGTAATTCAATTACGTTGAGACATGGTCACCGTATAAGTGTTCGGAAGCTTTTGTTCTTTTGTTATACAAAAATGAATGAAAAAGTTAGGGGACAGGAATATTTGATAGGGAGAATAGCTATGCGCAATATTATTATTATTACGATTGGTTCTATTTTAGTTGGATTTGCTTATAATTTTTTGTTAATTCCTCATCAAATCCTTAGCAGTGGATTAAGTGGAATTGCAATTATGCTTGGTATCGTAACACCAATAAATACGGGGATATTAAATTTGTTATTAAATCTTCCTTTGCTTATTTTAGGGGTTATGAAACTAGGGAAACGATTTATTGGTTATACGATTCTTTCAGTATTGGTGATCTCAGTTAGTTTGTATGTGATTCCTGTTTATAAAATAACGGAGGAGCCACTTCTAGCTTCTTTATTTGGAGGAGTCATTACGGGAATTGGCATCGGGATCATTTTTCGTGCATCAGGGTCTTCAGGAGGCTTCGATATAATTGCAATGCTGCTAAATAAGAAAAGAGATTTCCCTCTTGGTGCGATGATCTCTGCGATGAATGCAGTTGTAGTAATAATTTCAGGCTTTGTTTTTAGTTGGGATGCTGCTTTATATACGCTCGTAGCAATTTATGCTACTGGAAAGGTTATTGATACGATTCATACGAATCATATTAAACTTACCCTTATGATTATTACAGCTAAAGGTGATGAAGTGAAGCAGAAGCTACTGGCGAACCTTTATCGTGGAATTACAATAATGGATGGAGAGGGCGCATTTACTGGAGAAGGTAGAAAAGTTCTTATTACTGTCATAACACGTTATCAATTATCAGAAGTTAAAGACATGATTAATGAAGTCGATCCGAATGCATTTGTCAACATCACTGAGACAACAGAAGTTATAGGTATGTTTGATCGGGGATAAGAAATTTAAAAATAAAAGCAGTTCCCTCAGGAAATCGTTTGTAAGCGATGTGAGGTAACTGCTTTTTTTGTGTGTAATGTCTGTTTCGCTTAGTAGGCCTGTTACGTTTTGGTAACAGGAACTTATTCAATATAGCACTAACTATTTATGTCGCATAATGGAAGCATAAGAATCATTGGTATTATGGATGAAGAGATTGTAATAACTATAACGCCTCTTTATTTGTATATCCTCAAAAAGGACCTCAAAGGCACAAGTAAGAAAAATTTTAGTGTGACAGTTAAGTTCACACATTTGACACAGTGCAAAACAAGTGAATAGTTGTCATTGTGTTAGGGAAATTAACGGCTGAATTAAGTAACGTTGAAAATGGCGAAAGTAAATGAATATCTTAATGTTTAGTATAGAAGTAAACAGAAAAGTGTAATCCAGTAAATTAAACTGTATTACACTTTTTTTCGTAAGCTCCAGATTTACGTTTACAATATGTATAAGATTATTTGTATACTATAATTTTATTTATTCAAAATATAGTAGATGAGACGTGTCAGGCTAAATTGCCTCTAGTTTCGGTTGATGTTTTTCAATGTTATAACGGATAAGCTCGCTAAAACACACATGCTAAGAACAGAGGGGATTTATTCCAAATGATAGTCCTCTAGTAGTATATTAAGAAGAGATGATATTTATATGGGCAGTTAGAAAATTGCTAAGGGGGATAAAAATTTGAAGCAAATAATCTATTTACTTCGACACGGAGAAACTATATTTAATACACAAGGAAGATATCAAGGAGAACTGGATTCACCGTTAACAGATGCAGGAATTTCACAAGTGAAAAGTATAGCAAAATTGTTAAAGATGTACATTAATGATCCAAATGAATACGAAATTATTTCAAGTCCATTAGGTAGGGCTATGCAAAGTACTGAAATCATTTGTGACACAATAGCATTTGATGAAAATAAGGTGACAACAGATGATCGTTTAAGATAGGTATCAGTCGGGGCTTGGGCTGGTTTAACTATGAAAGAAATTGAAACAACATGGCCAGAACTTCTCCATAATACCGATAGCCACAATTGGTATTTTAATTCTCCAAATGGGGAGCGCTATGATTCTGTTGTGGACCGTGTAACAGATTGGCTAGAGAGCATTAAAGGACGCCAGAAAATCATCGCTGTGTCACATGGACTTACGGGTAGGGTATTACGAGGCGTATATAATAATTTAGAAAAAGAACAAGCTTTAAAATTAGAAGTATCTCAAAGTACTTTCTTTAAATTAGCGGATCAGAATATTGAGAGATTTAGTATTGAATACGATGAATTTTAATAGGGCTTAATTTGTCATTATTTGAAATGATGTAGGTGTACAGGTGATTGAGTTTGAACATTTCGTTGCAAATCATTGACAATGCATTCGATAGATACGTCAATTCAAGAAGTTGTTGGAGTATAGGAATTAAATAATGCTAGAAAATCATATGAACGGAAAAAATATGAAAATTTTAAGGAAGCAACATAAATACTCTCAAAAGAGTCAGCCTTAAAATTAGGGCATTCTTCTCAAATTATATTGAATTGGGAAAGCGGCATTAATTTCCTATCTATTTTAGATGATAATCGACTTGTAAAAATCTTCTCATGTACGACTGATTATTTAATTAACAATGAATGCGACATTATTGGTACAAAGAGTTAATTGAATGTAAATATTCAGATTAGGTAATATTGTAAAAGTTGTGGGAAACGCTAAAAAAACAAGACCAATGTCCTTTTTACTCGACTTCCAATTGTGGACTCTGGTTCTTTTTGTTGGTAAGCGCCAAATAATGCCCACCTAGTTATTCAGGTGGGCATTCATGTATGCTTTATTTAGTTTTATTTGTAACATGAAATTCTATCGATATCGTCTTCGACCACGGTAAGAGCTGATCAAGCGCAGCTTTAATTCAATGGATTTTCGTAAATCGGTCGGGACCGGAGGCTAAATAGACTTGATCCATGGGCATTCTATTTAACATGGTTTTGAAGCACCTGAATCACTTCACTGAGTAAGGCTGAGTCAAAATCGGCAGGTATTTCAATAGAAGCTGTTTCGAATTTTATGGTCAATACTTGTAGATTGATTGGTGCTAGTTGAGTGATTTCTATTGGTAACCACAGAGGTGATTTATGTGATAAAGAAAGCATGGATTTTAATGATATTATTATTAGTTCCTGTATCTGCATGTACTGATAAAGATGAAAAATTACATGATTGGAAAGAAAGCGAAATATTTAAGGCAGGTGATTATGAAATGATAGGTATCGAAGAACGTGTAGGTTTTATTTATGATAAGGATACGCCTATTGTGGAGGGACAGGTTGGGAAATTCATGTGGGACTTTTGGGGAGAAAAGGACCAATTAAAAGGACGATTTAAAGTTCTAGGAACTCATGAAGGCAGTGAAGAAGAAATCATCATAATACCTGAGTCAGTAAGAGAATTAAAAATTCCTCCGAATAAACATAATACTGCAGATATTAGTATACCAACTAATATGGAGTTTGAAAAAAGTGGAATGTGGAAACTTGATGTTTACTTAGATGATAAACTCTTCGATACTATTTATGTTAATGTGAATAAAAAATAATAATTTTTTATTTATTGATCACTAGCGTTGCATTAAACTAACACATTTTGTCAAAACACTCAAAAAGTTTAGTAATTTCATTTTGTGCATAAAAAAAGTCCTTTATAATGGATCTACGGGGAATATCCTGTCCAAATCCACTGGCAACATAGTTGCTTCGAGTGTGTCTGCTATCCCCTATACAGAACTTGAAGTTATAAAAAAACAATTGAGTTATACATTTATTATTTGAAAGAAGAAGATATTTCTGTGTAGAAATAATAAAGATGATAAAAAAATAAAGTAGTTGTTTAAAAAGTATAATAAGGGGTCCTACCAACAAAAAGCGAAAAAAATACGCTAAGGGAGCATCAGCTTTTATTAGCCTATAAGTGGTAGCATTTAGAACATTTAAGTATTAACAATAATATGTAAACATAGAGAATGGTTATTTTCTCCATGAAATGGTATATTATAACATAACCAATACTTTACAATACGGAGGTACAATAGGTCATTTAACAAATACTTATGTAACAGGTGAAAGGTGGTAATTCTAATGGAAAACTCAAAAATTAAGCTTTTTAAAACTCCAGGTATTTCTTTTCTAGCTGGGATAATATTTGTATTTGTGGGACTAAATGGGGAAAAACTCGCAAGTATATATTCAAGACCTTATAATTCTACATCATGGACAACTTCTGGAAGTCTAATAAATACTTTTGTATATATCCCTATAATTATAGGTGTTATTCTCTTAATTTTATCTATAGGTACATTTCTTTTATCATACAATAAGTTGCAAAAAAACGGTTAACGGTTTTAACAAGTGAAGATGTCAAATTAAAAAGTCAGCTTTCTCCCTATTGGAGTAGCTGACTTTTAATTTGCAAAAATTATTTTATATCTCTAGACCAATCTACAAAAGGATCTTGAGATGAAGGTTTAGAATAAGATTTATTGTATTTTGTTGTATTTCCTGTAATTGTATTTTTTTCAGTTAAGACAAAATTACCGTAGTCTTTAAATCGAGTCATGTAGTATTGTCTTGAAGAGTAGCCTTTAGGAGGACCTGTTAAAGTAACCCCTTTTTCAATAGATCTAGTCATAGATGTACCGAATGATGCGTCAACTACATTGCCTGCTCCTACAGGAACTCCACCACTAATATCTACTGTATTTGTAGTTTCAAATTTTGAAGTCATTGTAACTGTTTTTCCATGTGCAACAGATGCATATAGTTCTGCTTGTAGAGGCGATCTGTGACTGAATACTTTACTAGATACTGTATAGGAATCAAATATACCAAATGGTAGCATTGTAGGAATTGATTCTCCAACATCATGTATTGTAATATCATCACCCTCAGCTTGCGACAAAATATAGTTTAATGTTTCTGGAGAAATTTGTTCTTTTAATTCTTCGCTTTCAAATGATACATCTTGTGCATGTGAAACTACTGGAGAAACAGATAGTGCTAGAAGAGCAGTTAATGCAAACTTACCTAAAAACTTCATAATGAACACTCCTTTTCTATTAATATTAATAGAATAACATATTAATATACTAAAAAGTATATTAATGTAAAAATGGTATTTTATCCCTATGTAATAATAGTCGGTATTTGTAAAATATTCATTACTATTGTATAAGAGCGTTATAATGGAGGGTGTCTGTCAACAACAAAAAAATAACAATTTTACATTCATTGTGCCCTCTTTTCCAATAAAAATAATAACAGAAGTTTTCCTTAGCGTATGTTTTCCGCGTTTTGTTGGTAGAACCCCAATAAAGTCGTTTAATGTTCGTGATATTCAATAATTATTTTTTAAAATCAGGATATTCTTCTTCTAATTTTTTCATAGTATCTTTTGTTTCACGATAACCTGCAACGATCAACATACGGATTTCATCTGGTAAATCAGAAAAACCCTCCCAATTATCAAAAAATTCAATTCGCTGTTTATATTTTTGAAATAATTCTTCCATTTTATCCATACCAAATACACTCCTTCGCATTTCCTTCTTATATTCAATATTTTAAACGACTTTATTTTTAATTTAGTTCAATTTCATAGCGTAATAATATAGGTCCAAACGTGTAAATTTAAACAACTTTATTGTTACTACACAATTTCGTCTGAAAAAGGATTGATTGAGCAACATCAGTTCAGTCCTGCTTAACGAGGTAGAGATTACGGATAACCTTGATTTAAATAATAAAGGTTATGGATATCAGCTGTCATCCCCAGTGCGAGCGAGATGTAGTAAGAGATCTAGAAGTGACTGAATATAATAATGTGGATATAGGGGTAGGTTATAGCTTTGTTACTTTTAAAATAAATCTAAAAATGGGTAAAATATCTAAAGTGAAAAAGAACATGCAAAAGGCTCAAATAACTCAGATGTGTATAAAAACTGGAAGAAGCATTGGGAATAATGTGTTGACTCAACATTTAAAATGACAAAACTAGCTACTCTTGAAAAGGGGACGCTAGTTTTATTTTTTTAAGAAATAACGCCAGAAAGAATGAATTCTCATCTGGCGTTTCATCGTTAATTCATTAATTCATTTTAAAATTAAATTCATCCGGGTTCGGACCACAGCGAAGGTTTTCATTTAGTGCATCGATTTGAGTCATTTCTTCAGCAGATAGTTCAAAGTCGAAAATGTTTATGTTTTCTTCCATACGTGATTCAGTCATTGATTTTGGAATCGTCACAACCTTATTTTGTAGATCCCATTTTAAGATGATTTGTGCAGCAGACTTGTTATGGTTGGCTGCAATGGCTTGAAGCGTTTCGTCTTTTAACAGCTCACCATTCATAAGCGGTGACCATGCTTCAACTTGGATGTCATGCTCTACGCAATAGTTGCGAATTTCTTGTTGTGTAAGGCGCGGGTGGAATTCGATTTGGTTGATGACTGGTTTGATTTCTGTTTCTTTTAGTAAGTTTTCTAAGTGGTGTACTTGGAAATTACTTACGCCAATAGAACGAACACGGCCTTTTTTATATATCGTTTCAAGTGCTGTATAAGCTTCTAAATATTGATCTTGACCAGGCCAATGGATTAAATATAAATCTAAATAATCTAAGCCCATTTTTGCTAGACTATCTTCATATGCTGCAAGGGTTTCTTCATAATTTAGACCTGCATTCCATACTTTTGATGTGATAAATAATTCCTCGCGAGTGACTAAACCTTCAGCAATCGCTTGTTTAATACCTTGTCCAACCATTTCTTCATTGCCATAAATTTGTGCAGTATCGATGCTGCGGTAGCCTTTTTTAATCGCTGTTTTAACAGCCTCTGCAAGTGCTGCACCGTTTTCTACACGGAAAACTCCGTAGCCTAAAACAGGCATTTTCAGTCCATTATTTAATGATATTGTTTGTAAGTTCATATGAAACACTCTCCTCAATTTTTTCTTGTTTGACACAAATCGCTGCTAAAATAACAGCACCAGTAACCATTATACCCGCAATCCATGTAGTATGGATTAACCCCATTGATTTGGCGATCAGTCCGCCAGCATATGAGCCAATCGCAATACCGGCATTGAAGGCGGCAATATTAATAGCAGAAGCGACGTCTACTGCACTAGGCACAAAACGTTCTGCTAAAATTACGACATACGTTTGCAGCCCTGGAACATTCATAAATGCAAAGAGCCCCATGAATAAAATCGTAATTAGTCCAGCTACTTTAAATGGTACGGTGATGTAAAGAACAAATAATACAATCGCTTGAATCATGAACATATAAAATAATGCGCCAATCGGATTGTTATTAGCTAGTTTACCACCAACTGTATTACCAATTGCAACTGTTATGCCGTAAAGCAAGATAATAAGCGTAACCGTTTTTGCCGAAAATCCGGTTACTTCTTGCAGTAAAGGTGATAAATAAGTAAAGACGACAAATGTTCCCCCATATCCTAGTGCAGTAATGAGAAATACTAGAACTAAGCGTCTATTTTTCAATAGCTTCAGTTGTTCAGAAAAGCCAGTTTTAGCCCCTTTTTGGATAGAAGCAGGCACTAAAAGTATATTGGTAATTAAAGCAAGAATACCAATCACGACAATAAAAGCAAATGCCATACGCCAGCCAAATTGCTGTCCGATCAATGTCCCAAAAGGAACACCTGTAATAGTCGCTACAGTTAATCCAGTGAACATGATAGCAATCGCACTAGCACGACGATTTTCTGGCACGAGACTTGCTGCGATGGTTGAGCCAATGGACATAAATACCCCATGAGCTAACGCTGAAACGAGCCTAGCTACAAGTAATATCTCGATTGTTGTAGAGAACATAGCTATACTATTACCGAGGATGAAAACAAGCATAATGCCAAGCAGTAATTTTTTGCGTGGAATATGTGCAAGTAGAGATGTTAGTACAGGCGCGCCAATCATTACGCCAATTGCATAAACGGACACAGTCAAACCCGCTACCTGAAGGGAAGTTTGTAAATCGTCTGCAATCATTGGTAATAAACCAACGCTTATAAATTCAGTTGTCCCAATGGCAAATGCAGTCACTGCCAGTGCAAGCAGAGCCTTTGTATTTGATTGTTGCTGTTTTTTCATAGAATCTCCTTTTTTAATCAGTGTACAATTACTTGCCAAATGTTCCGGAACAAATGTTATTATGTAACAAGTTAGAGGGAAAGGGAAGTACGTACTTTTTTGTAATATAGGTACCTTTTAGTACCTACGAACGAATGTTTTATAAAAGATAAGAGGGTATAAATGATGGAAACGAAGAAAAAATACAATATATCAGTCGAGGCAACACTAGAAGTTATCGGAGGAAAATGGAAATGCGTTATTTTATGTCATCTTACTCATGGTAAAAAACGCACGAGTGAACTAAAACGACTTATGCCAAATATTTCACAAAAAATGCTCACACAACAATTACGTGAATTGGAAAATGATAAAGTCATTAACCGTATTCTTTATCACGAACTCCCGCCAAAAGTAGAATATGAACTAAGCGAATACGGAAAAAGTTTAGCTCCCATTTTGACGGCACTTTGTAATTGGGGAGAGGAACATATTGTCAAAGTGCATGGTAGCACCGTGGGATTTTTAGAGGATAATGGATTGAATGACTATTGACTAATGGAAAATAATCCTATATAGTGGTAAAAACTAAAGTGAAAATGCGACGACAGGGACTTGAATAATTCAAAACGGTTTACAGAGAGGGAAGGCAAGGCTGGAAACTTCCTAACGCAGAAGAATTATTTACCACCTTGGAGCAGTATTGGTGAAATAATAGTAATCAGTACCGTAGAAGCAACGATATAGCTTACACAAAGCCGTCATGAGGTAGCTTATTTAATCATGTGATGGAAATTTGGGTGGAACCACGGGTATAACACACACTCGTCCCTTTTTTAGGGATGGGTGTGTTTTTTTGTTTATATATAATTAAATAGAAAATGCGATGACAAGGGCAAGAGTAATTCAAAACGGTTTACAGAGAGGGAAGGCAAGGCTGGAAACTTCCTAATGCAGAAGAATTATTTACCACCTTGGAGCAGTATTGGTGAAATGATAGTAATCAGTATCGTAGAAGCAACGATATAGCTTACACAAAGCCATCATGAGGTAGCTTATTTATTCATATGATGGAAATTTGGGTGGAACCACGGGTATAAAACACACTCGTCCCTTTTTTAGGGATGGGTGTGTTTTTTGTTTTAATAATTAAATAGAAAATGCAATGACAAGGGCACGAGTAATTCAAAACGGTTTACAGAGAGGGAAGGCAAAGCTGAAAACTTCCTAACGCAGAAGAATTATTTACCACCTTGGAGCAGTATTGGTGAAATAATAGTAATCAGTACCGTAGAAGCAGCGATATAGCTTACACAAAGCCATCATAAGGTAGCTTATTTATTCATATGATGGAAATTTGGGTGGAACCACGGGTATATGACACGCACTCGTCCCTTTTATAGGGATGAGTGCGTGTTTTTTATATTAATAAAAAATAGGAGTGTTGTGTTATGAGGAAGAAAGAAATCGTGATTAAGTTTCCAAATGGAAATGAAAAGAACTATATGCAAGGGATATCGTTAGAGGAAATCGCACAGTCCATTAGTTCCAGTCTTAAAAAGAAATCTGTAGCGGGTAAAGTCAATGGAGCACTATATGATTTAAAACGTTGTATCTACGAGGATGCTGAAATTGAGCTATATGATATACATTCGTTAGCTGGTGTAGAGATTATGAGGCATACATCTGCACATGTATTAGCTCAAGCGATTAAACGTTTATATGGTGAAGTTCGTCTAGGTATAGGGCCAGTAATTGAAAATGGTTTTTATTATGATGTTGATTTGGAAAGTACGATGACGGTTGATGACCTAGTGAAAATCGAGAGAGAGATGGCTAAAATTATCTCTGAAAACTTGGAGATTAAACGCAAAGAATTGCCACGTGATGAAGTAAGAAAAATCTTTAAAGAAGACCCGTTAAAACTAGAATTGTTAGAAGATATACCACAAGGAGATACAGTGACAGTATATCGCCAAGGAGAATTTGTGGATTTATGTCGAGGTCCCCATTTACCAGCAACTCGGTTTATTAAAGCATTTAAATTAACACATGTTTCAGGGGCATATTGGCGAGGGGATAGTAATAATAAAGTATTGCAGCGTATTTATGGTGTGGCTTTTGCTTCAAAAGAAGAGTTGGAAGAACACTTTCATTTTGTAGAGGAAGCGCAAAAAAGAAACCATCGTAAATTAGGAAATGAATTAGAGCTATTTATGTTTTCAGAAGAAGCACCTGGCATGCCGTTTTACTTAGCGAATGGTCAAATTATTCGTAATGAATTGGAAGCATTTTTGCGTAAGCTTCAGCATCAATATGATTACCAAGAGGTACGTACACCATCTATGATGAATAAAAGACTATGGGAGCGATCGGGACACTGGGATCATTACAAAGAAAATATGTATTTTACGGAAGTAGACAATCAAGAATTTGCATTAAAGCCGATGAATTGTCCAGGACATATGCTTATTTTTAAAGATAGACGTCGATCGTATCGTGATCTACCTATACGGATAGCTGAATTCGGCCAAGTGCATCGACATGAATTTAGTGGAGCCTTGAATGGTCTATTGCGTGTTCGTACATTCTGCCAAGATGATGCACACATTTTTGTACGACCAGATCAGATCGAAGATGAAATTTCTCTTGCCCTACAATTGATAGATCGTGTATATCAAACATTTGGTTTTGAGTATGAGATTGAATTATCAACACGACCTGAAGATTATATGGGAAGTGAAGAATTATGGAACCAAGCAGAAGCATCACTAGAAAAAGTGTTGAAAAGCCTTGGTTATCCATACAAAGTGAATGAAGGAGACGGTGCTTTTTATGGACCTAAGATCGATATCCATATTAAAGATGCCATTAAACGTAGCCATCAATGTGCAACAGTTCAGCTGGATTTCCAGTTTCCTGAAAAGTTTGACCTTACTTATATTGATGAACAAAACCAGAAAGTAAGACCTGTTGTTATTCACCGAGCTGTATTCGGATCAATCGATCGCTTCCTAGGCATATTAATTGAGCACTTTGGTGGTGCATTCCCGGATTGGCTATCACCTATTCAAGTCACAGTAATACCTGTATCAAACACAATTCATAAAGAGTATGTAGAAGAGATTACAAGACGATTTAAACAAGAAGAAATACGGGTTGCACTTGATTTACGTGAAGAAAAACTAGGCTATAAAATGCGGGAAGCTCAGATGAAAAAGGTTCCTTATATCTTAGTAATAGGTGATCATGAACTTGAAAATCAATCTGTTAACTTAAGACAATATGGCCAGGAAACTTCAATGGAAGTTCAGCTTGATGAATTTATTTCCAATATTAAAACTAGCATTGGAAATAAATCTTTGAATAATAGTGAATTGGAGTTTGAGTTTGAGTAATTAAATACAACTTATTCAAGTATCATAAGTAAAACAAATGAGTATCATTAATTTTTTATAAATTTAATTTATACCTCTTCTTAATTACAATTAATACTAAAGGGGGAGAGGGAATGAAAATATTTGATGCACATTTGCACATTATCGATTTTGATTTTCCGATTCAAGAAAATCAAGGGTATATACCACCGTCCTATTTAGTGGAAGACTATCAACATGCAATTAAGGATTTTGAAAGTGTTGGTGGCACCATTGTGTCAGGTTCATTTCAAGGATTTGATCAAGGTTATTTAATCAAAGCTCTAAAAGTGATGGGTCCTTCTTTTTGTGGCGTAACACAGTTGCCATTTAATACAACGGATCAAGACATTCTTAAATTAAATGAGCAAGGTGTTAGAGCTCTACGCTTTAACGTCAGACGCGGAGGATCTGAGAATTTATCAAAGCTGGATTATTTTGCAAGACGTGTCTACGACTTAGTAGGCTGGCACAGTGAATTATATATCGATGCTAAAGATTTGCTAGAGGTTAAAGAAGTGGTTCAATCATTACTTGCGATTTCTATTGACCACTTAGGCCTCTCAGAGGAAGGATTACCGAATTTACTCGATTTAGTGGAAGGCGGTGTACACGTAAAGGAGACTGGCTTTGGAAGAGTAGAATTAGATGTAGTCAAAGCGATGAAAGCCATTCATGATATAAATCCTGAAGCATTAATGTTTGGAACGGATTTACCTTCAACTCGTGCAAAACGGCCATTTAATATTAAAGATATTCATGTAATACTTGATCAATTTGATGAAAAAGATGCTAATTGAATCCTTTATGAAAATGCGATGCAATGGTATTCTCGTAGAAAAGCATATGATTACGAATAGATTTTAGATTATGCAACATATAAATCGGTCATAGGTGAAACAACTGAAAATAAGTATGGTAAATTAACGATAAATGAAGTATTAATTGATGGTGGTCGTTTACTTATTTGTTCGACATTTGAACTTGCAGAAGGTGTTGATTTTGACTATCAAATGTTTCCGAAGCTATCCGTTTTAATGAATGGACAGAATCTAACTCCGACTTCAGTTGGGCAATCAGTCGAATTAGATGATTCGATGTTTACGATTTATAGTGAAATTGAAATAACAGACATTCCACTTGGTGAGAATATCCAATTTCATATTGAATATACGCATCTAGACTTTGAAATACCGATAGATCAACCATGGATTTTGGATATAAATGTACCAAGTGAACGGATAGCGGAAACGAGTGAGACCATTCAGTTAAAGCAAGATATAGTGCTAGGGAATAACCAATCTGTCGATGTAGAGAAATTAGTATTGACTTCAATTTTAACGGTTTTTTATTATACATGGTCAGAAGAAGCTAATCACATTGCCTTTAAAATTGTCAGAGAATCAGAAACGGAAATACCATTTCACTCTGATAGCATTGATCCCGTAGCGTCTTCTATCCGCTATAAACCGTGGATTTAAAATTAGAAAAATACGATCTAGTACTGTATGAGCATTCAGCTAACCCTCATGCAAAGAATTCGGGTAAAGTGCCAGAGAAGTCGATATTGATTAATTCTTAATTTTAGGTTCAACGTCAATGTTGGGTGTAAAAACGCACACTCCCTAATGTAAACCTAATTTCGTGAAATTTACTGAACAATAAAATCTTTGTTTAAAGTTTTTAGTACCTGCTAAGATGCCATTGGAATTAGAAAAGGTATCACTTCGTCATAATGAGTGACAAAGTGATACCTTTTCTTCATTGATAGAATTAGTGAAGTGCACCATTTTATCTTTTTATTGTAATTTATCGCGAGATTCTATTATAAAGTAATCTTCATTATCTATTGAAATCACATACTTCTGGATTTTCGTTTCTAGTGATTCCGTTTCATAATCCTCACCGCTCGTAAACTCACCGTTTTCTCGCGCTACAAGCTCGAATTTATTGGACGAAATGGCTTTAATGCTTAGAATTGTATCAGGACCTAAAAAAATTGAATCTTCACCAGAAAATTTGTACATATACTCTTTGAATTCTGCAATTAATTTAGTATTAGAAGGAGAAATATAGTCTTCTAGTTCATAAAATTCGTGATTATTAAAGTCCGTTTCATATTCTTCACGGAACCTTGCATAATAATTTTCGAGATCAGAGCGATAATTATCTGCAATACTTGATAAGGCATTTTGTCTTTCTTCTTCTGCACGAGCTTGTTGAATAGATTCAAATGGCAATTCAATTTCAGGAGAATCAACCTTTACAATGGCCGATTTAATGCTCTTACCAGAATCATTTTTTCCGACAGAGTGAATCTGTACGGATTTATCAAGGGGGATAGGACCAATTCCACCTAGTTCAGCAAATTCAGCAACCGTTCTCTTCGTTGATTTATTATTAACGAAAACAATTGATGAATCTAAATCAGACATAATATAAACCATTGCCGCATTAATTTTGGGTGTGAAGTTATATGTATTATCCGTCTCAGGATGAACTTTCATAGTTCCCGAGTAGCTGCCCTTACCATAAGGATTGTTAATTGAAGCTTCCCATTTGTAATTCCCAGGGATAAATTTACCAACGTTGATAGCTTTATCAATAGAAGTTTTGACATTATAATCATCAACTGCAAATTTCACATCAGTAAGTTCACTTTCAACTTTAACATTTGTTGCATGAATCTTAAATTGAAGTTTATGATATAAGCCGCCTAATATTTTATGATCGACCACGCTGATAAGTTTATTGCCATCTTTATCTTCAATCGTATCTGGTAGGTTTCCATCTTCAATCGTTTGTATGGCCGCTGTTAATTGTCCACGTAAATTTGACCATCCATAATCATCCACATATTCAAAGAAACCCTTTGCATTACTACTAGTACCATCAGGAATCGAAAATTGCTTTAAAAATTCACTTGCATCTTCCTGAACAAATGCGTTTTGCATTTTTGCTATGTGTTTTTCGGGCGCCAAAGTATTTTTGACGATAAAATGAGTTACGATTAGTACTAGCAAGACGGATAAAGCAGTGAAAAGTCCATATTTTTTTTTCTTGCTCATTGGTTTTTTATCCTGCTGTATTGAGGGAGAACGTGACTCGCTTTCTTGTTGTGGAAGTGAACTACCACAATTCAGACAAAATTTTTCGTTACTTTGAATTTCATGATTACAATTTGGACATTGTCCCACTATTCGACACTCCTTTAAGTGTTTTCAGTACATTTGTATTTTCTATGTTAATATAACACGGTAATAGTTCTAATTACTATGTAAATTACAAATGTAAACATTTTTCTTAGTAATTATGTATAATTATACTGAATACAAAGTATGGGGAAATTGGAAAAGGAGTATTTAATATGACAAATGTACTGACGCAGCAAGAAATGAAGGATTTATCAAACAGTTTGCAACAAAAAAAATCGCAGCGAGCTACTCAAATTATTCATATGGGAGAAGAGGCCTACCGTTTACTTCGCTTTCAGCAGCTTAAATCTACGGAATTGGAGAAGCTAGCATCACAGATACTAGAAACAGATAAAACTATTTATGAAACAAATAAGAAATTGTACCGTGCAAAAATGAATTCTTCAGAATGTCCATCCTGCCATTCATCTTTATCACAGGATGCGAAATTTTGCGGATCGTGCGGACAGCCAAACCCACATTATAAAATTGATGAAGTGGAAGAAGTGGAGTGTACATATTGTCATGCATACATCGAAAAGGGCACTCAATATTGTCCTTGCTGTGGATCGCAAATAGGAGGAACGACTGATAATGAATTGTAAGGAATGTGGTAACAAATATCCTTCTAGTTATACCTATTGCCCAAATGATGGACATAAGCTTGGTGTTCCTGAAGAGTCATTTACTTATAAATATAACGAATATTGTACTTCATGTAATCAGCAAAATAAAGAAGAGTATCCATCCTGCAAAAATTGCGGTCATTCATTGTTACAACGTGTAGTGCAAAAAAAGGGATTTCAAGAGACAATTTCGAAAACAATCGTTCCAGAAATCAAAAAAAGTTTAAATAGAGTAGATTTGAATAGATCGAAGAATTTTATACAAAATCTTAATTTTAAAAGAGATTGGTTACTATGTATACCAATTTTTCTAGCAATTATAGTAATACTTACAATGCCGATATCTATAATCAAGTCATTCTTAAAGAACAAAGGATTTTTAGACAACTCAGAAATCGCATATATATTAGAACCGGGTAGATTAAGCTCTCTAATATCTGAGGAAGCTGGTCATCATGTTGTTATACCAAATATAATGAATATTTTTGCATTAACAAACCAAGTTCATAATATTAAAACCGAGTTTTCATTCTCGGCATTTCTTGCAGATAATCTTATCTCAGGAAGTGTCAATGGCTTAATGACATCAATGCTCGTTTTACCTATTTTAGCGTTATTAATTAGTGGTATCATTTTAGGCGTAATTGCAAAAAAATATAAACTATCACTTATTGCTGGAGTTTTCTTTTCAACAGTTATTTACACAATATTCTTAT
Source organism: Viridibacillus soli (assembly GCF_016612995.1). GTDB lineage: Bacteria > Bacillota > Bacilli > Bacillales_A > Planococcaceae > Viridibacillus > Viridibacillus soli. The sequence continues at coordinate 86,453 of NZ_JAEOAH010000008.1, forward strand.
GGATTTCGAGTATTGCTGGTGCTGCAAAGTTGGATGGTAAATTAAATTCTTACTTTTTGTTTAGTATTACATATAGTCAATGGGATGCGATTGTAACAGGTTTAGCTTTATCGGCAATATTTGTTACCGTAGGTGCTGTATTAGCGTATTATAACAGGGATATAGTAACCTTTCTGCAGGAGCAAATTAGTGCAATTGGGTATGCAATATCTGTTGTATGTATCACAATGGTGGGTTTACTTGTAAATATGATTTATAGCAATTCCTTGCTGAAAAGTTCGAAGGAAATTGAAATGGATGAAGCCTATTTTATTCCATTAATACATGGACCGATTAGCGTTATTCATTTTTTAATGACACAATTTAATTCATTAAAATTTAGTACTAGTGGAGATGGTGATTTTGGTGATATTAAGACGAACTGGTTGTTTGGTAATACATTAACTGGAAGTGTGGAAGGTTTCGATTTATTCAATAATATACTCCTTATAGACAAATCGATTATTGGATCGAAAAGTATTCTCGTATTAATCACAGTCTTACTAATTGCTTCTATCGGCTATTTTTTTTATAATCGGCATCAGCTACAATGGAAGGAAATTGCGAAATTTGCAGTGATCTTCGCAATTGTACAATGTTTCATAATTTATTTAACAAACGTAGATATTTCCTTTGGAAGAAATGGAGATGTATATCGTCTATCGATGGAATTTTCCTATATAATGACATTTATAACGAGCTTTACTATAAGTGGTTTAAGTTTTACTTTAGGTGGGTATGTGTATAAATTATTTAAATAATGATAAATAGGGTTGTATCATAAGTTGTTTTTCTGACTTACAATCGCAGTTTTAAAATTACAGTGTACCTTATAAAATTTACTATTAATATTTCAGTGCTTTTTAGATTCGAGTAAAGGGAGGTCTATTTGTGGATATAGAATTCTTAGCAAGCGCGACAAAGTATAAGGAAGACGTTGCCCAAATGGTTTATGAAGAATTTGTCCTGAAAATAGGAGGGACAAAGTCGTTAAATGATGTGGTCAACTATTTCTCCAATACAAATGTAGATCAGTTTCCAATTACCCTTATTGCGTTAGATGATGAGAAATGTGTTGGGACTGTTTCAATTTTTGAAAATGACTTAAAACAGCGTCAAAACTATAAACCTTGGCTTGCTTCTCTTTATACTTTACCAGCGCACCGCAGCAAAGGTGTAGGTAGTCAATTGATAACTGAAGTCTTAAAGGTAGTAAAAGGTTTAGGTTATGAAGAAATCTATTTGAAAACTGAAAATGCTTCTGATTATTATCGTAATAGAGGCTGGGTTTATGTGGAGACATTAATAGATGCAAATGATGAAAGTATAGATGTTTTTAAACATAATTTGAATTGAATATCGATTTAAAGGCTAGTGAAATTTTGCTAGCCTTTTCTATTATAAAAAACGTAAAGTAAACTTGACTAACTAAAAACTGTAAAGTATACTTCACGTAAAGCTTCCTTTACAAGAAAGTGAGGGGGATTATGAAAAATAATATCAAAGATTTTCGAGCAATACACAAATATACGCAAGATGAGCTTGCTGAAAAGTTAGAAGTATCTAGACAGACAGTCATTTCATTAGAAAAAGAAAGATACAATCCATCGATTACGCTTGCGTTTAAAATTGCTCGGCTATTCAACTGTTCCATTAAAGATGTATTCATTTATGAGGATGAATAGATAGGAGGAGCACTTTTTTTGAAGGTGCAACAGTTACTCAAAAAGAAAAGTTTCTATTTTTATGAATTTAATTTAGACGGAAAAAATATCATTTATAAAAAAGACGAGTAGATACATAAATAAATTCATTTAGGGGAGAGATTATTATGTCTAATGAAAATTTTATTTGTAAGAAATGTGGTCATACTGAAACGGAAACAGGAAAAATTGGTAATAGTGGTTACGATAAAGTGAAAAAAGTGGATAAATTAATGTCTTTAGGTACTGGGATGTTCATCTCATGTTGTGCAAAATGTGGCGAGGTATTTTCAATGACCATTGAGAATCCAAATAGACTTTAAACTCAAATTCGGAAGGTGTGAAGACAAATGAAAGAAACAAAAATGGGCTTTATCATAATGGGATGTATTTTTGGTGTTATGGCGTTATTTATAAATGGAGTTTCAATAAGTGTAAATAAATTTCCATCTTCACTAATGCTAATTGCTATTTGTATTATGTGTTTTTGCTTATCCTACTTAGCACCTCACCTTACCGCAAAAGATGAACGAGCACAAAAAATAAAAGAGCGATCCATCTATGTGAATTATTTCATCCTAATAGCTGTAGTTTTAATATTAATGATAGTCTTTAACCCAGTTAGTAGTCTAAATATAGATGCTTACAATCTACTGACAATAATGATGACAATTTATATATCATCGGTATTTCTAACAATGGTGTATTATGCGAAGAAATATTAACTCTAGAGGATACAAAGTCGAAAGGTATAATGATTTTCGGGTTGTGCCAATATAGTTGCTATTTTTCATTTCATTTATTTGGTTAATGCAATATTTGAAGTATAAGAAGGGTGAGAAAACTTTGATTCTTGAGAAAGAATAATGATTGGATAAGTGAAACAAAGGAGGGATAGATTTGGGATACATTATGGATTTGAGAAAGATAGTAGGCTCTAGGCCACTGTTAATGGTAGGTGCTAGCGTGATAGTAGTTAATAAAAACAAACACCTATTACTACAACTAAGAACAGATAACCAGTGTTGGGGATTGCCCGGCGGATCATTAGAAATAGGTGAAACATTAGAAGATGCAGCAAGCCGTGAGTTAGCAGAGGAAACGGGACTTATTGCAGAAGAACTGCAGTTATTTAATGTTTATTCAGGTGAAAAATTTTATTACCAATATCCTCATGGTGATGAGGTTTATAACGTGATTACTACATATATATGTGAGCAATATAATGGTACTTTAAAAGCTGATTTTACAGAAGTGAAAGAATTGAAATTTTTTGAATTGCAATCATTGCCTTCAAATATTAGTCCTCCAGACAAACAGGCAATTGAGGATTTTAAACTGGGAACTTCATCAAAATAAGACATGTTCAAAAAATTGCTTATGTAAAATCTATTTGATACAGCAAATTGTGAAGGGTTAAAATAATTTGGAACGCAATTAAGTATACATAAAAACAAGCATCAAAATTGCTGTGTGAAGCCTATATAGATGACATAGGAACATAACCTTATCTTGTAGATGTTTATGGGGATTCAAAAACTGCTTTTGTTATTAAAGTTATTAGAAGAAACTTTTTTCTCCAAAAGCCATTTGTATAGCAGAAAAAAATGGTACTATAGTATGGGGTATTTTGATAGAGTAATACAAGGGAATGTGAAAAATTGTATGATATTCTGTCAGTAATATCCTATTAATATTATTATCATTTTTTGAGAAGGAGAATTTTACAACATGATTATGAAAGTCAAGAGAATTGGAGTATTATTTGCGGCTACTGTGTTGATTCTGAGTGCATGGATAGGGGTTGTGCCCAATACAGCAAAAGCAGCGGCAAAGGATTTCTACACAATTTCACCGAAAACAGTACCAGTGGATAAGGTGATGATGAAATACACTACATATAATAGTAATACCAAGCATTACTATGTACTTCGCTCCTATTTAGAGAAATTGGAGAAAAAAGGTGGCGGTACGCTTATATTGAAAAAAGGAACATACAAAATCAGTAATACGTTATATGTTCCTTCGAATGTAACGATTAAAATGAAAGATGGCGTAACTATTGTCAAAGGTCAGAAAACTGGTACAAGTAAATTTAAAGCCTCAAAATCAATATTTCAATTCATTAAACCGTCAAAAGCCAATAAATCAGGTGTATACGGCAAATATAATGGTGAAAAAAATATTTCCTTTATAGGTGAAGGTAAAGTAACAATTGATATGAAATATGAAAAAGATAGTATTGCCTTGATTATGGGGCATAATCAAAATGTAAAAGTAGAAAACATTCAATTTAAGAATATGTATTCGGGCCATTTTATTGAGCTAGATGCTTCTAAGAATGTAGTGATCCGAAAAAATACGTTTACAAATTCAAGGGCATCAGCAAATAAGAACAAAGAAGCCATTAATATTGATACACCGGATAAAACAACAGCAGGTTGGAGTCAAAATTGGAGTAAGTATGATAAAACGCCGAACCAAAAAATAACTATTGAAAACAATAAATTTAAGAACCTAGATCGAGCTATTGGAACACATAAATATTCAGGTAAAATGTATCATGATAAAGTAATCATTCGCAATAACGACATTGACAAAACACGCTTAGATGCCATTCGTGTCATGAACTGGTCGAATGCTGTTATTGAAAATAATATCATCCAGAATGTAGCAAATGGCAATGCAGTTACTCGCGGTATTTTAGCCAGTGGTGCAGTCTACCCAACGTTTAAAAGCAATACTTTTATTACAGTAGGACGAACAATTCAATTTATGGCTTGGAAAAACAGTGGTCCAGGCTCACAATACGATATCACGTACAATAAGCTAAATGAAGCTAATAAAAAAGCACTTCTAACAAACAAAGCCATTAACACTTCTGAAACGAGTATTCGAATTAATAATTCCTACAACCAATTCATACAAAATACTGAAAAAATTCAACTTACGTCAAAGTAAATTACTTGGATAAAAGAGACCTTTAACAAAATAAAGGTCTCTTTTTGATGGTATCTTAAGGTGTAAATTCACTGATAAGAATGTGGCGAGGTCTATAACGTTGACACATTGTGTGAGGAATTCAGTGTTTCATTAAAAGCGGATTATCTAAAGTTCAGTATTAAAAATTCTTTAAGAATGATTCTGTCGTTAATTTTTTCATACAGTAATCTAATTTCCTTGTTTTCAACATTTCTCTAAATAACGGAAGATTTAGTTGTGAAAACCATTGCCCAAATGAAGTGTATAACAGTATAGTTTAGGGTAGAGAGGAATCTAGTCTTATAAAGCTACCTTTTTTAAAAAAATGGATTTTCCTCGTGCAGTCAATTAATCAAACGAAATAGAGAAAGGATTTTTGCAATGAATATAAGTGAATTACAATCTTGGATATCAAAACTTGGACTTGTTCCGCATCCAGAAGGTGGATATTACAAAAGAACATTTGAATCTGAGGAACGGACTTCTGATAAAGAGTTACATGTAAATTTTGAAGGTCAAAGAAAGCTTTATACGAGTATTTATTTTCTATTAACGTCTAATGATGTATCCCACTTTCATCGTTTGAAATCTGATGAATTATGGTATTATCACGGTGGAAGTCCTTTAACAATCCATGTCATTCATGAAAATGGAGAGTATGAGGAAATTAAATTAGGAATTAATTTAGAAAAAGGAGAAGTTCCTCAAGCTTTAGTTCCTAAACATTCAATCTTTGGATCTTCTGTTATGGAGAAAGATGTATGCTCTCTAGTTGGTTGTATGGTTTCTCCAGGTTTTGATTTTCAAGACTTTGAATTGTTTACACAAGACGACCTTTTACTAAAATATCCCCAACACAAGGATATCATTATGAAGTTAGCGTACAAACATATTCCAAAATAAGTTATTTGAAAAAAGCTCAAACAATCTTTTATCATGACGGCATGGAGACAATGGACAAGAGACTAGATTTTTCAGCTACTATTGATAAGTCAGATACATTATTTTCTTTTAAGCTATGGTAAATAATAATGTTGATTTTAAAGACCTTTATTCGCAAAGGTCTTTTTTGATGTTACCATACAGATAATCTTGTTCCTGTATCATTTTCATTAGTAATATATTCAACCAGGCGTATTGCTTAACTAATTTTAACCATAACTATTAAAGTGGCAGGTTGATTTCCGCTACGGGATGCTCGCTTTCCGCGGGCAAGCACCGAGCCGCTTCCTTCACTACGCTCCGTGCAGAGTCTCGGTACGCGTGCATTTCCCGCAGGAGTCGAGCACCCTCCGCTACAATCAACTAAAAAGGTAGTAACATAAGTTAATATCGAACATAAAAAAACCATTTTAACGGTAAATAACAACTTAATACTTCCCTAATCAACACACCTGCTATTCAACATCTGCAAATCCACGTTCTTTTGTATTCTGGTATAATAACTTGATTTTTTCATAATTTTTGCAGTAGAGGGACATGTTAACTAACGGGGCGTTGAATTGATTGTTTTAACAGGGCCAGAATAGTTAAATATGAATAACATTATAAATTTATGGTAAAATATTTAAAATTAGATAAAATTTATGTGAATTATTGATTGGTAGAATTACGGTTGAATTGGGGGTGTAGGAGTTTGAATAATTCTTGGAACAAATTTATATATAAAATTGGATCCCCAATTTATGATAAGTTTTTTAATTCGGGTATCTTCTTAAATGCTCGAAAACGAATATTCCAATCAATACCATTCGATAGCAAACAAAAAGTCTTGTTTGTTGGTGTAGGGACGGGTGCTGATTTAGAGTTAATAAATTACGCTGACCTAGATATAACAGCAATTGATTATTCACCTGATATGCTTGGAAAAGCAAAAATAAAGTTCAAGGATTCTACGATTAAATTTATAGAAATGGATGCTCAAAATATGGTTTTTGAAGACGAATCTTTCGATTATGTAGTAGCAAGTCTAATACTTTCAGTTGTACCAGATGCTAATAAATGTTTTCAAGAAATCACAAGAGTTTTAAAGCACGAGGGAAAAATAATAATTTTTGATAAATTTGCTCCTAAAAATAAAAAACTTTCGTTACCAAAAGTGCTTTTAAGACCAATTATTAGCGTATTAGGAACTGATATTGGCCGAAGTTTTGAAGAATTAATTCCAAAAAATAATAAACATATAAAAGTAGAAGAAGATACACCAATTATGATGAATGGAATGTATAGGAAGATAATAATTGCAAAGATTCATTGATTAATGTTCTTCATTTAATGGGACAGTTTAGTTCAATAAGAAACTGTCAGAACAATACAAAACCGCTAGAGAAGAATTACATTCTCTAGCGGTTCCCTGTGTCTAAGCTAATTCAATTATATCATATTATTCCATAAATTGTAAATATATTTTTCATCATATTTTATAGGTAATATGAGTGAAGAAAAAGGGATAAAAGGATATTAAGATAATCGTCTTTTTAGAATTAAACTTTTATGAGGAGGGAATTTGATGGATTACGTTTATCATATGGTGTCTAAAATGACGGGAGAGGTTCTTATTTCTCATAATGAGATAAAATTGATACATCCCGAACTTTATAAAACCTACTCAAAAAAAGTATTCTGACCATCCGGAAAGGCCAAGTTTATTATTGAAAAGCGTAATGGCTTTTGTACATAAGAATTTTTCATTTAATTATTGGGGCTTTTTAGTTCAATAGGATTTTAATACAAATTTAATATTCTGAAGAAAATGAAAAGTATTAGGAGGCTAATAATAAGAAAACTTCAAAATAATTCGATTTTATGGTGGAGTACAATCTGAGTTATTTGAAATTGAAAGAAGATGTATGGACAGAGACAATAAAGTTATTAAATACCTGAACGAAGTTTTAACTAATGGAATCATTTTAGATGTGGGAGCTGGAAATGGATATACAGCAGAGAAGTTAATTCGTGAAGATCGCAATGTGATTGCTATGGAACCAGATGAAAAAATGATTGATCTTAAAGGAAATTTGATTTGGTCTAATGGAGTTGCTCAATCAATACCCTTTCATTCAAATACGTTTGATGCAATGTATTCAAATTGGGCATTCTTTTTTGATGGAATAACTGATATTGATGACGGATTAACTGAAGTAGAAAGAGTTGTTAGAAATGGTGGTCGTATTATCATTATAGATAATTATGGAGAAGATGAATTTTGTTCTTTTTCTTCACATGACATTTCAAGCATGGTATCTGAATGGGTAAAACGTGGATTTGACTACCACATAATAAATACAGAGTTTATTTTTGATTCTGTAGAAGAAGCAAAAAAACTCTTAACCTTCTATTTTGGAGAAAAGGGTAATGAAGTCAATAAAATCAGACTTGAATATAAAGTTGTTGCATATTCAAAAGTAGTGAAAAAAAGCTAAACATGTTTCTTCATTTAACAGAGGAGAAAATTGGAGGAGGTATAATGTCCAAGGAAGAAAAAGAAAGATTTAAGACTAAAGAACAACGAAAAAACTGGAGAGACTTTAAACAATGCGTAGGCTCAAGCCCGTATAAGGATCATCCAGCAGTGGGTGTTCAGACAGCTCTTTTCTTATTCAATTAACGGGTCAGGATAGTTGAACAAGGAAATTTAATTGAAGATGTCGAAATACAAAATAGAGGTGAATAAAATAGTACATAATATGAGATTATACGGAGAATATTTTAAAGCAATTAAAGAAGGCAAAAAGACAGTTGAGGTACGTTTAAACGATGAGAATAGGAGAAAAATTAAAATAGGTGATACTATCAAATTTATAAGAGTGCCTGAACAAAATGAAACATTAAAAGTACAAGTTACAGATTTAAGAAAATACGATACATTTGAAGAAATGTATGAAAATATTTCGTTTCAAGATTTTGATTGCGAAGGCTGGTCAATGAAGGCAATGGTAGAAGGAACCTATGAAATATATACACCAGAACAAGAAAAACGATGGGGAACATTGGCTATTACAATAAAGTATTAAACCAAAACTTATTCAACGGGGGCTTTAGTAGAAGATCTTAGAGCTGTTCAGACAGCTCTTTCTTATTCAACTAAAGGGCAGGTAGTTGAAGAAGGAAATAGTTGCATTTACATCGAAATATAATGTAATAAGCTAGATTGGAGTGCTTACAATGATTAAATTCTTTGAATACAACTGGCAGGTAAGAGATGAATGGTTTGACTGGTGCAATCAACTGACAATTAAAGAGTTGTTAAAAGACCGCAGGGGTGGAGTAGGAAATATATTATATACACTTTTTCACATAATTGATGTGGAATATAGTTGGATTCGTGGCATTCAAGGCAAAGATGATGTAGTATTTCAGTTTGCTGATTATAATACACTTGAAAAGATTAAATCACTTTCAGATAAATCACGAAATGAAATAGCTGAATTTATAAAAACAAATTTAGGAGGTTTAAAAGAAAAACTAGTCAGTGTTTCCTGGGATGAAGATAAATATACTTTTGATGAAATATTACACCATATAATTACTCACGAAATTCACCACATAGGTCAACTTTCTGTTTGGGCAAGAGAATTAGAACTAAGCCCTGTACCTGCTAACTTTATTGGAAGAGAGTTAACGAGGGGGTTTATTAATGAAAATGAATGAAAAAACATATCTAAGTATAGAAGAGATTATTTCATTACCAACCTTATCAGGTACAAGCATAAGTGATGATGGCAAAAATGTAGCATTTGTCAAGAAGACAGCTAACTGGAAAGACAATAAATATAGGAATCATGTATGGATATATGAAGAAGATAAGGGGCAGTGTTACCCATTAACAACTAGGGATATAGATAGTACATACCCATTATGGTCTCCAGATTCTAGAGATATCGCATACCTTAGCCCAGTTGGTGACGGGGATAATAAGAAAAATCAGATCTTTGTTAAGCCCATAGATGGTTATAGTGGGGTTCAAATTACTGATGAGAAAGAAGGGGTCAGTAAATTCAAATGGGAGCCTACTGGCAAGGGTTTTTATTATGTTGCACAGTCAAAAGAATCTGAAGCGATAAAGAAACGTAAGGAACTATATGGAGATTTCCATCATATAGGTAAGGAATACCAGAATAATTGTTTATATTAAATTGAAATAGAAAAAGTGATACAAAATGATAAATATGAACACGAAAATAGCGTTGTTTATCAACTAACTGATGGTAAGTATTTTCATATCCATGAATTTGATATTTCAAATGATGGGAAAAAGGTTGTATTTATGGCTACACCAAGTCCAACTAGGGGAGATAATATTAATGGAGATCTATACATACTAGATATTAAAGCTGGAGAGCTACAAAAGCTGAATATAGATAAGTTGTTGGGAGGGAGCGTTTGCTTTTCTCCTGAAGGCAGCAAAATATGTTACTCAGCAAGCATAATGGAGAAGGATTACTATAAGACCCATATACAAGACAGTACACTAGAGATATATGATATTAATAATGGAGAGCTAATTCAACCTTTAACAGATTTTGATAGTACGGTTATTCCATTACGGTGGACAGCTAAAGGGATTTTAATTAGATGGCAGAATAAAACTAATTATCTTATTGGGTTGTTATCTGAGAATGGCACTGTGGAAATGTTAAGCGAAAAAGTAGATAGCTTTATAATGGATGCTTCTATAACAAAGGATGGAAATTATATATCCTATAATAAGGCTATAACAAATGAAACCTTTGAAATCTATTTAGACGATAAAAAAATAACGAATGAAAATAGCTTTTTCAAAGGAAAGCTTAAAAGTAACAGGGAAATAATCTCATGGCAAAGTAGTGATGGTCTTGATATAGAGGGAGTTTTATCAACCCCAGTAGAGTTTGACTCAAATAAAAAATATCCCTTATTAGTGGTAATCCATGGTGGACCGGCTTGGGCATCCTTTCCAATATTTTCAGACTGTTTTAATGAGAAATATCCTATTGAACAGTTTATCGAAAAAGGCTTTATAGTTTTAGAACCAAACTACAGGGGAAGTTCTGGTTATGGTAATGAATTCTTAAAAGCAAACTATAGAAAACTGGGAATTGCTAACTACGATGATGTTATATCTGGAGTGGATAAACTAGTTGACAAAGGGATTGCAGATAAAGATAGAGTAGGGGTTATGGGATGGAGCAACGGGGGATATATATCAGCTTTCTGTTCTACATTTAGTAGTAGATTTAAAGCTATTTCAGTTGGAGGTGGAATTACTAATTGGAGTACCCATTATGTAAATACAGATATACCTTACTTTATTAGGATGTATTTAGGAAATGATCCATGGAATGATCCAGAGATATATACTAAAACATCACCAATGACATATATTAAATCAGCCTGTACGCCCACTTTAATCCAACATGGCGAAAAGGATGAAAGAGTTCCAACTCCAAATGCATATGAGCTATATCAAGGATTAAGGGATATGGAAGTTGATACAGAATTAATTATTTTTAAAGGAATGGCATATAGTTCTGACCAGCCAGGAATTAATGTGGCTATTATGAAGCAGAATTTGATGTGGTTTTCACACTATATTCTTGGAGAAAGTATGAAAGATTTTAGGGTTTTATGATAAATAAATGGATATCCTCACAGGATACATAAGGATGAAACAGTCTTCATAAGGAAGCTTTTTTTCTTATTTAGCCTGTGATTGTAGCTCTATGATTTCTATGTGAATTTCCACTGTATAATACTCTAGCAACTACATTGACTTACAAATTTATAGCAACGTTATGGCATTAAGCTCCCTTTACCTTTGTAGGTGAACGGAAATAATATAATCGTACAGTTATGAAACTGGATCCCTGCAAAAGAACTGAGCATTATTTCTCACTCAGTTCTTTTATTTACATAAAAAAAGACTTTTAACTAAACCTGCTAATAGTTTGTGAAGAATTACACTTAAACTAACGGGCGCTTTATTGGAGAATCGCATTCCAAAATAATCAATCTTTATTATAAAAATCAAACTAAAATAAATTAAGAACCAACTAAAGAGGGCTTGAAATTAACAGAAAAAGTACAAAAAGAACTCGCAGGCAAATATAAAGTTTCGCCTTCTACATTTGCAAAAAGACATGCAAATAAAATACAGTAACCCTCATTGCACTAACGGGGGCAAGAGTTGAAGAACCGGCTGCCATTTTTGGGCGGCTTTTTTTACTGGGGTACCGCCAACATTTCGGAAATATTGTACGCTAAGGGGGCGACAGGAACAACTTTATTTTTCGTGAACAGAACTTTTCCTGGGAAGGGTAGCATATTACCAAAATCCACTGTTCGCAAAAGACAGATTTAACGTTGATGAAATTGAAATTTTAGGAGCTAGATTCTTTGCCTGCAACTAATAGTCCTTCAGACAAACAGGTAATTGTGGATTTTATACAGGGTACTCGGTCTAAAAAGTTTAAGTCTTGCTATTTCAAAATACATACGGATAGTCTATTTGCCTTCAATCAAGCATATTGTATTAGTTGTAGACCAATACTACAAAATCATATAATTTCAAACTAATATGTTAAAATATCACTAACATAGGAATGTAAATTACTGAGGATGAGAAGGGGGATACAATATGGAAGACAACATATTGTTATCTAAGCTTATTCCACCAGAACCTGCTATACATTATATGAGACGAGCAAAGGTCATGAAAAAATTAGCGCGAAGTCATCAGACAAAGCTCACCATATTACATGGTGGAGCGGGTTATGGTAAAAGTTCCGCATTGGCACAATTTTTAGCAGATCAATCCAATGCTTTCTCTTGGTATCAAGTGACAGAAGATGATGACGATGTTTTGCCATTTTTACGTCACTTGTTTTATAGTGTGCGGAATGTATATCCTTCTTTTGGAGAAACAATGAATGGTTGGGATCAGCTTCCAATGTTTCCGAAAGTTGAAGAGTTAAATAAGCTGTTTACTCTGTTTGTAAATGAGTTTTGCAAGACGCGAGAACCTTTTTTTGTAATACTAGATGATTATTATTTAGTGGACCATATTTTTCATATTCATTACATCATGGAGAAATTGATATTACATTTACCACCCAATGTTCATCTCATTATTTCATCGAGAACATATCCTTCATGGGGATGTATACGGAATCTAAGATTAAATCATCAATTAGTTGAATGTGTAGAAGAAGATTTTGTTTTTTCAGCAGAAGAAATCCAAGTATTCTTTGAAGATTATTTTCAACATCATGTGACTGAAGAACAAGTGGACAGAATCCTCCAAACAACTGAGGGATGGGCTATTGCGATTTTATTTCTCGCAACGCAATCCATAGATTTAGAGAAATCTATGATTAAATTACAGAATCTTTCGACAAATGACTTTTTCAATTATTTATCACATGAAGTACTTGAAACGCTAGATGACTCTGAACAGGATGCAATTATGAAGTTTAGCATTTTTGAGACATTTTCGTACGAAATAATAGAAACGTTTTACGGGGAGACTTTTGCAGAGCAGCTTAAAAATCTTGTCAATAAACATGTTTTTATCCAGCCATTAAGAGGACACACAGAATTTCGATATCATGTATTATTTCAGCAATTTTTAGAATTGAAAATGATGGAAACGGATTTAGATACTTATAATGCATTTCATTTAAAGGCAGCAAAATATTTTACTCAGCAACGAAATCCTGTGAAATCTGTTTATCATGCGATGAAAACAAAAAATGAAGATTTGATCGCTTCTTCATTAGCTTATTTTGCTAATCAGTTCATAGAGGATGGAAAATTCGATTGGTTTATCGAACGTATCCGCGAACTATCAGAGAGTACAATGGCAAATCACTTTCATCTTTACTATTATGAAGGCGAAAGTCAGAGATATCGGGCACAATATGAAAAAGCAAAAAAAGCGTATGAAAAATGCATTACATTTGCAGAAGGGTACGAGTCTTATGATTATATTTTAAAAGCAAAGGCTGGGATTGCACATATCTATTTGGATACCATTCAACCATCACTTGCTGAAAATTATTTGCAAGAAGCACTTGAATTGGCAGAACGAGCGAAGTTAGAAGGAAATCACCTGCAATTGATACAAAAACAATATGCAGAAAATCTAGTGAATCTAGGGAAACCGTATGAAGCAGAAAAGTGGGTTTCAGATGTAGGGCTATCTTCCGAGATCGTGATGCGAGGAAATTTGGATGCAAGAATATTATTAAGGCAAGGCAAACTTCAGGAAGCAAGAAGCTTATTAGAAAATCGTTTGGACTCATATAGTCATATTTCGGATACGTATCGTGAGACCGATGTATTATATTCTTTCATTTTAATATTATTAGGTGATTATGTAAAAGCCCTAGAATCAGCAAATAAAAGCATCTTGAAAAAAGAAAATGAGCATGCACAATATATCCGAGCCGTAGCGCATCTTCGTAAAGGGCATACATTATTGGTCTTGAATCCAGGTGACATTACTGAAGCGGAACAGTGTTATAAAAAGACCATAGAGATGATGGATCGTATGGATGTGAAACGTGCAAAAGCCGAGTCATATATGGGGCTTGCCATTGTAAAAAGTCGGCAACATCAACTCGGTCAAGCACTTTTAAATGTAGAGTTAGGGTTAAAAGAAACGGAGAAAGTGCATGATCATTGGGTTTCAGCATTACTTTATGTATCGTTATCAATTATTTATGTAGAACATGAACAATATGTAGATGCAAAAGACGCTATTACAAAAGCGCAAAGTAAGTTTGAAAACTCAAAAGATTATTTTGGCTTGACAATTGTTAGCTTTTGGCATGCTTATATCGCTTATATGCAAAATGATGACGTTAAATTTGCGGCGAATTTTGAACTCTGTATGGCTACTATTGTAGAGAAAAAATATGATTTCTTTGTCAAAGGACAACATATCTTCGGTCCTCAGCACAATATAGTATGGTGGCAACTGATGCATCATTGGACGACATTACAACAATCACCAGCTAAAACCACACGTTTTTATCAATTATTAGAAGTGGATGTTGATATGCCTGTACCAGCGCATATGTATAATATTCAGCTATTTGGAGCTATGACGGTATATCGCGATGGTGAAGTAATAGTCGAAAAAGCGTGGCAACGAGAAAAGGCAAAGGAATTATTCATTTACCTATACTTGAATCGTACAAGATTTGTTTCCAAAGAAGAAGTAATTAATGTATTATGGCCAAAAGCTACGGAAGAAACAATGACAAGAGATTTTAAAGTGGCTTATAATGCCTTATTAAAAGTGCTAGAGCCAAATCGTCTTCCAAGAATAGAAAGTGCATATGTTGTTCGAAAACAGTCTATGTACAAGCTCATTACACAGCATTGTATGAATAGTGATTTAGATTTTTTTAGACAATTCATATCTTTAGGCATGCAACAGAAAAATCCTAATCTTTCGAATGAATGGCTTTTAAGAGGCATCCAAATATATAAAGGTGAATTTATTGCGGATAAGCGAAAATCAGAATGGCTACAAGATATACGAGAAGAATTGAAATGTACCTATATGGAAGGAATCGAACGCTTAGCACAGAATTATGTCCGATTAAAAGAATTTAGCAAAACAGTGTATTGGGCGGAGCACTTGTTGAAACAAGATAATACATGGGAAGAAGGGTATCGCCTAATCATGAATGGATATTTTCAACTTCAAAATCGTACTCAGGCTGTCAGATGGTTTGAAAAATGTGAACAAGTATTAAAGGACGAATTGAATATCGAACCAATGGAAACAACCATACAGATGTATGAGATGATTTTAAAATGACCTTATGTGAAAACGGAGGCTCAAGCTTCGTCCCCAGGAAAGCGTCCGCCGGAACGGAAATTAACGGCATCGAAGAAAAAGCCATGGCAGAAACGATTAATCGTTTCCGCAATGGCTAAAATTCATTTTATGGACTTTTTCAGTGCCCTCGTGAAAACGTAGGGTCTTTTTTCTTTGTAACTAATTTGTAACTAGGGTTAGTTATGATACCTCTACAGCAAGATGTAAGCGCTTTAAAAAATAAGAAGGAGGTAGTTAAATGAAAAAATGGTTGGCAGTTCTATTAGTAGCAGTAATGCTTTTACTCGCTGCATGTGGAAATGACAAGAAAACAAGTGAATCCTCTTCGGAAAAGGATGAAAAAGAAGGAGGAACAATTAAAGTCGGTGTATTGGCCTCTTTAACTGGTGCTTTGGAGTCCTATGGAAAACAAACAAAACAAGGCTTTGAACTAGGGCTAGATTATGCAACAGATGGTAAGAGGGAAGTTGCCGGTAAGAAAATTGAAGTTGTCTGGGAAGATACTGAAACTAAACCAGAAGTAGCAGTGCAAAAAGCAACAAAGTTATTAGAAGATGATGGGGTAGATTTCTTAGTAGGTTCTTCTAGTTCTGGAGATACATTAGCTGTCTTACCACTTGCGGAAGAATACGAGAAAATTATGATTGTTGAACCGGCTGTAGCAGACAGTATTACTGGTGCTGAGTTCAACCCATTTATCTTCCGTACTGCAAGAAACTCGTCTCAAGATGCTTATGCAGCAGCCGCAGCGATCGCTAAAAAAGGTACAAAAATCGCAACATTTGCACCAGATTATTCTTTCGGTCGGGATGGGATTAAGGCTTTTAAAGCAGCTGCAGAAAAGTTAGGCGCCGAAGTTGTTTTAGAAGAATATGCAGATCCAGCTGCTACAGATTTCACATCTAACTTACAAAAGATTATGAAGGCAAAACCAGATTATCTATTTGTTGTATGGGCTGGAACAAATTCGCCTTGGAATCAAATCGCAGACCTTAAGTTAAATGAAAAAGGTATTAAAATTTCGACAGGTGCACCTGATATCGTCGCCCTTCAATTGATGAAACCTTTAGTAGGTATGGAAGGATTCTCGGTATATTATCATACATTACCAAAAAATGGAGTGAATGATTGGTTAGTGGAGGAGCATAAAAAACGTTTTAACAATGAAGTGCCGGATTTATTTACCCCAGGTGGATTTTCATCTGCTGTAGCAATTGTTGAGGCATTAAAAAAATCAGAAGGTAATGCTGATGGCAATACTCTTATTCCATTAATGGAGGGCATGTCTTTTGATACACCAAAAGGAACAATGACGTTCCGTAAAGAGGATCACCAAGCATTACAACCTATGTATTCTATTAAGCTTGAAGAACAAAAAGGTGTTGACTACCCTGTACCAGTATTAATTCGTGAATTAACACCTGACGAGACAGCTCCACCAATTCAAAATAAAAAATAAGTATACGAGAGTTCAGACCATAAATTTGGTCTGGCTCTCTTCAAATCTTTTTACATAAGAAGTTTTTAAGAGAGCTAGACCTAGGAGGAATGAGCATGGAACCTATCATTCGGACAGAAAATTTAAGTATTCAATTTGGGGGACATCGTGCAGTTGATGGGGTAAATTTTAAAATGCAAGCAAAGCATTTCAAATCTATTATTGGTCCAAATGGTGCAGGAAAAACTACTTTTTTCAACTTGCTAAGTGGTGAATTGAAGCCAACAGAAGGAGAAATTTTTTTAAGAGGGAAATCATTAGCAAGTGATTCATCTATCGAACGTACGCGAAAAGGACTTGGTCGTTCTTTTCAAATTACAAATGTATTTCCAAATCTAACAGTCTTGGAGAATGTTAGGCTTGCAGTGCAATCTCGTGAAAAGGTTCGATTTAACTTTATCAAACACTATTTACAATATAAAGCGATTACCAATGAAGCAGTAGAAAAATTAGAGCAAGTACTGCTGGGTAACAAGGTTAATGCAGTTGCAAGTCAACTGTCTCATGGTGAAAAGCGAAAACTAGAAATTGCGATGTTACTAGCATTAAATACGGAAATATTACTATTGGATGAACCAACTGCGGGTATGTCTTTGGAAGAAGTACCTACTATTTTAGAGGTGATACGTTCAATTAAAGAACAAGGAGATAAAACCATTCTTCTAATTGAGCATAAGATGGATATGATTTTAGATCTTTCAGATTCTATCATGGTGCTCTTTAATGGAAAGCTTTTAGCAGATGGAACGCCTTCAGAAATTATGGACAATGAAACAGTACAAAACGCGTATTTAGGAGGGCTATATGATGAACAGCTTATTAAAACTTGATCAGCTGCAAACACATATCGGACAATATCATATTTTACAAGGAATTCAATTTGAAGCAATAGAAGGGGAAGTATCAGTATTACTAGGTAGAAATGGTGCGGGTAAAACGACTACTTTAAAAACCATTATCGGTTTGACACCTGCTTCTCACGGAAAAGTGATGTTTGAAGGGCAAGAAATTACAAAAAGAAAGACTTATGATATTGCAAATTTAGGTATTGGTTATGTTCCAGAAGATCAAGGGATTTTTAAGGGTTTAACGGTGGAAGAGAATATGAAAGTTGCTATTCGTAAAGAGACAGATGAAGTATGTGAAAAACAAGCATATATACTTGAGTTATTTCCTGATTTGAAAAAGTTTTGGAAAAAGGCTGGAGGCCATTTATCTGGGGGGCAAAAGCAAATGCTTTCAATGGCAAGAGCATTTGTAAATGACAGTAAACTCTTATTGATAGATGAGCCCTCAAAGGGATTAGCTCCAATCGTTGTAGAAAAAGTAATGGAAGCTATTACAGAAATGAAAAAGAAAACAACGATTATTCTAGTTGAACAAAATTTTATTATGGCCAGTCGTATTGGTGATACCTATACATTAATTGATGATGGTAAAACCGTTCATTCAGGGTCTATGGCTGAATTGATTGGAGATGAGGAATTGAAACGGAAATATTTAGGCATTGGTTAGGAGGGATTTAATATGGATTTATTTATTAATTTATTTATAAATGGTCTAGCCACAGGTATGCTGATCTTTTTATTAGCATCAGGATTGACACTTATTTTTGGTTTAATGGACGTCTTAAACTTTGCGCATGGAGGACTCTTTGTTTGGGGCGCTTATTCTGGCATCTTCGCTTATACATGGTCGGGAAGTTTTATAGTCGGAATACTAGGTGCGATTGTAACAGGGTTTGTCTTAGGATGGGTCACTGAGAAATTAATCATTACACCAGTATATGGCAATCATGTACAACAAATCTTAATAACACTTGGTTTTATGCTTGTACTATCAGAACTTATCAAGGTTGTTTTTGGACCTAATGGCATTCCAGTAGAAGTACCTTCTTATTTAGCAGGTAGCTGGGAATTTGGCGAAGTCATTTTGATTAAATATCGTATTTTTATTATCTTTATTGGTTTTGTTATTTTCGGAATATTCCAATATGTATTGAAGAAGACAAAAATTGGTTTAATCGTTCGTGCTGGTGTGATGGATAAAGAAATGGTGCAAGTATTAGGGATTAACATTAAACGTGTTTTTTTATTTGTTTTCATGACAGGGTCAGCAATGGCGGCATTTGGCGGGATGCTTATGGCTCCTTATTCGGGCGTGATTTACGCAGAGATGGGAATGGAATATGCCATTTTAGGATTTATAGTAGTCGTAATAGGAGGAATGGGAAGTTTCTCTGGTTCATTAATGGCAGCAATTCTAGTGGGACTTGCCGGTAGTTTTATGGCGTACTATGTTCCATATCTATCATTAGCGGTTAATATGATTTTGATGGCTATTGTATTAATCTTCCGTCCACAAGGCTTATTCACGAATGCAAAGGAGGGCTAGAAAATGGGACAGGAAAAATATTATTCTCTTAAAAATGTGATCTTCTTAATCATTATAATAGCACTCATTTTCTTTCCCTATGTTGCAGATTCTAGAACGTTAACGATACTAATGACCCAAGTATTTATCTTCAGTATATTAGCCATGAGTTATGATATTTTACTTGGTTATACCGGAATTGTGTCATTTGGCCACGCTATGTTTTTTGGAATAGGCGCTTATACAACAGCCATTTTACTTAGTATGTATGACAATACGATGATGATTTTCCTCATCTCCATTATAGTAGGTATGATTTTTACTGGTTTTGTTAGTTTCTTAGTAGGGTTACTGACACTTCGTTTAAAGAGCCATTTCTTTGCCATGTTGACATTGGCTATTTCAGGTTTGTTTTTAGTTGTTGCCGAGAAATGGCGTACTGTTACAAAAGGTAATGACGGTTTTACTTTCAGAGCTCCGGATCTCTTCAGAGATCGCGTTTTCTTTTATTTCTTCGTCTTAGTCTGTCTTGTTGTCGCATTCCTTGTACTTAGACGATTTGTAACTTCGCCATTAGGAAAAGTACTAATTGCAGTTCGTGAAAACGAACAACGAACACGATCATTAGGATTTAGAACATTGCACTACAAGGTGATTGCTTCAATTGTAGCAGGTGTTGTTGCCAGTTTGTCAGGGTCACTTTATGCCATATCTCTTCGTTTCGTCAATACAA
Source organism: Viridibacillus soli (assembly GCF_016612995.1). Classification (GTDB taxonomy): domain Bacteria; phylum Bacillota; class Bacilli; order Bacillales_A; family Planococcaceae; genus Viridibacillus; species Viridibacillus soli. Next base: position 106,612 of record NZ_JAEOAH010000008.1, read on the forward strand.
GCGTTATGTCAATGGATATTACATTAGATGCACTGTTAATGACGATTATCGGGGGTGTCGGCACACTTGTAGGTCCAATTGTTGGAAGTTTCGTAATTGAAATTGCTCAACATTATCTATCAGGATTAGCTAATGATTATCCGATTTTTGAACGGTGGATTATCTTCTTCGGAATGCTCTATATTCTAGTAGTCATCTTCTTCCCAAAAGGTATTGTCGGTACAGTATACGTGAAATATTTGACTTGGAAATCGAAGAAATCCAGACCCCAACAGCCGAAACAATCAGTGCCATTGGTGAAGGATAAGGAGCGATTAGAATGAATATAGGGATTGTGAGTACAGGAATCTATTTACCTAAAAAACGCATGACATGTGAAGAGATTAGCCTACAAGCAAACATCCCAGTTAATATTGTCAAAACAAAATTAGGGATTATTGAAAAGGCGATTGCAGGACCTGAAGATCATACAGTACAAATGGCAGTATGGGCTTCTAAAAGAGCCTTAGAAAAGACAAATCTATCCCCACGAGATATTGATGTCATTATTTATATCGGTGAGGAGCATAAGGAATATCCATTGTGGACAGCAGCTATTAAGATCCAAGAGGAAATAGGTGCTTTAAATGCATGGGCTTTCGACGTGCAGCTTCGCTGTGGAACGACGATAATGGCAATGAAAGTTGCAAAAAGTTTAATGCTAGCAGATGACAATATTCATACGGTCTTACTTGCAGGAGGGTATAGAAATCATGATTTTATCGATTATACAAATGAACGAACAAGATTCATGAATAATTTAGGCGCTGGCGGTGGAGCTATGATTTTACAAAAAGATGTGAAGGAAAATATCGTGCTTGAAAGTGATTTAATAACGGATGGATCTTTTTCAGAAGATGTTGTTGTACCAGTTGGTGGAACAAAAAAGCCATTAACACCAGAATTACTACAATCAGGCGCATATAAATTAGATGTTTTAGACCCTGAAGGCATGAAGACACGGCTAGAGCAAAAATCATTAAGTAACTTTTTAAAGGTAATTCGCCAATCTCTATCGAAGAGTGGATATGACGAAACTCAATTAGCTTATATTGCCATGCTTCATATGAAAAAATCAGCACATGATTATGTACTGCATTCACTAGGGTTAACTGAATCAAAGTCAATTTATTTATCAAATTACGGTCATATTGGTCAAATTGATCAAATTTTATCGTTAGAGTTAGCTTTAGAAAAAGGCAAAATAAAAGACGGTGACATTATTACGCTTGTTAGCGCAGGAATTGGTTATGCATGGGGAGCAGTAACCATTCGATGGGGAACACATGAGGAGGAGATCGTATGACATTACAACAAGAAATATTAAAAAAGGTGCAGATATCTAACGGAGAGACGATTGCTTATCGTGAAAAAGCAGGTGGAGAGGAGCTACTAATTCTTGTTCATGGCAACATGACATCTTCAAAACATTGGGATGTACTGATGGAAGAACTTGATGGACGATTTACAATTCTATCACCAGATTTAAGAGGATTCGGTCAATCATCTTATCATAAACAAGTGTCACATATTCGTGACTTTAGCGAAGATTTAAAGCTATGGGTAGATGCTCTTGGGTTAAAGGATTTTACTTTAGTAGGATGGTCTACTGGGGGTGCTGTTGTCATGCAATTTTGCTCAGACTATCAAGGTTTATGTCGTAAATTAATCCTACTAGCTTCCGCTTCAACAAGAGGCTATGCATTTTATGCGTCGAACCTAGATGGTACACCAAATCTGTTAAAGAGGTTACTTACAATAGACGAAGTAGAAAATGATTCAGTAAAAACTATACCTATGCAAAATTTATATGATACTGGGAATCGTGAAGGATTAAAAGCAGTCTGGAATGCCCTTATTTATACAAACAAGCAACCATCAGAATTGCAGTATGAAGCCTATATAGACGACATGCTTACACAGCGTAATCTTGCAGATGTTTATCATGTGTTAAATACATTCAATATTAGTACGACAAAGAACGAAGTAAGTAACGGACAAAACGAAGTAGCGAAAATCCAAATACCGACACTAATTATTTATGGTGATCGTGATTATGTAGTACCTGAAAGTATGACAAAAGAGATTATAGAGGATTTTGAAGGACGCGCAAATGTGGTGAAACTAAGCGACTGTGGCCATTCACCTTTAATAGATGATTTACCGCAATTAGTTAAGCAAATTGAACAATTTATATAACGGAGGGGTTTGGATGCGGTTACAAAATAAGGTTGCAATGATTACTGGTGGAGCGAGCGGAATTGGTTTAGCAGCAGTAAAACGATTCGCAGAAGAAGGGGCAATAGTTATTATTGCGGATTATAACGAAGAAGCAGGGAATAAAATTGAACAGAAATTCATTGGAGCTGGTTATGAAGTGGATTTTTATTCTATTAATGTAACCAAACGAGAGATTGTCAACGATGTAGTTGCAAAGGTGATTAACAAATATAATAAGATTGATATTTTAGTAAATAATGCAGGTATTACAAGTGATGCAATGTTTTCGAAAATGACGGAAGAACAATTTGATCAAGTAATCGATGTTAATTTAAAAGGAGTTTTCAATTGTACCCAAGCAGTTATCCCGTCCATGGTAGCACAAGGTTATGGGAAAATTATTAATACATCTTCTGTCAGCGGTGTCTATGGTAATGTTGGTCAAACAAATTATGCTGCCACAAAAGCAGCGGTTATTGGAATGACCAAAACTTGGGCGAAAGAACTAGGCAAAAAAGGAATTAATGTAAATGCAGTTGCGCCAGGTTTTACTAGAACACCAATGGTCGAAAAAATGCCTGAAAAAGTATTAGAGAAAATGGAATCCATTGTTTCCTTACAACGATTAGCGGCTCCAGAAGATATCGCCAATGCTTACCTATTTTTGGCTTCAGATGAAGCAAGCTATATTACAGGCCACGTATTACAGGTCGATGGTGGAATTATGATGTAAGGGAGAGGAATCATGTATAGTGAGCAATCATGGATTTTAAAAAGAGCTGCCATTACTCCCAAAAAAACAGCATTGATCGATATTGCTACCTCCAGGAGTTGGTCCTATAAACAATTAGCCGATGAAGTGAAAAAGTGGGCAATGTTTCTAAAAAACTGTGGCTTACAAAAAGGGGATCGGGTTGCCGTGATTGCGGAAAATAGAATAGACCTATTTGCCATTCTTTTTGCAAGTGCCATAGGTGGTTATGTCTATGTCCCATTAAACTGGAGACTAAGCCATACAGAACTGGACTATATTCTTGACGATTGTACACCAACATTATTATTATACGAGCATCAATTTATGAAGCTAACTGCAAATAAACAGCATATGAAGGCGTATCCAATTACAACTGAGCATTTAGTAGGGCATTACGAATTACCAACAAATAATTGGAATTCAAAAGATCCTTGGTTAATAATCTACACGGGGGGGACAACCGGAAAGCCAAAGGGTGTTGTCTTATCCTATAATGCTGTAAATTGGAATGCCTTCAATACAATTATTAGCTGGAATATTAGTAGTGATGACTGCACATTAAACTATATGCCTCTTTTTCATACGGGAGGGCTGAATGCATTATCAATTCCAATATTAATGGCTGGAGGTACCGTTGTAATCGGAAGTAAATTCAATCCCCAAGAAGCAATTCGAGCCTTGAATATTTATCATACAACAATTTCGTTGTTCGTCCCTACAATGTATCAATCTATGATTGATACAGAAGAATTCAAGAGAACAACTTTCCCTACTATAAAAGTTTTTTTATCAGGTGGTGCGCCATGCCCTATTACTGTGCATGAAACCTTCTTACAAAAAGGATTACCATTTAAAGAAGGTTATGGATTGACCGAAGCTGGGCCCAATAATTTCGTTATCCAACCAGAGGATGCCGCAAAAAAACTAGGATCTGTTGGCAAGTGTATGCAATTTAATGAAGTTAAAATTCAAGCTTCGAATGGTCGAGAATGTCAACGTGATGAAGTAGGGGAACTATATATTAAAGGAAAGCATTTGTTCAGCGAATATTGGAATAATCCACAAGAGACGGCTAAAACGATTATCAATGGTTGGCTACGTACTGGTGATTTAGCGAAGATGGATCAGGATGGGGATATTTATATCGTAGGACGAGTAAAAGAAATCATTATTTCAGGGGGTGAAAATGTCTATCCTCAAGAGGTGGAACAATGTATTATCACTCATCCAAAAGTGAAAGAGGTCGCAGTAATAGGAATTGCTGATCGTCACTGGGGTGAAATCGTTACGGCTTTTATCGTATCTGATGATGCATTTAATAATGTTAAAGAAATTCAAGACCTTTGTAGAAGTCATCTAGGTAGTTATAAAATCCCTCGGTATATTTATTTTATCCCTGAACTACCAAAAACACATGTAGGGAAAATTGATAAAAAGAAACTTCAAACGATCAAAATGTAAACGGCCTGTAGATAATTAACGGATTCGAATTTGAGGTGTAAATAACCATTAAAAAAGAGGTGCAATTAGCACCTCTTTTACATTTATTTTAGCGATTAAATTAGCACCTAAATTGGGTATCTTTTAATAATCCCATTATCTAGCTAAATTGTCTTTAATGCTTCCTGAAGTTTTTCCACTACCCTTGATAAAGCTAATATTGAATTTGTTGTATCAAATTCTTCAATATCCAAGGAATGATTTGCATTTTGGACAATCTCTATTTTTAAATTTGAGTTACTTAATTGTTCAATTTGATTTGAACTGAAATGAGGGTCTTTGTCTCCGATGACTAAAAGCCCCTGATGTTCGCTATTCAAGATTGAATCAAAAATCGAATCGAACTTTAACAATGGAGTGAATAAAATCATTTTCGACTTTGAAAATTCATTTCTTTTCATTAGGTCATTAGCAATTGGAATTGTTCCAAGTGATTTACCTAAAAAAATGGTTTCAGTGTATTTACCATTCTTAAGAACATCCAAAATGACTGGGTTAATATCATCCACCATTGTTTTGGATATTTCATCGAGAGTTGTTTTCAAAAAATGTTCTCCATAAGAGTAATGGATATGAACAACATCAATTTTGTTTTGAAGCATTGCCATAGTTGCATAATAAAATAAGGGCTTATCGTAATTGTAACTTGAACCTGAGAACATAAAGCAAATTATTTTGGAGCCCATTTCAATATGTGTATAGTTAATTTCTTTACCATTCGTTTGTATATTCTTTTTATTTACTTCCACCATTTTCCCCTCCGAATGTGTTTGTGATTTTATAACATAATTTACCGATATTTTATAAAGGGATATTCTTACCATAACGTGGTCTTCTTTATAATCATCTCCCACAATAAAATAAACGAAGTACCAACTTCTCTTTAATAGAAATCGGCACTTCGTTTTTTCGTCATACATTATCGTGCCACTTTTGGCGGTTGGCACACGTCACATTTACGTTGGTTATTGATTTTATATTTCTTAAATGTTTTTTCAAAGTTACTCCCACATGCACATTTAAATAGTAACTTTTGAGAATAAATTTTTGCTTAATTATATATTATTATTTTAAAATGTAAGTTTAAAATTATTTATAAATAGCGGAAGAGTAGTTATCGTTATTCCAGTTATTTTCTCATGCTTCTTCATTATATTCTCAAAAGCACTATTCACAGGATTTTCACAGAAGATATGGCTATACTTCTTCATAGAGATTCAAATAAAATAGCCTCTGAAACTGAAACCGTATAAAGACACTTATTGAAAATGATGTCGTTAAGAAAAATGCAGCTAATAATGGAAGAATCTATTACTTAGATCCAGATGCTTGCAGGTGGTGGTACCCAATCTGAGAAAATGAAAATCGCAAATAAATTAGAAGAGTTTGATTAATTCAACTTCACGTAAGTAGAAAATCCATGAGGTAATAATCCTCGTGGATTTTTTTCCAAAAACATTGATTTTGCGAAGGCTAAATTTTAGTTTTTTTAACTAAAGTGTATGTCAATGTGTGAGATTTCTTCTGTATATAATATAAATGTTCGCAGGATACTTTAAATCAAAACTTATTTCATAGTTTTGTATAGTTAAAAGACAAATAGAGCTATTTAAAATTTGAACTTTTAACATCTGTTCGCTTATAACTCTTAAAAGAACGAATGTTCTAAATGTTTTAGGGAGATTGAATATGAGTGGTGTAAAATGGTTATATATTTCTACAGAAAATAAAATTTATAAAGTTCCTAATCCTAAAAATGGGAAATTTAAAGAAATAAAAGAGCTTTCAGAGCAAGATGTATTAAAGGTCATGTTGTATTACAAAATAAAAAATAGAAGACCAGATAAACTAGTAATGCTTGAATTTGACCGGATTACTCTGGACTCAGAAGGTGTATATGAGTTGACTGATAAGAGGCAAAGTAAGGTGCTACAAAATGCATTTCAGTTTATTTATAATAGATCTCAAGAATTGGCAAATAACAAATCACCATTTGAATTGCCTCTAGCACCTAAGGTTCCATCTAATAACGAAAAAATAGCTTTATATGAATATTTAAATAAGAAATTTCCTAACTTAGGAAAAGATGCTCCAGCAATCGTGGAAAATGAAATAGGATCACTAAAAAAATAGATCAAAAAAAATTAATATAATTAAGGAAGAAGCTAATAAATTAAGAAAAAGTAATGAAAATAAACTATTATATTGTACTTTGAATCAAAAAAGTTTTATTGAAATGACGGATGATTAAGGAGTGGGGTGTTTTGGATTACAAAACCATGGTAGAAGAGAAATTCGGGAAACCTTTAAAGGAAGTTATGTATGAAGTTTGTGTAGGAAAAGGGTTGGAGAAGTGGGATGGTGCTAAATTACTAGGTGTTTCAGTGATAACATTTACAACTTGGCGTTCAAAGTTTGGTTTCGGACCATTGTAAATTCAAGCAGATAGAGCCGACAAAATGAGAAAAGGAACAATTAACAAGTATGAAGATAACTAAATAATATTAATTTAGAACGACTATTTGAGCATGAAGGAAATTCACTAAAAGTGTCTAAAGAACTTAATGAAAGAAATTTAGAATTAGAAAAATATAAACGTACAATTCAAGCAGTAGGGAAAACTTCGGAAATAGAGGTCTCATTGGAAATTGGAATACTAGAGTCAACTCTAAAGTCAATAATCCAGTTTGAGAGTGGTAAACTATATGATCAATATATGTTTAAAGTACGATATTTAAAGTGATTTAAATTAAAATATATTTATACTAAAACAAACCCACTCATTTTGATTAAGCGATACTCAAAACGGCGGGTTTTTTAATTTTAAAAGTGTATTTTTGCATTTAAAAACTTAATGAGTTTGTATTAATTATAAGCTTCTTAAATGATGTTGAATTTTTAATTTTAATCTAGAACGTTAATCCTTAGGGGAATCCTAGATATAAGCCTACAGTTGATTATAATAATTACCCTAATGTTGATAGTATCTCCTTTGCAAAATTCACTATCATAACTTATTGAAGTAGCCACATCTTTAATGGTCCAAGCATTTCCTTTGTATGATGTCTACGAATTTGGTTTAAGTACTCTGTAGGAGAAACACCTATAGCTCTCTTAAAGCTTCTACAATACGAATTTGGAGTCAAATTTGCCATCTGAGCTAGAGTATTTCTGCTAATTTTCTAATTAAAGTGATTCTTCATGTATTCTATGCTTTGTTCAATGCCATTGCTTGTTGCGGTAACATCAATTCTTTCTAAACTTTCATAAGCATAATGTAGCAATTCTTGTAGTTGAAAGAATAATAAATTTCTGTCAACAGTTTCGCCAATATTTTGGCGAAATAACTGAAGTATTCTTCGGTTTCATTCCGAAGTTTAGTATTTTATACATATTTATTGTAAATTTGTACAGATCTATCCTGATAAATTGTTATAATAGTTTTTTTAGAAATTTAAAATTAATAAATCCGATATTCTTTTTTGTGATAAATTCTTTTATGTAATGAAGTAGAGGTGAACCATAGGTGAAGCAGGTGTTGGTAATTAAGAATGAACGGTCTTTAGCAAAGAAAATCGTAAGCGGCCTAAAGCAAGAAGGCTATTTCATTTTAACACTTCACAATGAAAATAAAGGTTTAAATATAGTATATGAGCAAGATTGGGATATTATCGTATTGGATTGGGATTCGTTAAGTATATCTGGACCGGAAATTTGCAGACAAATACGGGCTGTTAAAACGACACCGATAATCATTGTTACCGACAATGTGTCCAGCAAGGATTGCATAGTAGGATTACAAGCAGGAGCAGATGATTATATAAGAAAACCATTTGAGAAAGAAGAATTAGTAGCAAGGATAAAAGTTATTTTAAGAAGAGGGGACGGTATCCAGCCAAACGAGACTAATTTCTTTCGGTTTAAAGATCTCTTCGTTGATGCATCCCGCAATATTGTGACAAAAGGTGGGGAAAATCTCCCGCTTACTAAGCGCGAGTATGACTTACTTTTATTTTTAATCAAGAATAAAAATAAAATATTGAGCCGTGAAATGCTTTTGAATCAGGTTTGGGGATATGACGTAGCCGTCAATCCAAATGTAGTGGATTTATATATTGGGTATTTAAGAAAAAAGCTAAAGTGCGAGAAGAAAGACCGATATATTCAAACAATCCATGGCAGGGGCTATTCAATGATTAAATAGTAAAAATAATAATAGGTAAAGTAAAGTACAGTTTGTCACAGTAATCAATATCAAACATAATTGAAAAAACACGAGTATAAACAGTTTTATCCAGTTTTTCTCGGTTTTTTTTGTTCTATAAAATCCGATATCTCAACAGTTTCTGAAAGATATTGAAGAGACGGAAACCATCAAAAGAATACTTCACGTATTACTTTTTTGTATCCAATCTATGCTTGATGCAAAAAGCAACTTTATTTATTAATTTACATCCTTCACAAGATTTTCACATAATTAATGACTATACTATTTCACAGGACGTCCAAGTGAAAATGATTATCAATATCGACTGAATAGGGTAGCAATTACTATCCAATTCAATCTATAGAGACTTCATCATTTTCAAAATAAATTACATCATAAGGAGTATACGTATGAAGAAATCTATGTTTTTAAAACTTGTTGGTATTATTGCAGTTTTGACTTTGATGTTAGTAGCTTGCTCAGATTCAAGTAATCAAACTAATCAAGAGTCAAAGTCTAATGAAGATAATGGAAGTAAAGAGGTTGCTAAGCCTACGACGGTTGAAATCACTGATGCCCATGGAACTGTTACTGTTCCTGTAAACCCAAAGAATGTAGTTGCTTTGGATAATAGAACTTTTGAAACTTTAGCTGATTGGAACATTGACTTAGTAGCTGTTCCAAAGGATGTAATGCCTGCAGATTCACCATATGTAAAGGATGATTCTGTACAAAATGTTGGAAATCACCGCGAACCAAATCTTGAAATTATAGCAGCTGCAAACCCTGATCTTGTAATCGTCGGTCAAAGATTTGCTAACTATTACGAAGATATCAAAAAATTAGTGCCAAATGCAGCTGTTATTGATCTTAATGTTGATGTTTCTGAGGAAGCTGCTACGCCTGGGGAAAACTTAGTAAATGGAGTTAAAAATTCTACAATTGCTTTAGGACAAATTTTTGATAAAAATGAAGAAGCTAAGCAAGTGGTAGCTGATTTTGATAAAGTTATCGAAAATGCTAAATCTGCTTATAATGGAACAGATAAAGTTATGAGTGTTATCGTTGGTGGTGGGGATATTGGTTTTTCAGCTCCTCATTCTGGACGTGTTTGGGGACCAATGTATGAAATTTTCGGTTGGGTTCCAGCATTAGAAATTGCCGATTCTACTTCAGGTCATAAAGGTGATGAAGTTTCTGTTGAAGCTATTGCACAAAGCAATCCTGATTGGCTTTTCGTATTAGATCGTGATGCTGCAATATCTGGTGAAGAGGATTCAGTTCCTGCTCAGGATGTTATTGCTAACTCACCTGCTCTTCAAAAAACAACTGCTGTTTCTAAAAAACATATTATTTATGCACCAGCAGATACTTACACGAATGAATCAATTCAGACTTATATAGAGTTATTTGAAAATCTTGCAAATACTTTAGCTAAGTAGTGTGAAGGAGTTTGAAATAGTGCCAAAAAATATAATTTCTAGGGTTGAGAATTTTTCTCAACCCCAGTTTTATAACTACAATAAGATATGGACAAAACCTTTTAAATTAGCGATTATAGTTGTTATTATTTTAGGCATTATATCTCTGTTTACTGGAGTTTATGATATACGTGGACAAGAGGATGGAATGGAGATGTTTTTCATAACTCGTGTTCCGAGAACAGTTGCATTAATGCTTACTGGAGCTGCAATGTCAATGGCAGGACTCGTAATGCAACTGATTACACAGAATCGTTTTGTTGAACCTACTACAACAGGGACTATTGAATGGTCAGGTTTAGGGCTGCTTCTTGTTTATTTATTATTTCCTGCGCCGACTTTAGTTCTAAGAATGACTGGTGCAATCATTTTTTCTTTTATAGGAACTATGATTTTCTTTTTATTTTTACGAAGAGTTAAACTTCGTTCGTCTTTAATTGTTCCGATTATTGGATTGATGCTTGGAGCAGTCATTTCTGCAGTATCCACTTTTATGGGACTCCTTTTTCAAATGACGCAAAGTATTGAAACTTGGTTTGTAGGTTCTTTTGCGTCTGTTCAAGTGGGGAGATATGAATATTTATGGCTAATTGTTATCGTTACTTTGCTTATTTTTATGTATGCTAATAGATTGACTTTAGCTGGATTAGGAGAAGATATAGCAACAAGCCTTGGAGTTAATTACAATAGGATTGTTCTTTTGGGGACCGCCCTTATTTCTATTGCAGTTGGAATTGTTGCAGCTGTTATTGGAAACTTACCTTTCCTGGGTTTAATTGTCCCAAACATTGTTTCAATGTATAGAGGCGATGATCTTAGGAGTAATTTACCTTGGGTATGTGTGATAGGAATGGGGACTATAACTGCCTGTGACATAATTTCTCGAACAATTATAATGCCTTTTGAAGTACCTGTTTCTTTAATACTTGGAACAGTGGGGGCAGTCGTGTTTATTACTATCTTATTGAAACAAAGAAAACCAAGGAGGCTACGATGAGCACATTGGAATATAGAAATAGAGAAAATGTCGAAATCGATTCTAGCCTTCATAATGAAAATAGATCAGCTAGGGCTTTTCGTTCTAAGAAGGAAGAAAGGCGTTATTGGATTTTGCTGATAACATTGATTGCTTTGGGCATCCTTTCTTCATATGGACTTTTAGTTTATAACAATCCAATTCCGATAGATTCCCCTTCTTTTATCCCCGTTGTTAAGAGAAGGATAGTAGCTCTTGTTGCAATGATTATTGCTGCAGTTTGTCAGAGCTTGTCGACTGTTGCTTTCCAATCGATTACGAATAATAGGATTATAACTCCTTCGCTTCTAGGTTTCGAATCACTTTACTCAACAATTCATACTAGTACAATATTTTTCTTTGGTGCTAGTGCATTGATAAATTTTAGTGGGATTGGATCATTTTTATTTCAAGTTGTTGTTATGGTCTTGATGAGTTTGATACTTTATGGATGGTTACTTTCTGGTAAATACGGGAATTTACAACTGATGCTTTTAGTTGGAATTATTATTGGCACTGGGCTAAATTCTGTGTCAACTTTCATGAGAAGACTACTTGCGCCTTCGGAATTTGATATTTTACAGGCAAGATTGTTTGGTTCTGTTAATAATGCAGATTCTGCATATTTTCCTATTGTAATTCCTATGGTAATAATTGTAGCATTATTACTTCTTGCTCATTCTAAGAATCTAAATATAGTGTCACTAGGAAAGGATGTTTCTACTTCTTTTGGAGTTAAATATCAATTTAATGTAATTTATACGCTTGTATTAGTTGCTATTTTGATGTCAATTTCAACAGCTTTGATTGGACCACTTACTTTCTATGGCTTTTTAGTAGCAACTTTGAGCTATCAGGCGGCGTCAACTTATGATCATAGATATATTTTTCCAATGGCTCTTGCTATAGGATTTTTGATAATAACGAGTGCATACTTTTTGATGTATCATGTATTCCATGCTCAAGGTGTAGTTTCAGTTATTATCGAATTATTTGGTGGAATAATATTTTTAACTGTAGTTTTAAGGAAGAGGGCTTTATGATAAAAATTGATAATGTTAAAAAGTTCTATACTGATAAGGTAGAAATAGGACCTTTGGATATTGAAATACCAAAAGCGGGTTTTACTTCTTTAATTGGGCCAAATGGCGCTGGAAAGTCTACGACACTTTTGATGATTGGAAGACTCTTGGATATGGAAGAAGGTCAAATTCAGGTTGCGAATATGGATGTTTCTGAATCCAAATCAAAAGACTTATCAAAAATTTTGACTATATTGCGCCAAGAAAATCATTTTGTAACTAGGCTAACTATTAGACAACTAGTTGGATTTGGACGTTTTCCTTATTCAAAGGGAAGATTAACATTAGAGGATGAGGTTATTATTTCTAAATATATTGATTTTTTAGACTTAACTGATTTAGAGAATAGATATTTAGATGAGCTTTCTGGTGGTCAAAGACAAAGGGCATATGTAGCGATGGTTTTGTGCCAAGAGACTGAATATGTACTTTTGGACGAGCCTCTAAACAACCTTGATGTTGCTCGTTCTGTTCAAATGATGGAGCATTTGAGACGTGCGGCTAATGAATTTGGAAGAACAATTCTGACTGTTATGCATGATATAAATTTTGCAGCCAAATATTCTGATAGAATTTGTGCTATGAAAGATGGACAAATTGCCGCTTTTGGAACAGTAGAAGAGGTTATGGATTCGGAAGTTTTGACAAATATTTTTGAAACGAAAATAGAAATTATTGATGGTCCTTATGGGCCAATAGCTATTTATTAGTTAAAAAATTTTAAAGATTGAAGTATGTCATATAGCTCTTAATTTCTCGTTTTACTTCTTCCCTGTTTCGTAGTCTTTTAGATTTGTTTCATCGTGCGAGATTGGCTTGTTGTAGGTAATGCACAACCATAGCAAGGGAAAGAGCTGCAAATAAACTCATTGGAATACCCCTGATATTTGTTAATTAATAGATAAGATAATTAACTACTTATTATGAATTTCAATAATTTGTAAAGAGTCAAACTTAAACTAACGGGGGCTTTACTTGAAGTTCATTGAGTTGCATATGCAGCTCTTTTTTCTTTATTGAACTAACGGGGCAGTTTAGTTTAATAAGGAAAATGTTTATAATGTGTAATTTTTCTGATAAATAGGATTTTTTTCAGGAAGAACGTTAATGTATTAGCAGAAGAGGAAGATTTCAGGGGTTCGAGGAGTATTCTAATAGTATTGGACGAGTTGATATGATGTGGGCTGTATTGTTAGGAGCATTATTAGAAAAAGCCGATGTCCCATATATAAGAGAACATCGGCTTTTCACTATCTAAACAAACTCATAAAAGATCCTAATTGTCTCATCATATTATATCCATTCTTTATGGTACCGGCGTGACCCATAAGTGTGTTTAGATGGTTCAGCAGGTTTCCTAAAATACCTGGAGATGAATTGTTAGGGGATATGAAAGATGGGTTCCATCTATTGTCGTAAGTTTGGCCAAACTGTCGTCCTTGGTAAGGTGCTCCAAATCGTTGTCCTTGATAATGAGAGCCAAACTGTTGTCCCTGATAAGGAGGGCCAAATACTTGTCTATTTCTTGGGGGAAAGGATCTTCCAGGAACTGGTGAAAAAAGTTGCATATACTCACCTCCTAATAGAGTAACCTATCAATAATATATGGCAGTATGCTGTTTGGAATTAGACTTTAATGAAACTATTATTTAAGTACACAAAGAGCAGAAACTTGGGTACATAAAAGAAGGCTATGAGTTTACAACAAACTAGTACGCGACCTAATACCACAAGTCATTGAAAACTCAGGCAGCAAATTCACTACACGCACCCTAGATCTTACAGAACACTTAA
>NZ_JAEOAH010000080.1 GCF_016612995.1 Viridibacillus soli
AACAAACAGGCAGAGTTCCGCAACAAACAAAGCACTTTGAGCAACAAACGAGCAGAGTTACGCAACAATCACCCTCATTTCCGCAACAAACGAAATTCTACTTAAAATCGGTGCAACCACTACCCAGTTAATTAAATATCTAACCAGAGATTTCTTTTGGAATAAATCTAATGTTCTATTATTTTCGTGAAATCAAAGGGTTATTGTAATGTATATATTACCAATATATAATGATAATATGTGTTAAATTACTTAAGACTTTAGTCTTGGATTAAGGGAAATTTATTTGAAGGGATAAATATTGCACATAATATTAAGCAGATTCAGTAAATTTATGCTGAAATTGTTGTATTTAAGGTTTTAAAATTATTATTATTTGGAAGGAGATTTACGCAGTGAGTCAATTTTGCCAAGAGTGTGGATCGGCATTAATAGAGGGCGATGTAGTATGTATGAATTGTGGCACAAAGTTGCATAAAGCAACACAATCTGCAGCAAATAAAGCTACAAGTAATTTTGAGTCTAGTCAACCTATAGAACCTCAGGTACCTAAACAGCCATTAAGTAAAAAACAAAAAGCACTATACGGCACAATCGGTTCCATAGTAATATTGCTAATTAGCTTTATTATGTGGGGGAACAACTTTTATTCTGCCGCATCAGTCCAAGAACGTTTATTGAAGGCTGTGAAAGAAAATGATACGAAATCAATCAAAAAATTAGTTGTTCATAATAATGGTACTGTAATTGTGAATGCCGAAGCAAAGGCATTAGCTCTATTAGAAAAAGAAGAAGGCATACAAATTATTCAGGATTATATGAATATCATTCCTGATGGAAGTATTCTAGGTATTGTTAAAAAGAACAAAGTCACATTTGAAAATAAATATGCTGAATTTGAAGGAATGCGTGATGGACTAACTTTTACATTTAACGGTGAAATAATTACAACGGATGCTGAAAAAGAGGATCGAGTACGGTTTGGTCCAATGCTACCTGGAAAGTATGCAGTTGAAGTTGAATTGGATAACCAATATGGCAAAGCAAAAGACAAATTTTCAATATACATAGACCCAAGGGGCAATGATAGCTTCGATTTGGCAAATGAAACAAAAACTGTTGAAACAAAATTTTATGTACCATCATTAACTTCTAAACTGATGAAGAATACAGCTATCCTATTAAATAAGGAAAGAATTCCAGTTGATGAGGAAGGTTATACTAAAAAGATTGGCCCACTATTAATAGGCAACAATCAAAAAGTACAAGTCGTATCAACATTCCCTTGGGGCAAAGTAACATCTAACTCCCAACTAATTGAAAATGACGAAGAAAATGAGCTTGAAATCAGCTATTTGTCGGACGATTTAGCTGAAAATCTAGTAGCAGATTTAGCTACATTTGAAGAACAGAGATTTCAAGCATATGCAAAAAAAGATATTTCCCTTATTAAAAATTTATCACCTCAATATCGAAAAACGCTAGAGGAATACGTAGATGATGAGTATTTATTTGCAGGTAAATTTAATCATTTAGGTATTGATAAAAGAGCTGTCTACATATCTACTGATGAAGATGGACAGGCTTTACTAACAGTAACTGGACAGGTCGATCAAGAAAAGACATGGTACAAAATGGGATATGATCAAGAGTTAGAACAAATAACACCCATTATGCAGTACAAAGTAAAATACAACAAGTCCAAGTGGATTATTGTTCATTCAGAAGAAGGATATGCAGGTGATTTTGAAGTAACAAATGAAGTAGATGGATCAAAAAAACTATACTCAGCGAAAGATGCACTTACTTCAACAGCACGCAATAAAGTGAAAAACAATGTTGTAGACGAAATGAAACCTGAGCTGGAGAATTTTTTGAACAGTTATTTGAACGCTGGCATAGAAGCTATCAATGAAAGAGATATCTCCTATTCCGAAAACTATTACGATGAATCAGGTCCAACACTGAAAAAAGACATTGCATATATTGATTATTTAGAAAAAAAGAAAATCACAGAAGAAATAATTTCTATGACGCTAGACGATGTTGAATATGTAAATGATAAGGAAGTTGTCGTATCAACAACCGAATATTTCACAATTTATACGGATGGTGAACCTCGAGATAGAAAGTATAAATCTAACAGAAGATTAACAAAAGTAGATGGTAATTGGAAAGTTCATGAACTTATTAAAACAACTGAAATAGACTAGAGACAAGTAATCTCACACAACGTGAAATTACAAGAGCAGAGGAGCTGGAATAATGTTGAAATGTTCAACATGTGGTACTGAGCAAGAATCAGGTAAGTTTTGTGGAAAATGTGGTAATTCAATTACTGAACAAGTAGAGTCATCTGAGCAAACAACGAGTAAGCAAAATGAAGCTGCAGCAACAACATCTTCTGCTGTACAATCTAATCAAAAAACAACCCAAAATGAAAGTATTGAAAAAGTGAAAATCCAATCTCGTCAATATTGGTCTTATTTTATCAAAAATTTAAAAAATCCAAGCCATGGTTTCAAAGAAAAAGGTCAACAATTCATCAATGCTATAATCTCTATGGCAATCCTATCTATCCTTTTAGGAATTACAGTTTATTATGGAGTTTCCCAATCAATTAAGGCAGCTTCCGGTGGCTTTTCAAGTACAGTAGAAGAGGTGCTAGGAATATCGCTGTTTTCAGTAATATTCTACGTCTTCATCTTTGTAGCGGCAAGTATGTTAATAGTTGAAGTTGTATTATTAATGATGAGCAGATTTGTTAATCAAAATATTTCATTTAAAGATATTGTTGGTATTTACGGGGCACACTTGTCTCCAGTCATTTCGTTAGCAGCTGTTACATTCTTATTTTATCTATTATCAGCTAATATTACAGCTAGTATTATGTTGGTTATTGTATACATCCTAGCAATATTTATCATGCCATTATATATTATCTGCAAACTCATCAATGAACAACCACAAAAAATAGATGCTTTTTATGGATATATTATTTATATTGTTGCTTTTACAATCGTTTATTATATATTCATTATGGTTGTCATTGATACAGCATTAGGTCGCTTCATAGATAGCCTAGAATATTATCTATAAAAACTCGATTTATCTCAATTAGTGCCAGTCACCCAAACAAACACGTTTGTTTAA
>NZ_JAEOAH010000081.1 GCF_016612995.1 Viridibacillus soli
ACCTACCACTTTAATAGTAATGGTTAAAATTAGTTAATCAACAAGCCTGATCTTTTTATTCTAATTAGAAGATGCTGATAGCCATTAGTATCCCCTCATATTTGTTAAGATAATGACTTTTTGTTTCATTAAATGCAAAAAGCTACGCCCATTGCAATTGCACAGGCGTAGCAAAATGTTTAACTAATAATTTTCATCTAAGAATAATCCTGAAGCGCCGAATATAGCTAATAATACAACCCAGAATATGATAACTAATGTAATACTAATGGCAATCCAAATGAGATATGCTTTAGAAAAATTGCTACGCGGATTCTTTTCTCCAAAAGCCCAAATACATAACATAATAAGATTCACAATTGGAATGGCTATAATTAATATTGTGAGTAGCCACGTTCCAACAGAAAGCTGTTGGGACTCGTTCTGCTGTGGTACCGGCTGATCTTGATATTCTATTTCTTTATTTAAATCCATAAAAACTCTCCTTTTATGTAAATTCTTCTCTTCTATATTATTTTCAAACTCTTATATTATACTTGTTTATTTAGAAAAAAGTATATAAATTTAAACATATCAAAATAATCCTTGTTGCATATGCAACAAGGATCTAAATGTCATCTATTTTTCATATATATTTTGTAATGCTTTTTTCATCGGCTCGCGGACATTTACTTTTTCGCGAATAGTCTTTGCTTGTTGCTCAGCTTCTTCCACAGATTTTGCTTGTCCTAGCTCCATGAGAGCGCCAACTGCAACTGTACCTGCACGACCTCCGCCACCACCACAATGAAAAAATACCTTTTTGCCATTATGATAAGCTGATAATACTTCATCAACTGCATGCTGAATAGATGCCTCAACCTGTTCCGCTTCATCTGCAATCGGTGCATGAACTCTATTATAAGTAACCGCTTCTGGCTCTTTCACACGTAAGTCGATGACAACATCAACTTTTTCATTCATAACAGCAGCTTCTACATCTGCTGCTCCTCCGAAGAAAATGCGGCCATTTACTAAAGCTTGATAGTTTTTTTGCATCATCAAACGCCTTCTTTAATAAGTGATTGTATATCTTCATAATTTGGCATTGCTGTAATTGCACCCGCTTTTGTGGCAGCCATTGCACCTAGTTGATTGGCAAAATACACACATTTATAAGCGTCTTCCATCGTTTTTGGCATACCATATAAATGCGTATGTCTTAATATACCTGCCATAAAGGCATCACCGGCACCTGTTGTGTCGACACACGTAATTGAAATCGATGGCACATGTTTTACTTCACCGTCTAATACAACATAAGTACCTTTTGCACCAACTGTGATCATCATTAATGGAATATTGAATTGTGCTAACGCTGCAATCCCCTCTTCTATAGTCGTTGTTTCTGTTAAGAAGAACATTTCTTCATCAGCCAGCTTCAACATACTCACATCTTGCAAGAACGTGTTGATCGTATCTTGACAAGCTTTTGGACTTTCCCAACGTAATGGACGTATATTTGCATCCATCGTAAGCAATACACTATGCTTTTTAGCCAATTTTACTGCTGCACGTGTTGTTTCAAGTGCAATCGGATGAAACATTGTATTTGAACAGAAATTAAAAATCGAAGCACGCTTAAATGCTTCTTCCTGTAAATGTTCAGTCTCTACTTGTAAATCAGGTGTTTCATCAATATAATTCGTAAAAATACGATCATTGCCTTCGGTCAAATGTACATGTACGCCACTTACGCGTTTTTCTGGAACGATTTTGGCATAATTCATATTTACGCCTTCTTTATCTAACTCGTTACGCACGAACTCAGATGTTTCATCATCCCCAGTTACTGTGATCAATGCAGAAGGCGCACCGATGCGACTAATCCCTGCAGCTACATTAACTGTAGCACCACCTAAAAACTTAGTAAACGACGTATTAGTCGTATCATTAGCAATAAAATCTACAAACGCATCTCCATATACGAGAACGAATTCTTTTTTGGACTCTAACATTTACAAACTCCTTCACAAAATATCTTCATTATAGCGTACCATGAAATCCCCTATTGAAAAAGTTTCTTGTGCCTAAATTTCGACACCATCCACCAAATTAAGAAGACCTCCCTACTATCCTTAAGATAATCATAGGCATAACCACTTATAACCAGAAAATAATAAATCTCTTTGCTATACTAGTGTTCAAAGGAGTTTGATAAAAAATGATGATTACTGTAAGAAATGCAAAACTTGCTGACGGCAAATATGTCGTACCACTAATTATTGATGCAATCGGAGACATTGCAAATCGTATGACAGGTGAATCAGAACCAAACGCCATTGTAAGCGAATTAATTCACCTATTTGAACGTACAGACAACCGTCACTCTCACCTCAACACATATGTTGCAGAACAAAATGGTAAAGTAGTTGGCACCCTAGTTCTCTACTCAGGCGACGCCGCAACAAAAATGGACGCAAATCTAGAAGCTTGGTTACAAAAAAAAGGTGCAGAAACACCAAAAGTTGATAAAGAAGCACATGAAGATGAATACTACGTCGACACAGTCTGCATTAATCCCGAATTCCGAGGACAAGGCATTGGAACAATCCTCCTCAAATTCTCAGAACAAGTAGCACGAGAAAAGGGCTACAAAAAACTATCACTAAATGTAGAAAATGAAAAAGAAAAAGCACGCCACCTATACGAACGCATGGGCTTCGTCATCACAGAACCATGGACAATCATAGACGAACCGTTCCATCATATGGTTAAGCCACTTTAATGCTGAAGGCGCTCGTTCAACGGCGACAAGCGTTG
>NZ_JAEOAH010000082.1 GCF_016612995.1 Viridibacillus soli
TCCAGTAGCCCCAGTAATTCCATCAGAGCCGGTAGGTCCGGTAGAGCCAGTAGCCCCAGTTACTCCATCAGTCCCGGTAGGTCCGGTAGAGCCAGTAACCCCGTCAGCCCCAGTAGGTCCAGTAGAGCCAGTAACACCATCAGCCCCGAGAAGGCCAGGAAAACCTCTAGGTCCGCGTTCACCCCTTGGACCTCGATCACCAGTAGGTCCAGTTGGCCCCATGGAACATCTACTGTTATTATTACAAGTGCAGAGATACTTACCGCACTTGTGACATCTTTCTTTCTTATTATCCATTTGTTCACCGCCTATCTTTAACAAGTTATTCATGTCGATATAATTGAAAGAGGGCAATTATCCATATTTGAAAATGGAAATTAAACAAGACTAACTTAGTGTAGCTAATGAGTTCCAAAGCATCTCAAAAATTAAGATTTAGTATTTACAATCATAATTTATATAGAAAAAGCTTCCACAATTTTTACTGTTGTGGAAGCCGTATTTTATTTGGATACTTCTAATTTATGAATATACTTTTGTAAAGGTTCCCTCGAATGTTTAAGGGCTCAGAAAATGTGATATTTCCATTGTATCGTTGCAAAATACTTTGTATTAATTGTCTTTGACGGTTCTTCAATAATGATTTTAATGGAATGAAGATTGTTACTTAGTTAGACTTTTAAAGTGATGGCTAATTTTCCAAGTAAATATTGAGATAACAATTCTTCGTAAATTTTGTTATTATTTTTTGCCAGAATGATTAAATTCACCATGACTTATAAAACATGATTTGCATTACTTTAAACAAATAGAGAATCAGTCGGCAAAATGGACGTCTTGAAATTTCTTAGCAACACCAATCATTTCTAGAATGAGATTATTTAATACATCAACCAAAATGAATTACAATGAGTATTAAAATTAAATCCAACATTTGGTTATTCATAAAGGGCTTACAGAAAAGAAATAAATAATAATGAAAGTCATACGTATTATTTTGATATTGAAAAATAACGAATTAAACAGAAAAATGGGAGTTAGAATGAGATAGCATTACCCTTGAGGCTTGTCTATATTCATCTGCAATGGGGGTGGTAATATTCACCGTCAATCTTAAAATAATTATGACTTTGATGGAAACACATAGTGAAAAGGAACATAAATAAAGGCAACTTTCTATTCAATTCTGAACGAAAAGTTGTCATTATCCATTTATTTTTATTGTACGGATTAAGAGAGTAAGTTTGTTTTGGCAAAGCATAATACTGAATTCAGTTAATCGTAGCCTTTACTGTATAGATACTTTTTTTAAACTATCCATTTTTAAGAGGGTACTATGATGTAGAGTAAGGATCTGCTTTTCAAATCATATATGTTTTGTATTATTTAAATTCAACTAGATTTACTGGTAAATGTTCCTATATCATATCCATCACTCTGTTTCACAACTATCCTTTTTATAAAAAAACTGCCAGCGAAATAATGATTTTTATATTTTGCTGACAGTGGGAGGATCACCTATACGGTATGCTTCACGATCCTAAAAGTGAGAATTTTCTATAAATTAATTAATTGTTAGACCTGCGCTTGCATAACCCTCAACAGAGGTAATAAGAGAAACACCAGTAGCAGTTACAGTAAAGACCATTAATAGTCGTGTTTGTGCAGTTATTGGTATGTTTAATCCTCTAACGATACCGTTGCTTATAGTTCCAATTGCAAGAATACCTGTTAGAGATGGAGCCAATGTTACAGAAGCGCCTACAACTGGACTAAAAATATTACTTGTTGGGGTTGATTCATATAATTGTGCTGTAATTGTTGCAGTTGATCCAATAAGGGATAGCGCTATTGTAGTACTGAAGAAAGCATCCATCGAAGTAATTGTTCCAGCACGAGGAACCGAAAATGCAAAGTTAGTAAGCGTGCCAGCAGGATTTGTTAAATCTATTGTTCCGCCTACGATACTAATACCTGGTGCAGAGCTTCCAAACCCAATAAAGCCTGGAGTACCAACAAGGCCGCCTGCAATAGTCGTGAGTGAAACAGGGATTCCTGATGCGAATGGAATTATTGCACCAGATCCAGCAGGTCCTACAAGACCCTGAGGTCCAGTAGCGCCATCAACGCCAGCAAGACCTTGAGCGCCGGTAGCGCCAGCAGGTCCTACAAGACCCTGAAGCCCAGTAGCGCCATCAACGCCAGCAATACCTTGAGCGCCGGTAGCGCCAGCAGGTCCTACAAGACCCTGAAGCCCAGTAGCGCCATCAACGCCAGCAATACCTTGAGGTCCAGTAGCGCCTTCATCGCCAGCAATACCGTGAGGGCCAGTAGCGCCAACAGCGCCTCCTATACCCTGAGGCCCAGTAGGGCCAACAGCGCCAGCAAGACCTTGAGCGCCGGTAGCGCCAGCAGCGCCAGCAAGACCTTGAGCGCCGGTAGCGCCAGCAGCGCCAGCAAGACCTTGAGCGCCGGTAGCGCCAGCAGCGCCAGCAAGACCTTGAGCGCCGGTAGCGCCAGCAGCGCCAGCAAGACCTTGAGGCCCAGTAGCGCCATCAGCGCCAGCAATACCCTGAGGTCCAGTAGCGCCATCAGCGCCAGCGATACCTTGAGGCCCAGTAGCGCCAACAG
>NZ_JAEOAH010000083.1 GCF_016612995.1 Viridibacillus soli
TATAAATATACAGTGAAGGCCATAGATGCAGCAGGAAATATTTCTCAAGAAAGTAAAGCTGTTGTTGCAAAGACAGGAAATAAAGTTCCAGATGCGGAAGCACCAACCCAACCAAAAGGACTACATAGTATGGGGGAAACATCATCTAGTGTAGATTTAATGTGGAGTCCATCAGAAGACAATATAGCAGTTGACCATTATGTTGTATACAGAGAAACATCAAGTGGACAAATGATAGCAGTTGGAACATCCAACACTACATCATTTATGGACAAGAGCTTACAATCAAATACAACATATAAGTACACAGTTACAGCAGTTGATGCAGCAAGAAATGAATCGATTAAAAGTAACATTCTGACTGTAACTACAAAAGAACAGAATTCATCTTATAAACAATGGGATCCATATAAAGCATATACAAAGGGCGATAGAGTAGAACATCAGGGGAAAACTTATGAAGCGATTCAAAGCTATCAAGGATACGGCGATTCAAACTGGATATTTGCTCCTTCGTTATGGAAAGCAATTTAATTAAAAGGGTTATAATTAGCTCTTATATTGAACTAACTATTATAGTATTCTACAAAATCTCCATTTTCCAGGAGATAAAAATAATCCATTTTGAAAAAAGATATTTCAAAATGGATTATTCTATTTAAAATTCGAATTTAATTTTTATAGTAAAAGACCAATAACTTCATTTACCCTTTCCGCAACTAATGATCTAATAACCTTAGGATCCTTCGATAATTTTTTTGTCCTTCATTACAGCTAATAACATATATATGCTAAATAAGATAATGATACCTACAAAAATTGACAAACCGTATGAACTATTCAATTTGAAGAGAATATTATTTAAAACGTTAAAAATGCCAAAAGATACTAAGAATCCAAGATAAATTTGTCTTCTTTTAGGTTCTTGTATAGGTTCAATATATGCGAAAGAAAGCCATACAAAGAGTGGAAAATAGAATACGGCAATCGTTATAAAAATCCAACCACTTAGTTCCAATTGATTCCCTCCTCTCTAACCTTTAGTGAATAAAAATTTCTTCCGCATTTTATTCTACCTGAAAATATTCCAAATAAAAACAGCTTGTGGAATTTTAAATCCACAAGCTGTTTTTATCAAACTTATTTGAAAGGCAACACATCTATTATTTAATCCTCATACGTTTAGGACCTTTGCCTTCTGAGTCTATCTTGAAGCTATTTCCATTATTCTTCCTATCTTCTGAACTTCAACTAGATGGTCCTGTTCTACCACTCTCAGTCCCCTCTTGATCAGAAGGGGGTATATCTCTCTGACCCGGTTCCATCTCATGTTGGTTTGGAGGAAACATTTCTCCCTGATCTTGTTCCATCTCATCTTGATTTGGAGGAAATATATCTCCCTGATCTGGCATCATTTCATCTTGGTTAGAAGGGGGCATCCCCCCCGGATTTTGTACATTTGGCATTCTGCTATCTTGATATGAATCCGCTTCTTTTGGTCCAGAATCCGTGTTATCGCCTAAATTCAAAAGGTTTAAATACGTACCAATTAAAATACCCATTGTCACTAGACCAATAGAAGTTACTATTTTCATCCGCATCTCTCTCACTCCTTTCTTATGAATTTAAACCATTTTATCGCTACATTTTGTCTAATTAGATCTACATTAGCTTGTATTTTGCTACGAAACACGTTTTTAGGTTTAATATTCATGTTACAACTTTTTAATTACTAAATTTCTTTTTTCTAGATACACCGCTTTATCT
>NZ_JAEOAH010000084.1 GCF_016612995.1 Viridibacillus soli
ACAAGCCTTAGAGAATTTAATCAATCTTTTTTATAAACAGTTAAACTTTCTTCAAAACAATTCTACTTTTTTTACAAACGGTGTAACTTTATTTCAAATCGACAACTGGTTAAATGTTTGGATAAAAGAAGATTATGCGCCAAGTGACTAACAGAGGATTGATTCCTCTGTTTCATAAGTTATTATAAATGCCCAAAAATTAATGTTATTATAGTAAAAAATTCACACAGAAGGAATTGAAAATACAAAATAAAAAGACAAAAAGCAACGAGTAAAATTCGAAGCCTTTTGTCAAATTTTGAAGGCGAATCGCCTTTTTAGAACTGCGTTTTTCACTCTTTTTTGTTTTCCAATCTCCGGCGCAATTTTATACCGTAGAAAGCGAGCACCACGAAAACTACTGTTGAGGTGACAGCGACCATCTTCGTCTCTTCTCCAATTGGAGATTCGAAAAACAATCGCGAGACGTACGTCATCATTGCTGCGCCAGAAATACCCATTCCCAAGATTACTAACGCCAAAACTTTGTTCAAAACATCACCCTGCCCTTATAGTTTGTTGAAGCAAGCTACCGCTTTCGAATTTTTTAAAAAAACTTACTTCAAATCAATTTGATATCACTCCCCTTATTTTCTGGAATTTTCTAGCAATTTAATAATTCTACACTTATTATTAATTATCCTCTCTAATTTTAAATAAGGGGTATTTTTTACTATTAAATAAAAAATATATCCATCCTCAATCTGTTTTTTGTTTATAACCTTAAAGATTCAATGGAAGATATAAATTGTTTGATGCTAACATTTCATAGAAGAACGATATTCAACAATACGGCCCCGATTGTGGCATAAGTAAAAAGACTGCATCCCTCCATACAGGTTTTTTATCAAACTTTATTATAAATAATCGAACTTAATTATAAATTATCAATCTTTATTAAAAAACCACACCAGGCACTTATCGCACGAATTGTGGAAGGTATTCCTACAATCAAAGACTTAGTCAAACGTTTACAGAATGATTTTGTATTCCATTTTGATTGTGGATTTTTAGTTTCGTACGTTGTCCCTTCTGAAGCATTCTTTTCGCGCATGATTGATGTGATTAGCCAGCCAACTGTGCTAGAAATTATGCAAGATGAGATTTTCAAGTGGTGATGTCGGAAGGTTTCATTGCGGATGAACACCTCGCAATTGATGCGACGCATTTTGAATCACGTGAGGCCGCAAAATCTTCACTGGAAAAAGAACCTATTCAACAAAAAAACACGAACGTAAAAAGAAAAAAGAACTTGAACAATGGCTTCGAGAAAAACAAGAAGCTGAAGCCAATCTGCCCATTTATCAAAAAGAAATTAAAGCACAATTGAATGAAACAATAGAAACACTCTGGAATGAGGCACCGTTTGCACCACAATGGGGCGTCAAAAAATAAGTGAAAGCAAAAATTTGGCCTGTTATGGCTTTAAGGCTCATCTTGCCGTTGGAACTAAAAGCCAATACGTTATTTGTGGCTTGATGACCTCTACCAATTTGAATGATAGTAAAGCTGCAATTCCGTAGTTAAAGAAAGTAGAAAATTTTTTCCCTGTACACTTTCCCACAGATATTTTCGATGCAGGATTTGTGTTCATTTCAAGTTTTGTTGGAATTTTCAAGCATA
>NZ_JAEOAH010000085.1 GCF_016612995.1 Viridibacillus soli
TCAACCAGTAAAAACTGGTTAACCTTATAATACGAAAGCACCCGTTAGTTTAATAAGAACCGAAACGCTTTTTAAACAATCGCGCCCGTTTGTTGAAGCTATTTATGTTCAATTTTACACACCACTTTTTTCAGCTATATTATATTCAAAATATCTTTAGGCGCATTTAACACATAATCTGCCGATTCAAAACCTTTGGTTGTTCTAGAACCCCATAAAGCAAGGGCAAACTTCACCCCAGCACTATTCGCACATTGCATATCATATATTGAATCTCCAATGTATATTGCTTCATTTTTAGTAGCATTCAACCCCTCTAAACAAACTAATATAGGTTCAGGATGTGGTTTGTGATTTTCGGTATCATCTACACAAATAGTGTGTTCAAAAAAGGAACTCAATCCAAATGGTTCAAATTCATCAATTAATTCTTGCTTTGTTTTAGATGTTACAATACCAG
Organism: Viridibacillus soli; assembly: GCF_016612995.1. Taxonomy (GTDB): domain Bacteria; phylum Bacillota; class Bacilli; order Bacillales_A; family Planococcaceae; genus Viridibacillus; species Viridibacillus soli. The sequence goes on from NZ_JAEOAH010000085.1 coordinate 461, forward strand.
TTCTGATGGGACTTTCTGATAATACTTTAATAATTTCTTTTATATCCTTAAACATTTGTACTTCTTGGGAAAATTCTAATACAATCTGTGCCCACTTTGGATGTACACGTTCCACGTCAATCACATTCAGTCTTCGTAGTGTTTCTTTTCCCGGTATTCCCAAAGCGAATCTTAAATCCTCTAATTGATAATCTTTGCCTTCTTCCCTCAGGACTTTTTGTAGAGATTTTAATATAGCTTTTTCTGTATCTAAAATGGTTCCATCCACATCAAAAATCACACATTTAAACAATTTTATTCCTCCTTAAAATGGCCTGATTCGATTGTTGAACACAAGTTAAACAACACTACCTGACCCGTTAGTTAGCATAAAGATCGTAATTTTCACCCATACATTAATAATCTAAATAATTTTGGTTTCCGCCCTTTATTTAATTCCACATTTAACTATTTAACCCTTCTTATTTAACTAAACTGCCCCGTTAGTTCAACAAGGTTTAAATTATCCCTGACGTAATATCTTTTGAAACATTCTTGGTTGATGTTTTTCAAAACATTTTATCAATTCTTTTCCAAAAATAGTGATAGTCTCTTCCCAAGGGTGTCCTAATAGTCCCCATTCAAAATTTTTTTGAATAAAAAAGTAATAATCACCGTTTGGAAAAATAGGTACCGTCCATTCATCAAACTCGCTTTTTGGAAACTCCAAACGAGGGTTTATCCAATAACCTGTATGCTGCCAATCTACCGCATACATATATTCATTCTTCTGTGTAAGTTCTCGAAAAACAAGCAATGATTTTTCTTCTAGATCATTATAAATCTCATCATAAGTATCAAAATCTCCGGACCAATTTAAATTGGAGGATACATCATATGTGATAAATGGATTTGGAACTTCAAAAGATGGGAAGTTTGATATGCTTGGTTCAAAATTAAGTTCATCATATATTCTATCCCATACCTCTCCATCCTCTAATACGGATAATTCAATCCAATTTCCCATTTGAATAGCCACCTTTTAAATGCTTTTATTTGGTATTATTATATCATTTCTTATTGAACTAACCTGCTCCGTTAGTTGAATAGCAACAATCTGTAAGAAAACAGCGTAAAGTAAATACGACAAAAATCCCCTCTAAGAAAAATATAGAGGAGATTTTAAGTAATCAATCTTTATTATAAATTATC
>NZ_JAEOAH010000086.1 GCF_016612995.1 Viridibacillus soli
AAACCAGCTAATAGGATGTCAATATTTTTCTCTAAAATTCTAATTAGCCTTATGTTATACTATTTTGAGCATGACAAATAGCCCTCCAAAAACCTTTTGGAAGGTTTTCTCTCTATTACTTACAACCGTTAATTACCCTATATCCAGGAAAGTTTCTTTTCTATTTAATAAAGCATAAATCCAATGAAGCAGTTTGTTAATGCAGGCTACTATCGCTACTTTGGCAGGCTTTCCTTCTGATTTCTTTTTATCATAGAACTCTTTCAGCTTTTTGTTTCTTGAACTTCTGATACCGCACAATACGGCAAGATACAAAGCATGGCGTAATCTACTTGAACCTCGTTTAGTAATACGATTGGTTGTGGCAGTAAACTTTCCTGATGAGTGAACACTGGGATCTATTCCTGCAAAGGCAACCAGTTTTTTCGGATGACTAAACCGATCAATTTCACCAATCTCAGAGATTATCGTGGCAGCGATTTTTTCTCCGATTCCTGGAATCGATTGGACAATCTTGTAATCTTCCAATTCATTTGCCAAGGTCACTATACGAATTTCTAACTCTGAAAGGTGTCCTTGGTACTGAAAAAGCAGCTCAATATACATTTGAAGATTGATTAAGTGACTGTGGTATACCACTTTTTGAAATGGATTTCGAGATGCGGAATCCATTAATTTTTTTGCCTTATCCAACGCCCATAGACTAGATCGTCTTGGACAAAACTCCATCACACACTCCGCTAGCTTACTTTCCCCAGCCGCTATTACATCTTCTGAAGTAGGATATTTCTTTAATATCAATAAAGAAACCTTCGAATAAAGATCACCAAAAACCTTGCGGTATTCTGGAAACACTTGATCTAAAATAGTGTGAAACTGCAGCTTAGCTTCCACATACATATTCGTCACAATCCCCTGTTGTCTTGAAAGATTTCTAAGATTTAACAATTTAATTCCTCTGTTTTTATGAGGTTCAAAATCTTCTTTGTAATAGAGCACACACAACTGATACGCATCAATTGCGTCTGTTTTTACCTTTCGTAAACTGGATCTCTTAGCCTGATAAGAAATAATAGGATTAAGCAAAATATATAAAACCTCGTGCTCCTCCAAGTATTGAATAACAGGAGAATGATAATGACCTGTAGATTCTAAAATGACCATAGGCATTTGCCCAGTCATCACTTCAATCTCATTTAAAGAGCCTATAAAACGATTTAATTCCTCTCTTGTATGCTTCATCGAAAAGCTCTTTCCAAACGGCTTCGATTTATCTAAAAATGCCTGAACTTGGCTCTCTCCTTTTGCCACATCCAGACCAACTACTGGATTCATTTTGCTTCCTCCTCTGACCACTCATTCACCAGTACCCCTAATCCTCCATGTAGTATCATAGCTTCGCTTGTTATACGAGATCTATGTCCCAACCAGCCTCAAACATGTTTCTACAAGTAGGGGGTGGACAGTTTAGTTGACGGGATCATTGTCCCACGCACCCGTACGTCCTACCCTGGCTACTGATATAATAGATTCTATTAAAAAAAGGTC
>NZ_JAEOAH010000087.1 GCF_016612995.1 Viridibacillus soli
ACTTGTAATTACTTCAACCATTTCTTCAATCGAACGGAACTTTTCGCCCATTTCTATGACGTGCTCTGCTGTTCCTAATACCGACTGCTCTACATTTTGGATTTGTTCAACAACTATTTCTGATTCCTTCACTCCTGTTTCAACTAGAGCGGTCATATCAATAGATGCGCCTGAAATATTTGATGTAGAATCAGCCATTCTTTGAATACCGATGACCATTTCTTCCATTGCATTTATCACTTCACCATTATTGACCTTTTGTTGTTCACTTCCAGATGCAATATGTAGAATGCTACCGGCAATTTCGTTATTTGACGTATGTACCGTTTGTGCAGATGCACCAATTTGATCAATAACACTTTTCAATTCCTCAGATGTATGCAACACTTCTGTAAAAGTACCCTTTAGCTTTGTCAATGATTCTGAAAACGCCACTTCAAAACGAGTAATTTCATTGTTTCCTTTAAATTTCACAGATTCTAGTTTCTTCTCAGCACCAATAATATTACCTTCAGAAAATTCTACCACTGCTTCCTGTAAAACAGTCAATGGTTGAAGCGTATGATTTGTATAACGGCGAATGAAGAATACCGAAATCACTCCGATTACTAAAGTAATACCCATTACAATTGGCAAAATTGATTTTAATATTTCTGACTTTACTTCTTTTACATCACCAGCTGCTACATCAACTCCAATAAGTCCAATTGTCTCACCATCCGCATCCTTCATAGGGACAATTGCAGATAGTAATTCACCATAGCCCTCAAAGTTTTCTATTCCCGAATGATAGTAACCGTCCTTATTAACCGCTTTCATAATGCCATCATCGATTGTCGATTCTTCTGAACCTATCGGAGCATCCTCTTCATCTCTAGGCAAACCATTAATTAACGATTTTGCTTTTCCACCTTTTTCTACCTTTGTCATTGTATATAAATACTGAACACCATTTTTCACACGAATATCATTTAATTCATCTCGTAGCTTCCAATACAATTCTGATTCTTCCGGATGATCTACTATCTCTTTAAATTTCTCAACATCTAACTGGGACGCAACATTTTCACCGATGCGCACGGTCTGACTCCCTATCGTCTCTTCAACAGATTTATTGGTATTTGAATACAGAGTTATTGAAAAAGCTGCAATTATTAATACGATAGCAATTACAACAAACACAAAAACTTTATTGCTTAACTTAGACATTCCTTTCACTCCGAAATTCCTCCTCTGCCCCAAAATTGGAATATTTTAAAAACTCAAATATATCCTTTGCATTATTTATAATAAACTATATAAAGTTATTTTTGAACTATTTTCACTAAAATTACACAAAAATATTTAGCCCTATCGGCTTAATTTTATAGAAATTAAGTGGAATTTTAAATTCATCAAAAAAAAAGAGCCGCAATAGCAACCCTTTTCCTCATTTTCACTTCACTTTAAACTGTTTAA
>NZ_JAEOAH010000088.1 GCF_016612995.1 Viridibacillus soli
CTAACGGATGTTCAAATGGCATATTTAATGGGGCGAGAAGATCATTTTGAAATGGGTGGAGTTTCAACACATGGATATGCTGAAATTGAAACTAGAATGGATATAAAAGTTTTAAATAATGCACTACAGAAATTGATTGAATATCAACCAATGATGTGTGCTGTTGTTTTACCTACAGGTGAGCAAAAGATTTTAGAGAACGTACCAGAATATCAAATTGTTGTTCGTGATCTTGTCCATTTAAGTGATGAGGAGCAGCAACAATGTATCATAAAAGAGCGGGAACGTATGTCCCATCATATCTTCCAAACAGATCAATGGCCATTATTTGAATATAAAGCATTTAAATTATCTAAAGATGTGTATTATCTATTTGTAAGTTATGACATGTTAATTGCAGATGGTGCAAGTATACAGCTGATTGGGAAACTATTAGTTAATTTCTATAATAATCCAAATTGGCAACCACCAAAAATGGATAGCACGTTCCGAGACTATATCGTGGCATTAAACGATTTTAAAAATACAGACACGTATGCTCAAGATAAAGAATATTGGTTAAATCAACTTTCTGAATTTCCTAATGCTCCAGCTGTTCCATTAAAAGAGGATCCTATTAACATTAGTTCACCTCATTTTAGTCGTTTTGAGAAAGAATTTTCTAAAGATGAGTGGGATAAATTGAAGAAAAAAGCACATGAACATAATGTTACACCATCGGCCTTGTTATGCGCAGCATATGCAGATGTTTTATCTTTTTGGAGTAATCAATCACATTTGGCAGTTAACTTAACAGTCTTTAATAGATTACCATTCCATAAAGATGTTAATAGCATTATTGGTGATTTTACATCTGTTGTTTTATTAGATATTGAATCAAAGCAAAATAGTACTTTTTGGGATAGAGCAAAGGCTATTCAAAACCGTTTGTTGGAAACATTAGAACATAGACATTATGACGGTATTGAATTTATCCGTGAATTATCAAAAGAGCGTAATTTTGGTAATCGTGCAGTAATGCCTGTTGTTTTCACTAGTATTTTACTGGGTAACAAAGAAAATGAAGAAGTCGGTTGGTATGAAATAGGTGAAATTAAAATGGGTGCGGGTCAAACATCTCAAGTGTATATTGACCATCAAGTGTTTGAAGATAATGGATGTTTACGTTTGATTTGGGATTATGTTGAGGAGTTGTTTGAACAGAAAATTATATCTACAATGTTTGAGCAATATTGTGGTATTTTGCATTCATATATTGAAGGTGATAAAGAATATTACTTAGAGGTAAGTGAAGACGAAAAAGAGTTAATTGAGACTTTTAATGATACAGATGAAGGTATTCCTTTCACAACATTACA
>NZ_JAEOAH010000089.1 GCF_016612995.1 Viridibacillus soli
GCGTGATTTTTTAGTCACCCCAACATTTGACGTTGAACCATAATACACTAAAAAAGTACAGAAAAAAACCTCTTACACGTAATGTGAAAGAGGTTTTCCCTAGCCGAACCGTCGGCCTGAATACTATATTATATACATATTAACTTCAAAAAATGCAGGTGTCAACTTGATATTTTTTCGAAACCACAATAAAAACGTGAAATTCTCTAGAAAAACATTGCATGAGAGCATTCGAGAAATTGTGTTATGAGTAGTTATCCAACTCGAATACTCTCATTTATTACACTTTTTCTACGAATTCATTTTATTTAAATTTTAGTATCTTTCTATCTAGTCCATGTTTTAGAATAAGCAGTTTGCATAAGAATAGTTGAACTGTATCCGTCATAAATATCAACTTTTATACGATGTGATTTATTAAGTACGTTTGAAATATTAGCAAATGAAACATTTAAACTCTTACCAGTATCAGCAGAGACAGTTCCAGTTTTAGTATCGATATTTGTCCAAGTACCGTTATTATTACGTTGTAAAGTTAATTTCACATATACATAACTACTAGGAGCTGGTTTATATGTAGCATAAACATTTAAATGATCTTCTGAAGTAGTAAGATATGCTGTTCCACCATAAGCAAAATTACCGTTCATTTTAATTGATGTTGAAGTACTTGTAGCACTTGCCGATCCTGAAATTCCTACTGATCCAATTAGAAATACTACCGACATAAATAATAAATACATTATTTTTTTCATTTCTACACCTCTTCTATAATTTTTAAAAATATTATTCTTAGATAGCTTCTCATTGTTATTTTGTGAAGTAAACCCTTTTTATGAAATACAGCCCTTTTTAACTAACAAGAAATAAAAAATAATTTAGAAAAGTACTTTTTGACTATTTCCCACATATAAAAACTATTTATCATATTAAAAACAATCAATAAAAAAGCCCCTTTCAATTAAGAACAGGGCATTGAATTTATATATTATTACACTAGTGTTGCATAAATAAAGATTGAAAATTCCGTCTATTTATACTTAGGGTTTAGAGCCAAAAAAGGAAACACTTCAATAAAGGTGGCTCCATCCATTTGGTTTTTTTTTACAATTATACGTGTGCGACAACGACAGTTTGCGTTTTATGGAACAGCTTTGCCTTCGATTTTTCGAAGCCCGATGTAGGCTGGTTTCCATAAAGAAGCCCTTAAATATCG
>NZ_JAEOAH010000009.1 GCF_016612995.1 Viridibacillus soli
TGAGTTTACAACAAACTAGTACGCGACCTAATACCACAAGTCATTGAAAACTCAGGCAGCAAATTCACTACACGCACCCTAGATCTTACAGAACACTTAACCGAAATAAAGAAAAAACATAAGAGGAAGTACAGGGATTTCAAGAAACATGATAATGACTTGTTGATTCTAAAACAACAGGTGGTTTCATCCCTGTTTGACGTGACGTTCTAAATCTAGTAAATAAGAGTGTAAGTCTTCAAGTCCATCCACCGTATGTTCAATCTTCACACTGTTTTTATAGGGCATCTTTTTATCCAAGAACATTTGAACCTGATTTTCACCTTTTGCGACAACCATGGATTGACCGGTATCCTCCATCTAGCTTGTTATTCATATCTTCGCGCTTTTTATACGGGATCTCTTTGTCCCAACCAACCTAATCATGCGTTAACAAGTAGAGGGCGGACTGTTTAGTTGTCGGGATCAAGTCCCACGGGCAGGTCCGTTCTACCCCGGCTACTATCAATCTATAAATTGAATAAAAAATAGTCAACCAGATTTCTGGCTGACCTTATAATACGAACGGAGCAGGTTTGTTGAAGAGTGCTGTTTGATCTTTATTCAACAATTGGGCATTTAATGGAGTAACACTTCTTATGAGATGGATATTTAAATTGTATGGTGAAGAACTGTAATTAAACAACTGGAGTTGAATAAGAAACGTGCTAAAAATAAAAAAACATACAAAGAGCTTATAAATTTAACTAGTGTGTTGATCCAAGGAGGATTAATGCGCTTTTTTGTTGAAAAACAGTTTAAATTTCTATAATGGTTCAAACTACTATTATATGACTTTAGCTTGTTAAGATTGCATGATAAACGATTTGAATATTACGGGGAAGAAGCATTTGAAAAAAACAAGAGAAAAACCGGATAGTTTTCCAGCGCCTACACTATTTTCTCCGTTCGCGCCATTTCTATTGCTTCTTCACGGTTGTTGACGTCGAGCTTCGAGTAGAGATTCGAGCAGTAATTTCGGATCGTTCCCTCCGATAAAAATAGCTTGGCGGCGATCGACTTGTAGCGCAACCCGTTTGACAGATGCTCCAGAATCTCCATCTCGCGTTTCGTAAGCCCGTACGGGTAGTTTTCCTTACTTGAGCCAATCTTCTCCAACTGCTCGCGTTGACGCCTCATCTCTTCGAAAACACGCGTAGCGACCGATTGGTCGATCCAGGTTCCTCCGTTATAAATAAGTTTCAAGGCTTCCTTCATCTCCCGCGGATGAATCGACTTCAGCATGTAGCCTTCCGCCCCGCGCTCCAATGCAGTTGCTGCCTGCAAGGTATCCTCAAACGTTGACATGAGCACAATCTTCATATCAGGCCATCGCTGTTTCATCTCAAGTAAAGCTTCAAGCCCGTCCATTCCCTGCATGCGAATATCCATTAGCACGATATCCGGCTGCGACAGCTCACAATGTTCTAATGCTTCGCACCCGTCCCCCGCCTTACCAACGACGGTAAAATCAGCATGCTGATCCAAAAGTTGCTCCAAACTGTCGGTAATGATCGCCTGGTCATCAACAATCAGCAGGCGGATCGTGTCATGTACTGGCTCTGTCCGCAACAGAATATTACATATGACGAAAGTTCCTTGCTCAGACCCGGAATGAACGGACAGCGTGCCGTGAAATAGTTCAAGCCGTTCCTTCACCCCATTGAGCCCGAATCCGAATTGGATTTCTTCCATTCCGATGCCGTTATCTTCAATCTGTAACCGGAGCTGCTGACTATCGAAATGCAGTTGAACGGATATCACGCTCGCCTGGCCGTGCCGAACCGCGTTGGTTAGAGACTCTTGAAGGCAGCGATACAGACAAAATTTTATTTTTTGCATAACGAAAGTCTCATTGCCGATCACACGAAATTTGACCGTTATACCTGTCGACTTCATAAACTTTTCGGTTAATTGCCGCAGCGATTCACTTAACGAATGGCTTAACGGAGTATGAGAAAGCTGGTGCAGATGCTTTCGGATATCATCCAGACTGTGCTGGGCAATACCAACAAGCGAATCAATCCTCTCGATCTGCGAATCCGGCACGGACGATCGTAGCGATTCGACGCCAACGATGAGCGAGGTAAGCGCATGGCCAATCGTGTCATGCAGCTCATGTGAAAGCCGGCTGCGCTCCTCTATCAGTGTAAGCTCCTCAATCCGCTTAATATGCTGCTCTAGCAACAGCTTCTGCTCTTGAATAATTCGGGCTTGCTTATGGGACTGAATTAATATACTGAACGCGATGCCGATAGCAAAACCAAGGCTGCAGCTAACGATAAACTCATACGGGAGACGATCAGCGATCCAACCGTTCAATGCAGGGAATACGATTCCACAGAGGATACCTGTCCAGATATAGGTTTTTCGACCGCTCTCCAAGCCGATAATCATCACGAGTAAAACGAAAGACCAAAGCAATTCCGGCGCTGCGTAGGCTAAATAAAGATGAAAAAAGCCCGCTGCCGTGACATCGACTGCAAGATACCGGTCTTCTTTCCTATAGCGGACGATTAATGGAACGAGGTAAACGACAAAAGTAAGAGAAAGAACAATCCAAAGCGACGCATCGATTAATGACGGATTGATAAAATCAGCGCTTGTGATTATGACCAGCCAAAGCGTTCGTATCGCCACAAATATCCAATCATACCAGAACCATTTTTTCATTATGGAGAACACGGATTATGAACACCTACTTGTAATTTTTTTCAAACCAATTGCCGAATGAATCAGAGCTATCATGCACCATTACTTCCCGATCCGTCAAGCTAATGAGGAGGGATGGTTAGAATTTAGCTTAGAAAGTACGTCATATATGACAGTTGACAGTTTGTCATGCGTTATAAGTGACAGGTCCAAATAAGATGTCATCAAAAGCTTAGCGGTTTTATCACTGTTCGATTTTACAATTCCGGAGGTAAGATGAGGGGGTAAATCAGAACAACATTCTAAAATAATAGGAGCGATGCATTATGAAATCATTCACCATTCAAAAAAGAGTTGCACTTACTTTAACAGCTATATTGGCGGGTCCACTGGCTTTCGATGCTTATGGAACTGTCCACGCAAAAGATCAGACGGCAACCTATCAAGCTATCGATAAAGTTGGCAATAACGAGAAAGAAAAGAAAAGAAAGCATCGGGAAGAAGTCAAACTCGTCATGGATCAAGTAGTTACCACCAAAGGAGTCCCAAGTGTCATAGCTGGCGGGCTACAGGACGGGAAAAGCTGGTCTTACGCTACAGGTACAGCAAGTTACGAAGTACCACGCCCGGTGGAGTCCGATTTCTCATTCCGTATTGGAAGCATTTCGAAGACGTTCACCGCCTCCGTTGTATTGCAGTTGGCTGACGAGAAAAAATTGAATCTGGATGATTCGGTCGAAAAATGGCTGCCAGGGGTCATAAAAGGTAAAGGGTATGACGGCAATAAAATTACGATACGTCAGTTATTGAATCATACAAGTGGGCTTGCTAGCTATACAGATTTGGATTTCCGAGATATTACTTTGCCTCAAAATCCATACCGTTACTATTCCGTCGATGAGCTTATCGGCATGGGACTTTCAAAGCCGCCTGTATTTGCGCCAGGGAAGGGCTGGGACTATTCCAACATGAATACTGTACTAGCCGGTCAAATTATTCAGAAGGTAACAGGAGAAACGTATGCGGAGCAGATCAGGAAACGTTTCATCATACCTCTTGGGATGACAGGAACATTTGTGATGGGAAATAGTCACGAAATTTCGGGTAAGCATGCCACAGGATATAATATGGACAGATCGGGTCATTTGTATGATCTTACAGAAATGAATCAATCATGGGCAAATGCAGCCGGAGATATAGTCTCAACAACCATAGATTTGACTACCTTCTTCAGTGCGCTGTTAGGCGGGGAGCTTCTATCTCAAGAGATGATGGACCAGATGCACACAACCGTAGATGGACCTTTTGGTAAAGTCGGACTAGGAATTTATGAATTTAAAACAGCGGACGGGCAATCCTACTGGGGGCATGCCGGCGGTACTTTCGGATATGAATCGAGAGCCGTTGGATCTCTAGACGGGAAGCATATTTTGGTAACGGCCATCAACGCGGTAGGCCCGGTAGTGTCGTCGGCTCACGATAAAATAATCAATAAGGAGTTTGGCCGTTAAGTTTAAAGCCGACATCGCTCCCTTTATTTGAGAGCGGTGTCGGTTTTCTTGCTGAGATTGCAGTCTCTTCATGTAAGGGGTACTGCCAACATTTCGGGAATTTTGTAAAGTAAGCAAATTTAACCTTAAAAAAAGCCGTTAAGGAATCAACCTTTTATTTTTCTTGTTGAAGCTTTCAATGTCTGTGGGGAATAGCCTTCCATTCGTTTGTCAGATTCAAATGCTTGAGGATTATTGCTAACTCTATCGAAATATAGACATATTGATATTTTACTAACGAGGCAAGTTAGTAAAATAAGAAGGAATATTTACAAGAATGTTGAAGTAGCAAATAGTATATCGTTCATCTAAGAAGAATTTAACTAACTTATTTAATAATAGGGAATGTCTAGTTGATAAGGGGGAGCAATATGAGGAACAAAATGATTATGTTGATTTCTTTGCTAATTTTAATGACACTTGTCGGCTGTAAAAATATTGATACGAATGAAACTCGGGAGGTAAGTTCTACTTTTTCATTACCCGTTACTTTTGGGTTGGGACAGAAGGTGAGTATTTGCTGATTGGTGAAGAAGGGAAAATTGGTTTTTTGGTCGGATCGGGTAAAAAGATGAGGCAGTAGAAGAAACGATTATTGCTAATAAAGCAGATAAGTATATGTGGTATTTTTGGGGAGCGAAAGATAGTATTATTGGTGATTTTAAAGTAGTTGGAACTGACAAAGAAGGGAAAGAACATCACGTGTTGGTATCTGGTAATGATACAGTATGGCAATATCCCAATATTTCCATTAGCCCTAATAAAGGTGCCGATTCCCATATCCCATCTTATATGGTGTTCCCTACAAGTGGATGATGGAAATTAGAAATATATTTTAATGAGAAATTGTTTGAGGAAATAGTTATAAACGTTGAAGATAGTTAAATTATCTTCAACAAACGAGGGCTTTACTTGAAGATAATTGTAGTTGCATATGCAGCTCTTTTTTTATTGTACTAACGGGGCTGTTTAATACAACAAAAGACAAAAAAAAATGATACCTAGATTGATACGTTAAAATTACTGAGGAATATTCATGTTATCTGATTTAGAATTGATGGAACATCATGTGAATGTTTTACATAAACACGATGCTGAAAATCGAGTAACAGTCGTGAATGAACCACCATACGATGTTGCACCAAGAATTTTCGTTGGTGGTACCCACCTGGGGAGTGTAGTAAGGTAGTCAAATACATTGGATGCGAGCCTTGTGGAGAAGTTAGAACAGGTTATAGGTACAAATCCTGGTGCTTATCTAGGAGAATTAATCAGTGTTTTAAGTATAGATCGTCAATTAATTAATTTATGGATAGGCCCAGCGTATGTGTTTCCAGATGTAAGGGATAGGGCTCATACACAAGCAAAACAAGTTACTCATGAAAACAAAGAGCTTTTAAAGCTTTATTTTCCATATACATTTGAGGATTTTGAGTATAAGCAACCTTGTTTTGTAATAGTTGAAGACAATATTCCTGTTTCGATTTGTTGCAGTGCAAGGAGTTCCACAAAAGCAGACGAAGCAAGTGTATTCACACATGAAGATTATCGTGGAAGAGGATACGGTATAGATGTTACAAATGCTTGGGCAGCGGAGGTACAAAAACAAGGACGAATTGCACTATATAGCACTTCGTGGGATAACTTTGCATCCCAATCTGTGGCAAGGAAACTAAAATTACTTCAGTATGGAACAGACATTCATATGAGTTAAAGTAACTGTAAAATACAAGACTCCCTCTTCAAAATCGGGGGAGTTACTTAAAGAAGATTACCGCTTTTACTTAGTGTAACCAATTCAACTGGTAGAGTATGAGGATCAAATTTTTAAAACATATAGAGTATACAATGAAATAGCTATAATGCTACGGGCGACGATTTATATAAATGGGGTGAGTATATTAATTGGTAAATAAAAACGGCTTGTGATTATTGTAGTAATCAACAAGCCGATTTTTATCTAAATTTTATTAGATATTATCAATTTTTCACAATACTTGATGTTAGTTTGTTAAATCAATTTACTTTCTTTGAGTAAATCATAGATTATTGTTTCCTTCGTTTTGTGAATACCAAATTTACCTATTTGTTTTAGGATAAATGGAGCATCTACATCTGTTAATTTTTTACCATCTAGTAAGCGAGCGGTTGAAGCTAATAAAGTACGAATATCATAAGTAGATGCAAATACTTCTGGAACACCTCGATCAATATCTAACAATTGATAAACAGCTTCCATCGCTGTTCTTACTGAATACTCAGTTGTAAATACTGTGTCTCTTTCAGTTTCACTAAAGTTCCCCATGAAGGCTAAGTTAACAGATCCATTAGGGACAACTAAAGGACGATCTCCCATTGCTCTAGGCATGAAGTAAGATGTTATATAAGGCATGTAACACGGAATTGTATTACAAGAATTCTGTGCTAAATCCGGTATTTCGTCTACAGGCACACCCATATGGTACAACCACTCTTGCGCGATCTCACTTCCAGAACATTCAGTAATACTTTTTTTAATAAAATCACCTGGTTTATTAGATAGTAAACCATAAATCCAAACGACTAATTGGTCTTTTGGTTGATCTTTAAAATGAGGTTGTCGGTTCAACGTATAGCTTAGCATCCAATTAGAATCTGTAGCAGTTACAATACCACCAGTAACTACCTTACCAGCGTATGGATCTCTTTTGCTTATTTTTTCAATATATGGAGCTACTTTAGCATCCAATGTAGTTAGTGTTGCTGAAACAAACCAACTTTCTTCCGGAAGATCATCGCAGAATTTTTCTGGTCTACCGAACTCAGAATCTTGGGAAGCGATGTTTTTCCAAAGTGACCAGCTTCCACCTAAATCAGTACTTATAGGGGCTGGCGTATTATTATCGCCGTATGTTGTACTCTCCGTAATACTACCATTTGTAACAAATACCAACTCATTTTCCGTTAGCTCTATATTTTTTTTCTCACCATTCTGTTTTAACACCAAAGTATGAGCTACCTTTTTGTCGCCAACTCTATCAACTAAAACATTCTCTACAACTGTATTATACTGAAAATCAACATTATGCTTTTCTAAATAGTTAATCATAGGAAGTACCAAAGATTCATATTGGTTATACTTTGTAAACTTCAAAGCAGATAAATCAGGTAATCCACCAATATGATGAATAAAACGTACAATGTAACGACGCATTTCCATTGCAGAATGCCATTTTTCAAAAGCAAACATCGTGGACCAATATAGCCAAAAATTCGATTCAAAGAATTCTTCAGAGAAAACATCCGTAATTTTTTTATCCTCTAATTTCTCTTCAGGAGTAAAAAATAATTTAATCATTTCTTCAGATGATTTATCAGATAATGTGAATTTTCCATCATCCTCAAGTCTTTGTCCTCTTTTTTCAATCAATCTACATTTAGAGTAATTAGGATCTTCTTTATTTAACCAATAAAACTCATCTAAAACAGAAGCATTTTCTATTTCTAAAGATGGGATTGAACGAAATAAATCCCATAAGCATTCAAAATGATCTTCCATTTCTCGACCACCACGAATAATAAAACCCCTTGTCGGATTTAGAATACCATCAAGACTACCTCCTGAGATATCTAACTCTTCGAGAATATGAATATTCTCTCCTTTCATTTGGCCATCACGAATTAAAAAACATGCGGCTGAAAGTGAGGCTAGTCCCGAACCAATAAGATATGCTGATTTCTCATCAACACCCTCAGGTTTTTTAGGACGTGCGAAAGCTTCATAATTACCATTACTGTAATACATAATACCGCCTCCATAAATTATTATTCCGATATAGAATACCATAAATTTACATGATAATGGTAAAACGGGGTAAGAATTAACAAAATATTCAATTTTAAAGTTAAACTGTAGATATACATATCCTTCTCATTTGACATAACAATTCATTGCATTTTTATTAATTATTTATCGATATCTTTTTCATCAATGGAATTATGCGATATCTGGAAATTAGGTTGCTCTTGTAGCGGTTAACCTGTACCAAACTAAAGAGCAGGAATTAATTGTATGATATCCATTTTACGGAATTAACCACAAGGCTTTTGGTTAAAGTATGCAATCTTATTGTACGAATGAAGGGTTATTGTTTTTATCGTATCAAAAATAAATGACTTTATTATTTCTCCACAGTTAAATTATTACTATAGATAGGGGGATTTACAACCAGCAACGGTATGTGTAACTGCAACAAAACGTGCTAATTTTGTTGTAAAACTTTTGAATAAAATTAAGACTTAAAATTGATATAGCTTTAAGTTGTAATAACGAATATACTTTATATTAGGAAAACTTTTTTTATTTGCACAAAAAATTACATATAGTATTGGAATAGGTGTGTTCGTTTAATAGCGAATACTTAAAAGGGAAGTCGGTGGAAATCCGACATGGTCCCGCCGCTGTAAAGGGGAGTCTTATGCAAAAAAGTCACTGGATATTATCTGGGAAGACGCATGGAGATGATGAACCTAAGTCAGAAGACCTGCCTGTTCTAGAAATGCTGATAAACCTACGGGAGATAGGGAGGTGTTAGAGTGCGAGGAGACAAATTTGTTTTTAAATTATAAGCATTGCTGACCTTTTTAATTGGGTTAGGAATGCTTTTTTGTATGCCAATATTTTATGCGTAGTGAAATTTTATAGTTGAAGGTGAGAAAAAATGTTATTCAAACGATCAAAATTATTAAGTCTTCTCTTTGTACTATTATTAATGTTCGTAACGGGTTGCAGCAATACGCCCAAAGGTTCAGAAAATACTTCACCTAAAGATAATGAGAAAGTAGTTACTTTTTCCATGACTGGAGATATAGGTGACTTAAATCCACATACATATTTTCCAAATGAGTTTTTTTCACAGGCTATGGTATACGAATCTCTTGTTAATTACGGTGAAGGCGGAGAAATTCAGCCATGGCTAGCAGAGAGTTGGGATGTATCGAAAGATGGTAAAGAATATGTATTCCATCTGAGAGAAGGCGTTAAATTTTCAGATGGTTCACAATTTAATGCTGCTATCGTCAAGAAAAACTTTGATACCATTTTAGATAATCGCAAACAACATGACTGGGTTGAATTAATTAACCAAATCAAAGGTACTGAAGTAGTGGATGACTATACATTTAAACTTACATTGCACAATTCGTATTATCCAACGCTTCAAGAATTAGCATACATCAGACCTTTGAGATTTGTAGGAGAAGCGGCTTTTCCTGCTAGTCAAGACACATTTAAGGATGGACTCAAGTCTCAGATTGGTACAGGCCCGTGGGTACTTAGTGAATATAAGAAAAATGAGTTTGCTGTATTTGAAAGAAATGAGCAGTATTGGGGCACTAAACCTCAAGTAGATAAGGTAATTGTTAAAGTCATTACTGACGGTGAATCTAGAGTATTAGCTTTTGAGAAAAAGGAACTTGATTTTATTTTTGGTAACGGGGTTATTAGCCAAGATTCATTCCAGTTTTTAAAGGATTCAGGGAAATATGAAACTAAGTTGTCAGAGCCTACAGCTACAAGAACGCTGCTTTTTAACACAAATAAAGAGGCAACTAAAGACCATAAAGTACGTTTAGCGCTCAACTATGCATTTAATAAAAAAGCTGTGATCGATAATATTTTTTATGGTATGGAACAAAAAGCTGATACTTTGTTTCCACCTGTTCTGGATTACACGAAGATTAATATAGATCCTTATGAATATGATACAGAAAAAGCAGAACAATTATTAGATGAAGCGGGATGGAAAAAAGTTGAGGGGAAACCGTTTAGAGAAAAAGACGGAAAAGAATTGCAACTGGAATTCCTATTTAATAGTACAGACAACATCCAAAAGTCAATTGCAGAATTTGTCCAAGGTGATTTTAGAAAACTAGGGATAGATATTAAGTTGACTAGTCAAGAAACAACTACTTTTTGGACAACGGCATTCCAAGGTAAGTATGATTTATTATTTACATCAACATGGGCTGTGCCTTTTGACCCGCATTCTTATTTAGCCTCTATTACGACAGATTCAGAAAATGGAGGTCCAGATTACACCGCGCTATTAGGTCTTCCAGAAAAGAAAGAAATAGACAAGAAGATTAAGAAAGTATTATTAACGACAGACGAAAAAGAAAGAAAAAAGCTGTATACAGATATATTAACGACGTTACATGATCAAGCTGTTTACTTACCAATATCCTTCCAGTCTAATATAGCTGTTTATCATAAAAATATTAGCGGCGTAGATTTTTTACCTCAAGAAGCTGAGGTGCCTTTAACTACAATTGATGTTAATTGAAGCAAGGAATATTAAAAACAACTTAGAGGAGTACTACATGGGTTGGTTTATTATTAAACGTCTCACAAGTTTAATTCCAATATTATTAGGAATATCCCTCATCACTTTTATCTTGTTGCACTTAATCCCTGGAGATCCAGCGGTAGCTTATTTAAGGATGTCACATATTCCACCTACGGATGAGGCTGTGGCAGCCCTTCGACTTGAGCTTGGATTAAATAAGCCTTTATATATCCAGTATTTTGAATGGTTAGGAAATGTGATGCAATTAGATTTAGGGATGTCTTATGTTTCCAAAAATGCCGTCTGGGACGAAATGTTGTTGCATTTGGTTCCTACAATCCAGCTCACATTTGCTGCGCTGATCTTTATTGTTGTTATTAGCTTACCTATGGGAATGATTTCTGCAATTTATAAGGGGAAATGGGTTGATCAGTTTAGCAGAGTAGTAGCTTTTGTCAGTGTTTCTATGCCTACATTCTGGTTTGGGTTTCTTTTGATTTATTTTTTATCTGTAAAATTAGATTTATTTCCTGTTTTGGGGAGGGGAACACTGGCTCATCTTGTGCTTCCTTCTTTAACACTTGCTTTTGGTTATATAGGTACGAATATGCGATTGCTTCGAGCTAGTATGCTGGAAAATTTAAATGAGCCATTTGTTGTATATGCTAGAGCGAGGGGGGTAAGCGAAAGAAGAATCGTTAGCAGACATGTGTTAAAAAAGTCCTTACTACCTGTTGTAACTGGGCTTGGTATGAGCCTCGGGAACATGTTAGGAGGAGCAGTTATTGTTGAGACCATTTTTGCTTGGCCTGGCATGGGACAATTATTCGTCTCCTCTATTATAAATCAAGATTATCCAATGATTCAGGGCTGTGTTTTGTTTATGAGTGTGATTTTTGTGGTCTGTAATCTCTTTGTAGATCTTACATATTCCTTCCTAGATCCCCGTATACGATTGGAGGGAGGGAAATGAGACAGATACAAAACATGAAACGAAAGCTATTGTCACATAAACTTATGATGATCAGCAGCAGCATTATTTTCTTCATGATAGTATTAGCTCTTTTTGCTTCTTTTTTTGCTCCTAATGATCCGAACTTGGTTGATATCGCTCAGAAGCTGCATGGGCCTTCTTCTCAGTTTCCTTTGGGGACGGATCATTTAGGGAGATGTATATTATCGCGATTAATCTTTGGAACACAGACCTCGCTCGGAACAGCTTTCCTTGTCATGGGCTTAATGATGATGATTAGTATCTCTCTTGGTATTTTTGCAGGCTATACAGGTGGTAAGGTTGATTATATTTTCATGAGAATCTGTGACATCCTTATGGCATTTCCCAGTTTTCTTCTTTCATTAGCGTTAGTTGGCATTTTAGGACCGGGTCTTGTTAATCTGATTTTGGCGATGGTGCTTGTCCAATGGGTTTTTTATGCTCGTGTTATTCGAGGAATGGTGCTTAGTGTAAAGGAACAAAATTTTGTGTTAGCAGCTAAAATATGTGGAACACCAAAGTTAGTCATTATTATCAAGCATATTTTACCTGCCATTATCTCTCAAGTTGTTGTATTAATTTTTATGGATATTGGAGGCATTATTTTAGCTATTTCCAGTCTCTCCTTTCTTGGTCTTGGCATACAGCCACCAGAAGCAGAGTGGGGAATGATGATTAATGATAGTAAGCCATTTTTTAGAAATTATCCTTCATTAATGCTGTACCCGGGGATGATAATCTTCATCGTTGTCATTGCCTTTAATTTGTTTGGCGAAGCTTTAAGAGATGCTCTTCATATAAAAAAGGAATAGAAGGGAGGACGTGAGATGCGACAACAACCCCTTCTAATTGTGGATAATTTAAATGTAGCCGTATCAACACCCCATGGAATGAATCACACGGTTCATAATGTCAATTTAAAGTTAGAGGCTGGGAAAGTACTGGGTCTTGTCGGTGAGAGTGGATCTGGGAAAACGATGACATGCATGTCTTTATTAAATCTTTTACCTGAAAAGGCAGAAGTGATGCAAGGGAACATCAAGTTTAAAGATATAGACCTTCTAAATTGTCCAACAGAAGACATGAGGAAAGTGCGGGGCAGTGAGATTGCATTGATTATGCAAAACCCGATGATTGCCTTTAATCCTGTCCGGACGATTGAGCGGCATTTTATTGAAACACTCAGAACTCATTTGACTGTCACTAAGCGGCAAGCGCGGAAAATAGCTGTGGATTTTTTAGGGGAAATGGACTTGCCTAATCCAGAGAGTGTACTGAAGCAATACCCATTTCAGTTAAGTGGCGGGATGTTGCAACGAGTAATGATCGCGATTACTATGTCTTTAAATCCTTCTGTTCTCATTGCTGATGAGCCGACAACTGCACTTGATGCGACAAATCAACTTCAAGTATTGAAACAGTTGGATAAGTTAAGAAAGGAATACAATACAGGCATTTTATTAGTATCCCATGATCTAGGCGTAATTGCTCAGCTAGCTGACGAAGTAGCTGTGATGTATGGCGGCTATATCGTCGAGCAGGCACCGGTGTTGGAGTTGTTCAATCACCCTAAGCACCCCTATACGCGAGTTTTGTTAGAATCCAGACTTGGATTAACAAGACGAAAGATGAAAAGTGAAAAACAGGTTAATGTTTCGCGTCCTAATTTAATACATAGTGAAAATGCTTGTCCATTTATAGAAAGATGTGGGGATGCAGATCACACTTGTTTAAGTTACAATCTTGAATTTATAGAGTATAAAAAAGATCATCTAGTACGATGTGTAAAATCACGATAAAGAGTAGGTGAATGAAAAGTGAGCTTACTTGAGTTGAGAGCTATAAAGAAAACATACTTGCTCGGGAACTCTATTTTTGGAAAGCGAAAAACTGTTGAAGCCGTTAAAAGTGTCACACTTACTTTGGAATCAGGAGTTTGTTTAGGCATCGTAGGAGAAAGTGGATCGGGCAAGAGTACACTTGGCAAAATTATTCTGGGACTGGAAAAGCCAGATCAGGGAGAGGTTTTGTTTCAGGGGAAGAATCTCCATAGTTTTAAAGCAAAAGAATTAAAGGAGTTACGGCGAAATCTACAGGTGGTTTTTCAAGATTGTTATAGCGCTGTTAACCCAAGACTAACGATCGGTGAAATTATTGCAGAGCCTTTAAGAAATTATGAAAGACTCACATCCTCTGAAGAGCAAAAGCAAGTACAGGGGCTCTTGGAGTTGGTCGGGTTAAATCCGGAAGATATGTATAGATACCCTTCTCAATTCAGCGGGGGACAGCTACAAAGAATCAATATTGCAAGAGCAATTGCTTTAAAGCCAAAACTAATAATTCTTGATGAAGCTGTCAGTGCTTTAGATGCTCTTGTTCAAGTACAAATTTTAAATCTTTTGGCACAATTAAAAGAAGAGTTTCAGCTATCGTATCTCTTTATTTCTCATGATTTACAGGCGGTCAATTATATAGCAGACCGTCTAGCTGTAATGTGCAAAGGTGAAGTAGTTGAATGGTTGGATGATATGGGACAACTTGAAAGATTAGAACATCCTGTTTCTAAAAAGTTATTGTCTTCCGTGTTACCTCAATATCCGGGATTTTTGTGACGTGGGAAATATAGTGCTAAATAATAAGCGGAACT
Organism: Viridibacillus soli; assembly: GCF_016612995.1. GTDB lineage: Bacteria > Bacillota > Bacilli > Bacillales_A > Planococcaceae > Viridibacillus > Viridibacillus soli. The sequence continues at coordinate 14,209 of NZ_JAEOAH010000009.1, forward strand.
TGAGTTGGAGCATTATGGTTAGTCTTTCAAGGGGAATATATAGAAGTATAAGAAGAACATGAGCAAAAAAGTTGTCTCAAAACGGTAAATAAGCTAAAAAAACCTGGTTAACTGATATATCACCGTTTCTGAAATTCAAAAGGGGCTTCTCTTAGTCGGACAATCGACTTATGAGATAGCTCCTTTTGTTGCTGTTTGAAAATGAAAGATCGCTTATACCCCTACATGTATTTTGCGATGGATAATTGGGAAGTTGCCAGTAAACAATGAAAAGTTGCCAGTAAAGTATCCAAAGTTGCCAGTAAGTTTCATTTTGAAGCGGCTCCTATTTGTTTAAATCTGATTTAATATTTAAAAATAGAGTAAAACTATCCTTATCTTTTACTTGCGCTCTTAAATCGTTGAATTTATCCGTTAACTTTTGGCCTGTAAAACCTGCCTTAGTCAGTTGCTCCAAAACTAGTGCTTTATATTCTGCGGAAAATAGATCCATTATGGGTGTAATAATTAGTGCGCCATTCACCTTAGAAATCTGAACCTCATCAATTAATGACAATTCTTCACAAAACTCTTCCGGAATTTTAATCTCACGTTCTTTAGAAATTTTCACCTTTCTTGACTGGGCTTCATATCCCATCTCATTCACCCCTCATAGTATGATATTCTAATAATAAGGTAAAATAGAATATTCTGTATAATTTTTTTAGGGAGGTATCATGCGACTTTTTCATGTAAGCGAGGAACAAAATATTGTATTCTTTGAGCCTAGAATTCCTTCCCGCCAGGATTTAAATCAATCAACAGGACTTGTTTGGGCGATCAATGAAAAATGCTTACCTAATTTTTTAACGCCAAGGAATTGCCCGAGAGTATGTTTTCATAGCAATGCAGAAACAACAAGAGAAGATGAAATTCGATATTTTTCATCCAGCTCCAATAATCATGTCGTAGTAGTTGAAAATCGATGGCTACAAAAAATGAGAGATACGAAGTTATATTTATATGAATTTGATACAACAGATTTCTTTCTACTAGATGAAAATGCAGGATACTATGTAAGTGAAAAAAAGCAAGTTCCGATTGACTGTATTGAAATAACAGATGTGTTTCAAGCACTGTCTAATCGAAATGTTGAAATAAGAGCTGAAGACAGCCTCTGGAAAATTCATGATGAGGTACAGCATTCATCGTTGGGTTGGTCAATGTGTCGGATGAAGTTCGCTATCCCTAGGGATGACTAAAACTAGCTGAATGGAGGAGAAGAATAATGAAACAAATTATTGCACTTGGTGGTGGGGGATTTTCAATGGAGCCTGAGAATCCTTTATTGGATAAATATATCCTTAGTCAGTCAAAAGAGAAAAACCCTAAAATTTGTTTTATTCCAACTGCGAGTGGCGATGCAGATAATTACATTGCAAGATTTTATAATTTCTTTGAATCTCAAAATTGCAGACCTTCCCATTTATCTTTATTTAATCCACCAACAAGGAACTTAGAAGATTTCATATTAGAAAAAGATATTATTTACGTAGGTGGGGGGAACACAAAAAATTTATTAGCTTTATGGAGAGAATGGGATTTAGATAAAGTGTTAAGAACAGCACTGAATAGAGGGATTATTTTAGCAGGTATTAGTGCCGGGGCTATCTGTTGGTTTGAAGAGGGAGTTACTGATTCGTACGGTGATAGCTTAGAGCCTATTCAATGTTTAGGATTTCTAAAAGGAAGTCATTGCCCACATTTTAACGGGGAAAAAGATAGAAGACCATCTTATCATCGGCTAATTGAGTCACAAAATATTAAAGAAGGTATTGCAGCTGATGACGGCGTTGCGATTCACTACATAGATGACGAGATTTTTAAGATTGTTAGTTCAAGACCAAAAGCGAAAGCATATCGAGTCTTTCTAGAAGCTACAGTTGTAGAGAAGCAACTTTCAACCGAATTTTTAGGCAAACTTTGATAACATATCAGATGTGTTTATGAACAAATTTAAACCATTACCATTAAAGTGGGAGGTTGATTGCCGCTTCGGGATGCTCGCTTTCCGCGGGCAAGCACCGAGCCGCTTCCTTTGCTACGCTCCGTCAGGGTCTCGGTTCGCTTGCATTTCCTGCAGGAGTCGAGCGCCCTCCGCTACAATCAACTAAAAAATGTAGTAACATACGTTAGTATTGAACATAAAAAACCATTTTAATGGTAAATAACGACCTAACATTTCCCTAATCAACACACCTAAAAACATATATTCACTATTAATTTGGAGGTTCCTATGAAGACAATCATAGATAATTGGAACGGTCATAGAGTGAAACTAACATGGATGCCAAAATTCCAACTAGGCGATTTGTGTATCGTAACTAGTGTTCATGCAATCTGTATACAAGATGACAAAGTATTACTTTGTAAAATTAGAGATCAAGGATTTAATTATCCAGGTGGTCATGTTGAAAAGGGTGAATCTGCTGAAGGGGCAATTCATCGTGAAGTGTATGAAGAAGCTTATGTTAAAGGCGATATTGCTTATTTAGGAGCAATTGAAGTCAGTCATGAAGAGAACCCATCATTTGATCCAGATGGAAAATATCCGATGATTGGATATCAATCTTTTTATAGAATGGATGTTAAAGCTTGTTATCCATATTTAAGAGAAAATGAAGCAATTACACGGATTTGGGTAGAACCATCTGAAGTTCCTTTAGTAATAGATGATCATGAATTAGCAACGCTGATTTTACGGGAGGAGGTTCAGTTACCTTGATATAAATTGTGACAATTCAACTTTCAGTTCAAGAATAAATTATTACATATCAAAAGTTGCTTTTTAAAAGGAGCTGAATGAAATAGAATCGAAAAAACTGATATTAAAACACTATGAAGAATCTATAAAATATATTGATAGTTTAAAAGGAATAGCTAATAATTGCTGGATTGCACCTATTGAAAAAAGTAAATGGTCTGTCTGTGAAATTGTAGGACATTTAATCCCATGGGACAAATTCATTTTGGAAAAAAGATTACCGTATTTACTAATTCCGAATTCGGTATTGGTAAAACCAAATGTTCAGCAGATGAATAGTCGTGCTGCGTTTGAGAGTCTAAATATGATGAAAGAGGAAGTCATTAAACAATTTTCACAGACAAGACTAAAGTTAGTAAATGAGATGAAAAAGATCCCAGCCGAAGAATTTAACAAAGTATTTTCTATTGGTGCAAGTGTACTTACGGTTGCAGAATACTTTAACGGCCTCATTGAACATGACTTACATCACTTTCAGCAAATAAATGTGTTCTTATATAAATTTGATGGGATGGAACATTAAAATCGGAGTTGGTTCTAGTAAAGGGGTAGTTTGGGCTAGATAATTTTTGTTATCATTGCGTACTTACCAATTATTTATAGAATTCATAAACGTCTTGACTATTTAGAAAAAGAAGTTGAAAGGTTTAAAGGTGGAAATGATAGATATTGAAGCCAATCAATATATTTTAGGGGTGTCGTTTAATGAGTGGACCGGATATAAAAAGTGTTTTCCCGATGAAGAATATTAGAAGCCTATGTTTTTTGAAAAATGTAGTGGTTAATCCAAATATTGAAATTGGTAATTACACATACTATGACGATAACAATGATCCATTAGGCTTTGAGAAAAACGTCCTTTATCATTTTGATTTTATAGGGGATAAACTAAAAATCGGGAAATTTTGTGCTATTGCTTCTAATGCCAAATTTATTATGAATGGTGCGAATCATAATACAACTGCTTTCACGACTTTTCCTTTTGGGGCATTTGGTGGAGATTGGGAAGCTGGTTTAGAAAATTTAAGTGGTGGATTCAAAGGTGATACGGTAATAGGAAATGATGTTTGGATAGGTTATAATGCTACGATTATGCCGGGGATTAATATAGGTGATGGTGCTATAATCGCAACAAATGCTATTGTGACCAAAGATGTTCCGCCTTATTCAATTGTAGGCGGGAATCCAGCAAAATTATTACGTTATAGATTTGATGAGGAAACGATAGATATTCATAAAACTATTAAGTGGTGGGACTGGGATATTGAAAAAATAACTGAATTAATTCCCGTTTTAACAAGTAATAATACGGATAATTTAAAGGAATTAATAAATTTATAGAAGCACTTGAAAGAATTTAGTGCATAATGGGTTGCTGGAGTAGTTAAATCTCAAATTGTCCAAAATAGACTGTATTGAATGTTTGAGCGTTATTAGAACAAAAGCATGAGTCCAGTGAAATTAGCGGAAATCACCAAGGATACAATTCGCACTTTATAAGAATATAAAAAATAATCTAATTGTAGGAGGTATAGTTTTGATAAGAAAAATTGATATTACTCGTCCAAAATGTGCTGAAGAAGTTTTAAACGTTCAAATCCCTTCGTATAAGGTAGAGGCAGAAATAACTGACTTTTATGATATCCCACCATTAAAAGATACTGTTGAAAAGTTGCAGCTATGTGGAGAAACCTTCTATGGATATTACATAAGTGATGAGTTATGCGGAGCCGTTTCTATAAAAGTAGAAAATGATGTAATGGATATACATCGGTTAATAGTGCATCCCAAATATTTTAGAAAAGGCATTGCCCAGATGTTACTGGATTTCATTGAGAGCAATTTAGAAGATATTGAAACAATAATAGTATCAACGGGTTCTAAAAATATACCCGCAGTAAATTTCTATGAAAAAAACGGATTTTCAAAAATAGGAGAAACAAGAGTGAATGATCGTTTATCTCTAACTGCTTTTAAAAAGGAAATTTAAGTTAAACCAGCTAATAGAAGTGATTATGATTTCCCGTAATCGGGCGCGATTGCGGAAGAACACTTAGATTTAAACGATTTTTTTGTTGTATTTTTAAGCGAAGTGAAGTGTTACATTTCAAAAATGAACAAGCATTTCTTTTATAATGGCATTAAAGATATCCAGGCTTTAATGAGTGAAGTACAAGTATAAATGATAAACCCAGAGAGACCGTCAAATATGAACGGTCTCCTTCTTTTTTATAAGTTTTTTAATTTCTTTCTATTAATAGTCTTTTGCTTTACCCCTATTTCTGATAAGGCTTAGCATAAGAATGCTTCATCAGAAATATACCCGTACCATTCTTCGCATTATGATGATAGCTTTCAATGATCTCATAGTCAAAGGTTAACTAGCCATAACGATTAGCGAAATAGACGACAGTGTATTAATTGTCATATGTACAAACATTCCGAGTCGGATAGATTGCTTTTGCCAAACGACCCATACCCAAGGAATAATTCCGAATAATCGACTAAAAAACTGCCATGGTGAAAATAAATGGTATAAAGAGAAACCAGCAACATTTAGGATAACAGCAATCTTTCCAAATCGGCTAATACGTGGAAGCAAATACCCTCTGAAATATAATTCCTCAACAAAAGGTGCAAGTAATCCATTGGTTAAGATGCCTATTATAGCAGTTATGACTAGAATGGAGTGAGACTCGCCCAATAAATGAATATCTGTAAAATTAAACTTTGTTTTCATAAATGAAAATACGGTATCGAATAGGAACTGATCAATAGGGGCACTTAGAGAAACGAGCACACCTGAGACAAGAAGTAAAATCGGAACATAAATAATATATTCTTTGATTGTTAATTTGTTCTTGAATGAAAGAATCGCACTTATTTTATAGGTGTTCGTTTGCTTTTTCGCGACAAACAGAAGTATGCAAAGCTGAATGGGAACGCCTCCGACCAAAGCTGCTAGATAAAGAGCCATAAAATTGGGGTAGCCGGCTTCTTGGACAATCGGTAAGAAGAGTAGATAGATAGGCAATAGGAATATTCCAGGCAGTACATGTAATAACATAGATTTTGCAAGTGAATGCTGCTTAATGATTTTTTTCATAGTAGAATCCCTCTCTTTGACTCTGTGACTTTAAAATATTTTTGAGTCATACATAATTTACGATATTATGGATCTGCTGTCAACACTTTTATATTAATGTGATTTTATGTTATATTGTTTTTGTGACTATTAAGGATTTTATAGTCATAGAGGGAGAAGAGTTATGGCTAAGAAATTTACAGAACAAGAAAGAGAAAAAATAAAACTACAGTTAATCATGGAATGTGATCAAATGTGGACAATATTTGGATATAAGAAAACGAATATCGATGAAATTTGCCGTAAAGTAGGGCTTTCTAAAGGGGCTTTCTATTTGTTTTTTGCATCCAAAGAGTTGTTATTCTGGGACGTTATTAAATATAAAATTGAAGGGTTTCATAAGAAGACAATGGATATTTTAGAAGCCGAGCCGAATAAGAATGGTTGGTTGCGAAGTATTAAATTGTTATTTCGTGAGTATGATCAAGGGAACTGGCTTAAAAATATCACAAGTTCAGAATTTCAACTACTTATTACGCGGTCACCTGAGAGGGCAATGGAGGAATTAAAAGAGCACGAAACATTTTTAAAAGAGGATATGCTTCAGACCTATGGAATTACACTTCGGGTTCCTGTGGAAGACATGATGTTAAGTATACAAGCTCTATTCCTTATGTTACTGCATAAAGAACAATTTCAAGGGAAGCATATTGAAATTTTTGATGGTTTAATCGAAGCGCTATTTGAAAAAAATGTTGTTTAGGCGATTTAATATGCTAAAGTCGTCACATGCCTGGCAACACAAATGAAGCCCTTCCTCATTGAAAGTGAAAGGGCTCAAAATACTTCCTTTTCTGTTATCTATCTTCGTCACACCCACAAACAATCGCTAACACACGGCTTGTAGTAGAGTTTAATACGCTTTTCGCATAGGAATGCCCTTTATGAAAAGCTAATTCTTATTCAGGAATATGAACAGCTTTTTTTCTTTCAATTATTCCTCTGCATTCTGATAAAACCGGCGATCTACCATGATATAGGGTAATTAGTATTCATGCGCCACCACGTAAATCGTGAAGCCCTGTGTTATACGTATGCCCTTTAATGCCCTTTACGAATGGCGAAATCATCGATGCCTAAAACCATTTTTCTGCTCGATTGCGCCTGTTGTTGGCACATCTTTTGAATGCGTACACATTCGTCGTTGAGCCATATTTTAAAGACCCGTTCAACCGTTGACGCAGGTGTCTTCGTGACACGAGCGGCCTGTATGATTGTGGCACCAACAACATGTGCAGGAAGAGTGGTTTCAAACGCTTTGGTATAGCGTTTCTTCGGTTTAGCACAAGCATACTGCCAAACAAAAGAAGCGTGACAGGCGGTACAAGACAGGCGAATCGTTTGATGAGAAGAACAAACAGGACAAACCTGTAGCCGATCTACTGGTTCGACTTGAATGAAATATCCCTCGTCCTTTTGATGAAATTGCGTCACGTTTAGTTCTGGTAAATTGAGTAGTTTATTGATAGAACGAGAGTTCATCTGCATACCTCGCTAGGTTGTTTGGTCGTACTCTCAACATTAGCGGATACAGATGTTTTTTATACTATTTTTTAATCAAGAACAGATTTTAGTGTTGAGCCAAAAATAAAGAGCAACAATCTATACGAAAACAGCCTTGTTCTATCATTTATCAATAGAGATAGACGTACGAGGGAAAATAATCAATACAAGTTAACATTAATTTCGGTGAACCGTATCATAAGTAAGTGAGGTTTTTTTACAATAGGAATTATAATACGGAAAATAGAAGGAACCAGCATAGAAGCTATTCTAAGCTGGTTCCTAACTAGGGTTATTGAACAGCGGTTTTTTTAGCGCTCGATGGCCATAGAAAACCGATAAACGCACCAACTAGAGCTGGTAAAATCCATCCAAGCCCAATATCGTAAAATGGTAAATAATCCATGTAGAATAATTTAATAGATTCGAATAAGGAGAGAGACGCGCCTGGTAAACTGTCGACTAACGCACTGTAACCGTCGAAGAAGCTTACACAAAAAGTAAAGAACATTGAGGTCGCGTAAACACTCTGCTTATGGCCGGATAACGATGAACAAAGGGCTAATAAGATCAGAACGATGGCTAAAGGATACAGTAACATTAATACGGGGACCGCATATTGAATGATGTTGTTTAGACCGAAGTTAGCAATGAAAAATGACATAAGACATAGTATTAGAACGTACAATTTATAGCTTATTTTTGGAAATGTTTGATTAAAAAACTCGCTGCAAGCCGTAATAAGTCCGATGCTCGTTTTTAAACAAGCCAGTACGATAATAATTGCTAATAAAATGGAACCGAATGATCCGAAATAATACTGAGCCACTGCAGCAAAGATTAAACCGCCATTATCATATGTCCCGATGGCCAACACGCTCGATGCCCCCATATAGGTAATGAGTCCGTAAATCAGCATCATCAGTACCATGGCGAAAATGCCTGATTTCCAAGTGGTTTTCGCGATCTCTTTCGGATTGGTAATGCCTTGTCCCTTAATCGCCTGGATGACAACAATCCCGAATGCGAGTGACGCAAGAGCATCCATCGTGTTATACCCTTCTTTAAAGCCTGTTATAAAGGCTAAGTCGCTATAGTCACCAATTGGCTTACCGAAGTGACCCATCGGTTTGACGATGGCAATGACAATTAAGATGAATAAAAACACTAAAAACGCAGGAGTTAAATATTTGCCGATATAGTCGATAATTTTTGCTGGATTCAAAGAGAAAAAATAGACAATGGCAAAAAACACAAAGCTAAAGAGCCAGAGATATAAACTGCTATGTGTTGGATTGATATACGGTTCAAAACCGACTACGAAAGGTACCGTTGCTGTCCGTGGAATCGCAAAAAACGGTCCAATGGTTAAGTAAAGTACCACTGCGAAGACGACTCCAAATAGTGGATGGACTCGACCTGCTAAATTACGCAATCCATTACTCCCAGATAAACCAAATGCTAAAATCCCCATAAAAGGCAGTCCGATTGCAGTTATGAGGAAGCCAATTAATGCCGGCCAAAAATTCGTGCCAGCGAGTTGCCCCATTTGAATCGGAAAAATTAAATTTCCCGCACCAAAGAACATGCCGAATAGCATTGTACCAATGATGGCATAGGTAGAAAATGATGTTTTTTGTTGCATATTTGTGCTCCTTTTAGAGAATTCTATCAATTTTAACACCTTTTTTAGGAGTTAGCTATAGCAATAAGAGAATATACTATCCATTAGAGCAGTATGGAAAGCAAAAGCTGTAAGAACTGTAGGGAGTAAATGGTCAAAATAAGTTAAGTATCATCATCCAATGTCACAGAGTAATTAGTTCAAATGGGAAAATAAGAGTTATGTAGGAGGTTCGTGGATAATAGTTGCTTCAACATGAGAAATCTTCTAAAAAAGAACAAAAGAAATAATATGATTTTTAAAAAGACTCATTTAGATACGTCGCGGAGAACCGTATCATAAGTAAATGAGGTTTTTTTTCCCATTAAGTTGTTCATGTTGTTCCAGTGTGCTGAAAGGTAAAGCTTCACCGCTTCGTCCATGTCGTCTTTGTTTGTGAAATAGGCGTAGTCAGTTAAGTAAGTAGTCATCTACCCTCAATATAGAGCAGAAATCTGGAAAGTGGACAAGTTTTAAAAATAAAAAATAGCCTCATGAAACATGAGGCTATACCGATTCAAAAGATGAATAAAGTTAACGTTTCTTCAGAAGGCGAAAACTCACAGTGCTGGCCAAGCTAAAGGATCAATCACATCTATATTTAAATTTAGGTTCTGTCTGAATGTAAAAGGCATTTCTTACTTGCGCACACCAATTGGCAAAGGCGGATCTCCATTCGGGCGTTTTAAAGAATTGTTCAACAGTTTCTGTTTCAGAATGCCACACGATAAATAGATTGAGTGGGGCAATTCCTCCTGCCCAAATTCCGTTATTTGCGTCGGTATCCTCTTCCCTGACTAATAATAAGGGTAGTCCAAATTGAAATGCCATTGAGGGTTCTACTTGCGAATAAACGGAACCTTCCCAGACCGGAGTGGGTGGTGGGAGGGGCCCGGTATTGACATCGACTGTTTCAACTTTAAACCGACGAAGGTTGACTGCCAACATTCCATAACTTGATGAAACTAACCGACGAATATCCGTTAAAATCGATTCGGGATAACTTTCGCTTAGAGGCAATGTACGCGGAAAAAGCAAAGCGTTCTCAATCTCCAAAATTAGACGGTTTAGAAACCGTTGTTGGTTGTCATTTAAATGCGTTGTCGTACTTAAAAATATGGGAATACGATAAGCGCGGTCAATGCATGCTTGATGTGCTGAATCTATATTTTCTTTATCTCTATCTCTGCGTGAAGAGTTATGTCCATCATGACTCATTTTCTCACCTGCTTTTTTTCTTAGCATATGAAAAAGGAATAAGGAGGATTGGACATAATAACCAAAATCTATTTAGAAGAGTCAATTTCATAATTACCTAATCCAATTGAAGCGTCTAACATTTGTCTAATTTTTTATTGATTCATAAGTATCGAGCCATTTAATCACGGTGAAGTGACTGTAGAAGAATATACTGGAATGTTTATCCAAATGTTTTGCTGAAGAAATGTTTATCTAAGTTAAATATGATATTCTCTGGTGTTACATCTTGATTGACAGGTTTCTATTTATCAACTAGCAATGATACGTTGAACAAAAGAAGTGGCATTGGATTTTTTGAACTGGTTAAAATTGTTATCATTAAAAAAACGTGCTACTATTTAGATACCAAAACACTGCGAATAATTGAATCTAATTTAACCTTAAACATAGTAGAAACTCACATAAACTTTACGTTTAGTAAACGAAGTTGATCATATCAACCGCGTACTGTATGACATTACGTCTAAGCCACCAGCAACTATTGAGTGGGAATAAAGAGATAATACAATTTGCTTTGTGAATGCTTATTTATCAATGTTTATAGTGTGTGTTAGTCACTAAATGCAGTATAAAAATAAATAGTTCCCCACCAAAAAACCCCCAAGAAAATTCTTGGGGGTTTTTTACTGTGAAAAAGTGAATTTTACATTAAGAGGTTCAAAAAAAAGTTTTATTTCTTTTCCTTTATTTTCGTAGGCTTGGAAAAGTTCGTTAATTTGAAGAGAGCTATAGGAATAATTTTTTTTGTTGCTTAAATTGGCGATAAGACTCATATCTTGGAAAACTTTGCTCATACGGGATTCTGCTAAATTTCGAAACTTCTCTTTTTTTGTTAGCGACTGATCTTCAATTTCGATGACACTTGAAAAATTAAATTCTGTTGTTAATGAAATATTAATGTCAGATAAAGACTCAAAAAAAAGTTTTATTTCTTTTCCTTTATTTTGATAGGCTTGAAAAAGTTCATCTATTTCATTGTCTGTATATGAATAATGCTTTTTACTACTTAAATTGGCGATAAGATTCATTTGTGAAAAAATTCTACTCATGCGTTTTTCAGCAATACGTATAAATTTTTCTTCTCTGGTTTCTTTTGTCATTATTATCTACTCCCTTTGGTTGGAATGCCTAAATCTTATTATTTGACTATATGTACCCATATGATAATGTAAAAAAGATTTTTTTGCAATTAATTGTTGACTGGTTTAAGTGTGTAAGTTATCATAACCTTAAATGCAACAAATAAGGTTCCTTATATTTTGTATTTTGATTTGAATGAAGGATTGGGAAGAGGTGAATTTAATTGTTCGAAGATGATTTGAAAAACATGTCGGTAGAGGAACGAGAGGAAGCTCTTGGTTACATGGAAGAACTCTTAGAGTCTGTATCAATCGGCAATGGTGATTATTGGATTGGTAACAATGGTGAAATTGTAATTGATAATTAATATGACAAGAGAAAGAAGGTAAATCGTATGAGAACAAAAAAAGAAAGATTCGTGGAATTAAAAGAGAAGCGATTAGCAAGGGCGATGACACATCTTGATTTACTCAGTAACCTTTCGACACATCGTTATGATTTTACGGAAGAGGAAGCTGATCAATTATTAGAAACACTAAATAATAAAGTGAAGTATGTTGAGGGATTGTTTAAAAGAAGATTAGAAGTAAAAGCAAAGAGAGTGAAAAAAGTAGTTGGAATTTCTCGACAAGCAGCTGAAGAGGAATCAAAAATTGCTACGTAACTTATTCAATAGTGTTAGAGACGTACGATTATTGATTACAAAACAATTAAAATCAATTGGGAATATTTCCACTCTGAAAAATGACGGGTGGAGAGAAGTTCAATATCCCAAACAAGCAAGTAGGCTTCTTTTCTACTTGCTTGTTTGTTCAATTGTTTTGGGTACTTGGATTTTAATTAAAATAAGAGAAGCTATTCCTTCTTTAGTTATTAACCTACCAATTATTTATCGTTCTATCAGTTTTAACTGGCTCATGGATATTCTATTTTTAGTGCTGTTGGGATATTTCATATATAGTTTTATAAAGTTTTATACAAGACAAAAAGCTAAGAGCAAATCTGTTATTGCTAATAATTTAGCTTATATGATTCATTCCTTGAAATTGTTTGATGAAACAGTGGTTGAAGTTGAGAATGATGGGGAGAACGTAAAAGAAAGAATTATTGAGAGAGTTATCCAAATATTTTTTAAAGAGGATAACGAAAAAGTGTATGTGCGAATAGCAAGAAATGGAGATAGATTTACGAAAGAAGCTATCTTATTAGGTGAAAATTTAGAATCGGCTCTAGGGTTAGAATTAGATACGTTTAATAAAACCATTAATTATGCTGAATATCCTTTTCTAAAAAGAAAAGATGAACGTATTCATTTGGCTTCAATAATTGGTAATTCAAGCTTATCAGATGAAATTAGAATTTCTGGAAATATATCTTACGAACTTCACAAAGTGCCCCATTCCTTGATTGTTGGTGGTACAGGTTCGGGAAAAAGTTTTTTCATATTAGGAAAGATAGTATCCTATTTGAGTTTAACTCCAAGAGCAGATTTATACATCATAGATCCGAAAAAAGCTGATCTGTCATTATTGCAATTTGTAGCAGGATTTGAGAACAAAGTTGCTACAGAGCCAAACCAAATATGCCGAATATTAAGAGAAGTTATTGAACTAATGGAGAATCGTTATAAGGAATACTTTTCTGATGTATCTGCTTTTGGGAAAACATATCGAGATTTTAATTTGCCTGTTGTCATTGTGATTTTTGATGAGTTTTCGGCTTTCATGCATTCTGTAGACAAAAAAATTGCTAAAGAAGCCTTAGATTACGTCTTTCAAATTGTTATGAAAGGCAGACAAGCAGGCGTCATGATAGAAATACTTATGCAGCGTCCTTCTGCTGACGATTTACCAACGAATATTCGTGCTCAAATGGGTTTTAAAGCGGGTTTGGGAGCTATGGACTCCATTGGCTATAATATGATATTTGATACTAATAATATTGAATATAAGACGGTTACAGAAAAAGGTGGAGGATACATTCAAATAGACGGTACACATATAGCCCCTGTTTATTTTGAAACTCCATTTATAGAAAAAGATTTTGACTTTATTGCTGAAATACAAAAATTAATGAAGCCTTAAAATGATAAGTGCTATTAATGACCGTTATTTTCATGAGGGTTTGAGGTGGTAGCTCTGCTATCCGAACGGAGTGTCCGAAAACTCTCATGAAAATAACAGATGAGCGTTTAAAAGACTAGGGCGAGTTCCGAGGGACGTAGTTGAGTCCATTTTAGGAGTTTCTCTAGTGTCAGAAATGATTATTTCAGATGGAAAATAAAACACAGAAAACAACGAAATATCCTGGTGTATATATTGATGATAAAGGCAACTACTTTTATCAATCAGAATTTGGTATTGATCGGATTACAGGAAAACGAATAAGAAAAAAAGGAAGAAAAGACGGAAATGGTAAGCCTTTTTCTTCCGCTTTCGAAGCAAACAAAGAGTTAACTCGATTAAAAAGAGAATATCATAAGGTTAACAGTTATGCTAACTACAAAATGACTTATGAGCAATTTATGAATGAAGTTTATATACCATATTACCAAACAGAAGTTGAAGAAAGTACATTCTCTGTTCGACAAAGAATTCTAGAAAGGATAAGGGATAGATTTGCAACTATCTCCCTTCGTTCTATTTCAGTTGAGGATGTACAAAATTTTCGTACGTGGCTATTAACAAGTCAAGAAAATGGTGGAGCTGGGTATGCACAATCCTATGCAAGTCTAGTTTTTGGAACATTCCGCCAAAGTTTAGATAAAGCTGTAGAAATGCAATATTTGGAACACAATATTTCTAAAAAGGTTCGGGCAATTCCAAAAGGGAAGGCAATAGTACCATATTGGACAAAACAAGAATTTGAAAAAGTGGTAAGCCAAATTTATATAGGTGATTTTTATGAGCATTTAAACTTTGTTATGTTATGGATTTATTATATGACAGGTGTTCGTGTAAATGAAGGTACAGCATTGCATTGGAATGACATTGATTTAACGAAGAAACATATACGTGTTCATCATATGCTTATTATGAAAAACAAAACGGATTGGAAACGAAATTCATATACGAAAACAGAGGATGGAAAGAGAATGATTGCACTGGATGATGACACTATAAAATTTTATATAATTGGAGAACTAGACATACAGAGATTGGATTAGGTAAGGAAAATGATTTTGTGTTTAGTTATGATGGACTACCGATGATTAAATCGACGATAGCCCGAATAATTGAGAGATATTCCAAACTTGCAGGAGTGAGAAAGATACAAGCAAAAGGATTGCGTCATTCTCATGCGTCATATCTTATCAATGAATTTAATGTGTCTGTACTTGTTCTATCTCAACGTATGGGGCATTCAAGTCCTGATATTACTTTAAAGCATTATGCTCATATGTGGAGTGGTGCTGATACTGCAATTGCTGATGCAATGACTGGAAATATTGAAATCAAAACTGCAGAACGGACAAAACTTAAATTTAACGGGAATCAAGCATTAAATAAGAGTAACGTAAGGGGTTTTTAAATGAGGAATGTGTTGCATTGAAAAAAGTTTGATAAAAAATATATTATAAATACGTATTTTACAGCCAAAAAGGATTCATTTTGAATAAAGTTTAATCAAAATGAATCCTTTCCTTTTAAATAATTTATATATATTATAAAAAAGTTTAATCCAAACTTGCTCGAAATATTGTTTTATGGTGATACACATTATCTGTTAATTCCGTAATTGTATATTTTATTATTCAATAACCCGGTTACTAGTTTGATCATATAGGACGGATAGTTCCAGCTTTAATACCAGAAATCATACTCCCATATTTCTTTCTCGTTCCTCTTTCGTTTTCTAATGCTTTTCTCCATTTGGACATAATATTATCTGCAAAATAATTAAAATGTCGGTCTACGTGTGCTTCCAAATATTCTTTATAACCATTAAAAGATTCATAAGAACTTATATATCTAAAATAAGTTTCAAATAGAAATGCATCATCAAAATACGTATCAACTATAAAACAATAGGTTGAATCATTAGGAAAAAAATATTTCTTCATCTTTTTCAATAAATCAAATTGCTTTTCATCTAGTTGAAACCAATCATTAGGCAGAAGTTTCCTTTTTTCTGGATTATCTTTATCATACCTGAGATCATTTGCTAATCTTGAAATATATTTTCCTGAAATTACGACCAAAACATCAGAAATTCGAAGTCCGACATGAGTAGTAGAATCTTCATCTTCTTTTATTGATGTAAAATTTAATTTCTTGAACGGTTCTAAGGGTATCCCTTCATCAAGAATCAGTTCTGCCGACTGCATATTAAATTTATTAGCAATGCACATTTCTGTAATCCACAAGTCAATGTCAAATGACACCTTGTTCCAATCAAATGAGACTTCAGTAAAAGGAGTGTCTTGAATTAAATGCTTTGTTTTTCTAATCGTTTGAATTAACTTCCTATACTCCTCTATTTGGACCTTCATTCTCTGAATATGCTTGTTCTTTTCAACAAAAGTTGCTATGTCTTTCTGAATTTCTGTAAGAACTTCTCTAGTTCCCTTATTTGAATCAAAAATAGATTGAATCACACTATCACTAGCTTCAATCTCCAAATATTTTACAAGGGAATATTTTAAAAGCAATGCCGATTCTATATATCTTTTTTCTTCTAATTCAAGAATCCAACCTGTCAATCTATTGTCTGCAACTAGAGACATTTTATTTATTGAAAATAATAAATTATCAACGTGATTTTCAAGGAGTAGGTCAAACAAGGAATTATAAAAATCTAGTTCACGACCTTTAAGACTAGCGATACCATATTTGAAATTCTTGCCCAAAATATCTTTTCCCTTTAATTCTTTATTGTCAGGAAACTTTCTAGAAGACATGTATTTTCTTTCTAACAATTCATATTTTTCTTCAATTTCATGGAGGCTTTCTTCCTTTATCTTGATTAAGTCAGCAACATAAACATACATGTTGTCATTTCCCAACTTAATTTTCTTCTCTTCATCATAGGGAGTCGTTATCCTAATTGTTTCTTGGGGCCCTTTTTCATCAATATATAAGTAATCCACTATATTCCTCCTATTTGATTGTTTAATGTAAAGATATATAAATATTATTATGTTTATTATATATGATTAAAAAGAAAAGATGGCATAGAATCGTAATTTAAACAATATTTGTAAATAATTATTTTGTGAATCCGTAATAAAATTATTTTCAAAATATGACTTTATTTCAAATTTACAAACTGACATTTTTGAAGAATTTATTGCTATTTTTCTCTTGCAATATTTTTAGAAGAAGTAGAAGGAAGTCCAATGAGATATATTGAATAAAACGGAGACCAAATGTAGAATGGCGTAGCGAACCATTGATAGTGAGCAGGGGCATGATAGCCTATTAGGTGCGAGCCAGTTGTTTTTTAAAAAGCTGGCTGTTGGCTCGTGGGAATCATGCCCCGAAAGGCTCGCTGTCAATGGCATTCGGAATGGAGCATACAGTTGTATCGAGGGTACGTTATTACTAATACTATTTGGAAAAGAATAATATCCCACCGGAAACCCCACCAAGTAAGCGTAGAAAGCTGAGAAACCTATTAATATTCAGGGTTTTCAACTACCGTATACTATTGAGTGGGGATAGATCATTGTGGAAGAACAAACAAGCTCTAGCTCATATAATATGTAAACGTGTATACGCAGTTTAAACAAAGTTGTCTTGGCACAGCGGTTCAATCCAACGAGTACCGATATGCCAAGTATAGCTATGACGAAAACGGAGGATGGGAATGATCGTGACGATGCGTGGACAAATCGGGCATACAGTATATTGTGGCAGCGCTTGTACTCGAAAACAGCAGGAAAAGATGGTGAAAGTAGAAAGGGTTTGATAAAATTAGAGTATAGTCAAAATATTTAAATATATTCTAATTTACGGTAACTTAAAATGGAAAGGAGGAAAACTAATGATGTTGTTACCTTTATTATATGGCATTATCGCTGGAGTAGTTCTAACACTTGTAGTATGGATATTAAAGAAACAAGGGTACTCCAAAGCTACAAATGTTTATACTTTGGCAACATTGGTTTTAGGAGTATTAATAGTTGCTTATGGATATACAGTAGTAAGAGGGTTTGAGGGATTCGCTTATTTTCTGTTAGGTACTCCAATTGTTTTGTTTTCTATCATAACAATTATAATAACAACTATCAGTAACGCAAAAAAACACCAATCAATTTAATAATGAATTTTTTAAAGCGTCAGTTAAACCAATAACTGACGCTTTTTGTTATTCACTTAGCATTTACAGCTATTTTTCATAGGGAAGATGACGTGGATAGCGGCCAAAAGTAAATGATATTCCACTTACAAAGATTGATGTAAATGAGACTAACCGTAAAAACATTCTTACAACATACTATGAAAGTCTATATATGAAACAAATTGAAGTACTCGATAGAAATTTAAATAACTTGAACTGTTTTTTTGTTATGTTAAAAAAGTTTCATACTAAATATGTGAAGAGCTTGTAGATGAGGTTCTGCTACAAGCTTTTCGACGTTTTTTTAGAACTTAAAATTTTTGTAAGAAATGAGTAAGAAAAAAGAGATTTTCATTTTTTACAATTAGGGTAATCCCTTGTTGAGAGGAGGATATAGCATGGGTTATATACTAACAACAAATAATTTTACAAAAGTATTTAATGGTAAAGAAGTGATTTATCAGGTGAATATGAGTGTGGAAATAGGGGAAATCTATGGGTTCCTTGGTCTGAATGGTGCAGGGAAAACGACCATAATGAGATGATGACTAATTTAATTAAACCGACGAGCGGAGCATTCATGTCTTTAACAAACATTTTGATTAGAATAACATTTCTCATTTTTTCCGCTGTCATTTTATCAGGTTTAGTAATTGATGAATATAAGAGTAAAACGATGCAATTATTATTTACATATCCGCTGCAACGGAAAAAATTAATGCAAGCTAAATAAAGATAAGCGCAAAGATGGAATAGTTAAACTTAAATGAAATGAGGAATAAAAATTGAAAAAAATTAAAGTAGCATTTGTTGTATTAATCGCAATTGGCGGATTAGCTTTTATCATCAAAGGAGCAGGGGGAAAGAGTTTTGAAAAAGATAATTCTTTTGAAGTAGATCGTATTGAAGAATTAGAAATCAACAATCAATCTTGGGATATCGAGTTCAGCTATTAATGAATTAACCCGACTATAAATGGACATAAACAGCATATCCGATAGAATCCTCTATTGTAGCTTTGGAATATAGTTTGATTAAAAAACCTTAACGAATCCTTTTTTAATAAGAAACGAAAAACACTCCATTTTGAAAAAAGATTGATCTAATCTTTGTTTATTTTGCCTTGGTGTTTATCAAGCATTTGGTTTAAAAATTCTTCTGATTTTCCTTTTGGAATACTGAGATTCTCCCATTTATTATCTTTTATTTGCTTACCAATAAAAACTATTTGCCCCACGTGATAAGCATAATGTGCCATTTGTCTTTCAATAGCCTCTAAAACTAAATGCCTTTCTCCACGAATGTATATATTTTTTAATAAATCTTGTTCACTTAAACCAGTTAATGTATCAATTAGGGTTGTCCAGCCTTTTTCCCAAACAATAGTTAGCTCGGATTTTGAAGATATATCTTCTATAAATTCTTCATCACGATTTCTATATTCCTTTTCTCCGTCTGAAGTTAAAAAGTCAGTCCACCTTGAAATCATATTTCCACTCAAATGCTTTACTATTACTGCAACACTATTTGACTCGATATTATAAGACCAAAGTATTTCCACTTCAGATAATTGATTTATCGTTTTATCTCCAAGGCTTTTTACACTTTTAAATCTTTCAATTACAATCTTTAAATATTTGTTTCCAATATTCATAATTATTCCCTCCTCAAAATACATAATCTCTTGAAATTAACTTTACTTAATTTTACCATTATAGTTAAAAAATGCAACAACCTTCAACTATCCAGCTCTTTTAATTCAACAAGAATAAAGAGCCGTCTAAGCAGCCCCGTAATCTTCAACTCAATCCTCCGTTACTTTGCTAAAAATCTACTTTTGAATTTAGTATTTCAAGAAATTCCTTTTGATGACTCTCATTTTTAATCCTAAAGGCTTCATTTTTAGTATATAAAATAATGAATGTACTATCACCAGACTTTTTCCATACATTTAAAACATCTGTAGTATCATCTTCAAATGTCAGAGTAACTCTGAAATCCTCTCTATAAGCCATTTCATATGATATATTTCTTTCGTGATTTGCTCCATTTAATATCTTTTTAAAAGTTTTTAATTTAGAACTGTCTCTAATAATTATTCCTTCATCAAATTGATTCGTCTCTCTATCTAATTTTTGCACTTTTATGCTCTCAGTATTTGAAAACCCATTAGATAATATTAAAAAAACACCAATGATAATTACTACAATTCCTATAAGCAGCAAAAACCATTTCTTCATAAATTCTCCCCTTTAGTTGAAGGTTATAATTTAAAAGTATATTAAGTAAGTATAGGTTTTATATTCAATAAACCCTTATCAACGGATGTCTCTATATAACCAACTATCTGATTAAACGTAAATACATTAAGTTTTTCATTTATAACTTCCATATCGTACTCCATATCGCCTAATACATAAGGAATGAATTCTTCAACATCTTTGGACTTAACCTCTTGCAAATCAAAGGTTGTAGGAAGATAACTGAGCCTTTTTCTTAATTCATCTGTAAAACCATAGTATTCTAATAATTTTCCATTCAGTAATCGGAAATCATTATGGTATAAATTAAATATTTCTTTATTAGCTTCCATTCTGTTTTTCAACCAAGGGAGATAAAAACCTTTCAGCCATATATCATCAGCGATTAAATGTGTAAAATATCCCAATATATAATGACTTTCTACTTGCGAACTATATTTATGTAAAAAACCTTTATAATCAATGCTTCTTGAATAATCTTGTACTTCCCCTTTAAAGAAATGTGATAAGTCTTTAGGTGAAACAGCATCTGGAGCAATGTCTCCAAGTAAAAATGGTGTTCTATCTTCTATCGATAGACACTCTGCAATTCTATTAGCAATAACCAAGTGCATTATTCTTGAACCCATAATTCCCCTCACCCTTCAATGATTTCTTTAACTATTCTGTCACGTTAGTGAAAGAGTGTCACTGCCAATTCCAGAAACGCCCCCGTTACTTGAGTAACATCTAAAGTGTCCCCTTAAATTTCTCTGGCTTTTTTACATAGCTTTCGATTATAAATCCACATTCAGTACAAATAATGTATTCAACAACTGCCCCAACAAAGTTCATCTTATTAACTGGGAACATAGCCCCATATCCACTACGCTTACCTTTACCCAATTCTTTTCCACCACATTTTGGGCATTCTGTTACTTTCGTAGAATGTTTCATTTGAAAACCTCCCCTTTAGATATATGTAAACCAATTCCAATTAAAGAAACTCCTTGTGTTATTACCTTTCAATTGATTGAATCATTAAATTGTGGTTTTTCTGATGTTCTTAATAAAATTGCGAATGAACGGTAAATTGGTTTCATCTTCTTCAACTAACTGGCTTCTTTAGTTTAATAACTTCAACAAAAAGGAGCGTTAATCCTTCCTGGATCAACGCCTCTGTTACTTGAATAAGAACGAGTATACCCAATATTATTTGAGTTCTCTTTCAAAGATAAGCTGTATTTTAAGTGCTTGTCCACCAGCACCGAATGGTAATGGTTCAAGCGTGTGTAAACGCCAACCTTCTTGTGCATGTTCTTTTACAATACCTTCATAATCTTATTTTGGTTTGCCACTTAATGCACCTACTTGAACTTGAATAAATTTATAATCATACATTTTCAGTACCTCCAAATATAAAAATTTGATAATTCTCTATTATACGATTTGGAAAATATTGGTTTCATTTTATTCTGTTAAATACATAAAAACTTTAATTCAACTAACCTTCCTCTATAAACATTGATGTATCAACGGAGGTTAGTTGAATAAGCATATTTGAAATTGAACGATATTTTTTCATATAAAGTCAGGTGTGTTGATTAGGGGAATATTATGTTGTTATTTACCGTTAAAATGGTTTTTATGTTCAATATTAACGTATGTTACTACATTTTTTAGTTGATAGTAGCGGAGGGGGTTCGACTCCCGCGGAAAGCGAGCATCCCGTAGCGGAAATACCTCCTATTTTAATGGTGATGGTTAAAATTGGTTAATTAACATACCTGATATAAAGTAGTAGATTACATTTAGTTATAATGTATAATATTGGGTAATAAACAAATATTTCAAAAGGAGTGGGAGAAGATGAAAAAATATTTATACGCAGGGATTTTACTTGGAACTGTCATGTTAGCAGGATGTAATGAAAATGAGGAAACAGAAAAACAAGGAGAGGTAGAGACTGCGGTTTTAGTTGATGAACAAACAGTTGAAGTTGAGCCTATATCTAATTCTGATAAAAATAAAGTGGATTCGGCAACTCCTTTAAAATTAACTAAAGAACAAAAGGCAGATTATCACAAGCAGTATGTGAAAATTGTGGAAGAAGTGAATCAAAGGAAATTAGGTATGGGTCTTGGAGTGCCACCAATTGAGCAGTTTCAATCAAAAGATTGGGAAGAACCGAAAGCATATGAAAAAATGGTTCAAAATATGGTCGATATATATTTGGCGGAAGAACGGGAAGCATTAAATGCTGTATCGTCAACTACGAATCAAGTCGTTACGTATGGAACTGAAGGTACGACAAAAATAACACATACTTATGTTATGGATCTTATACTTCCGATTGAAGTTACAGGTAGCTTTGAAACGCAATATAATGCAGGTGATGACCGTCAGCTGTTTGCAAAAGTAAATAATATAACAAGTATAGCAATTTCTAAAGGCAAGTGGGAGCAAACGTCTTACGAGGCTTCTTTAATCGATGGTGGTCGTACATATAGCATTCGAATTGAAGGTATCCATAGTTTTAATGGTTTATCAGCTGAGAAAGCGTTCACTATAGAGTTTAATTGTAATAAAGTAGGGGGAATATCTTAGTGCTTCAAGAGGGTATTTATGCCCCTTTCACCCGTTGATAAACAGTATGGATAAATTGGTTACATTGGTTTTGATATTGAGTATTGCTATCTATTCTCTTTTATTTTTACTATAGGGAATTATAAATGTTTAAAGCCCTTATTGGACGAACGGGTGCTTCAATAAGAACCTATGGAAATAATAAAACTTTTTTATAAAATTGCTATACAGATTAGTAAGAAAAAAATTCATTTTGATCAAACGTTATTACAAATCTATACTCGGTGTTATTGGAATGTTTATAATATCCAGTTATTTTAATCGTATAGTGAGAATCAAGAGCCTAGTAGAGTTAAATAAACACCTTTAAGTGAAATGTATAATAGGTTTTTAACGTAAAAATTATCAACATTATAATGAAATATTTATAGAACAAAGGAGCGAGAAAATTGATTATTATACCGTCAGATGAGATTTTACAACAATGGGTGGAGGACTTTGTACCGAAGAAAGATTTATTCTTCTTAACAGAAGGAGATGTTGAGAAGCTCCAAGGAGATTTGCGAAATGTACTTGTTATGCCAATAACAGAGTTTTACGGCCATACTTCATATACACAAACGGAGTTTAATAACAGCTATGAATATTGGAATATTAAAGGTGCAACACATGTAATCGCGGCAAATCCAGCTTGGATTGTCTCTGTTGCTGAAGATATTCGTGCATTCTTGCTACGCCGACAAGTAGAAGTAGAGCGTGGCATGGTGTTACCGGTAACATTCTTTTCAGATATATCAGTTGTGCCTGGGGCTTATATAATAGAGGATTCAGTAGTTTTGCAACGTAGAATGTGGGAAGAGCTGCCGCAAAGCAATAAGAAGATGATTATGAAAATGGTAGCAGAGTGGTGGGAGGATGGCGTATGTGAAGCGATTCCAGAAAAACTACCTCCGCATTTACTGACCATTGCGAATACATACGGAACGACGTCAGGTGCAAATTGCTTAGCAGCTGCTTTATTTGCTGTGAGTGGCAAGGGAAGCGAATGGTTATTACAAGAGTGGGTGCATCAGCAAGCATTTTTGAATGGTCTAAAGCAGTGTGGGTATGAAGCATTCGAAGAGGATACACAGCTTATGGCAGGCGATGTAGTCGCATGGTTGGATGACAATGAAGTAATCCAACATGCAGCATATTATATCGGTAATGGCCTATTCTTCAATAAACAAGGTCAAACTATTTTTAATGCTTGGAAAATCATGAAGCAGGAAGAATTGATCAAGAAGTGGCCGGGTATGAGAATGAACATCTATCGATATTTTGATAAATAAAATGTTATATAATTTGAAGCAAGTACTAAGCAAAGTAATCTGCTTCTTATTTAATTTTAGCTCATTTATAACAAGGATCGAGAGGGGAATATATGAAAACAATTGGATTAATAGGTGGCATGAGCTGGGAATCGTCAGCAGAATATTATAAGTTCATCAATGAAGAAGTAAAACATCAATTAGGTGGTTTGCATTCAGCCAAATGCATCTTATTTAGTGTGGATTTTGAGGAAATAGAACGCTATCAAACTGTAGGGGATTGGGAAAGTGCAGGGCGTGTCTTAGCAAATGCGGCAATTTCTTTAGAGAAAGCAGGGGTTGACTTTATTGTCATTTGTACAAATACAATGCATAAAGTAGTTGATGTGATAGAAGATCAGATACATATACCAATCCTACATATTGCGGATGCAACAGCTAATCAAATTAAAGCACAGGGTATTCAGAAAATCGGTTTACTCGGTACCAAATTTACGATGGAACAAGATTTTTATAAGTCCCGTGTGGAGACATACAATATTCAGGTCATTGTACCAGAAGAAGAGGAAAGGGCTATTGTACATCAAATTATTTATGATGAGTTGTGCTTAGGCATTATAAAAGAATCTTCTAAGAAAAAGTATATAGACATCATCGATCGACTTGTCGAAGCAGGAGCTGAAGGCATTATTCTTGGTTGTACAGAAATAGGTCTGCTCATAAAACAGCAGGATGCTAATATTACTTTGTTTGATACTACTAAAATCCATGCTATTGAGTCGGTAAAACAGGCATTACAATAAGAAGTCATCATGATGAACTTCCATGTAACATAGAGTCGCTCTAACATATTAATGGAATAAAATTCAATTAAGTAGAAATCGATTGGAAAATAAAGCAGTTATAAATGGTGGAGAGTCTTATACTAGAGCAGTTAGTAGAAGGATATTAGGAAATCAGGAGCATCCAATTTAAGTAGGATGCTCTTTTTAATTTTCATTTGCAATAAATTCAATCTTTTTCATTTGGTACATATTATCTTTAAATATATATGAAATGTGAAAATTGCCTATAAAGCCACCAACAGGAGATACTTGCGCCCCTATAATAGCTGTCAATTCATTATTCAAAACATCAAATTTAATTATATTTCCAGTACTTATGTCTGAAAACAGGTTTTCGGGTTTAATACCTAAATTCTCAATATTTATGACAGTTTCTTTATTTCCTATTTTTATGATAGCTTCAGACTTAGTTAAATTTGTTTTTACATTTTTCGAAATAATAGCCATTGGATTATCCACAAGTATTTCTTTGTAAACATATCCAAGATTAGATTTAGTTTTATGAAACACATGAACATTTTGTTCTATAATACCAGTCCCGGTACCTGTTGTTAATACAATAATTAATCCTTTTTCTCCATTAGAGTTTATATCATTAAAGTATATTTTCGGACTAAAAGCTTCCTCAGAAACATTCATCCAATAGGGAAATAATCGACTATTTCCATTTACCTCTAATCTGAATTTTTGTAAATATCCATCTCTTTCGGTAGCATATAAAGTGATATTCTCCTTTGGTAATGTTGCAACAGCCCTTTCCCTTGTCACACTTTGAACAGGATTTTTATTAAAATTATCATCATTAGCTATGTTCTGCAATGGATTAAGTAATATAACTAATATTGCGAATTTTATTAATAACCAATTCATAAATTCTCCTCTACCTAATTTTCAATAGTATGGATGGAATACGCCATTAAGATACCTCTATATAAGCTTTAAAATATATTCTTTTAAAAAAGGATTTTATAGTATTTAGTACAGATAAAAAAGTTATTTACTAGATCTTTATCGCCACTTTTGTTGATACATATTGAAAAATGATAATAAAGGTGTTTAATTTCGGAGTCAAGAACCCGTGTTATTATGTTGTAAATAACTCACTATTCTTCGCTTCAATTTTATAGCGCTTTTTCGCTAAGTCTTTGAATCTTTCCGTTTCTTGAAAAGCTGCTTGCTCTTCATGTTCGGTTGATTTTATGGAAACTGAATACGTTTTGCTTTTGGCACCGTCTTTATAACAGCCATCTTGTAATGACATCCGAATCGGTGGAATCGCATTCCGTCCATTATTCAAACAATATTTTATTTTAACTCCTCTAAAATAAAAGAAAAATCAACGAGTTCCTTGATTTCACGAAGCATATTCTCTTTAGGCACAATTAAATCGTAAAGCGCCATATAAGGGCTTAGAGTGAATGTTTCTTGTTTAGAAATCATGGACAGCACCACCTTGAATTAGTCTTTTATAATAAAGGGTTAGGTGTGAATCGGAAAGAATGAAAAACTCAAAAAAACGATAAAACTAGTTGATTGGAGTGCAGGCGGCGACTCCTTGGGGAACTAGCGAACATCTTGAGACCCCGCAGGAGCGTTAGCGACGAGGAGGCTCAAGGTTCGTCCCCAGGAAAGCGTCCGCCGGAACGGAAATTAACGGCATCGAAGAAAAAGCCAAGGCTAAAATTCATTTTATGGACTTTTTCAGTGCTCTCTTTGTAGATTAGGAGTTATTTTTTGATTGTATAAAAATATTTACTTAGTTATCACTTTTTGACAATGAATATGATATGATTGCAGTTCTCGGTAAAAGGGTCCTATCATTTGTAACGATAAAGATGAGACTCAAATACTTAGTAAAATAAGGATGTGGTTTGAAAGGACGTTTTTTTACATATGCAATTACATCATAGATTAAAGATTTTCAATTTTTTGTTTTTTGGTATGCTTGCTTTGTTTATACCATTTTTACCGGTTTATTTAGCTGAGCGTGGTTTATCTCCGAGTGAGATTGGACTTGTCGTAGGGACAGGTGGGTTCGTAACGATTATTACGCAACCGTTATGGGGTTTCATTAGTGATAAGACAAAAACAATTCGGAAAATATTATTATTGTTATTAGTAGTAGCTAGTTTATTTGGCTATTTTTTGTTTAGCGTTAATGACTTTGTTCTATTAGTCATTTTTGCGATGCTTGTCTATTTCTTCTTAATGCCGATTGACCCATTAATGGAAAGCTTGAATTTTACAGTAGCAGAAGCAGCGAAAATTAGTTACGGTTCGATTCGTACATACGGGGCATTAGGATATGCACTGTTGTCGCTTGTAACAGGCTATATCATGTCATACTTTGGTAACAACAGTGTTGGTATCCTTTTTGTAGTACTAGGTGTATTAGGGATTCTTATTATTTTGAAAATGCCCGATGCTCCGACATCTTCAAAACCAGTAACGATAGGTGGCTTGAAGAGCTTTTTGAGTAATAAGCAAACATTGGCTTTTTTAATACTCGTATTTATTTGCTCGGTGCCAGCACGTATGAATGATACGTTTTTAGGTGTCCATATACGTACACTAGGTGGTAGCACCGAGCTTGTTGGACAAGCATTTTTCTTCGCTGCATCTAGTGAAATTATCGTTTTTGCACTAAGCTTCTGGTGGCTTCGTCAAGGGAAGGAAATGCTAATTATTACGATTGCAGCCCTTTTCTTCTTTGTACGGTTTTTCATTTCAGCATGGATTACAGACCCGCAAATGCTAGTATTCGTCCAATTATTACAAATGCTCACATTCCCAATCTTCTATACTGCCGCGATTCAATACTTATATCGTATTGTACCCGTCGAATGGCGAGCAACAGGTCAAACTGTGCTAGCACTTCTATTCTTCGGCGTATCAAGTATCATCGCCTCATATGCAGGTGGATTTCTTTACAACGCATTAACTGGACAACAGTTCTATCTAGTTGTATCGGCAATATCGTTGGCAGGAACGGTATTTGGATTAGTATTGTTAGTTGTAAATCGAAGTAAGAAAACAGTTGAATAGTGAAATGAAAATCTCTCTTTATCTTTTGATAAAGGGAGATTTTTCATAGGGATATGTATAAATTAATAGATCAACTAAGAACTTCTCCAATCCGTTCGTATCACGGTTATTATTTGTGATTTCAAAGAAAAATAAATTCAGCATTTATTTATGTAGATCTTAATTTGGAAGTTATCTCGCAACAGAATAAAAAATGTCTATATCTGAATTTTATATACTTTTCGAGGTCTCCCACGTCCAGGTGGCTGTTCTTCTCCAGTAATCATTGCAAAGTTATATTGCTCTAATGTTTTTAAAATGCGACTAGCTGCTCTTAATGATATATCAAATGCTTCCGCTAAATGATGAACGGTTAATTCTTTTGTCGATGAATGTTCTAGTAATGACACTAGACGGGTGATCGTAACAGCACTTAAATTAGTTGTATTTGAAATTTCTATTAAGTGTTCCTCCTTTAATTTAGTTGAAAATGATAGAGGCGGAGTGTCATTTATTAATAATGGCCCTGTCAATTCTCCATATTCACTGCAAATATAACAGCATGATTTTTTCTTTGTATTTGAAAATTTCAAAGCTTTTTCAGCGTGAATTTCGGCTTTTGACGTATCGTCACCAATCCCAATCCCTACAGATATGTTACTACCAATTTGTTCTTCCAACTTATTTAACAAGGGAAAACGTTTAAATCTATCAGTTAGATTTTTTGCCATTTGTTTATTTGTGTATATATTAACTTGTGTGTCATTTATAAATGTCAATGACATCTGATTTTCTTCACAAAAGTCAATAATAATTTCTTCAAATGCAATT
This sequence comes from Viridibacillus soli, assembly GCF_016612995.1. Lineage (GTDB taxonomy): Bacteria > Bacillota > Bacilli > Bacillales_A > Planococcaceae > Viridibacillus > Viridibacillus soli. The sequence continues at coordinate 42,781 of NZ_JAEOAH010000009.1, forward strand.
TTTGTTCTGAAGTATTGATATTTGTTTTGAGGCCTTCTATCTGTTTTATGCCATTGTATTAATATAGCCGTTGTTTGAAGCTCAGTATTTAGGAGTGCGGCTATATTTGCATTTAATATACTTATAGCTGATTTTATACTAGCGTGTGTAGCTTTTACTCTTTTTACTGGAATACCTCGATGCTCCAATTCTTTTGCAACACTTGTTAGACAAGTAATCGCGCATTTACTACTGCCGTTCATAAAATTACTTTCATGCTGATCTGCCCAGTCTTTCGTAGTATAGGTTACTTCATTTTGTAAGGGGATAAAAGAATGATCCTCTAACCCAATCTCTGAAATAGAATTAAGTACCTCTAGTTTACTAAGCACATCTATCGTGAAAGGAGTAAATTGAAAGAGTTGGCCTGCATTTTCAATTGCAAGTTCAAACAAAGTTTTATAAATTGCTGATCCATCATAATGTACGCAAATAGGTATCGGCCCTACGTAATTAATTAATTGACTACTCATATATATTTCGTATGCCATTTGTCCAGCAAAAAGTAATATATCACATTCGAATAATAAATCCTGCTCAATATTCCTCGTTTCTTCAACGTGTTTAATGATAAATAGTTTGTACTCAATATTTAATTCGTTTTCTATATTCATTTGATCCATGATTCTATTTACTAAATCGATAGGACCGACAATTCCTACTAATAATACTTCCATAATCTTCAAACCAATCCTTTCAGTACTATACTACCATTATATTAGTTTACTGCAATTCTCTAAAATTATAATCAATTAATAAAATATGACATTTGCAAATATAGGTTAAAAATGTTAATATTTAGATAATTATTTATTGACTATTTATCAACCTTGTCAAAAATAGGGACTTGCTACAGCATTATGAACTAATGATGTAGAAAAAGTGCATGATTTAGCGAGGAAATTCGAATCTTGTATTGTGTGGCTGAACACAGTACATACTCTTTCTCCAAGCTTAGGATACGGCGGTTATAGGGATAGCAGTATTGGTTTAGAAGAGGGAATTGAAGTTATGGAACAATATATGACAGTAAAAAAGATTAGGATTAACTACGGTGAATATACAGTACCATTTCAGAAACAATGAGGAGGACTTACGATGAACCCAGAAAATTTAAAAGCAGGATTTAAAGCAAGAGAAGAAGTTCTAGGTAAAGAAAATGTTGAGAAATTTATTGAAAACACAAATGAATTCAATCAACCATTTCATGAATTAGCAATGGAGTACTGTTGGGGAGATATTTGGAATCGTCCTGGTTTAGATAGAAGAACGAGAAGTTTAGTAAATTTGGGCATTCTAACGGCACTAAATTATCAAAATGAATTAAGTATTCATCTTAGTGGTGCTATTAGAAACGGCTGTACTAAAGAAGAAATACAAGAAGTTTTATTACAGTGCTCAATATACTGTGGTGTACCAGCAGCAGGAACTAGTATTGCTACTGCAAATGCATTTTTTCAAGAATTAGAGAAAGAGCAGCAAAGGGGAGATTGAATTGTTAAAAGTGGGCGTAATTGGTTGCGGAGCAATGGGGAAAGGAATTGTCAAAAACTTTGTAAAAGCAGGTTATGAGGTTTTTGTCTTTGATCCGAACCCTCAAGTGATTCCTTGGATTAAGGAAATAGGTGCTGTTTTTTCCGGAACTTTAAAAGATATTGCTGAAGCAGTGGATATTATGGTATCTTCATTACCTACGACTGACATTGTACGTCAATCATACATAGGAGAAAATGGTGTTTTTAATAGTTTGAAAAAAGGTTCTATTATTATTGATATGAGTACAACTGATGCTGAAACAGCAATCGATTTGGCAAAGGTAGCAGAAGAATTAGGTTTGTTATTTTATGATTGCCCAGTTAGTGGCGGTCCTGCAGGTGCTGATAGCGGTACACTTACGATTATGGTAGGTGGTAATATTCAAGAATACGAGAAAGTACTTCCAATATTAGAAGTGGTAGGCGAAGAAGTTTTTTACATTGGTGAAAGTGGAGCAGGGCAAATCACGAAACTTTGTCATAATATGGTGGTAGCTTCAACAATAGTTAGTTTAGGGGAAGCTCTTATTGTGGCAAAAAAAGCTGGAGTCGAACCAGAAAAAGTGGCAGAAGTATTTGCAAAAGGTACAGCTAACCGTGTATTAAATGTGTTCGGAGAAAATATTTTGAACAACCAATATGATAACGTTTTATTTAGTTTAAACCATATGCACAAGGATATTTGGTTATATACAAAAACGGCAATATCTGAGGAAGTACCATCGTTTATTGGATCAACTGTCTTTCAATTATATGAATCTGCTAAAGCAACAGGAAAAGGAAATCTAGATGCAACAGCCGTATGCCAAATACTTGAAGAATTAGCATCGACGGCGGTCAGTAGTGGATATTCTAAAGTGATACATGAGAAATAGAGGTGGATAACTTGAAAAAATTATTAAGTTGGAAAATACAGTTAATCGTATTAGCACTTGTAGTTGTAGCTGAATTTATAGGGATAAAGAATTTTGACCTTGGTATTGGAGTAGTTGCACTTTTCCCTATGCTCTATGCATTAATAATCGGTGCAGTTATTAGTTTACCTAAATTAAAGCTGTTAAGTGAGAAAGATATGAATATAGCAGCAAATATTTTAGGGATTTCATTTATGTTATTCGTGGCTAAGCTTGGAACTCTAATGGGACCATCATTGCCACAACTAATGGATGCGGGATTGTCATTAACTTTACAAGAAGTAGGACATTTCTTTGGGACAATCGTTTTTGGTTTGCCAATTGCATTGTTGCTAGGTATGAAACGCGAAGCAGTAGGAGCTACCTTCTCAATTGACCGTGAACCAAACCTTGCAATTATAGCTGAAAAATATGGTGCGGATTCTCCAGAAGGCCGTGGAGCATTAGGCGTTTATGTATGTGGGACATTATTTGGTGCAATCTATTTAACTATATTAGCTAGTATAATGGCAAATACCGGATGGTTCCACCCGATATCACTGGCGATGGGTGCAGGGGTAGGTTCAGGAAGTATGATGGCCGCAATGACTGGTGCACTCGCTATCATTTTCCCAGAATCAGCTAATGATATAGCGTTATTTGCTGGTGCTGCAAACTTAATTACAACAATTGTCGGAACTTATGTATGTATCTTCTTTTCACTGCCTGTTACCAATTATCTATATAGAAAATTGGAACCGGTTTTGGGTAGAAGATCTAGAAATTCAGAAACCAAAGCTTAAGTTCTTTAGAAGTGGAGGAACAAACGTTCATGTTAGATAAAATATATACATTTATACTTATTGGTGCAATTGCAATTATAGGAAACTGGATTGGCTATGACGTATCACCTATAGTTGCTTTGCCCGGTATGCTGATTATTGTTGCAATTACAGTATCTGGGTTTATAGTTGAAAAACTATTACCAGTAAAATTACCAGTAGTTATTTGGGTTTCATTTATTGCTTTATTAGTTACTTCGCCAATTTTCCCTGGAAATGAATCAATTTCAAAAGCAACAGGTCATATTAATTTTATGGCATTAGCAACACCAATTCTAGCTTATGCAGGACTATCTTTCGGTAAAGATTTGAAAGAGTTTAAAAAACTTGGCTGGAGAATCGTTGTTGTTTCCTTAATTGTCTATACAGGAACATTCCTTTTAGCTTCTTTAGTTGCAGAAATCGGCTTCAGAGTTACAGGGAAGTTTCACTAGTAGAAAGGGATCTTTCAGAATGTCGTTTAATCGATTTTTGGGAAGGTCTTTTTTTCTAAATGAAACAATAGAGCAATTCATTTGCATCGGTATAAGAAGACAGATGAATAGTGATATGGAAATCTCTTTGTCCTTTGGATAAGGAGATTTTTTATTAGAGTTAGATATTTCAAAAGGGTTTTGATTGCGTTTCTTTTGTAGTAATAAATACCAATTATTGATATTATTTGATTAGGAGGGGTGAGAATGAATATTCATTTAGAAAGATATAGTGATTTATATGAATCACAAATTAAGCATTATCAATTAACCAAAGAACAATTACAATTCACGGGAACACCAGTAGAGTCGGTTTTAGTCTCAAAAGACGATGAAGACTATTATCCGATATTAGTTTTAGATGATGAAGAATTAGTGGGTTACTTTGTTTTACATAAGAGAGAAGGGGTGGCGCCTTATTCTAATAATCAGAAAGCGTTATTACTTAGAACTTTTTCAACAGATTATCGCCATCAAGGTAAAGGCTATGCGAAACAGTCTTTATTAGTATTACCAACGTTTGTGAAAATACATTTTCCAGAAATAAATGAAATTGTTCTGGCCGTTAACGTAAAGAACGGTGCTGCTCAAAACTTATATCTAAAATGTGGATTTAATGATGAAGGGGTTCGAAAAATGGGCAGCCATGGAGAATTAATTATTATGAATTTAGATCTTGAGGAATCAAATGCAATTAAATAAAAGATTTATGGATAGTGTCCAATAGAAAGAGTCTACTAATTTTTTTGAATAAAACTGTTTGGAAAAATAGGTTAGTGAATTCTAGCAGTGAATAGATTCATATAGAACATAGTTGAGAAAATGTAATTTTGAGGAGGAAGAATTATTAGGAAAATCGTTTCAATGCTTATGCTCATCATAGCTGTTTGTATCTTTCCAATATCCATCTTAGCAGCAGAGAATAAGGAAGCCACACCATCTGGCATTGCTGTTTCGGAACTAAACCAACGGGTAGACGAATACGTAGCTAAGTATATCGGCACAACAACAGCGGGTGCGTCTGTCGTTATTGTAAAAGATGGTCAATTACTTGTTAATAATGCCTATGGATATGCAGATTTGGAAAAACAAAAGGAAGTCACAACGGGTACGGTTTTTGAATGGGGTTCAGCTACTAAGCTCCTTGTCTGGTCAAGTGTGATGCAACTTGTAGAGCAAGGGAAACTGGATTTAGACAAAGACATTCGAGAATATTTGCCAAAAGGATTTTTTACAAAACTACAATACAATCAACCTATTACGATGTTAAATCTCATGCACCATGATGCAGGATGGGAAGAAAAATATACTGATTTATTTTCCGTTTCAGCTGAAGCTGTAAAACCTTTAGATGAAATGCTGCACATTTCCGAACCGAAACAGGTGAAAGAGCCGGGAGAGATTGTTGCCTATTCTAACTATGGTGTTGCTCTGGCAGGTTATATTGTGGAAAAGATTGCTAATCAGCCGTTTTATGACTATGTGAACGAGAATATATTTTCTGTTCTCGATATGAAAGACACGGCAATTCATCCGTCACAAAAGGATAATAAAGAAGTTGCTGAGAAAAGGGAGTTTGTTCACGGGTATTTGGGGAATAACAAAGGTAAATTTAGCCGTTCCAAAAACGAACGTATCTATATTAGTTTGTATCCTGCTGGTAGTGCAATTGGTACAGCTGAGGATGCGGCGAAATTTATTAACGCATTAATGCCACTAGAAGGGGAAAATAGTCCACTGTTTCAAAGCAATAGAACATTAAATGATATGCTTACAACTAGTGATTTTTATGATAATGGATTACCTAGAAATGCACATGGATTTTGGCAAGGTATGTATGCTGTTGATGTGTTGGAACATGGAGGTAATACAGATAGCTTTTCTAGTAATATGACATTTTCAAAAAAAGAAAATTTAGGCGTTATTGTTATGACCAATCAAACGAGTGAATCAGGACTGAGCTATGGATTACCAGTACTAGTGTACGGTGATTATTCCGCTGCAGATGGTGAGGTGACGCTGCCAGATGCTCATGAGCTTGAAGGAACCTATAGTATGGCTAGACGTGTTTATGGAGGCTTTACCAAACTGATGGGGGCCATGATGACAGGGCAGGTAAAAGCAGTTGATAGCAATACAATTACTGGATTAGGTATGACGTTTAAACAAATTACTCCTTATATGTACCAATCTACGAATGACTATAATATATATCTTCATTTTACTATGAATAGCGGTCAAGTGGAAAAGGTGTCCATGATGACGAGTGATTTTTTACCGTTAGCTAACAGTATGAAATTGTTTATGATCTTCAGTTGTATTGCAGTGGTATTTTGTGTGTTGTATATCATTGTTTCGATAATAATGATTGTTATAAATTGTATTAGAAATAGAAAAAAGGCAGTTCTATTTACGCCAATGATGAAATACAATATGGCATTAAACTTGGCAGGAGTAGCTGTACTTATGAATGTTGCTCTTCTTGCATATAGAACGCTGAATTATGCATCCTACGCTTCATTAAGAATTCACTTTTGGATAAATTATACCTATATAGCTCTAATTGCCGTTTGTGTCATAATAATTTTCAAGCTGTGGGGTAAAACAACATCTACAAAAATGCAGAAGGTTAGTTATATACTTTCTTGCGTGACGGCTTTGCTACTGACTGTCTTAATCATTGGATGGGAACTGTACAAGTAAATATACAGTGTGTTTTATTTCTGATGTTGCAAGTTATTTCTTGTAAAGATAAAGAGCATCTTTCCTGGTGTAGGAGAGATGCTCTTTTTAAAATTGTGGTTAGCTATTACTCTATCATTGTCCCATTTTTAGCAAAATTGACGTACCAAGAAAATGCTTTTTCTAAATTATGTGGAGTATGGTGGCCTCCCGTTTTTTCTACAGCCTCATTGTAATAAGCCCATAGTTGTTCTTTGAAATCTGGATGGACACAGTTTTCAATAATTAAAGGCACTCGTTCTTTTGGCGCTAACCCACGTAAGTCAGCAACTCCCTGCTCAGTAATCAGGACTTCCACATCATGCTCTGTATGATCTACATGAGAGACCATTGGTACAATGGAGGAGATTGCGCCACTTTTCGCGTATGATTTCGTAACGAAGATCCCTAAACGTGCATTTCGAGCGAAGTCACCAGAACCCCCAATACCGTTCATCATACGAGTACCCGAGACATGTGTTGAGTTCACGTTACCGTAGATATCAGCTTCAAGAGCCGCATTTACAGAGATTAAGCCTAAACGGCGAATCACTTCGGGATGATTCGTAATTTCTTGTGGACGTAGACATAATTTGTCTGCGTATTTATCAAGATTATTAAACACCTCTTTGCCCAATTCCTCGGACAATGTAATAGAAGTACAAGAAGCAAAAGTAACTTTCCCTGCATCGATTAAATGGAAGACCGCATCTTGTAGTACTTCAGAGTATATTTGTAAATCTTCAAACTCAGAATCTAAGAAACCTTGTAACACAGCGTTCGCTACCGAACCAACACCAGATTGTATCGGAGCAAGCTTTGATGTTAATCTGCCTGCTTTAATTTCATCGCGTAAAAAATCAAGTAAATGATTAGCCATAACTGCTGTTTCTTCATCGGGCGGAACGATTAAAGAAGGAGCATCAGCATTTTCTGAGATAACGACCGCCTTGATTTTTTCAGGATCTATTTTAATTCCCATTTCGCCAATTCGATCGGCTGCACTCGTTATTGGAATGGGGTTACGATCACCTTGTTCAGCCGGAATATATATATCATGAATACCAATAAGAGATTCTGAGTGAGAAATATTCAGTTCGACAATAATATTCTCCGCATATTCAGCTAGAATAGGAGAGTTACCAACAGAATTAGTAGGTATTAAGTAACCGTCCGATGTAATTGCACAAGCCTCAATGATGGCATATTTAATAGGACCATAAATGTTTTGACGCACGGATTCTGCAACATGAGATAAATGACCGTCTACATATAGAACTTCACCTTTATTGATAAGGTTTCGTAACGCTGGTTCACCTTGATATGGACCGCGTTTACGAATGACACCTGCTTCTGCTAAATAATGATCTACTTCTGGCCCAAGAGAAGCACCAGTATAAACATCAATTTGGAATTTCTCGTTTTGCGCACGCTCTACAAGTGCCATAGGAACAACCTTTGCGTCACCAGCACGAGTAAATCCACTCATACCTACTACATCACCATCAGAAATGAGTGCAGCTGCTTCTTGTGCAGAAACTACTTTGTCCGTTAACTCTTTTAAACCTAAACGTTTTTCGACAGTCAACTTCATATAAACTCCTCCTAAATGCATCTTTATCTATCAATATTTATAACAAGGTTGATTCTCAAAATCACCTATATGATTCATATATTCGAAACATGCGGAAAATATGACTAAAATTTTAAAAATATATTTTGATTGTAATCTAGTAGGGAAAGTGCATCTGTAAGAGTAGTGTTAACGTAATGAGGACGTTACCTTCATCACTAAAGGGACATTCTTTGTCCAACGTTATTTCTCTAATTCATGTAATAGAGGATTTTTTTACCGATATAATACATATATTTATTTAATAGGAGTGTTTTGGGTGAAGATTGATATTACATATACAGGTGCGCTAAATAACAGAGCGAAAGAAATGAGAGAGGCACAAGAGGCTCCGTTGAATTCTTTTGAGGGGAAAACTATTGAAGTGATGAAAGATGGAAAAGCTGCTCAATTAACGTTTACAAATGAATTCATTCAATTCAAAAATGATACAGAAGAGTTTTTCTCAAAGGATATTAATGTGCAAAATGCTGATCCAAATGATATTTTTTCGTATAAGCCTAAAGATCAGTGGCTTGTGTTTAGTCAGTATTTAAATGGTCAAGATTATTTTGATGGTCTTAGTTCTGAAGAAGTGAATAAGATGGAGTCTATTTTGAAACAAATCACTGATGGACTTGATAGTTTAACTCAAACAGGAATTGACTTTTTTGGTGGTGTCAATACACAATTAGATTCATATGAAGCACAGGTAGAATTAGTGTCTTCTACACAAGCTTTACATTATTTTAGTGACAAATTTTTATCGGGTGAAACGAAAATAGGATTTGATCAGCTAATTGAACAATATTCGTCCCACAACACAAATAAAATAGAAAATTACCAATCCATTGAGGAGAAGTTTTATGCAGCGCGTGCTAAGGTACAATCTACGAATGCGACATTAACAGCAAATCAAGCACAGCAATTGTCAATAACAAATAAGTTAGGGAAGACAAAGTACTCTAGTGAAGATTTAGAAAAATTACTTAAATCATATACAGAATTATTCCAAAGTCTTGAGAATGCAGAAGAAATAACTACCATTTTGGACAAAGTGAAATCACAACTTCTTCAATTTGTAACAATAGGTATTTCCGAAAAGGACGCTGACTATAATCGCGCCAATCAATTTGTAAGTGATCGAGTTCAAGATACAATAGACCGAATCAACGGTTATTGGGGAATGCTATTAAAGTAATCAATACAGGAGACCAGTACATTTAGTTCTAAACCGGTTAAAAACAAGTACCTATTTGATTCATTAAATACAGAAAGAAAAAAGACAGGTTGTAAAAACCTGTCTCATATGGCGGTATTTTGTTTTATGCACAAAGATCAACATTGTAGTTACCTCAGCAGCCGCCGTAGCCACCGTAGTTTAAGAAACTTGCACCAATAATGATTAATAGAATAAATAGAACAATAAGTAAAGCGAATCCTGATCCGTTACCTGTTTCGTAACCATTACCCATTTTGTACACCTCCTATTTATGAGATAGTTTATTCTATGTCATTAATGAATGTATGTCTGAGTCATTTGTTTAGTTTTAAGAAAATTATTCTAAAATCACTGGAGGTAAAGTAAAGGGTTAGTTAGTTTTCAAGTCAGTTATTAAGTGGATCATTAAAATTTTAAAAAAGTGCAGGGGCATACCTGATAAAAATTAATTGAACCAGTTCTTTGAAGGCCGACAGCAAAGAATAATAATGTGTAATAAAGAAGGTGCGATAATGACCGGACTGTCAACACTAAACTGGACAACTTTTATGAGGGGTTTAGGTTGAATTCCGCCGGACTAAAATATCCTAATGTTTCGTGAATTCGGATGTTGTTGAACCAGATTACATAATCATCAAGTCCAAGTGAAGGCGGGTAAAGTGCACTCCATTATTAAATATTCTAGCATCTTAGATTTTTTAAAATAACACCAAATAAGTGGAGAGTTAAAAAAATTCTTTAGAACAAATAATAAGTAATGTGATTTTTTGGGAAAATAATTACATGAAAATCACATTTAAAGTGAAAAAAGATGAAATTTAACGAAATTAACTTTAATATAGATAGTGGGAAACCTTATAGATAAAGGGTTATCGAAAGTTTAAGAAAGAGGTTGAAAACATGAATGCATACGAGGAGTATATGTTAGGAATTGTAAAGCCAATGCGTGAGGAGCTTATGAATGTGGGGTTTAAAGAGCTATTAACTCCTGATGAAGTAGCGGATCACGTACAAGAATCGAAAGGAACTACACTTGTTGTCATTAACTCTGTTTGTGGTTGTGCTGCAGGTTTGGCTCGTCCTGCAGTTGCGGCGGCTCTTGCAGCGACTGGCAATAAACCAGATCATTTAGTGACTGTGTTTGCTGGACAAGATAAGGAAGCGACTGCTCAAATGCGTGGTTATTTTGAGGAAGTATTACCAAGTTCACCTTCGATTGCTCTTTTAAAAGACGGTCAATTAGCTTACTTTATTCCACGTGAACAAATTGAAGGATTTGCAATGGAGCAGGTCCGTGATCATTTAGCAGGCGTTTTAGATCAAGTATGCACGAAATAACAACAATAGTTACAACTGCAGCAAGACCGGATGCGTTGTCTAAGAAACTTGCCGAACAAGCATGTGACGCTTTAAATGTACATTTTGTTGAGCGGAAAAAGCGCGGGGTTGCAAAAATGGCAGCATTTCATAATGCGAACGTTATTGTCGCAGGAAAAAATCGTTATGAATATTATAAATTAGGGGCAGATGCTCCTTTCTTTTTCCATCCTAGCTCTGCAGCGTTTCGTTTGAAGCGTGCAGCAAGAGGGGAAATAGATACGTTTTTAGCTGCATGCCAGTTGAACGAGGGAGATACCTTTCTAGATTGTACATTAGGCATGGCGACAGATAGTATGATGGCGGCCTTTGCTGTCGGTGAATCGGGTAAAGTCATTGGCTGTGAGGGCAATGCCAATGTTGCTTTCATTGTAAGTGAGGGGATGAAGCGCTATGATATTACGAATTTACCGCTTCTTTCTTGTATGGAACAGATTGAGGTCGTGCATTCAGTGGCGCTCGATTATTTGAAACTACAGCCAGACAATAGTTTTGATGTGGTGTATATGGATCCCATGTTCGAAGAAACAATTGAGGAGTCGACTAACTTTCAACCGCTCCGACAAGCGGGACTCCATGAAGGCTTGTCTGATGAATGGATGGAACAAGCAAAACGCGTTGCAAAAAAGCGGATCGTTTTAAAAGCGCATTTCAAATCCGATTTATTTGAGCGCTATGGCTTTATCCATGATGTTCGTCTATCATCGAAATTCCACTATGGAGTATTAGAACTAACATAAAATAAAGCTGATGTTCACCGATTTTTTCGGTGAATATCAGCTTTTTTATTCATTTTGAATTCTAAAAACTACCTATATATCATGATTTAATTCAAGAGAATTTTTAATTGTTATATACTAAATTCCTATTAAATACTAAAATGGAATTAGGGAACAGCACTAAAATACTCTCTTTTGGTATATATTACGTCTTATTTCAAAAAACAATAATTCCTATGAAATGACTAAATCATTGTGAAGTGGGGGAGAAAGATTTGAAACTAGGCAATAGAATTAAAAGAATTAGACTTTTAAAAGGTTTAAAGCAGGCGGATATTTGTCACGGAATCATCTCGCCAACCCATTATAGCAATATTGAGAATTGCAGATATACCCCTTCTATTGATACACTCAAGTTACTTGCTAGTAGACTTGATGTGCCGGAAACATATTTTCAAAATGTTTATGAGGACACAAGTGAAATGCAAGATCTCTTATCTACACTGGAATTTAAAATTGAAAAGGAGCGTGTTGAAGAGGTCCAGGAATATTTGGACTCACATCAAAATCAATTACAATACATACCTTCCATCCGACAAGAATATTACTTTTTGTTACTTAAGTTTTTGGCGCTGGTGAAGATTGAGCGGGATGATCAAGCGATTAAATTATATGAAAATGAGATTGCAATGGTAGAGATAGATGAATCACAATTATTTGTATCAACAAGACATCAATATCTATATGTTACCGCAGTTTATCATTACTATGTTGGAGATTATAAGATAAGTGGAGAAGCGTTTAAAAGAATATTATTGATGAATGAAGATCCTTTATTTAAAGCGAAAATATCATTTAATATTGCAACAACTCACTATTATTTATGTCAATTTGAACGTGCATCTAAATATGCAATTGAAGCAAAGGACATATATTTGATGCTACATGAATGGGAGAAAGTTGGAGATTGTTATAACTTGATTGCATTATTGTGTAGAGAAATGAATGAGTTTGATGAAGCGGAAAAATATATTCAAAAAGGTTTTACTATTATTTTCAATGAATCTCATTATTTAAAGGCAATACTACATCATAACTATGCTTTAATTCTATTAGATAAAAAACATTATGAAGAAGCTTTTGAACAGATAGAGTATGCAATTGAATTCAAAAAGAATGTAAGTCATGCAGATATGTTTGTATCCTTAAATCTTAGGTTAGAATTATTACTAAAAATGGAAAGTCTAAGTTCAATTAAAAATGAAATGGCTATAGTAAAATCAAATATACGTACAAAAAATAATGAAGGCAATTATTCTTTGGTAGCTTCTTTAATTGAATTTAAATTAGAGCACTTCAAACAATATGAAGAGCTAATCACTACAAGTATTGAGATATTTAAAGAACATATTGATTTGAAACAAATGAAAATAGCAACGGAGCATTATGCAAATTATTTAGCAATGAATAAAAAATATAAAAAAGCATTTGAAATGCAGGTTCTCTGCACCAAATGTTTAAAAAAGTATAAGGGAGAGATTTAATATGAAAAAACTATCGTTTAAAATTATGGGACTATTATCATTTGCATTGTTTTTAGGTGCAATGATGTCTACTTATGCACAAGGAGAGACAGCTCGTTTGCACTTCATCACATTATTAAACAGTTTCTAATTTGAAAATCCGCCTTATTGTTTAGGCAGTAGGGCGGGAATTTCTATATTTATTTGAAGGAAGTGAGCACGGCAATGGTCAATGTATATATGTTTGAAGTGCAAAAAAATGGCCATAAAAGTAAGCCGACTGTTGGAGTTGTCTTTGAAGGGAATGCACTTACAGATTCAGAAATGCAAGAAGTGGCAATGAAAACAGGACTTGCTCAAACTATTTTTATCATTAAGTCGAAAATAGCCGACATGAAGCTCCGATACTTTACACCGATGGAAGAAGTTAAAGCAAGTATAGATAGTACAATGGCAATTGTTCATGCTTTAGAAAAGTCTCCAATGTCCGAAAATAAAGAAGCCATTTCGGTTGAGACTAATGTTGGAATATTTCCTTTGCAGCTATATAAGCAAGTAAAAAAAGCGGAGAAATCAAAACAAGTAGCTTCACATTCATTCAATGAATGTAAAAAAGCACCTTACCTGAATGGTGCAAGTCACGATTCAGTTTTACATGCATTGAATGGCTGTGCAGTAGAAGGCGTAAAAGAGCCATTACTTCCGATCCCGATGTGTAATGACAAAGCTCAGCCTATTGTGAATAAATCTATCTTTTATTTAAATTTGAAGGAGCAGGAAGTTGCTTCTAGCCTATTTGCATCATCATTTTTTCTTATAGCGGCTAATAATATTAATCGTTACAATAATGAGATGTTCAATGAAAAGCTTAATATTAAAGCGGTATGTCGACTAAAAAGAGAAAATATCTCAATTGTCCGCATCATAATGAATGCCCCCCACATTGCTAGTCCTATTGAAATAGAAGGAATGACATTTTATTTAGGACAGCGTTTTATACCTATATCAATATAAAAAACACGAGTGCTTATTTTTGCACTCGTGTTTTTTGTTATAAATTCATTTGAAAATGAAAAACCGCCTTGCTCATTAAGAGCAAGACGGCTTCTGAAAATATTAGTCCGTGAAATTAAGAGAAGTTAAGTATGCTAATAAACATAAAAAACCAATACCAATAGCAATTGAAGACATAATTTTTGTCCCTCCTTTATTACAAAAAGCGAACATGTTTATTCATTAATATTGTACAATGAATAAAGTAAAAAATCTATACAATTCCATATACATCAAGCATTTGTGAACAAATATGCACAAATACCCTCCTTTTTATTACAAGAGGAAACATATCAACCGCCTTGCTTGTTTATAATAGACGATCTAGAAGGAGTTTCACTTGGGATATTAAATATTTTTGTTATAAACACTAATAGTTCTTGTTCTAATTGGCTTTTCCCAAGAAATGTAGAAGAAATTGTTATAATAAATTTTTTAGAGTTCCTTTTTTATAACCAACTGCTATTTTTAATCTCCATTAACTTACTGCTCTGAAATACTTTAATGAATACATCTTGGAGTGCAACCTTATTATCTTAAGCATTTCTAAAAATATTATAACTGTGAATATAGATTTTCTGAGGGGAATCCGGAAATAACTTTTCAATTTCATTCTTTGCGGATTATTCCATTTATTCATATACTGAAACCTTATTAACTACTAAAAAACCAAAATGAAGATAATTTGAATAGTTTGTATGTTCTTAATAGTATCTTTATTAAAGTATTTTTTGTACAATTAAACTATGAAAGATGCAACTTTTACTTGTGAGATTCGTATATATAATACAGACATTGAAGATTTCAAAATGTTCGAAGGTAGGTGATGATTATGCAAAAATGGATTCAAAAGTTCCTTGTTGCATCCGTAGCTGTAATTACATTAGGTGTGATTACACCTAGTCATGCGATTTGGGAAGGTATATTAGATCATAATTCAAATGCGAAAGCACAATTTTCAGACAATCCAACTAGCCAACAAACGAAATACATAGAAACACAGTATGAAACGGTTATATCAACAGAAGATGAAACTTCTTTTGAGGATTATGCCTTTGCAGCTGCAAAAGAACAAGCCTATTTAAAATTTGGTTCACGTGTAGGCCCACAAATTAGTAGTGAGTTTGATGATGTTATTTTCCCTAAAATACAGGAAGCTATTGAAATGACAGTACAACGCCTTGATGACGAAACTACAAAATCATTAGGAATTACTGAAAATCCAAGTGGTAACTATGCGGAGAAAATTTTCCACGTATTCAACACAGCATCAGGACAAGATCTTATTCGCTTCCATGTGCGCACAGAAAATCGGCCGTTTGAAGGTTATTACTACAATTTCCACTACCACACATACGAAGACAACTTCACAGCACACAACAACTTAGGCGAAATTTACTGGTCAAAAAATACACCACCTAAATGGTTAAGTTAACTGCTTGAACGGACCGTTAAGACTCGAGAAGGTGTAGATAACCTCGAGAGTCTGGCCGCTAAAGTTGGATATGCCCGTAAAACGCTGACGACACCAGTTTAGCTAGATTCCCCTACACAAAAAAAGTGTAGGGGAGTCTTTTTTTGTGTGAAAATGTACTGAATGTGCATGGAATCTTGTGATTTGAGCATAGCAAATCTTCTTAAATGATATTGAGTGTAAAACCCAAAAATTAAATATGAATTTTAAAGAACCCTGGAATAATATCGGGAGTCTGAGAGCTAAGCCGCTTAAAGTACAATCTTTTATGATTGATCGCTCAACTATTATGACTCGAGCCTGAGCTTCTATGACTGGCGGCACAACTGTTATTACTCAAACCCAAGCTTCTATGACTGAGCCTATTCTAACTCCAAAGTAGGTTTTTTATCGGAATAAATGAGCCTATTAATTTCTCCTATTTAAAAAAATGTCCTTTATGAGTGTGAAATTTAATTATTGAAAAATGGCTACTTCCATAAAGTAAGGTAGCCTAAGTTTGCGGTGTCCTGCCGCAACGTGTGCATTACTGCCTCTAGCACAGGGGATTTGAAGTTGTATACTCATTTAATTCCTATTTAGCACAACTCTCCGACATCTAAAAAGTGCAGGGGAGCCTTTATTATTTGGGGAAATGATCTAATATGAGCGTAAAATCACGTTAAATGCAACTAAAACTCCAGATGCAAAGCTTACTATGCCTCACAACATGAAATATCTGAATATTACCCAGGAAATATTCAGATATTTCATGCTGGTTTTAATTTATTATTTCCACAGTCACTTGAACTATTTCCCCCTCGTTTTCAATTATTTTAGGTGACATATATGGTAAAGTTAATACTATATTTAAATTTCTAGGAGGCAACTTCGTGGAGCAATATTTACAATATTGCCAGCAGTGTGTTTGGTTATCAAATGCGCTTTGACTTACAAAAAGGATTTCCTTTGTTAACTACAAAAAGAACGGCATTCCGCCTAATTGCAACTGAATTACTTTGGTTTTTAAAGGGCGATACATGTACGTACATTAATAGAGCAAAATAATCATATTTGGGATGAATGGGCTTTTGAAAAATGAGTAAACAGTGAACAATATAATGGGCCAGACATGAAGAATTTTGGTCTACGTGTTAATCAGGACTCTGAATTTAAAATTCAGTATGACGAGCAAGTGGCCATTTTCCATGAGTTAGAAGATCCGACATTTAACTTTGCAAAAGAAGAGTTGTAAATCAATCAGGAGTAGTAATTGAACACTTTAAAAATGAGTTATGATCCAATGAATTGAATTACGCAAAAGATTGCAGAAGCCATAAGGGAAAATCCAAAATACAAATGGATTGAAAAACATGACCGATTACAAAGTCATTCGGAATATTCGGTATTAGATAATGAAAATCAATATAAGCTATGAAAAACTAACTATGCAGTAAGAAAAGTATTTTCTGATATCGAGAAAGAATTAACAGTTAATAAAACTACTGGACTGCAATTAATTGTACGTGATGTAAGCTGGACTGCAATTGCAAGGAAGCCCAATGTGATAGAATAAAACATTATATTATGTTAACATGGGTAGGAAAACGCGTGAGGAGCTTTTAAATAAAATTACAACGTTCTTAATAAAGGATTTGAAATACCAATATTCCTTAGATGAACTTAACAAATGAACATTGTTACGCTGAAAGATGATGAAATACTTGTTCTAAAAAAAGATTGGGTATATCCATTTTAAATTGTTGTATAATAGTAGAGCAAGGAGAGTGATGAAAGGGATGACACATCCAGAAATAGCCTATTTGAATTTATTGCAACATATAATAGATAATGGTGTAAAAAGAGAAGATCGCACTGGTACAGGTACTCTAAGCGTATTTGGTTATCAAATGCGTTTTGACCTAAGTAAAGGATTTCCATTACTAACGACTAAGCGTGTACCTTTTAGATTGGTTGCAAGTGAATTACTATGGTTTATTAAAGGTGATACAAATATTCGATATCTTTTACAGAATAACAATCACATTTGGGATGAGTGGGCATTTAAGAAATGGGTTGAATCTGATGAATATAAAGGACCGGATATGACTAATTTTGGTCTTCGCTGTATAGCTGACGAGAATTTTAATGAACTTTATCAAGCGGAGCTAAAATCTTTCTGCCAACGTGTATTAGAAGATGATGACTTTGCTCGAAAATACGGGGAACTTGGAAATGTATATGGAAAGCAATGGAGAAATTGGACTGCTTCTAATGGTGAAAATATTGACCAACTTCAAGATGCGATTGAACAAATCAAAAATAATCCTGATTCTCGTCGTATCATTGTAAATGCATGGAACCCAGAAGATGTAATTGAGGCAGGTGGAAAAAAGAGTAAGGCTGCTTTACCGCCTTGTCATGTTATGTTCCAGTTTTACGTTGCTGATGGGAAATTGAGCTGTCAGTTAATGCAAAGAAGTCTAGACACGCTACTTGGTTGCCCGTTCAATATTGCCAGTTATGCATTGTTAACGCATCTAATTGCACATGAGTGCGGTCTAGAGGTAGGAGAATTCATTCATAGTATTGGTGATGCTCATATCTATTCTAATCATATAGAACAAGTAAAAGAGCAACTTTCTCGTGAACCTAGAGAATTGCCTACGCTAAAAATTAATTCTGACAAGAAGTCGCTATTTGACATTGAACTAGAAGATTTAACAATTGAAGGTTATAACCCCCATCCGGCTATTAAGGCTCCGATTGCAGTATAAAAAAATTAAAAAAGCAATGCAACTAAGGATTACTTTGTAGGACCGACGCCAAAACTATAGACAAATAATAAAAGCATCTTTGATTAAATCGGGTAAATTTACCTGAATTTAATTAGGAGGTGCTTTTTCTATGGCAACAAGAGTGAGTTATCCAATTGAAAATTAAAGATTGAGATGCGATTATGAATTAATATACGCCATAAAACATAAGTGGAAACGTGGATGCGTTGGTATAAAAACGGAGAAATACATCGGTTTGAACAACCTGTAGGTAAACAATATTCCTTTGGTAAAGGTCCTGAATATGAGAATGAACAAACAAAATTAAAAGTGGAAAATCGTTATTTAAAGCAACAGAATGAGGTCCTAAAAAAGTACGCAGAGTTGGAGAATTAGCTGTACAGTTAGTGGAGGTAATGAAAGAAATGATGCGTGTGAAGGATACATGTGCACACTTAGAGATTTTCAGAAATACAAGAGATCGAATAACCTTATTCAAAACTCAATTCGTTAGAAGCGAAACTTCAAATGTATTCGAGGTGCCGTCAAAAGAACGATGAAGGTGATGAGTATCAGTTTGCGAACAAACATTTTACATCAGAACGTCGCATTACGTATCTACATGATATTTATTATGAGCAGATGAGTGCACTCTCCCGTTGTTACGACGAGATAGAAGATGAAACACGCACCAACAAACTTAATTAAATCTTTCAATAAACAGATTAAGAAATAGCAATCGAAAAGAGCAATTCCCCCGAAAAATCTGTAGAACGCTTAGTATAATCAGCGCTTCGCTACACGATGTCATCTAGGTTTCGATAAAACTCATGAATGTTCAAAACAAAAAAATAAAAGAACATCTACAAGAAAAGGAAACGCTCATTTACACAATAATATTGACGGTCCTATACATAGAGCTCTAACTTATTGTAGGGATGAACAACATCCATATTATGAGGTATGAAGCATTCGAAAAATATAGATGGTAAGTACGATGTACTAATTCGTATTATTAAAATAATTTAATTTTAAATAGACAAATTATGGTTATTGTGTAAAAATAATAATGTAATGTAATTGATTTTAAAATCAAATGAAGGTGATTATTGATAACAAATTAAAATAAAATACATGAAGCATTTTAAAAACTGGAAAATTGGTTGTGGAATTCAGAAGAAAATTCAAGAGAAATAGATCTGGCCTAGTCACTCGTATTTTTAAAATAATTTAATTTTTATATAGCCAAATTATGGTTTATGTGTAAAAATAATACTGTAATTGATTTTAAAATCAAATGGAGGTGATTATTGATGACAAATTAAAATAAAATATATGAAGCATTAGAGGTTTTTATATTGAAAAGTGAATCTAGCTTCGGTTTCAAAAGAAAAGTTGAATCAAATATTATACTTACAACAAAAAGCGGTATTGATAATCATTTTAATCTAAAATCATTTTAAAATGAAAGGAGCGTAAAAAATATGAAAGAAATACTATTAAGTGCTAGAAACTTATGTAAAGAATATATATCAGATGGAAATAAAAATAAGGTACTGGAGAATTTAAACATTGATGTATATAAAGGCGACTTTACAGTAATAATGGGAAGTTCTGGTTCAGGGAAATCAACACTTTTGTACTGTCTTATAAATAAGCCACGTACCTGCAACATGGACGTATGTTAATTCACTGACAACAACTGCTAATTATTGTTTTTGTTGAAAATGGCGTTGCACTTCATTTTTGATGGGGGTATTCCATAGTTGTTACGACCGGATTTGAAGATAATTTCAATTGTATCAGTTAGTCCTTGTTCACATGTCTTGTTTGTTCGTTTTCACGTAAATCAGGTTGATAATAGTACGTACTTCGGAGGCTCTCTAGGGCGTCGCACATTGCTGATCCCATTTTTTGAATCACATCTATTTTCGTCACTTGATCAGCGTGGTTTGCTTTAAAATGTCATTTTCCCTCATTAAACGTTGGTTTTCTTTGCATAGTTTAAATAATTCATTTTCTGCATCTATTCTACTTTCTTTGGCTAAAAACGAATCTGAGTTTCGATGCTTTTTCGTCCAATTATCTAGAATAGATGGTGATAAACCATATTCGCGGACAATTTCTACGCGAGTTTTCCATTTTTGTACAGTTGAACCATTTGAAGTTCGATGTTGACGTGGTATAGTAGTACTCTTTTGAGTTATTAAAGTTAATTCTACTAGTCCTTAATTTATCTGTCCAACTTAATATATATTATTCAGAATATTAAAATTTTTATTAAAAAGAGGGAAGTACTATGTATGTGGGTGAATTACAAAAAGAGATAGAGTTTGAAGTGTTAGAAGGATTTAAAGCGAAGGTATATCTAAGCGAATTTAAACCTGATGTATCAGAGTTCGTGTCTAAAATATATTATGAACATTAGGTTTAAATACGGGAGGTATTAGATGAAAATTAATTTTTATCATGTAGGTGTTGCAACATGCTTATTAGAGATAGATGGGAAGATAAAAATTGCAACTGATCCAGCTTTATCTCCTAAAGGAACGATCTTAAAATTCAAGTCATTTGAAACTGAGCGGCTTCAAGACCCTAAATATGACAATGATATTTTTCAGAATGTAGATTTATGGTTAATTACGCATCTTCATGAAGATCATTTAGATCTTCTGGGAAAAGATGTAATTGCAGATTCGGCTTTAGTATTAACAAATTCAGATGCTTTATCATTCTTGGAAGGGAAGAATGTAGTACCATTAAAATGGACAGAAGAATATGTAACAAAATTTGAAAACTATACTATAAAAATTACAACTATTCCTGCTTATCATGGTAATAATTTCATTACAAGGAAAATAGTTGGAAAAGTGAATGGATACATACTAGAGATCTTTGATGGAAATGACAAAACAACAATCTATCTCACTTCAGATACAGTCTATCATAAAGATGTTATCAATAGTATTTCAAAGGAATTGGATATAATAATTGCTAATTTAGGGGAAGTTAGCGCTGATAAATTTGGTGGTCCTCTAACAATGTCTATTGAAATGTTAAATCAATTTGTTAAAGAGCTAAAACCTACTAAGGTAATTCCTGTTCATATTGATGATTTTTCACATTATATGACTACAGAAGACAATGTTTTAAAGGCAGGCTTCTCTATATTAGAAAAAGGAAAATGGATAGAAATATCAGATAATTAATTTTGAAGAGTTGAGGCGGTCTTGCTTTTTAGTAAGGTCGCTTTTTTGTGTGCCGGGCATGTCCGTCAACTAGGTGATGAAAGTTCACTGTGGGCGTTGGGATATGCGAACCACTAGCCAAGAGCAAGGGTGTCCGCGGCGACGCGGAATCTGAAGGAAGCTGGCGACAAAACCTTGGTCCGAGGTACACGAATCACATTCGAGGTTGTTCTGTTTGGACGAGATTGCAAAACAAATCGAAATCCTAAATATCCACGGGAATCAGAGCAATAAATGTGGCGGATAGATGAGGCGAAAGTGGGCGGACTTACCCCGGGAGATTATGGTTTTCGCCCAAATAAAAGCGCCCATCAAGCAATTGCACAAGCGCAATCTTAAATGGATGAGGGCTACAAATTCGTGGTAGACATGGATCTAGAGAAATTCTTTGACCGTGTTCAACACGATAAACTGATGTCTCTAGTTGCAGGATATATTAAAGATAAGCCAACGTTAAAGTTAATCCGTAAATTTCTAAACGCAGGTTTAATAATCCAATCATTGATAGAGCCCTAAATAATAAATACTGGGAGAAAAAAATCTAACAAGTTTCTCCCAGGTCATTTTAAAACCATAAAACTTTTGAACCGCCGTATACGGAACCGTACGTACGGTGGTGTGAGAGGTCGGGAGTTAATCACTCCCCCTACTCGATTGTTTAAATACGTGATTGTAAATAAACCAGTTTTGATGCTTTTTAATCCAATTATTTAGAGTAGATTTTAATCAATCATTATTGCTTCTACCTTTTGAAACTCCTCAATATCTATCTTATCCTCCTCTTTAGAGCAATGAATAACTGATGGATAAATCCCTTAACCTTCTATTTGATATTATTTTCAATATATAATTCAGTTCTATCTCATTTATATATTCAACTCCTACTCAAAGAATCGTACTACTATGCCACGTCAACGTCTAACCTTTACAACCAAATTCAAACTTCAAATGGTTCAACTGTAGGAAAATGGAAAAATCGTGCAGACACTGTCCACGAATATGGTTTATCGTCATCTACTAATGAGTTTCAACAATATGTTATACTAAGCTTAGAAGTGGGTGACTTTGTCCATACTTTAGGTGATGCACATCTTTATAGTAATCATTTTGATCAAGTGGATGAGCAGCTTTCTCGCACACCGCGTGCATTGCCGCAGCTTGTTATTAAAACAGAAAAAGAATCCATATTTGATTATGAAATAGAAGATTTAGTGATGGATGGCTACGATCCATATCCACGAATTAAAGCGCCAATTGCGGTGTAAGGAGGTTTTTAAATGATTTCATTTATTGTTGCTCATAGTGAAGAAAATGTGATGGGCTTAAACAACGCAATGCCATGGCATTTACCAGGAGACTTAGCCTATTTCAAACGCATGACGATGGGGAAACCGATGATTATGGGCCGTAAAACGTTCGAATCTATTGGAAAGCCTTTACCAGGACGTACAAATATCGTCATTACACGTGATGAGCAATATAAGCATGAAGGTATTGTCATCGTGCATTCTTTAGAAGAGGCATTAGCCCAGGCTAAAAAAGAATCTGAGGAAATCATGGTTATTGGCGGAGAACAAATTTTCCGTATGGCTTTGCCAATGGCGGACCGTCTATATGTTACGAAAATTGAAAAACAATACGAAGGGGATACATTTTTCCCGGCTTATGGTGATGAGTGGAAAATCGTTTCACAGTCTGAAGTGATTGAAACTGAGGACGGCGTGAAGTTTTCGTATTTAGTGTACGAGCATTAATAAGCAAATTTAAAGGTTGCCACTGTCAAATGAAAGACAGTAGGCAACCTTTTCGCATGAATACTTTTGGATTACTTAGAATACAAACTTACAATGAGAGTAAGAAGTTCAATTACACATAAAATAGTACACAGAAGAACATCATAGCACTGCCAGCGATGACAAATAAATGCCAGATCGCATGATTGTACGGTATTTTACGGCATGCATAGAAGAAAGCACCTATCGTATATAAAATACCTCCACTTAATAGTAAAGAAAAACCTGCGCCTGTAATATGTGTATATAGTGGTTTGATAGCGATAATAATAAGCCAACCCATTAAAATATAGAAGATAACAGATACAAATTCGAAACGGTGGATAAAGAAGCATTTGAATAGTATACCAAGTAATGCAAGAGCCCAAATGACTCCAAATAGTGCCCAACCTAATGCCCCTTTTAAGGCAATTAAGAGAAATGGTGTATATGTACCTGCAATTAAAATGTAGATTGATGAGTGGTCTAGTATGGCAAAGAATCGCTTATTCTTTTCAGGCATGCTGTGAAGTAAAGTCGAAGCTAGGAAAAGGATTAGCATTGACGCGCCAAAAACAATGAAGCTAACGACATATAGTGTAGAGCCTCTATCCATTGCCTTCATTATTAGTAAAACGAGCGCTGGAATACAGAGTAGGAAAGCAACGCCGTGCGTAATAGCATTCCATATTTCTTCCTTAGTGTTTTTATAATCAAATGCTTCTTGCATATGAATAGCCTCCTTGTTGAGGTAAGTATTTTTTGTATAATTCTATTATGCGGCTACTTTTCAGGCATTTGAACTGACAAATGTCACGTGTATCGCGTGACAAAAGCTAGTAAAATAGAATAAATAGCTAACGGTTTACAATGACCTTGCTTAATTTTATAATAAGAACAATGAAACAAAGGATGTGTCAATGTGAGACGAATTCATATCGTAACGGATTCAACTGCGGATTTAACAAAAGAAGAAATAAAAAAAAACGGAATACATATCGTGCCTCTTTCCATTCAAATTGAAGGAGAAACGTATATTGATGGTGTGGATATTCAACCTATCGAATTTTTAGAGAAAATGAGCAAAGCAAAGGATCTACCAAAAAGTTCACAACCAGCTGCGGGTGTATTTAAAGAATTATTTGATGAATTAGGAAAAGATGGCGATGAAATTATTACCATTTTAATGACAGGTGGAATGAGTGGTACTGTAAAATCTGCTGAAGCTGCTGCAAGTATGACAGATTCAAAAGTGACAGTTATTGACTCACGCTTTATATCAGCCGCATTAAGTTTTCAGGTATTGGAAGCTTGTCGATTAGTAGAACAAGGTAAAACAGTTGAAGAAATCGTTGCAAGACTAACGACTATTCGTGATAATACGAATTTATTTGTTGTTGTAGATACATTAGAAAATTTAATTAAAGGCGGCCGTATCGGCAAGGGTACTGGAATGATTGGTTCATTATTGAATATTAAACCAATCGCTTCACTTGAGGGGGGCGCATACAACCCTGTAGCCAAAGTGCGTAGCCATAAACAGGTAGTCAAATATTTGGTCAACCAATTTAAAGAAGATACACAAGGTAAAACGATAAAAGGCATAGGCATCGCACATGCTAACGGGCTAACAATGGGAGATCCTCTTAACGAGAAATTAGGAGAATTAGGATGCTCTAATATAAGATTTTCATATACTTCACCAATTATTAGCACGCATACAGGGCCAGGTGCTATTGGTTTCATGTATTACACAGATTAAAATTATGAGCAGGGGATGATATCATTCCCTGCTTTCTTTCATTAGACGTGCTTGATCGAAAGGAAGAATAAGAACGTGAAAAAAATAATCATTCTGATGCTCGCACTTTTTTTAATGGGTGCTTGCAGCAAAGACATTAAAACAACACCCGTAACACAAGAAGTCGTTCCAAAAGATATCGTTTATGTGGCTTTAGGAGATTCCTTATCAGAAGGCGTTGGTGATGAATTAAATTATCAAGGCTATGTTGGTAGATTATCTGATCAAATGGAAACGTGGAAAGGCGTTAACTACGTCGAAGTTCAAAATACAGCTAAAAAAGGTCGCCGTAGTGATCAGCTCGTAGCACAACTCGAGAGTGGTGAAATTGATAAAGCCTTAAAAAAAGCAGATTTTATCACTATGACTATGGGTGGTAATGATTTGATGAAAATTGTTAGACGTGACATTATGGATTTAAACAAGGGTGCATTTGATGAGGAACGTCTCGAATTTCAAGAGCGCTATGGAAAAATTATGGAACTAATTCGTGAACGTAATAAGTCAGCACCAATTATAATAATTAGTGTTTACAATCCTCTGTCCATCTTTACACAGGAAAAATCGGACTTAAATACGATAATGTATGAATGGAATACTGATATTCAAGATTTCGCACTTGCAGATAAAAACGCTTGTTTTGTTAATGTAGAGGATTTATTCGATACGAACGAGAATATGATTTATCATACGGACTTTTTCCATCCGAATGCAAAAGGCTATGATGAAATGACTGGGCGCATTGTTGAGTCAATTAAGGCATGTGGTTTGAAAAAATTAACAAATGGGGAAATGGATTTCAAGGAGTGATGTGGCGATGAACAAATGGAAAGTAGCTTTTTTCTTTTTAGCAGCACTAATATTATCAGCAATTATTGGATTGTTTGTCGTCATTACGAAACAGGCACCAGAAACGCCAATACCTGAAACAACGGCGATGCCTGAAGGCAGTAAATTAACAGTTCAAACAACACCTGCGGATTTTGAAGCTATTGCGAACAAATACATTCAAGACGCAATGAAAACGAAATCGATACCCGTCCATATGTACGTTAATGAAGACGTTTCGTTAGTAAGTGAGCTCAGTGTATTTGGGATGGAGTTACCAATTACGATGAAATTTGATCCAACAATTGATGAAGATGGCAATCTCCTATTAAAACAAACAAATGTAGAAGTCGGGATGTTGAATATCCCACCAAGTACTGCATTAAAACTATTAAATGATTCAGTTGACTTACCTGCATGGATGGTTATTCGCCCAAACCAAGAGGAAGTATATATGGGTTTAACAGAAATAGCAGTTCTTTCAGGCTCACGTATGCAAGCAAAAGAATTCAATTTAAAAGAAGGTAAGATTATACTTGAAGTGACAGTACCACTTAAATAATAGGAGGAGAAACTCATGGCAATCGCAACTTTTGCAGGTGGATGCTTTTGGTGTATGGTGAAACCATTTGATCAACAAGAAGGTATCGAGTCTGTCATCTCAGGTTACACTGGAGGACATACAGACAACCCGACCTATGAAGAAGTTTGCTCTGAAACGACCGGGCATTTTGAAGCTGTACAAATCACTTTTAACCCAGTAATTTATCCATACGAAAAATTACTCGCTCTCTACTGGACATTAATCGATCCAACAGATGCAGGAGGACAATTTTACGACCGCGGTCAATCCTATATGACAGCTATTTTCTATCATGATGAAGAACAGCAACAATTAGCTGAAGCTTCAAAAAAAGCACTGCAAGAATCAGGGAAATTTAAGGCACCCATTGCGGTACAAATCTTACCAGCAAAAACGTTCTACTCAGCGGAAACTTACCATCAACACTATTACAAAAAGAATCCAGCACACTATGAGCGCTATTCTGTCGGCTCAGGCCGTACTACATTCCAACAACAGCATTGGGGGAATAAATAATGAACAAAGAAGAAAAGCTTAAAACATTAACACCAATGCAATACCATGTCACACAAGAGCATGGTACTGAACCACCATTTCAAAACGAATTTGACAATCACTTTGAAGAAGGCCTATACGTGGATATCGTATCAGGCGAACCGTTATTCAATTCAAAAGACAAATTCAACGCAGGTTGCGGCTGGCCAAGCTTCACAAAGCCAGTTGAAGGGGCAAGTATTCAAGAAAACTTCGACACAAGTTTTGGTATGCGCCGTACAGAAGTCCGCAGCAAAGAAGCTGATTCGCATTTAGGACATGTCTTCTCAGACGGTCCACAGCCAACGGGACTACGCTATTGCATTAACTCAGCCTCTTTGAAATTTGTGCCAAAGGACAAATTACAAGAAGAAGGCTATGGAGAATATTTAAAGTACTTTGAATGAATAAGTAAAGCTGACAATCCGTAATTTTACGGGCTGTCAGCTTTTTTGATGATGCGTTTTATGGTATTTGATTGCAACAGCTAGTTTTGTTCATAGCTTGAAGAAGGGAATTGTTTAATAATAAGAACATTTGATAGTTATCTAATTTATTAACTGGTGAAAAAAAGGACCTGAACTAACGATTCTGAACTACGCCGCCTTGTTCAAATGGAGTTTTGTACTAGCCATTGAAATGTAGAGGGAACAAATTGACTCATGTGGTTCCTTAATTTCATGCAATAACTGAATTATTCAACCACTCAATAACCGAAAAGAATAGACAAAAACCGCTCCTCCAAAAATCGGGAGCGGTTCAATCAATCATTTATTCCCAACAACCGTAAGTTCCTTCGCTGCAGCAAAGGCTTGCTCGAAGTCGGCGAGTAGGTCATCTACATGCTCTAGTCCAACGGAAAATCGTAAAAGGCCGTCTGTGATGCCGCGTTTTTCGCGTTCTTCTTTTGGAATCGCAGCATGGCTCATTGTGGCAGGATAGGAGAGAATGGATTCTACGCCACCTAAGCTCACTGCAAAAATCGGGATTTGTATATGTTCTACAAATGCTTTTGTAATTTCTCGATTTGGTAGTTTAAATGACAATACAGCTCCAGCACTTGTTGCTTGTTTTGCATGGATAGCATGACCTGGATGTGATTTCAAGCCTGGGAAATGTACTTCCTCTACAAGCTCATGTCCATCTAAGTAAGCGGCAATTTTTTTAGCTGATGCAGTAGATTGTGTTAAACGAGCATGTAATGTTTTAATGCCTTGAATTAATATGAAGGAATCTTGCGCGCCTAAAATGGCACCAAATGAGTTTTGCGCAAAGTAAATTTGATCTCCAAGCTCCTCATTTTTTGTCACCGCAAGCCCTGCAATAATATCGCTATGACCACCTAAAAACTTCGTTGCACTATGTAATACAACATCTACACCAAGATCCAATGGACGTTGGTATAAAGGTGTCATAAACGTGTTATCTAAAAATGTCAAAGCACCATGTGCCTTCGCGAGGGCTACAACGCCTTCAATATCCGTAATGCCTAGAAGGGGATTAGCGGGTGTTTCTACATATAAAACCTTCGTATTTGGACGAATAGCAGCTTCAACTGCTGTCAAATCTGTGAAATCAGCAAATGTATGCTCAACACCAAACTTCGTCAACATCTGTGTCACAAAGCGAAAAGTACCGCCATATACTTCAGATGTGATGACGATATGATCGCCCGCTTTTAAAATCATAAAGGCAGAGGCAATAGCTGCAATGCCTGATGAGAAGGCAAAGCCACGCGTGCCACCCTCAAGTTCAGCAATTGTTTTCTCAAGTGCAGCACGGGTAGGATTGCCTGAGCGACTATAATCATAAGGGCCAAATGAATCGAAATGCTCCTGGTCAAAAGTAGATGATAAATAAATCGGTACGTTAACAGCGCCTGTTTTTTGCTCGTAATCACCGCGAGTAGAAGCTGTGATTAAACTTGTTTCGATTTTTTCATTAATTGAACTCATGTGTGGTCACTCCTTGTTTTAAAGTATTGAATACTTGTTGTAAATCGGCGACTAAATCTTCTGCTTCTTCAATACCAACTGAGAAGCGCAATAGGGAGTCATCCACTCCACGTGCTAAACGTTCTGCTTCTGGAATATCAGCATGTGTTTGAGTAGTAGGATAAGTGATAAAGCTTTCTACACCGCCTAAACTTTCTGCGAAGACGATTAATTTCAAATTTTCTAAAAATTTACCGACCCATTCGCCTTTTTGTAAACGGAAAGAAATCATTCCACCTTTGCCTGCATACAGAACATCTTTTACAAGAGGCTCTTGTTCTAGGTAAGCAGCAATTTGCTTGGCATTTTCCGTATGTTGTTTCATACGAAGATGTAGTGTCTTTAGACCTCGTAGCAGTAACCATGAGTCGATCGGAGCAAGTGTTGCACCTGTTGCATTATGATTTGTGAATAATTTTTCGCTTAACTCGGTACCTTTACTAACGACAAGTCCTGCTAATACGTCATTATGTCCACCGATATATTTCGTCGCACTATGGAGAACGATATCTGCACCTTGCTCGATTGGGCGTTGGTAATAAGGTGTTAAGAACGTATTATCAACGATTAACAGTACATCATGCTTTTTCGCAAGCGCTGCATAAAGCACAATATCAAATTCCTGTATTAATGGGTTAGTTGGTGTTTCAATGAAAATAGCACGTGTTTTTTCATTAATGAAAGACTCAACCTCTTCAGCTGAAGAGAATTTCGCATAATGGGATTTGATCGCATATTGCTCATGGTATTGGTCGAGCAAACGGTAAGTCCCACCGTAAATATCCTCAGGTAAAATAAGTTCATCACCTGATTTGAATAGGGATAGCACTAATTGAATAGCAGCCATCCCGCTACTACAGGCAAAGCCAGCATCACCAGATTCTAAGTTCGCAATGCCTTCCTCTAAAATAGAGCGTGTCGGATTTTTTGTTCGTGTATAATCGTATCCAGTCGATTGGCCAAGTCCCGCATGCTTATAGGCTGTCGAAAGGTAGATCGGTGTGTTTATCGCACCTGTTTTAGGATCAGTGTTATTGCCGAGTTGAACTAGTCGCGTTTCAATGCTGTTGTTTGTCATCATGTCATCATCCTTTTTAAAAAAATAAAAGACCCTCTAAGGAAGAGGGCCTTCAAAATATGAAGTCAATCTCCTTATCTACAAGACTACGTCTACTGGAATTAGCACCGTGCCCCATATAGGGTGGTTGCTGAGATATCTACGGGCCAAGTCCCTCCATCTCTCTTGATAAGAAAGTATATTCAATTGTTTGAAATTTTGTAATAATGGAATTTTACCATGTTAACAAGAAGATATCAAACGTTTTATGAAAAAAATATAAATTGTAAAGTTTAGAATATTTTAAGAGGTGGTACATTTTTTATATGAATATGCTATTATTTGCATAGTTGAATTGGAAGGTGACAAGATGAATTTAAATAATATAGCGGTTAATCAGCTATTACCAGAGTTTAAATTTGACGAAGCTAAAAAAATGTTAGAGCAAGCCGTAAAGGAAAATAGAGATATACAGTCACTTCATAACTTAGCATGGTTTTATATAACAGACACTGAAGAATATTGTGAAACGTTGCCTCTTCTTGCTGAAGTGATCGTAAAGCGGCCAAAGCATTATTTTCCCTATGCATTACTTGGTGAAATTTATTTGCGGATGGGAAAATACTTTAAAGCCATTAGCGTTTTAGAATATGCACTAAGTATGCAAGACTCGGAAGTAGTCCATGCTAATTTAGCAGCAGCGCATTTTAATATGGGCAACTTTGAAAAGGCAGCAGAACATTATAAAAAAGCTGCAACTGATGGTGATTTTTTAAAATATGCGGAAATGGTCTCATACTTACAATTTGACGATTATGAGTCGGTACTTACCGCGCTGAAAAAAGTCAATTCAGATGGTGACAATTTTATGGGAGAAGTAAACGTTGCAGAACTTTATGTGCAAATTAATTACTTTGATGAAGCAATTCCTTTATTTGAAAAAGGATGGAAAGAAATTGTTAGATCGATTGATTGGATAGAACATTATGTTTATGCTCTCATTCAATTAGGGAGAGTAGAAGAAGCCTCTGATATCATCGACCAGATGACAAAGGAAACGGCTGATGAATTTGTAGCAAATAGTGTAAGAGCATTGGATGAAGAGTGGACAGAGGAAAATCTTGCCGAATCCATTATGGACTCGCAACATACGAAAGACAAGTATAATACACTGATTGGACGACTTTTGAAGGGCTACCGTCCAAAACTCTTTTTCGAGCCATACTATGTTTCGAAATGCTATTTATACGGTTGCAAAGAACATGGCAATAAGCCGTATGATGAATATTTAGATAAGTAAATGGCCCATAGACAATGTAATGTCTTCGGCCATTTTTATTATTTCAGGCGTATTGATTAACCAATTTTAGCTATTACTATTAAAGTGGGAGGTTGATATCCGATACGGGATCGCTTTCCGCGGGCAAGCGGGAGTCTAGCACCCTGCGCTACAATCAACTAAAAAATGTAGTAACATACGTTAGTATTGAACATGAAAAGCCCATTTTAACGGTAAATAACAACCTAATATTCGCCTAATCAACACACCTGATATTATTCTATTTTAATTAGTTCAAAGACGGTTTTACTATTTTTGATTGTTTTAATGCAACCAACATTTGGAGCATAATAAGCTTTATAACCATTAGCCGATTGCACTACAACAACTTTCTTAAAAGTGCCTGCCTTAGTTTTCACTGTTTGGTTGACCGCGATGATTTTTCGAGTTTCTAGATAGCCGTAAAATTTTTTACCATTTTTTATAGGATAGGCTATTTCAGTTGTATATTCAGATTCAGGCCAACCTAAATCTAAACCATACTTTGTTTCACGCATTACGAATGTCGTTTTATTGCCATAAGAATCTTTTGTATACCAATAAACCCATTCACTATTGTATGTTTTCCCTGTACTATAGTGCTTTTTAATACCAGATGTTGTATCGTATGTATAAACCTTTTCGGGATTTGGTAAGTAACTCGTTTTTTTTGATTTAAACGTTAAATATTGAGTCGATACATAAGCTGTTTTCTTATTGTATATAATTTGAGACCAGCCAGATGCCGTTTTTTTATACACGGTTACCTTGGTGCCTTTTGTTAGAGAACCCAGCTTTGTAGCTGAAATTGAAGTTTTTGCACGGATATTGAGTTTATCCACTTCTACTGTCGCAGTCATTGTTTTTGCAGCAAAAGTTTGTCCTGAGAAGGGGAGGATAAGAGCTGTTAAAAGTACGAATGATAGAAAAGTTCTAAATAATTTCAAATAAATCACTCCTTAATTACTATATTAACATAAGAGGCTTCCATATTGTGTAATACTTTGGGGTTCTCTGTGAAGAAAACAAAAAACTTGCAATCTCAATAGAGATTGCAAGCCATTTGATAAAAAAGTTAGACTTTGAATTCACCGACCACTTTACGTAATTCATCTGCTTGGTTGGATAGTTCAATCGCTGACGCAGTAATTTCTTGCATTGATGCAGAGCCTTCTTCAGCAGAAGCGGCTGAACGCTCTGTACTCATTGCAGTATTTTCAGCAATTTGATTTACTTCTATAAAGGATACCGCCACTTCTTGACTATAGTTTAAAGTTTGCTCAATTTGAATGACCATTTTATTAATAATTGCTACGGTTTCGTTTGTTTGTTTGGTGATTTTATCTAAGGAAGCATTTGTTTCATTTGTCACTTCAACACCGCGTATGACATTTTGTACACCATTATTATTTTGAGTGACAATAGCTTGTACTTCTGATTGAATCGATGAAATGATGCCTGTTACTTCACGAGCTGCATTTTGAGATTGCACAGCAAGCTTTCGAACCTCATCTGCTACAACTGCAAAACCTTTACCATGCTCCCCAGCACGAGCTGCTTCAATTGCCGCATTTAGAGCAAGTAAGTTTGTTTGCTCCGAAATATCTGTAATTGTGCGTATGATGGAGGTGATTTCGGAAGATTTTTTACCAAGAGCTTCAACAGTTTCAGTAGTATTTGCCATAGTTTCTTCTATTAACATCATAACATTTGAAGATTGTTCGACGGTTTTTCCGCCTAGTTCAGCAGCGACTTTCATTTGATCTGTTGATGCTTTCACATGTTCCGCATCTGCACTTAAATAACGAGCCGCCTCTTCTAACAAATTCATCTTCTGAACAGCGTTATTCATACGAAGCATAGTTTGCTCACTGCCTTCGGCGATTTCGCCTGTTGTATTAGCAATTGATTGGATAATATTCGAGTTTTCATCGGCCGAAGTCATTAATTGTTGCCCACTAGCAGAAACATTCTCAGCAAGTGTACTCACACGTTTTACTAATGAAGAGATGGATGTAATTAACACATTTGTACTATTGGCAATTTCTGCGAATTCATCTTTTGTTTTTACTTTTACTCGTTTCGTCAAGTCACCATTTGCTTGTGCAATATCTAAAATAGACGTATTGATTGCTAACGTATTCCGTTTAATTGAACGGAACAGAATGGTACCTGTTACGATTGTTAAAACAATTGAAGATATTGTTAAAAATAAAAAGATAATCATAGAGATTTCAGTTTGTTTTTCAAGTAATTTGATTTGCTCGTTGTTTTTCTTTGTTAGGATGTCATTAATCATTTCAGTATGCACATCTATATAACCCATAGCTGTCTTGCCATTTCCAGTGAGAACAAGTTTTTGGGAATTTTCAAGTCCTGAATTCTGGCGTGTGTCAATCAGTCTCTTCGAATACTGAATATAATTGTTGTAAAATTGATCAATGGAAGTAATTCGCTCTAGTTCTTCTTTTCGGTCAGCGAATATTTTTTGAAGATCGACTAAATTGGATTCAATACGGTCTTTATCTTGACTATACTGTCTTAGGAAATTATCTTTTCCTGTAATAATATAGCTTTGTTCGGAGTTTGACAGCTTCGCAATATCAGCAGCTAAACTATTTACTTTCATCTGTTCTACGAGGTTTTCATTAGTGAAAACCTTTAATTCATTTTGAAGGTTAGACATATTTGAATAGGAAACAACAAGCATTGCTGATAGAATAATGATAAGTATAAAGAAGTTAATGATGATGCGGCCGCGAATCATTTTGAAAAAGTTCGATTGAATAGGTCCATGAACTTCAATGTGGTCTTGCTGCACTTTCCTTTTGAAAAATGAAGACATTGAAACTGATGACTTATTAGTGCTCTGATTTTCACTTTTTCTTACATTTTTTGTATTATTTTTGAGTTTTTTAACCAATTTGTCACCAACTTTCCATATTTCTATTTAATACAGTTCATTTTACTTCTTTATGATAGAATATTCTATACTTTTTGAAAAATAAATCATTACCTTATGACTATTAGGAAGGAGATATATATGAATCATTCGTTCTACAGTTATGTTCAAACATTTCGTGGTGGAGGAAAACATGATGACAAATCTCAGTTTGCAGAAGCGGCTTTTCATGATCATAGTTTTCCTAAACAACTCAGTGATTTTCATAAGCTTTCGAGATATATTGAAGAAAAAGCCGATGATGAAATGAGCGCACGTGTTTTTGATGAACTTTGGTATTTATATGAATTGAAATATCAGGTGTTTTGATTAGGGGAATATTAGTTTGAAAATTATCGTTAAAATGGTTTTTTTATGTTCAATATTAACGTATGCTACTACATTTTTTAGTTGCTTGTAGCGGAGGGGGCTTGCCCGCGGAAAGCGAGTATCCCGTAGCGGAAATCAACCTACCACTTTAATGGTAATGGTTTAAATTGGTTAATCAACACGCCTGTTGAAAGATAACTAAAAGAATCTTATTATTTAGTACTAATTGGGTAAAAATAAAATATAGAAGTTTTTTAAAATTTATTTAACATAACATTTGTCAGAGGTCAGACTTTCTTGATACAATGCTTGTAGCATCATAGCGTGATTATAAAATATATGATGAATAACTATTCTATTGAAAAGAGGGATACAAATGAGTATTCATATTAACGCTCAAAAAAGCGATATCGCAGAAATCGTTCTACTTCCGGGAGATCCATTACGTGCAAAATATATTGCAGAAACTTATTTAGAAGATGTAACTTGTTATAATGAAGTTCGTAATATGTTAGGTTTCACAGGTACATATAAAGGAAAACGCGTATCAGTGCAAGGTACTGGCATGGGTGTACCGTCGATTTCAATCTATGTAAACGAGTTAATGCAAGAATACGGTGTACAAAAATTAATCCGTGTTGGTACTTGTGGTGCGATTCAAAAAGATGTTAAAGTACGCGACGTTATTTTAGCTCAAAGTGCTTCTACTGATTCGAAAATGAACGAAATCATTTTCAATGGCCTAGATTATGCTCCAACGGCTGATTTCGACTTATTATTAAAAGCATACAATGCTGGTAAAGAAGCGAATCTAAACTTAAAAGTAGGGAATATCTTCACTGCTGATATGTTCTATAGTGAAGAAAATCAAAATGAGAAATTAGCACGCTATGGTGTCTTAGCTGTTGAAATGGAATCTGCAGCTCTTTACACATTGGCAGCTAAATACGGCCGTCAAGCGCTTTCTATTTTAACTGTAAGTGATCATATCATCACAGGTGAAGTGACATCATCTGAAGAGCGCCAACTTACGTTTAATGACATGATGATCGTTGCTTTAGAAGCGGCAATTCAAGACTAGTCGTATCAAGGGTTTGTGGTTTGGAAGAAATTTGCAAGTGACCAAAAGTGACCATTCTATTTTAGAAGTCATTGAAAAGGTCGCTTGCTTTTTCTTTTTGTCCCTTGTCAACGTGAGAATAAGTGTTTAGTGTTTCATGAATGTTTTTGTGCCCTAGTTGTTCTTGAATTACTTTAATATTTACATTTTTAGATAACATATAAGATGCAAATGTGTGACGTAATCCATGAAAACTGATAAGAGGTAGATTATGTTTTCTAACAATACCTCGCCATTGATTACTCATTCTATCGGGATGATTTGGATAACCATTGTCTTTGCTAAAAATCAAATAAATGGGTTTTCCATGTTCATCTAAAATAGGAGTGAACTTTCCTCCTAACTTCTCCAATTTCTTTTTCTTCTTTTCGATATACTCTTTCAATTCATTCATCAAATTAGCGGGAGCATATACATGACGATTTTCTCCTGTCTTTGTAGAATCTAAAAACAAGCGTTGTCCTTCCTTATCGTACTGAAGTGTTTTATCTACATAGATAGTATTGTGTTGAAAATCTAAACTTTCAAAACGTAGCCCACCGATTTCACTCATTCTCAACCCACAAAACAATGCAATCTTAATTTGGAACTGATGTTTGATGTGGAGCTTCGGAATAACTTCTAGCAACTGTTGAATTTGTGCCTCATTGTAATAGTTGATAAGCTTGCTCTTTGTTCGTTTTGGCTTAGTAGCTACCGAGCATGGATTAGCTTCAATATAACCCCACTCGATAGCCTTATTGAACATAGTATTTAGCAACGTGAATTTTTCAGAAATCGAGCCTGCCCTATCTTTTTTCTGTTGAACGATAAATAGATTGATTTGAGTTGATGTGATTTTGTGAATTAACATAAGACCAAAGAAATTTAAAATACCTCTATTCAAGTAGTTTGCATAAGTGTTGCGAGATTTTACTTTCAGCTCAGCATTTACATAATCACTCATGAAAGTTTCGGCAAACACTTTAAAGGAATCTTTTCTAGATTTGTTGAATACTTGTTGTCCTATGCCTAAAGACTTTTCAAATTCAGTAATGGCTTTGATGATGTTAGATTCAGTTAACTTGTTCAAAGTAACTGTTTTCATTTTCCGCAAACGTTTACCATGCTCATCATATCCAAATTCAGAGATAATCTTAATTCGTGGTTTTCCTTTTTTATTAGGCTCTAATAATTGATAACTTGCCATATTAAACTCTCCCCAGGGTTGTATAGCAATTCCTTTTTTTGTGTTTTGATGGCTAGTTGTATAATCAAATGCAACGATGCCTGAAACGAGAAAAGCCATAGATAAACCGTGTATGATTAAGTCGACGAAAACAAATCGATACGGAGGGTTTATCTATGGCTCAAACACATTCTACCACAAAAAAACGTACTTTTAAGCATCTAAATGCTTTTGATCGCGGAAAAATTGCTGCCTTACATAAGGTAGGTTTATCTATGCAAGCAATTGCTGATCAAGTTGGATGCGATAAAAGTACAATTTCTAGAGAATTAAAACGAGGGACTGTTACCCAAATGAAAACAGGAAGAACGTTTTACGAAACCTACTTTCCTGCCTTCGCTGAAACGAAAATTTTAGTAGATAAATGGTCCCCTGATGCCGTCTGTGGTTATGCAAAATTACATCAACTATTTGAAGGACCTACCTTATGCTCCAAGACATTATATAATTATATCGAACAAGGTTTCCTGAACATTAGAAACATAGATTTGCCGATGAAAACGCGACTGAACACCAAGAAAAAACGTTCTCGTAAAAATAAA
>NZ_JAEOAH010000090.1 GCF_016612995.1 Viridibacillus soli
CCTCTGATCTTCACCTGATCGTCCGAACGTCCGAAAAACTCGATATTGCCGTCCGGCAGCCATCTGGCCTGATCTCCGGTCCGGTACATTCGTTTTTCAGGCTGGCATGGATGAGCTGTGAATTTTTCCGCGGTCAGTTCCGGGCGGTTTAAGTAGCCGCGGGCAAGGCCTGCTCCGGCTACGCACAATTCTCCCTTTACGCCGACCGGACAAAGAGTATTATCCGAATCTAGAATGAAAACCTCTGTATTGGCAATTGGTTTTCCAATCGGGATATTGTCAAACACGCGGTCAATATAGAGACTGGTGCTGACTACCGTATTTTCAGTCGGACCGTAATTATTAATTAACTGGTACCGCTGGGGATGAAACCGGCGTAATTTATCACCGCCGGTCAACAGATAGCGTAGCGACTGGTTATCAAGAGCCATAAACTGTTCGGCGATCTGGGTCGGCAGGAAACTGATAGAGATACCGTGTTCTTCAAAATACGCATTCAGTTTGACCATATCCAGCCGGAGCTCTCCGTCTATCACATGAAGCGAAGCGCCGGACAATAGATATGGGAACATTTCCCACACAGAAGCGTCAAAGCCGAATCCAGCGTACTTTGTGGCCTGATCCGAGGCCGTTACCTGGTAATACTCAATATGCCACATCGACAGATTGACCACGGACTGGTGTTCAATCATCACGCCTTTGGGATACCCCGTAGTACCGGAGGTATAAATCACGTAGGCAAGATCCGAAGGCTGATTGACCAGGTCCAGATTTTCTTCCTGCCCGGGATCTTCTTTCGTAAATATCAGGACGTCTGTTTCTCCTGCTTCTTCTGCCAGATGAGGAACGGTTACGAGAAGCTTGGCGCCGCTGTCAGCGAGCATATATGCTTTTCGTTCTGCCGGATAATCCGGATCCATCGGCAGATAAGCGCCGCCTGCCTTGAGAATGCCGAGCGTACCGATAAACATTTCAATGGAACGGTCTACAAGCAGGCCGACAATGTCCTCAGGGCCGATGCCCAAGTTGCGAAGCCGCTGTCCAAGGGCATTCGCTTTTTCGTTCAACTGCCGGTAAGTCAGGGACAGGCCATTATGGATGACAGCTGTCTGATCCGGTGTTCTGCGCACTTGATTTTCAAACA
>NZ_JAEOAH010000091.1 GCF_016612995.1 Viridibacillus soli
AGCATTTGTAGCTGTGTTTTATTCAATCCTTATTCCAAACCAACACCTGGATCATCGCACCGTAATTTAGCTCCCGCGGCGCACCCCGTAACGTCTTTTTTGAGAAAAGATGAAAAAGAGGTTGCACATCGAATGGCAAAAATAGCTTCAAATCGATGGATTGGTTCCATTTCATATAATTCATGGATGTCAAAAAGGCTACTTTTTTTACAATAGGCATAAGGCATTCGCTCCAATTGGTTTAGGTTGCTTTGTCGCTACCATTATACCGAATTTTTGGGGGTGCCTGTTTTTTATTGTCTGAGAGACGTTGATATGACTAGGCTCAGAATTATAAAATTAACTCCTCTAAATAAAAAAATATATAAGTAATAACTTAAATACTCATTTCAAAATAGCTAATAGCTTTAGTAATCTAGTGAATTTAAATTACATTTATTATATATATTGACAAATATATATAATATGGTATATTTAACCTATAAAATATTAGGAGGAATAAATATGAAAAATATCTTGAAATTTTGTTTCGGTTTTTCACTAATCATTTCTAGCTTATTTGTACTTAATGTGAACTCGGCAGATGCAGCATCCAAAACCGCTTCTTTCGTTAAGGGGCAGTATCAAGTTCGATCAGCAAGTGTTGATGTAAATTCTATTACAAAAGGCCTATCTATTATAGGAACGAATAGAAGCAGTAATGACTTTCACATCTCTTTAATAAAAGACGGTACTATAATAGACGGCTTCAATGCACCTGGTAACATGTTTTACGATAGATATTACCTATCTACACTTTCAGCAACACCTGGAAACTATTATCTATTACTTACTTGTCCTTCTGAAAATTGTGTCGGAGGAAGTACAACTATTAGTTCATTCTAAATATATCTATATTTAACAAAACGTAATTTATAAAAATCCTTTAATAGATTTTTATAAATTACGTTATTTTTATTCTTATGTAAGCATATCAGATGCCCTCAGTTCATTTTCTATAACCATCACCTGCATACCAAATTCACTAGAAG
>NZ_JAEOAH010000092.1 GCF_016612995.1 Viridibacillus soli
CGTAGACGAACTCTATAATGCTCTCGAATTTTTTTGTTCTGGCAATATGTATGGCAAAGGTAAAAGGTGTGTCGTACAAATAACCAAGAAATAGATACGCAAACTGTACAAGAATCCAGTAACGTTGAATCGCTTGTGCACTGCGGATTTGCGCCCCGTTGAAACCGAGGCGTCCTTTCACTTGTTTAAAGTACGTTTCGATCGACCAACGATGGCTATAATACGTAAGAATTTGTTCCGTTGTCAGCTCTGTATCTGTACTCAAAAAACAGCGCATATTCTTTGGCTCCATCGATGCTGCCTGAGGCCAACACAGAAGTACGACACCGTTTTCAATATCATTCAAGGCACCTTCATAACGATACACGCGATACGTTTCTCCACCAATCGTCACGAGATCAGTGTCCTCTTTTTGGATATGCATTGCGAATTGTTTGGCTTGAATTCGGATACCTTGTGGATACAAAATACGGTTCGTTTTGAGTGCGCCGATGACATGTGTGCCTTTTGAGAGCGCAGCTTCAATGATCGTGCGCGACGTATACCAACTATCACATAATAAATACGTTGGCTGTTTGAATTGTGGCAGTTGGTTCATCATGTCTAATGAAAGTTGAATTTTACTGTCGGTTATTTCTTTATCAAATAATCTAAAATCATAAGGATACGCATGTTGCCCTGATTTTAGCATCAGTTGCACAACTTGATGCCCCCAAACACTTTTCCCATCGGTGTGCAAGAAATGATAACCGCAGCTTTCAGTTGGATGGGTTGCCCGTGACGAAGGCTTGGTTTTCTTGGCAATCGTGTCGTCAAGTAAAAGAAATACAGGCTCATCTTCGGCGATCTTTTGCCGCACGTATTTTTGGGATTGTCGTAGAAGATAGGCT
>NZ_JAEOAH010000093.1 GCF_016612995.1 Viridibacillus soli
AATTAACTTGAGAGTGTCTAAAGTCTTGACGTAGATCCAAAAAGTACGTATTATCAATCTTTTCATAAAAAGCCGAACAGCTATCATCGCTAATGAAGAGCTACTCGCACGCATTCGCGTCATTCATAAGGAAAGTGACGGCCGTTATGGTGCACCGAAAATCTTTGCCATTCTTAAACAAGAGGGCTACACAGGCAGTATTGATCGCGTACAGCGCATTATGAAAAAGGCAGGCATTCGTTCGAACATCACAAAAAAGTACAGACCGACGTCATCACAGAAGCCAGTGGAAGAACGTGAAAACTTACTGGCGCAAGACTTTACAACCGAAACCATCAATGAAAAATGGGTGGCAGATATTACGTATATTCACACACTGCGCGACGGTTGGTGCTATTTGGCGTCGGTATTAGATTTACACACAAAGAAAATTGTCGGATATAAATTTGGACGTAAAATGACCGTGGATCTCATTTTAGACGCACTCGACAATGCCGTCCAAGCACAAAAACCAGCACCAGGACTCATTGTACACACGGATTTAGGCTCACAATATACAAGCGTAGATGCCCAGGAACAACTGAAAAAGTATGAAATGATTCCATCGTTCAGCCGTAAAGGATGCCCGTATGACAATGCGTGCATCGAATCTTTTCACGCAACACTGAAAAAAGAAGAAGTGTACCGAACGCGCTATGACTGCTTTGAAACTGCACGCGTTGCCTTATTTAAATACATCGAAGGTTGGTACAATCGCAAGCGCATTCACGGTAGCATTGGTTATCTCACACCCGATGCGTACGAGAAAATGTGCCGAGCAGCAGCGTAAAAAACGAGGGTACACAGAAATCTACCCCACCACATTTTTCGGG
>NZ_JAEOAH010000094.1 GCF_016612995.1 Viridibacillus soli
AATTAACTTGAGAGTGTCTAAAGTCTTGACGTAGATCCAGTTTATTACTAATAGGGGTAAC
This sequence comes from Viridibacillus soli, assembly GCF_016612995.1. Lineage (GTDB taxonomy): Bacteria > Bacillota > Bacilli > Bacillales_A > Planococcaceae > Viridibacillus > Viridibacillus soli. The sequence continues at coordinate 62 of NZ_JAEOAH010000094.1, forward strand.
ACCATGTGTATTTTTAGTCAATTCCAATTAAGTAATTCAACCTAAAATTCTATTTTATATTTTTTTCAGCTGCGTAATCACCATAAAAGTAAGTGTCCCAAAAATCACCATATTTAGGAGTAGCAATTATTGTATATTCACCATTTCCATCGACTTCAAACAAAACTACACTATTATTTTCCCATCCCACAAAATGTTTTGGATTTGAATCATCTACGCGCATATAGATACTGTATATTCCTTTTGTTAATACTCCACTTTTTTGAAAGTCCTCAATTAGATCTTTGGCGTTTGGAATAGGATGTTCATTTTTATTCATATCAAATTCAAATTGAAAATTCACCACACCTATTTCCGTTGCATACCTACCATGCTCGCCATCACTAATATTGCTTCGGGGGTCACTTGGTATTAATGTAGGTAAAAGTTTAGTAGTATCTATCTTTTGGGTCTTTTTAAAATCATCAAGTAGCTCTTGAGAATTATCCATATCTACCTCAATGTTGTCGTAAGGAAATATATAAACAGGACCATTTCTTACCGAGATATATTTATTAGGATATTTCACTAACCCATATTTTGTTATAAGCTCTTCAATTACTTGAACTACTTCTTGGTGTTGCTCAATATATGCACCCTTGAATTGTTCGAAATAG
>NZ_JAEOAH010000095.1 GCF_016612995.1 Viridibacillus soli
TAAATTTCTTTTTTCTAGATACACCGCTTTATCTGATTGTTTAGCCACCTCTTGGGAATGCGTCACAACAATAATACATTTATTTTCTTTATGAGCAAGTTCTTTAAATAACTCAATAATTCCCATAGAAGTTTCTTGGTCTAGATTTCCAGTTGGTTCATCAGCAATTAATAAATCTACGTCACAAGATAGTGCACGAGCAATCGCCACACGTTGTTGCTGACCACCACTAAGCTGTAATACTTTCCTTTTTGCTTCTACTTCTGTCAGGCCTACCTTACTTAATAACTCAAGTGCTCTTCCTTTTTTGTCTTTCACATCGACCCCTGTAATCTCCATCGCGGTGACTACATTTTGAAGAGCTGTCATATACGTAATGAGGTTATACGATTGAAAGATAATCGCAACGTGTTTGTTTCGATAAGTATCTAGGCCTATCTTCCGTATATCCCTTCCTTTGTATAATACATAACCACCTCTTGGAACATCTAATCCACTTGCTAAACTAAGGGTAGTTGTTTTTCCCGATCCTGATGGTCCTAAAATGGTATATAAGCATCCCGTTTGAAACGAAAAGTTTACATTATCTAATATAGTAATTTTTTTATTATTGCTGTGATAGTGATAATTTAGATTTTTGAATTGTAATATAGTGTCCATGTGTATCCCTCTATTCGTCTTTTAATAAAATGTC
>NZ_JAEOAH010000096.1 GCF_016612995.1 Viridibacillus soli
TCTTCTGGCGCCAAATCTAAGAAATATTTAAAGGACATGTCATATCGAGAACGTTCAACCAAGTCAACGTCCGATACATCATGAATCGCCTTTAATAATAGATACTTAAACATACGAATTGGTGGAATCGCATTGCGACCGTTATCCAAACAGTATTTAGTTTTCAGCTCTTCTAGAATAAAGGAAAAATCCACAAGTTCATTGATTTGGCGAAGCATGTTGTCTTTTGGCACGACGATATCGTAAATCGCCATGTATGGACTTAGGTTAAGGGTTTCCTTGTTTGAAATCATGGGACGCACCACCTGCATTTACTTTATTTTAGTATACAGGAAAAGGATGATTCTTTAGATAGGAGAAGAAAATTTCCTTCCTGGTAAGCAGATACTAGTTGATTGGAGTGGAAGGCGGCGACTCCAGCCGGAATAGCATGAGGTGAAGACCCCGCAGGAGCGTAGCGACGAGGAGGCTGAAGCCATGCCGGCGGAACGCGTCCGCCTGGAACGTAAATCAACAGCTCCCCAATTTAAAAAAGCGAGTAAGTGAACGATAAATCGTTCACTTACTCGCTTTGAAATATCTTTGAGGACTTTTTCAGTGGCCTC
>NZ_JAEOAH010000097.1 GCF_016612995.1 Viridibacillus soli
TACCGCGGCTGCTGGCACGTAGTTAGCCGTGGCTTTCTAATAAGGTACCGTCAAGGTACGTTCAGTTACTAACGTACTTGTTCTTCCCTTACAACAGAGTTTTACGATCCGAAAACCTTCATCACTCACGCGGCGTTGCTCCATCAGACTTTCGTCCATTGTGGAAGATTCCCTACTGCTGCCTCCCGTAGGAGTTTGGGCCGTGTCTCAGTCCCAATGTGGCCGATCACCCTCTCAGGTCGGCTATGCATCGTTGCCTTGGTAGGCCATTACCCCACCAACTAGCTAATGCACCGCGGGCCCATCTAGTAGTGACAGCCGAAACCGCCTTTCAGCATCTCACCATGAGGTGAAATGAATTATTCGGTATTAGCCCCGGTTTCCCGGAGTTATCCCAATCTACTAGGTAGGTTGCCCACGTGTTACTCACCCGTCCGCCGCTAAATCAGAAGAAGCAAGCTTCTTCATCATTCGCTCGACTTGCATGTATTAGGCACGCCGCCAGCGTTCGTCCTGAGCCAGGATCAAACTCTCCATAAAAGTTAGTTTGAAAGCTCATTTGCTTTGCTAGCGTATCATCCGAAGATGATATCTATTTCGTT
>NZ_JAEOAH010000098.1 GCF_016612995.1 Viridibacillus soli
AAAAAGTGATGGACATTATTTACAAGAATTAATCCAGAAAAGTAAAGTAACTGGAATGGAAATTGATACAGTAATTGGTGACACTGCATATTCAGGGAAAAATAATTTAGTTCATACAAATCAAGAACAGATTCAATTAGTCGCAAAACTAAATCCAATCCTTACAACCGGAGGACATGCGAAAGAAAAAGAATTTGATTTTAATAAAGATGCCGGCATGTTTGTATGTCCAGCTGGTCACATGGCGACAAGAAAAGCGCGAACAGGGAAGAAAAATCAAAATACCAATCAATCGGTGACGTTTTATTTTGACATCGAAAAGTGTAAAACGTGTCCACTGAAAGAAGGCTGTTATAAGGAAGGTGCCAAAAGTAAAACGTATTCCATCACTATCAAATCTTCTGAACATGAAGAACAGGCTGCTTTCCAAGAGACCGAGGAATTTAAAGAGCTCGCACGAAATCGCTATAAAATTGAAGCGAAAAATAGTGAGTTGAAAAATCCGCATGGGTA
>NZ_JAEOAH010000099.1 GCF_016612995.1 Viridibacillus soli
TTTTTCACCTGTTGTAATGGTTGCCGCTGTAATAATTCGTTCATCACTCATCGCAATATGCGTTTTGTAGCCAAAGAAAGACGAGTCGACTGATTTATGACCAACACGTGCCTCTGTATCTGCCGAATATTGGAGGTGATGTTGATAGTCACCCACGATTTCCTTTAATGTATTGAGACGTTCTTTCACAGCTGGTACTTGAGCTAGCTGTGGTTCTTTTTCAATCACTTCAATGACTTTTTCACAGTAGACTAACTCATCTGTTACTTCGTTAGAAGTTGTTTTTTTAGGAAATTTTTCTTTCATGGATTCATCGATTTTATAGACAGCTTTTCGGACATTCTTTGATTTTTCTTGTAGGAATTCTTTTGGTGACTTTTGATTGTAACGTGCTTTTGTATGCGTGGCGTCCACAATAATGGTATTACTTTTAATGAGTTTCTTTTCAAGTGCGATTTCAACCGTTTTTCCAATTAACAAGTCTAATAAACCGA